>CAKZPF010000010.1 GCA_937138625.1 uncultured Caulobacteraceae bacterium | reverse complement strand
GCACGGCCAAGGTGGCGCCTGTGGCTGTGGGCTGCCAATGTGTGATCCAATCGGCTCTGGGGGCCGGGGCTGCGGCCAGCACGGCCTCGATCCGTTGAGCCCAGGCTGTGGGGGTGGGCCGCGGTTCTACCGGTACGGTTATCTCGAGCTTGGCCTCTTCGGGGATACAGATATCTTTGCACACCAGCCAGCTGGCATGGGCCACCAAGCGCACGGGGCCTTGAATGTTGTCCTCCAGCGTCACCGTGAACGGCAACAGCACTTCGCCTTCATAGCCATAATTCACCAGCGGCCCCAACGGCAGGCGGTGGGGTGCGGGCCAGGTGAAGGGGCTGATGGAAACGCCAGGGGGGAGGTCCCAGTCTATGCGTGTGCTTTCGCCGGAATCACCGGGATTGCGCCAATAGGTGTGCCAGCCCGCTTCCAGATCCTGGCGCAGGGCCATCTGGGTGGTGCCCCCCGCCACCAGGGCCTGGCGGGTTGTGACCAGTTCCACCTCGACATGATCGGTGCGGACAGGATTGGCCGCCGCCATGGGCAGCGCGGCCGCCAGCCAAAGGCCAAAACACAAAAGGGTCAGACCAATACGTCTTTGCATCACACATCATCCTGTCGAGTTTACGGGCACACTATAGCAGATACACCAGGATCTCATCTCAAATGATGTTCATCTTTGACGATGGCGCATCAAAGCCCGATGCCAGGAATGACCCAGGTTTTCAGCCGCTCGGTGATCTCGGGCTTGGGCGTCAAGATTTTGCGGGTCTTCAGGTCAAACGCCGCTGAAACCGACAAAAGGCTCGCATAGGGCTGACCGGTACTGGGGCACAACATCCAATGGGCGGTGGTGCGGGTTTTGCGCGCCACCTCTTGCAGGCCGGAACGCACAACATACCGCTGTCCCAAGGTGGGCAGATCATAATAATGCAGACGATACTCCAGCGCGACACCGCCCTCGCCATCGGCCAAGGGATCGCGCGTGGGGTCTTGGTGCCAATGCATGGCCAATGAGCCAAAGCCATCAGAAACCGCGCCAATGAACACGCCCGGGCGCATCACACCGGTGGCATCGCAATCGGCCGGATGGATGACCGCCCGACGAATAACCGGCAAATCATAAGCATCGGCCTGGGCGCCACTGGCTTGAAAGCATACCGGTTTTAAACTCACGCCGCGGGGACGGGCATAATCGGGCACGGTGCAGATCAGCTGATCGGCTTTTTCCCGGGCGCGTCGGGGCCAATTGAACGGCATGCGGGTGCGCAGGGACTGATGTTCGATGTTCAGCCGATAGGTGGCGGCCACCCGTCCATCGCGCACGTGTCGCAGCTCGAAATAGACTTCCATGTCTTGGGCGCGGCACTCCAGAATCCCACCCACCATCACCAAAGGGGCACTGGCGCGGGCTTCGGCCAAAAAGCGTATGTGGGCCTCGCGCAAAAACAAACCGCTTTGGGTTTCGGGGATGGGTTCGCCCAAGCCCAATTCCGCCTGCAAGGCCAGGATGGCGTCATGGGCACGGCCCACATATTGGCGCACATTCCAATGCCCCATCTCGTCGCAATCCCAAGGGGTGACCCCGCCGCGCCACAATTCCAATGGCAAATTGATCTCTGAGTCTGTCATGACGCTATCTGATCAGATTATGGGCAAAGTGCAAATATGAAGAAAACATGAAATGCACTTGAGCTGCAGGCGTATGGATGCTATGTATCATCATCATCTGGAGGCAAACTTTATGACAAATTTTGACGCTTTTGGCGGTCAGCCTTTTCCCAAACTTTTCAGTTCCGATGCGAACGAAGATGGGTTCGTTGACCACTTCGAAAGGATCGGCAGCAGTGATACCTATACATTGACATATGGGGACAGTACCCGGTCAAATTCCATTCTGGCCTATTCGGACCCCCAAACCCTATACCCGCAAAAACAAACCTCGTTGCCCGGGGCCATGGCCGATAACGACTATCCGTTCCGCTCCCTCAGTGATCTAAAAACCGGTGAACAAACCTGGTTGCTTGCTGATATCGTTAATGGATTGGAGCCTGAGAATGGCAATCAGTTCGATGGCTATGCGGATTTGGTTTTGATTGAGCGCGTGGGGCCAGACCGGTATAAAATAGCTGAATATATTGATGGGCTTCATTTGTATGCAACTGTGGTGTTGGAGGAAACCCCACCAGGCGTGAAAGAGTAAGCGGGTCGGGCCGCTTGCCAGGCTGGGCGCACTCGGTTAGACCAAAAGAAAACGGACCAACCGAGGACCCAATATGAACAGCGCCAATCAACCACAACTGACAGGGCAAGTGGCCCTTTATACCAACCCCGAACCCCTGAGCATTGAGCGTCATGGGCACTTGGGCATTTCTGCCATCAATCGCCCATTTGATTTTCTGAAAGAAACCCACGTCATCCCTGTGATGATCAATGAGTTCGCGGCCGCGGCCCTCAGCTATCCCATCATTTTCGCCGGTGACAATCGCGCGCCTTTGGCGGTGATGGGTTTGAAGCCCGGTGAAAATTTGGCTGTGCTGCCAGATGGCAATTTTGATCAGCTGTCCTATTTGCCGGCTTATGTGCGGCGGTATCCGTTTGTCTTTGCTCAGGACGATGACAACCAGCGTCTGGTGGTCTGCCTCGAGACCAACTCGCCTTTGGTCTCGAATGCGCCACAAACGCCGTTCTTTGATAATGGCCAACCCAGTGCCTACACACAAAACGCCATCGAGTTTTTGCAAGAGTTTGAAAAGTCTCGTGTGATGACAGACTCGTTTGTGGCCCTGATGAACGACCTGGATTTATGGGAGCCGCGCAAGCAGGTCTTCACACCACCCCCAGGCCCCGATGGTCGTCCTGGGCGCGAAATCCCTTTGGCGGATTATTTTGCGATTTCACAAGATAAGCTGAGCGCCTTACCCATTGATAAGATCCAGCAGCTGAACGAGACGGGCGCTTTGGGTGCAATTTACGCGCACCTGACCTCTTTGATTGGTTGGGATCGGATGGTCATGAAGGCCGCCATGCGCGCTGGCTAAGGCTCCGCTTAATATGATGCCAAAAGCCCCGGGGGGGTATCCCCGGGGCTTTTTATATCTCAGGGGTTCGTGACGCGGGGGCGTGCCGTTCGCGCGTATGCTTTAGGCTTCGGAGGTTTGCTCGCCAGTTTTGGCGAAGCTGTCGCGGGTCAACATGGAAAACACCAGCCGGCCGTCTTCGTCCAGAACATCGTGTTGGGCGATGATGATGCCTTTGTTGTCGCCAACGGATTCTTTGGCCAAAATGGTGATGCGGCCCCGCAGAATCTCGCCCGCTGGCGGATTGCGAAACCAGCGCAAGGCATCTTGGCCCAGGTTTTTGATAAAATGCGGCCAGCGCGCAATGCCGTCCTGCACCATTCGGGACCACAGCGCGTAGACCATGGCGTCCGGCGCGCCATCATCTGGCTTCCAGGTCGGGGCATAGGCACCACAAAACAAAGTGATTTGCGCTTCGTCGATTTTTTGCACGCCCAGGGAAAGGGTGGTGCCCACACGAATTTCGTCAAAAGTGCCCAGCATAGATCAGTGCTCCGCAGGTTGTGATGGTACTGGCCGCAGCCCGTCGAGGATCAAAAGAATCACCCCCACCGTAATGGCCGCGTCAGCGATATTGAAGACATAGGGGAACCATAACCCCGAAAAGTCAAGAAAGTCTGCAACGGCCCCATAACGGACCCGGTCAATGACGTTGCCAATGGCGCCGCCGATGATGAGACCAAATGACACAGCACTCAGGCGGCGTTCGGCCCTCAGCAACCAACTGAACAACAGCGTGGAAATGGCCAAGGACAAGACAATGAGCGCCCAACGGCCCCAGTCGGCCTCGGCGCTCAGCAAACCAAAGCTGACGCCTGTGTTCCAGACCATGGTCAAATTGAAAAGCGGGCTGATGGGGATGAACAGAACCTCGTCGAGGTTCAAGACCTGCAGCATATAGGCCTTGATGATTTGATCCAGCACGATGATCACGGCAATCACAACCATCCCCAGACGAGTCAAAGGATGACCGAGACCGGATCGCCAAGACCGCTGGCTGGGGCCGCCAGACATAGATTTGGGTTTAGGCTCAGACATGAGCAGCCTGTTTGTGGGTTTTGTCCCAGGCCTGGGCCGCATCCCAATCCCGCCGGGTCAGCCATTGGCCGTCGGGGTCTTGCACCATTTGATCAATGGGCAAGACCTTCCAAGAGCGCACACACTTCTCGCCTTCGGCTTTGGTGGGGACCACACCCACACCGGCAATGTGTGGCAGGACAAAGCTGCCGTCCGGCGGGGGCGCATGGTGCAATGTAGCCGCCGAGGTGATGAAGATATCCGCCGCCGACAGGCCCTCAAAGGCCGCCAGCAGATCCGGGTCGTGGATATAAACATCCGGGGCGGCTTCAAGCGACGAGCGAATGCGCTTCTCGCGCCGCTCAATCTCCAGCGCGCCGGTGACGACTTCCCGCACCTGCAGGATCTTTTGCCAGCGGCTCGAAAGGTCTGGGTTTTGCCACGCCTGGGGTAGGGCCTCGGCGGGTTCATCCAGCACGCTGTGTTCGGCCCCATATCGTGTCATCCAGGCCTCTTCGGTTGTAAAGGCCAAAATGGGGGCGAGCCAACGGCACAGGGCCTTGAAGGTGATGTCCATCACTGTGCGGCAGGCGCGGCGTGTGGGGGTGTCCGGCTGATCGCAATAAAGGCTGTCTTTGCGGATGTCGAAATGAATGGCCGAAAGGTCACGGTTGGCCAGGGTAAACAGATGCTCAAAGGCTTCCCGCACATCATAACGCTTATAGGCCGCACGCACCGCCACATCGGTTTCCGCCAGACGGTGCAGCACCCAACGCTCCAGGCTGGGCATATCGGCAGTGTCTACGGCTTCGGCGGGGTCATAATCGGCCAAGGCCCCCAACAAATAGCGCAGGGTGTTGCGCAATTTCCGATAGGCGTCAGACGCGGTTTTCAAAATTTCTGGTCCGCAGCGCAAGTCATAATGCACGTCCGACATGGCCACCCACAGGCGCAAAATCTCGGCACCAGACTGGTCAATGACCTTGTTGGGATCAACCACATTGCCCAGCGATTTGGACATTTTGCGACCCTGCTCGTCCAAGACAAAGCCATGGGTCAACACCGCCTTATAAGGCGCTTGGCCGCGTGTGCCGCAGGCCTCCAGCAATGACGATTGAAACCAGCCCCGGTGCTGATCCGAGCCTTCGAGGTACAGGTCCGCGGGCCAATGGCTGCCCTCATGTCCCTCGAGCGTGAAGGCATGTGTGCAACCGCTGTCGAACCAGACATCCAAAATGTCCTCGACCTTTTCATAACGCTCAGGGTCATACCCCTCGCCCAGGAATACGGACGCGGGCGTGGTGAACCAGGCATCGGCTCCCCCTTCGCGAATGGCCGCCAAAATGCGGGCATCCACCGCGTCATCATGCAAGGGGCGGTGGGTGGTTTTGTCGACGAACATCGCCAAAGGTGTGCCCCAAGCGCGCTGACGAGAAATCAACCAATCCGGTCGATCTTCGACCATAGACAGAATGCGATTTTTGCCTTGGGCCGGGTAAAAGGTGGTGGCCTCGATGGCATCCAGCGCCGTGGCGCGCAGGCCCTCGCTGTCACCCATGCAAATGAACCACTGGGGCGTATTGCGGAAAATCACCGGCGCTTTTGATCGCCAGCTCATGGGATAGCTGTGCTCGACACGGCCACGGGCCAACAGGTTGCCGGCTTCCACCAGCTTGTCGATCACGGCTGAATTGGCGGGACCAAACTTGCCAGTTTTTTTGCCTTCGGTTTCGATGATCTGAAACCCACCGAACAGGGGCACGTGATCATAATAACGCCCATCGGGCCCAACGGTTTCGGGGATTTCATGGTGCCCGTGGGCACGCCACACTTCATAGTCATCGGCCCCGTGCCCGGGGGCGGTGTGCACAAACCCGGTTCCGGCGTCATCGGTGACATGATCGCCAGACAACAAGGGTACCGCAAAGCCATAGCCACTGTGGAGATCCGCCAACGGATGGCGGCACACCAGACCGGCGGGATCAAGGGCGCCCAAATGTTTCCAGGATTTGATCTTCGCGTGGGTGCGCACATCCTCGGCGCGGGCTTCGGCCACGATCAGATGTTCACCCACCTTGGCCCAGGGCTCGAACTCAAGGTCCGCTTCCATGGCCTCGACCTCATAGACCGCATAGGTGATCTCGGGGCTGTAGGATATGGCGCGGTTGGCCGGGATGGTCCAGGGCGTGGTGGTCCAGATCACCAGGCTGGCCTTTTCGGCCTGGAAGCTCAGCAGTTGATCGATGGCGCTATCGGCGCTTTCGGTGCCGGCGATGGGGAACTTCACCCAAATGGTGGGCGAGGTGTGATCATGGTACTCGACCTCAGCATCCGCCAGGGCGGTTTGCTCGACGGGCGACCACATCACGGGCTTAGAGCCCCGATAGACCAGCCCCTTGTTTTTGAACTTGTGAAACTCGGCCACGATTTTGGCCTCGGTTTCAAAATCCATGGTCACATAGCGATTGTCGAAATCGGCCAACACGCCCAAGCGCTTGAAGTCTTCGGCTTGGGTGTCGATCCATTCATCGGCATAATCGCGACAGGCCTTGCGGAAGGTGGCCTTGTCGATATCGTCTTTGGATTTGCCGTCTTTGCGGAATTGTTCCTCGATTTTCCACTCAATGGGCAGGCCGTGACAATCCCAGCCCGGGCGATAATCCACATCCCGGCCCAGCATAAACTGCGAGCGCACCACAAAATCTTTGAGAATTTTGTTCAGAGCGTGACCAATGTGAATGCGGCCATTGGCATAGGGCGGGCCATCATGCAGCACAAACAATGGCGCGCCTTTGCGCTGCTGGCGCAGGCGGTCATATTGCGCGCGCTCGGACCACTGGGCCAGAAGTTCTGGTTCTTTTTTCGGCAGGCCCGCGCGCATAGGAAAATCGGTGGCGGGCAGAAACACCGTTTCGCGATAGTCGCGGCCCGTGTCGGCAGAGGGCGATGAGGGTGTCTTGGTCATGATCTCCTGGGTATCAAACCCCATGCTTTTGGCCAAGCGTTTTCCGCGGTCGCGCGGCGTTTTGCTGCAGCCAGGCTTTGGCGGTCTCACAGTCTTTGTGGATTTGGGCAATCAGATCATCCAAACTGGCGAAGGTTTTTTCAGGCCGCAGATGGTGTAGCATCTCAACCCACAACGTTTGCCCATAAAGATCCCCTTTGAAATCAAACAGGTGCACTTCCAGCCATTCTTTCAAACCATCGCGCGTGGGGCGGGTGCCGAAATTGGCCACACCCCCAAGGGGGGCGTCCCGTCCCTCCAGCCGACAGCGCACCACATAAACCCCGCGAGCCGGGCGCAGCACATCGCCCAAAGCGAGGTTCGCCGTGGGCACCCCCATTTCGCGGCCTTGCTGATCGCCGTGCTGAACATCGGCTGTGATACACCAGGGGCGGCCTAAAATCTCTTGGGCACAGTCCATATCGCCTTGGCGAATGGCCGCGCGCACTTGGCTGGAGCTGAGCTTTTCCTCCTCGCCCGGTGCCGTTTCAAGCGACACAGTTTCAACGGTGATGCCCAGGGGCGCGCATAAACTTTGCAGGTCTTGGGCCGTGCCGGCGCGGTCTTTGCCGAAACAAAATTCAGCCCCCACCACCAGGCCCTTGGGGGTAATGGTCGCGTGCAGAACGTCTTGGACGAAGGCCGCGGGGCTGAGGGCTGCAAGCGCGGGCGTGAAGTCGAGCGTGCGCACATGCGCGATGCCCATCTCGGCCAGCAAGCGATCGCGCACCAGGGGCGTGTCAATCAAAAATGGCGGCGCATCCGGCTGGAACACTTGGCGGGGATGGGGCGCAAAGGTCAAAAGGCCCGGCCAGGTGTCAAGGGTTTGCGCCAAGGCTTGGGCCGCCGCCAACACCCGGCGGTGCCCCTGATGCAGGCCGTCAAAGTTCCCCAGGGCATATACCCCGGCAAGGCGGGTGGTGGTCATGGCTGGGCGTCTCCGGCGGGGACTTGGGTGACCGCCTCGCCGGTGACGACGACTTTGTCGTTAACGGTGCAAACGGTCTCAAAGGTGACGGTGCGGCGGCGTTCCTGTTTGTCCGTAACCGTCACGGTCACCACCACCGTATCGCCGATCTTCACCGGTCGCTTGAAGGCCAAAGATTGCGACAAATACACAGCCCCCGGACCGGGCAGGCGGGTGCCCAACACGGCGGAAATCAAGCCCGCTGACAACATGCCATGGGCAATGGGCTCTTTGAAAATGGTACCCGCGGCATAATCGGCATCCAAATGGACGGGATTGGTATCACCGGTGACCTCGGCAAAAGCCTCGATCATCGATTTTTTAATCACCGTCTCGACGGTTTCGCTTTGACCTACTTGCAGTTGTGAGAAATTATACCCTTGTTTAGGCATGATTTTTTTCCTTTGTGGCCGAATCCCCAATGGTTTTTACGGTTTTTTATAAGCCTTGCGCTAGTCTTGGGCCAATCGCGCCCGAAAAAAACAGGGCGGTGGGGTGTTGGTATTAAAAGTGGAGACCTGTCATGTCGGTGGATATGAACATGAAAGTTCTGGTGGTGGATGACTATAAAACCATGATCCGGATCATTCACAACCTTCTGAAGCAAATTGGGTTCAATAATCTCGATGAAGCCGAAAATGGCGCCGAAGCGTTGAAAAAAATGCAAGGTGGCGAAACCTATGGTCTGGTCATTTCCGACTGGAACATGGAACCGATGACCGGCTACGAGCTGCTGCAAAAGGTGCGCAATGACGACGCCTTGAAAAAAACACCCTTCATTATGATCACAGCGGAATCCAAAACCGAAAACGTGATCGCCGCGAAACAAGCGGGCGTGAACAATTATATCGTGAAGCCCTTCAATGCGGCGACCCTGAAGCAAAAAATCGTGGCGGTGTTGGGCGAGTTTTAAGTCCACTTCTGATCCCACGATTTCATTGCACCAAAGGAGCGCCCCATGGCACCGCAAATTTCGCCTGAACTGAGCCAAAAACTGGATGCCATGCGTGATGGTGTCAACGGCAATGCCCATTTGGCTGATGTCATGCATCTGGCCGAAGACTTGGTCAATTCCATGCAGGGCTTTTTCAATCAGCTGGAAAGCTCGGCCTTTTCCGAGTTCAAAGCCATTGCCGAATTTATCACCAAAGCGCGCTCGGAAATCTCGGCGTTGTGTCCCAATGACATGAAGGACAACCGCATCCCCGGTGCGGGCGCTGAGCTTGAGGCCATTGTCAAAAACACCGAAGAGGCCACCAACCGCATCATGGCCGCCGCCGAGGGCATCATGGCGGCTGACCCTTCGGATGCGGAGGCCTATGCCACCGAGGTCAATAACCAGGTGATGGAAATTTTCGAGGCTTGCAGCTTCCAAGACATCACCGGTCAACGCATTTCCAAGGTTGTGCAAACCCTGCGCTTGATCGAAGAGCGCGTGGGCAAATTTGCGGACGCCATGGGTGTTGAAGACAGTGAAAATGTCGAGGAAACCGCCGAAGAAAAACGACAAAAAGAGCAATTGCTCAATGGTCCCGCCCTCAATGGCCCCGAAACCAGCCAAGATGACATTGACGCCATGTTTGGTGATGCCAACGGCGAGGCCAGCCAGGACGATATCGACAGCCTGTTTGACTAAGCGAAACGCACTAACGCAACGCCGGCATCACATAAGTAGCGTGAAGGCCGGCGGTTTGCATTTTGGCGGTTAATTCATCCGCGCTCAGGTCCCGCGCTAGCCCACCCGTGACCAACACCACATCCAGCCCCTGATCATTGGCCCCTTTGATATCGGTCATCAGCCCGTCACCAAGGGCCAAAATCTGTGCGCTTTCCATCGCCCCGTGTTGCTGGGCCGCTTGGCGTGCCAGATCATAAATTGGCGGGTGCGGCTTGCCGGCCAAAATCACCTCCCCCCCCATTTCCGCGTACAGCTCCGCCAGGGCCCCGGCGCAATAGATCAGCTGATCGCCCCGGTGCACCACCACATCCGGGTTGGCGCAGACCATGGGCAGGTTGTGGGTTTTGGCTTGGGCCAGCATCTCTCGGTAGGCATCGGGTGTCTCATGCTCGTCGTCAAAAAGCCCGGTGCAACTGATCAGGCTGGCCGCGACCAGATCGGAGGTAAAGTGGAGACCAAGACCTGTGTGAAGGGGGGCGTCACGTTCAGGGCCCAGGTGATAAACGGGGCCTGTGGCATGCGTTTTTAAGGCAAAGCGCGTGGCATCGCCCGAGGTGACCACAGCGTCCCAGGCGGCTTCCGGCACCTTCAGGGTGGCCAATTGTTGCACCACATCAGCGCTGGGCCGCGGGGAATTGGTGATCAGCACCACCACACCACCCCCCTGGCGATAGCGCACCAAAGCTTCGCAGGCGGCGGGATGGGCCTCGCGGCCATTGTGCACAACGCCCCAGATGTCGCACAACAGCACGCCATAACGATCGGCAACGGTGGCCAACTGCGTCAGGTTGTCCATTAGGCGACGTGGCGGGTGGGGATGCGACCGGGGCTGCCAGCTTCGGCCAGAACCTGATCACGCACGGGCTTGGGCGCGCCAAACAGATGGCCTTGGCCATAGGGAATGGCCAACTCGACAGCTTCAACGGCTTGGTTTTCTTGCTCGATTTTCTCGGCGATCAGCTCAACGCCATAGCGGGCAAACAGCGCCGGAATGTCGGCGGCGTGCAGGTCGGGCAATTGGTTGTGACGGGTGACGCCGCCTTGGTCGCTTAGGCCATTGATGATCAGCTCGGCAGGCATTTTCACGTATTTCACTTCCGAACGGTTCAGATCGGCAAAGTCCACATTCAGCTTGGTGACCTTATCGACCGAAAAACTGAACCCAAGCTCGGCCAGTTTGTTCATATTGCGCGCCTCAATCGGCCCGCGATTTTCAAAGGCCTCTTGGCCCATTTCAAAAATCACCGATCCGGCCATGTCTTGGGCGTCGCGCATGAACTGCAGGAATTGGGGGAAGAAGCTTTCATCCTTCAGGGTCAGGGGCGAGATGTTGCAAAACACCCCGACGCTGCGATCTTGTTTTTGCAAGCGGCGCACAATCTGCACACAACGAAACAGCATCAGATTGTCGATCTCGGTCATCAGGCCTGCGGGCTCGGCTACACGAAGATACTCCGACGGCATAATCACTTTGTCGTGGGCATCCCGCAGGCGGGAAAAGCCCTCGTAAAACAGGGTCCGGCGTTGGGGCAGGCTCACGATGGGCTGCAAATAGAGGTCCACACGACCGGCCTCGAGCGCTTCGCGAACCGCCATCAAACCGGCATCCGCCGCGGGATGCGAGCGCACCACGGGATCCTGGGTGCGTTGGTCCATGCGATCTTCAAAGGCTGCGCCCATTTTCTTGACCAGGGTTTCCAGCACCCGCACCTCCGAGACCAAGGCATCCGACGTCCGCGCCGTTTCGGTTTCCAGGCGTCCGCGTACGTCCGTCAGCTCTTCGCGCGTCTTTTCCAGGGTGCGGCTGAGGTTGCGATTGCCGTCTTTCAGGACGCGGATATCGGATTTGATGGCCTTGGCCAGGCCGCGACGACTGATCATGGCGTGAATGTGCCCAAGGCCCAAGACACTGACCAGGCCCGCCAAAATTCCTGTTTGTACACTGAAGTTCAGGGCCAAAATCAGGCCCGTGCCCACGGCTACCCCAATGATGACATAGGCCGTGTAAGCGGCAATGGTGGTGGCGCCACCGCTGGAATAGGCATCACGCATAACGAATCACTCTTCCCCTTTTGGTCTATGGTCGAGCCTAGAGCGTTAGGAAAGCGTTAACGCCTGTTAACAGATAGGCCTTGGGTTCCGGCTCTTGTGGGGGCTGGGACAAATCTGATGCTGACAAACCGGACAAAATCGCCCAAGAAGACAGTATGAAACGGGGGCGCGGGCAAAATATACTGTGGCGGCTGGAGGTCTGGGCCTTTGACGGCTTTTGCGCCATTATGCGGGCCTTGGGACTTGACCGGGCTTCGGCGTTCGGGGGCTGGCTGTTGCGCCAATTGGGTCCGTTAACAAAAACGCATCATGTGGCCAGGCTGAACATGCAAATGGTCTGGCCGGATATCGATGATCAAACCTTGAACACGCGTTTGGATGCAGCCTGGGACAATCTGGGGCGCACCTTTGCCGAATTTCCCCTGACCGACCAACTGGTGCCGTATGTGCCGGATGCGCGCGTCGCGGTCGAAGGCGCCGAGCATCTGGATGCCGTGCGCGACAGTGGCCGGGGGGCGGTATTTGTCTCAGGCCACTTTGCCAATTGGGAGGTCATGGCCGCCGCCATCGTCAAACGCGGCGTGAAGTGCCAGGTGACCTATCGGCCGACCAACAACCCCTATGTCGATCAGCGCATTGTCCAAAGCCGTCAGAAGTATGGCATCGCTCTCTTTGCGCCCAAGGGCCGTGATGGCGCCCAAGATTTGATGAAAGCCTTGCGGGCTGGCGAGTGCATAGCCATCATGAACGATCAAAAGTTCAATCGGGGGGTGCCCACCCAGTTTTTTGGCCACACCGTCGAGACCGCACCGGGGGCCTCGCGCTTGGCGTTAAAATTCGATGTGCCCATCGTGCCGCTGTCGGTGCGCCGCACCGATGGGGCGCGCTTCGTCGTCACCGTTCATCCGCCCTTAGAGATCCCCCGCACCGGTGATCGCACCCACGACATCGAAGCCTCGGTGCAGATCATCACCGATTTCATCGCCGCGCGCATCGAGGACAATCCCGCGCAGTGGTTTTGGGTCCACAAGCGTTGGCCCAATCCGGTCTACAAACAGGATGCGTCTTAGTCGGCGGTTTTGGCGGGGTCAGTAAACCCATCATCAAGCCACAGGCTGGGGTCCATATTCTGCCCTTGCCAGCGCATCCGCCAGCACAGGTGTGGCCCGGTGGCGCGGCCCTTGGCGCCGACGGTGCCCAAAACCTCGCCTTGCTTGACCCGCTGCCCCGCTTTCACGGCCACGCTGTCCATATGCAGATACACGCTCACGAGGCCCTGGCCGTGGTCCAGAAACACCAACCCCCCTTCATAATGCATATCGTTGTTGGCCAGGCTGACGATGCCGTCAGCGGGCGCGACAATGGGGCTGCCCTTGGGGGCGGCGATGTCCACACCATAATGGGGGCGTTTGGGCTCGCCGTTCAAAACCCGCTGATTGCCAAAGGCCCCAGTTACCGGCCCTGTTACAGGCGGAATGAAGGTCTGGGCAAACCCCGCCACATCAGCCTGGCTCGCATAGCCTTGGCGCTTCAACTTGGCCTCGGCGCGGATGCGTTTCAAAAGTTTCGGATTGACCGGGCTGACTTGTGAGGGCGGCAGGCCATTGATGCGCTGGATGTTATACTCCACCGCCGTGATGGGGATGGTTGTGTTGCCGCTTGGCGTTTTCACGGTCAGGGTGCTGGCGGCATCGCGATCCAGCCCCAAAACAAACAGGCCGTCCGCGTTGGCGGTGGTGGTCAGGGTGCGTTCACCGTTGCTGGCGGTGATGGTGGCGTGCGGTTGGGTTTCGCCAACGACATAGCCGCCTTGGCTGAAGACCCCACGCACCTCGAGTGCCGTGGCCAGTACGGGCATCACAACCAGACCCCATACCAAAACCCAAAGGTGCGGACGGATCATGAGCGATTGTGCAGGGCTTGGTTGGCGGCCTCGGCGTCGCGATAGGGCTCTTGGCGCTCGACAGACCAGTACATCAAATCGTTCAACTCGATGACATCGCCGGTGACGGCGCAGCGCACAAAGGTGCCGGGCGTGATCATGCGCAGATCATTGTCACCATACTTCAGCTTGGCTTCTTTTGGCAGTTCCATACCCCACTATATCGCGCAGCGGGGTTGACGCAAGATGAACAGACGCCCACCCCAGGCCAAGCGTTCGTGTTTATTCAATGACGGCCTTGCGGTCGCCATCGGCAAAGCCGATCTGCACCGTTTGTCCAGTGGTCAGGCTTTGGCCTGTGCGCACCAACGCGCCGTTCTGATCACGCACCACGGCATAACCACGGGCAAGGGTGTTTTTATAGGACAAGACCTCCAGCATCCGGCCCCAGCGCGCCAGCTGGTCTTTGGGCGCTTGCACAAGTGGCGGCAAAGCGCGCGCCAAACGCCGGGCCATGGTCTCCAGGTGTTGATGCCGCAAACGCGCCCCACTGCGCCAGGTGGCGGGGTTGGCCAGGGCGCGCGACAGCTGCCCCAGATGCTGCCGTTGATTTTGCATGGCTTGGGCCAAACCGCGCCCTTGGCGGTGGGCTAGGCTGTCCAGGCTCTGGCGATGCGTAGAAAGGCGCGTGCGCAACAGGTGCGGATGCAGACGCCCCGCCGTTTCCGAGAGCTGATGCCGGGCCTGATGGGTGCGGGTCTGCAAGGCGCTATCTAGCCGCAAGCTGACCGTATCAAGGCGCTGACGCACCGTGCCCATCAGCTGATCCAAACTGGGCAGGCCCCGTTTGGCCAATGACAACCGATGCCGCGCGCTTTCAAAGGTTTGATGCTGGGCCCGGCGCAGGCGGGCTTGGGCGTCGGCCAACATGGCCTCGAGGTCTGCACGGATGGGGGTGGCGACCTCGGCGGCCGCCGTGGGGGTGGGGGCGCGCACATCGGCGGCGTAATCGATCAAGGTGGTGTCGGTTTCATGTCCCACCGCCGAGATCAACGGGATGCCCGAGGCCGCCACCACCCGCACCAGGGCTTCGTCGTTAAAGGGCCACAAATCTTCGACCGAGCCGCCTCCTCGCGCCACAATCAAGACATCGGGGCGGGGGATAGGGCCGTGGGCAGGCAAAGCATTAAAGCCCTGAATGGCTTGGGCCACGCCTTGGGCCGCCCCGGCCCCTTGCACATTCACCGGCCAGACCATGACATGGGTGGGGAAGCGATCGCGGATGCGGTGCAAAATGTCACGAATGACCGCCCCGGTGGGCGAGGTGATCACCCCCACATGACGGGGAAAGGCCGGCAGGGGACGTTTGCGTTCGGGGGCGAACAGACCCTCGGCGCCCAATTTGGCCTTTAAGGCTTCAAGTTTCGCCAGCAGCGCGCCCAGACCCGCCAGCTCAACGCGTTCGACAATCATCTGATAGCGTGAGGAGGCCGGATAGGAACTGACCTTGCCGGTCAGCACCAGTTCGCTGCCTTCTTCGGGCCGGACCTGCAGACGCCCGGCCACACCGCGCCAAATCACGCAATCGAGCGCCGCGTTTGCATCCTTGACGGTGAAATAAATGTGCCCATTGCGATGGTGGGTCACGCGTGAGACCTCGCCCTGCACCCGCACATGACCAAAGCGATCCTCAAGCGTGCGTTTCACCGCGCCCGCGATTTCGCTGATGGCATAGATTTTTGCGTTGGTGTTGGGGTTCAGCAGATCGTCTGTCATTTGTCTTGTTTGGGCCAGATCTTACGGGCTGACAAGGGGGGATGCCGTGTCTATGGTGTCTGCCGACAGATGACCATGATGAAATGAGGACCCCATGACCACGGCATTGAACATTCTGATGTTGGGCGGCGGCGGGCGCGAACACGCCTTGGCCTGGAAAATCGCCCAAAGCCCCCTGACCAAACGGTTGGTGTGCGCGCCGGGCAATCCGGGCATGGCCGAAATTGCTGAATGCCTGGACCTGAAAGCCAATGATCTCAACGGGGTCTTGGCCTATGCCCAAAAGCACAACATTGATCTGGTGGTGGTGGGCCCCGAAGCGCCCCTGGCCGATGGTATGGCGGATGCCTTGATGCGGGCGGGCATTGCCTGTTTTGGCCCCAGCCAAGCGGCGGCCCAGCTTGAGACCTCCAAGGCCTTTACCAAAGCCTTTTGCCAGCGTCATGACATCCCCACCGCCGCTTATGGTGTGTTTGAAACGGCGCTTGAGGCCGAGACCTTTTTGACCACCCTGCAGGCCCCCTATGTCATCAAGGCCGATGGCTTGGCCGCGGGCAAGGGCGTGGTGATTGCCGAGAACCTGGACGAAGCCAAGGCCGCAGTGAACGACATGCTGGGCGGGCGCTTTGGTCAGGCGGGCCATCGGGTGGTGATCGAAGAGTTCATGCCGGGCGAGGAAGCCTCGGTGTTCGCGCTGCTTGACGGCGAGACCGCCGTGCTGTTTGGCGGGGCCCAAGATCACAAACGGGTGGGCGAAGGCGACACCGGCCCCAACACTGGTGGCATGGGCACCTACAGCCCCGCGCCGATCCTGACACCCCAGATGATGCAACAGGTCCAAGAGACCATCATCACCCCCACCGTGCGCGGCATGGCCGCCGAGGGGCATCCCTATCGTGGGGTGCTCTATGCCGGGGTGATGATCCACGAGGGCCAGGCCAAGCTAGTGGAATTCAATGTGCGCTTTGGCGACCCTGAGGCCCAGGTGTTGATGCTGCGTCTGGCGAGCGATATTGTGCCGTACTTGTTGGCCAGCGCCACCGGTACCTTGGGGGATATGCCGGCCCCCAGTTGGCATGACCAAGCGGCCATCTGTGTGGTCTATGCCGCCGAGGGCTATCCCGGCACCCCCAAAAAAGGCGGCGTGATTTCGAACCTGGAGGCCGCGACCCGTGACGGCACCATCGTCTTTCATGCCGGCACAAAAGTGGTGGATGGCCAACTGCAGGCCAATGGTGGTCGGGTGCTGAACGTCTGTGCCCTTGGCGATGATTTGCAAGGGGCTGCCGATCGGGCCTATGGGGCCTGTGCCGCCATTGATTGGCCGGATGGGTTTTACCGCAAAGACATTGGCTGGCGGGCGCTGAAAACGCCAGAGCAAGCCTAAGCGAATAGATCTTGCAAGAAATTGTCGATGGTTTCTGGCGCTTCCCACACCAGCGTGATGGGCAAGGTCAGCCCCTGGGTTTGGAAAGCCGGTGGCAGGCGCATGGCGTCTTTTTCCGTGGTGATCAAACGGGCCTGATGATGCTGGGCCAAATCCTGCAAGCGTTGCAGGTCCGCCGGGGTATAGGGATGGTGATCGGGGAAGGGGATGGTCTCGTGAACCTCGGCTCCCAGATCCCGCAAGGTCGTAAAGAATTTCTCGGGCTGGCCGATCCCGGCAAAGGCCACCAACGGCCCCGATGGGGCTTGGTCATTGGCGGACACCGTGGCCCGCATCGTGGGGTGGGGATGTGCGGGCAAATCCGGTGTGCCTGTGCCCATCAGCACCACGGCATCAGCGCGCGCAAGGCCGGCGGTGGCGGGTTCGCGCAAGGGCCCGGCGGGAATGACCCGGCCATTGCCCAAGCCCCGCGTGGCGTCCACGACCACAAGTGATAAAGTTTTTTTCAAGCTGGGGTTTTGGTGACCATCATCCATGATCACCACATCATGCCCGGTTTCGACAATGGCTTTGGCCCCGGCCACACGGTCCCGAGCCACCATCACGGGCGCGGTTTTAGACAGCATCAGGGGCTCGTCGCCAACGTCATGGGCGGTGTGATCGGGCGTGACCCAAACGGGGCCAGACAGCCGTCCACCATACCCGCGACTGAGCACCGCCGGGGTGTGCCCTTGGGCCTGTAAGCGCTGACACAGATCCCGCACCACAGGCGTCTTGCCGGTGCCGCCCGCCGTCAGGTTGCCCACACAGATCACCGGCACACCGCAGTCAAAGGGCAGGGTTGTGCGCAGCCGTCGCCGCACACTGGCCGCATAGATCCACCCCAACGGCGTCAACAGGGCCCGCAGCAAGGGGGCGGCGTGCCGCCCGTCGACCTCGTACCAAAAACTGGGGGCCGTGCGTGCCATGCCTCAGGCGGGCTCCGGGATCTGAACGGGGGCTGTGGGCAGCAAGGGCAACAGCGCTTTCCAGGTGTCCTCAAGGGCTTGTTCCTGCACCCGCGCAAAGGCCTGGGCGCGCTCGGCCATGGCCAGATAATCGCCTTGTATGGCGGTTTCCATAGCGGCCGCAATGTCATCGGCATCATGCACAAAGGCCGTGGCTTCGGCGGCGATCATCTCATCGAACAGGCTGTGGAAATTGCTGACATAAGATCCACTGACCACGGGGCAACCCAGGCGCGCGGGCTCCAGCGGGTTATGCCCGCCAATGTGATCCAGCAGGCTGCCACCCATAATGGCCAAACTGCTGAGCTGATACCAAAGCCCCATCTCGCCCACCGTATCGGCAATATAGACTTGGGTGTCTTCATCGGGGCGACCATCTTGGCTGCGACGCAAGACCCGAAGATCGAGTTTCTCCACCTGGGCCTGAATAGTTTTGGCGCGCTTTTTGTGCCGGGGCGCGATGATCAGCATGGCGTCGGGGTGTTGGCCCAGCATCGCAGCAAAGGCTTGCAGCACCATACCCTCTTCCCCTTTGTGGGTGCTGGCGGCCAAGATCACCGGCCGTTTGCCAATGTCCACCCGCAGACTTTTCAGGGTGTTGATGTCGACCTCCAGCGGGGGGGCGGCGCGCTTCAGATTGTGCACAGCCTGGACATGCCCCCCAAGGGCGCGCAGGCGCTCGGCACTTTGGGCATCTTGGGCCACCAGCAGGTCAAAACAGTTCAAAATATAGCGCGCGCTGTCCGGCACCTTGGCCCAGCCGAGGGCGGTCTTTTCGGTGATGCGTGCACTCAGGAGCGCTATGGCCCCGCCCCGCGCCTTAACACCCAAAATCTGATTGGGCCAGAGCTCAGATTCAGCAAAGATCGCCAGCTTAGGTTGCCAATGATCCAAAAAGGCCTCAACGGCCTGTGGCGTGTCGATGGGCGCGTATTGATGCAGAACCTGGGTCGGCAAGCGATGGGCTAAGATTTCGGCAGCGGCCACCGTGCCCGAGGTGAACACAACCTGCAGGCCACTGCGTGTGCGACACAGATGATGAATCAAAGGCATCAATGACAGGCTTTCGCCCACACTGACCCCATGCACCCACACCACCGGTTTATCGGATTTGGCGTGTGGGCTGTGGCCCAGACGTTCAGCCAAGCGATCGGGATCTTCCTTGCCGCGTTTGGCACGATGGGCCAGCAGCTTGGGCGCCACCGGCCCCAACAGGCGGCTGACGGTCTGATAGCTACGAAGGGCGGGCGGTGTGGTCATGAGGGGGTCACAAGTGTTTGGGCTTGGGTTTGGGCATCGTCCAATGCCCTTTGCAGGGTTTCGGTTTTCGGTTCCGTTAACGGCCCCCCATAGACAACGGCCCCTCGGGAAAAGGGCAGTGGGATCAAAAATCGATCCCAAGTGTTCAAGCGCCAGGCGGGGGCGGCGGCCAGGCCTGCCACCATCACCGGCGCTTGGGTCAGCTTGGCCAGGGTCTCCACGCCTTCGCCCATGACCTGGGCTGGGCCACGGGGGCCGTCGGGCGTCAGGGCCATGGCATGGCCATCCCGCACCACCCGCACCATGGCGCGCAGGGCGGCGGCCCCGCCCTTGGCTTTGTCCATGGCCGTTGGCTTCATCGATGATCCCCGCACCGATTTATAGCCAATTTGCGCCATCACATCGGCAAGGACATCCCCATCGCGGCTTTTGGAAATCAGGCCATAGGTTTCGCGGCGGCGCATGGGCCAGGTGCCGGCAGACAATAACAATTGGGCGTGCCAAATGACAATGATCACCCCGCCGGGATGCTGGGCGCATTGGTCCCGGATGTCAGTGCCCACGGCTTGCCAGCGCATGGTCCGCATACACAGCTTGACGTAACCGCCCACCATTGCCGCCAAGGCCCGGCGCAACCACCCCAGACCCAACACCCTATGACCACGAGGTTTGTGCACAGGCTTAGACGTCATGCCTCGACACCCGTTTCAAATTGGCGATAGAGCTTGGCATAAAGGCCCGAGGTCTTCAGCAGGTCTGCATGCGTGCCTTGCTCAACAATACGGCCTTGGTCCAGCACATAGATACAATCAGCGGCTTTGATAGTCGACAGGCGGTGGGCAATGACCACCACCGTGCGGCCTTGGGCCAATCGATCGATGGCCGCCTGCACGTGGCGCTCGGATTGGGTGTCCAGCGCGCTGGTGGCTTCGTCCAGCAACAAAATGGGCGCGTCTTTCAACATGGCCCGGGCAATGGCCAAGCGTTGCTTTTGCCCGCCGGACAATCGATTGCCGGCTTCACCGATGGGGGTGTCATAGCCCTGGGGCAGCTTGGTGATAAACTCGTGGGCGTCAGCGGCCTGGGCGGCAGCGACCAAGGCACCTTCGGGCACGTCTTGACCATAACAGATGTTGGCGCGCACGGTGTCGTCAAACAAAACCGGATCTTGGGTCACAAGGGCGATGGCTTGGCGCAGACTGCCCAGCGTCACCTGGCGCACGTCTTGGCCGTCGATCAGGACCTGGCCGGATTGGGCCTCGAAAAACCGGGGGATCAAATTCAAGATGGTGGTCTTGCCAGCCCCCGATGGCCCCACAAGGGCAATGGTCTCGCCGGGTTTGGCGGTGAAGCTGACATTGTGCACGGCGGGCGTGCCGTCGCCATAGGCAAAGCTGACGTTTTCAAAGGTGATTTCGCCGCGCGGGGCCTCGAGGGTTTTGGCCCCTGGTTGGTCAATGATGGTGGGTTTCAGATCCATGGCCGTAAAGGTGCGATCGGCCGCGGCCGCCCCCTCGGCGATTACGGTTTGCAAATTGGCCAATTGCCGCAAGGGTTGAAAGGCCATCAACAAAGCGGTCAGGAAGCTAACAAAGTCCCCAAGCTCCATGCCGCCAGTCAGGCCCCGCCAGCCCGCATAGGCAATGATGATGGCGGCCCCGATGCCGCCCACGGCCTCGGTCATTGGGCCCGCGGCCACCTTGGCGTTGGCCGCCGCCACAATGTGTTTCACACGGCGGGCGATGATGGTGCGCACACGTTCGGTTTCGGCGTGTTCTTGGTTGTGGACTTTCAAAATCCGCACACCGTCCAGGCTGTCGATGATGCGGGCGGCCAGATTGGCAGTTTCCGCCATCGAGCCCTTGGCCGCCTTGCGGGTGCGTTTTGACAGTCGCCGGGTCAGCAGATAGGCCACGGGTGCCGCCCCCAGCGCCAGAACCGTCAAAACGGGGTCTTGGATGAACATCACCACCCCCAGCGCCAACAGCATGACCAGATTGCGCACCAGGCCCAAAATGCCATTGGTGGCGGCTTCGCGGATCAGCCCGGCATCATACAAAAACGATGACAAGGTATCGCCCGAGCGAATGGCCTGCAGCTGGGCCAAGTCCGCCTGCACCAAGCGATCGAACAATTTCACCTGAACGTCGGCAATGATGCCGTGCCCAATGCGGTTGATGATGCTGGCCTGCAGAATTTCCGCTCCGGCCCGCAACAGCATCACGCCAACGATGGCCAAGGGGATCTGCCACAGCAGGGTCTGATTTTTTTCAATGAAAATCTTGTCAATGGCCGGATCCAACAACCAAGCCGCCAAACCCGAACAGGCCGCGATCACGCCCATGGCCAGCATGGCCACCGTGACGCCGCGCCAATGGGGGGCGAGATAGGCCCGCGCCAAGCGGAAAATGGCCGACCCCGTGGCCCCCTGAGAAGGATGGTGTGCGTTCATAGCCAGTGTATACCGTCATATTGTTGGCAACGCCAAGCCGAGATTGCCCACAACGCCGGAATGGTCTAGGTCGAGGGCTATGACCGTGCCACCCCACAGTTTGACCAGCACCGCGGGCCGCCTGCGCGCCTATCAGAACCTGGCCTTCAAAGACCATGGGGTTTTGCGTTTGGCCTTTCACAATGCCCATCAGATCTCGCCCGAGATGTGGCGGGCCAATCAGCCCTGGCCCCATCATGTGGCGGCCTGGGCGCGCAAGGGCATCAAAACCATTGTCAATCTGCGCGGCGGGGTGGGCACAGGCTATCACGCCCTCGAGCTTGAGGCCTGTCAGCGCCACGGGATCGAGCTGATTGATTTCAATGTCGACGGGCACGCCGTGACCTCGCGGGCCATTCCTCGGGCCATACAAATCAAAGGGGCCAAGACCTTATTCGAGAGCCTGACCTATCCCGCCATGATGCATTGTAAATCCGGCGCGGATCGGGCGGGCGTGATGGCGGCGCTTTATTGTCATTTTCGCCTTGGTCAACCCATCGAGGACGCTCGACGTCAGCTGTCGGCCAAATATCTACACATCCGTGCCGGCAAAACCGGCGTGCTGGATTATTTGTTCGATGTGTATCTTGCGCGCATCGCCCCCACGGGCCAGAGCTTTTATGACTGGACCCAGAGCCCAGACTTTGACCACGATGCCCTGAAAGCCGAGTTTCAGGCCAATTGGTGGGTCACGTGGCTGACCGATAAAATCTTGCGTCGCGAATAGGGCCGAGGTGATGATAACTTACTTGCCATCCCCATCAGGGTCCAACAACCGGTGCGCGTGAATGATGAAATAGCGCATGTGGGCGTTGTCAACAGTGGCTTGGGCTTTGGATTTCCAGGCTTTATAGGCCTCTTGGTAATTGGGATAGGCGCCGACGAAATCGACGGCATCCAGGTCGCGGAACTCGACACATTCCACGTCTTTCAGCTCGCCGCCAATGACCAGGTGAAGCAATTGTTGGCAGGTCTCGGTCATAATCTACTCTCTTCTGACATCTGATGGTGGGCACACTGTGCCACAAAGATCTTAGAAGAGGCTTATTGACCAGCGATGGCCAATTCGTCAACCAGCAGACTGGGCGCGTTCATTTTATCGCGGAACTCAAGATCCGATGCGGCCTCCAGCCGTTGATAGATGTCCAGCAAATTGCCCGCCACCGTGATTTCATTGACCGGATGCACGATTTCGCCATTTTCAAACCAAAACCCGGCCGAGCCCACAGACCAATCGCCCGTGTTTTTGTTCAGCGATGGCCCAAACATATCGGTGACCAACAGGCCACGACCCAGGTCGGCCATCATTTCCGTCACGCTGCGGGATCCGGCCTCGAGCCAGACATTGCTGGGCGCGATGCCGGGCGCACCGCCCAATGACCAACTGGCGTGACCAGTGGTGGTCAGGCCCAATTGTTTGGCGGATGCCGTATTCAGAAGCCAGGTGGTCAGCACACCCTTGTCGATCAGGTTGCGTTTTTCGCGCTTAACGCCTTCGCGGTCGATGCTGGACGAGCCATGACCGCGTTTGCGCAAGGGGTCTTCGGTGATGGTGATTTCGGCCGCAAAAATCTGCTCGCCGAATTTGTCTTTCAGAAACGACACACCCCGGGCCACGGCAGGGCCGGACATGGCCTCTAACGCGGGACCCAAGATCCTTGTGGCACAACGGTTATCAAAGATCACAGGGGCTTTTTGTGTTTTGATCCGTTTGGCCCCCAGGCGCGCCACTGTGCGGCGGGCGGCCTCTTGGCCAATGCTTTCAGGCGATTTCAAATCACCGTGGTGGCGCTCCGTGGACCAGTCATAATCCCGTTCCATGGCCCCATCACGCTCGGCAAGTGCTGTCATCCAGCATGACCAAGTGCTTGAAGGCAAGGTATGTTCGAGCCCCTCACTGGTGAGAATTTGCAAGACCGTGCGGCTGGCGCTGGCGCCCGCGCCAAAACTGTTGGTGATGGCTTTGTTTTTTAAAGCTTCGGCCTCGGCGGTTTGCGCCCAAGCCTCGAGGGTATCGGCATCACCGGCTGTGGAATCCGCCAGGTCCAGATCTTGGGCCGTGCCCCATAAATCCTTGTCGGCCAGGCCGCAATACGGGTCTTGTGGGGCGACTTTGCACATGGCCACCACGCGCTCGGCCAGGGTGGTCAGGCCCTCGGGGCTGAAATCTGAACCCGAGGCCGAGGCCTGGGCCCCGTTCAAAAACACCCGAATGCCCAGATCGCGCCCTTCCGAGCGCTCAACCTCTTCAAGTTTGCCGTGCCGGACGTTGACTTCAAGGGTTTGGCCCGAGGCCCCGATGACTTCGACGGCCTCGGCACCCGCATCTTGGGCGGCCTTCAAGGCCAGTTTCATTTGCTCTGATGGAATCATGACAGGGCGTAGGTAAGCGCCATTCCGGCCCCCAGTGCAAGGGCTGAAAAACTTAAGATCATGCCAAGCGTTCGCCAAATTGAAACGCCGCCGGTTTTTGACAACCCAATGGCGTGGAAAACGCGGCCTATGGTAAATGTGGCCCCAAGACCATGCACCCACCACACGGATACGGGCATCAAGGCCAAAGCTCCTAAGACAATCAGCCCCATGGGCATGAATTCAGCCGCGTTGCCATGGGCGCGAATGCGGCGTTGCAATTCCGGTTGATCGCCGTCTCCAAGCCCCACCTTGTACTGCCAGCGCGCGACAATGACACGGGCGGCCAAGACCACAAACACAAGAACATTTAGGGCTAGGTAAAAGGCAAAACTTTGGGTGGATGTGACCATGGGGACCTCGGGCGTGTGACATTAACGCTATTTTGGGGATCCATCTGTATGCTACGGGGAAACTTGTAACTTAGATTGGATCAATGTCGGCTCAACTGGACAGGCTAAAGGTCTTGCTGGTCTACAGCAACGCCAAAATGGCGCGCTTGGTGAAAACCGTGCTGCGTGCCTTTGGTATGAAGGAATTTCAGGAAGCGTTTTCCGCAGATCAGGCTCGGGAGTCTATGCGGACTTTCCGGCCGGATATTGTCATTCTCAGTGCCAATCTTGAGGATGGCGAGTATGATGAATTTGTGCGCTGGGTGCGCAACGACCACGACTGCCCCGCGCCGACCACGCCGATCATCATCACCAGTTCGCGCGCGCACCGCCAAGCGGTGATCGAGGCCATTTCCAGTGGCGCGGATGAGTTTATGTCGATGCCCATCATTCCCGGGGCCTTGGCCAAACGCATCGAGGCCGTAATTTTTAAGCCACGGCCCTATATTCGCGCTCCTGGCTATTTTGGCCCTTGTCGTCGACGCATGCGGGATAAGACCTATAAAGGCGAAGAACGCCGTCAGCGCCAGCCCACGCAAAAAGAAGCTTAAGGATCTATCCTAAGTTGTGTTGTGGTGTGCACTTTTCAACCTGTAGGCGTTTTTCCCTTAACGTTATTTTGTCACATTTGGCCTAGTCTCAACTCACGTCTAGCGGTGAGTATATATGGCAAACTTCGAGCAACTGTCCTTTTTGGTGGTTAATCGTAACACCAATATGACCCGGATCTTGCGCAATGTGTTGCGTGGCCTGGGCACCGAGGATGTGTACGAAGCCAGCAACAATACAGAAGCCAAAAGTGCGGTCGAAGCCGCGACCATGCTGGATTTCATTTTGCTGGATCCGGTGATGGAAGGGCGCAAAACGGGCTATGATTTTGTGAAATGGTTACGTCAGGATCCCAAAAGCCCCAATCCCCATATTCCTATCATTGCCATTTCGGCGGCGGCTTCGAAGGATGACGTTCTGGAAGCGGTCAAAAACGGGGTTGATGAGTTTATTTCTATTCCCATGGCGCCCATCGAATTGATCCGACGCGTCAGCAAGATCATTTACAAGCCCCATGCCTATATCCGTGCGCCAGGGTATTTTGGTCCCTGTCGACGTCGCCATGAGGATGCGCACTATTCTGGCGAGGAGCGCCGCTCGACCACGCCCAAAGAAGTGGATGGCAACACGGTCTTGCCTCCGGCCCATGGCAACGCGGCCTAGCCGACCGTTTCAAAACGTCACCTCATCAACATATGGTGATCGCCTTGTGGTTTGCGGCCAGCTGGGCGCGCGGCCCCGGTCATGTGATCGGGGTTGGTGTTGAGTGCCCGCAAAAGTAGTATACGACGCCAATTATACCACCCTAGATAGTAATATTTTTAACATATATTTTTCACATTCGCGCTAGGATCGTCTTTCACATTGACAGAGAGGCGGTATGGCAAACTTCGAACAACTTTCGTTTTTGGTGATCAATCGCAATGTCAACATGTCCAGAATTCTGAGAAATATTCTGAGAGGGTTGGGCACCGAAGACGTATACGAGGCCAAGGATGACACGGTTGCCAAATATACCATCGAAGCCACGCCCATCGACTTTATCTTGTTCGACCCCGTGATGAAGGGCCCGCGACCCAATTACGAGTTCGTCAAATGGCTCAGGCTGGGACCCAACAGCCCCAATCCCCACATTCCGGTGATTGCGGTGACGGCGGCGTGTTCACGGGCCAATATTGTCAAAGCCGTTAACAACGGTGTGGATGAATTTATTTCTGTGCCCGTCGCCCCCATCGAGGTCATGCGGAAGGTCAGCAAAATTATATACAAACCCCACCCTTATATTCGGGCATCAGAATATTTTGGCCCTTGTCGGCGTCGCGTCAAAGACGAGACCTATGCCGGCGCTCAGAAACGGCTGACAACACCCAAACCGGTCAATGGGCATAGCCTTTTGCCCCCCGTCCAGATCAAAGTGGCCTAAGCGGGCCAAAATCACCGGCGGACCAATATCACCAAATGGGTTTGCCGCTGCCCGGTAGGCCCATATCCGACCACGCCGCCGAGACTTTTTCCACCACATCTGGATCCATCGCCAGCTTTTCGCCCCACTCTCGTGTGCTTTCGCCTGGCCATTTGTTGGTGGCGTCCAGACCGATTTTTGAACCCAGGCCTGAAACCGGCGAGGCAAAATCAAGATAATCAATCGGCGTGTTCTCAACCATGGTGATGTCGCGGGCGGGGTCCATGCGTGTCGAGATGGCCCAGATCACATCCTGCCAATCCCGGGCGTTGATGTCGTCGTCCACCACGATGACCCATTTGGTATACAGAAACTGCCGCAAATATGACCACACGCCCATCATCACGCGCTTGGCGTGACCGGCATAGGCCTTTTTCATACTGACGACCGCCACGCGATAACTGCAGCCCTCGGGTGGCAGCCAAAAGTCGACGATTTCCGGGAATTGTTGCTGCAACAGGGGAATGAACACCTCGTTCAAGGCTTCGCCCAAAACGCTGGGTTCGTCAGGGGGGCGGCCCGTGTAGGTGGTCAGATAAAGGGGATCTTTGCGGTGGGTGATGGCGGTGACCCGAAACACGGGGAAGGGCTCAACACTGTTATAATAGCCGGTGTGATCGCCATAGGGGCCTTCGTTCGCCACCTCGTCCAACAGCACTTCGCCCTCGATGACAATTTCGGCCTGCGCTGGCACCATCAGGGGCTGGGTCTTGGCGGGTACCAGCTCGACGGGTTTGTCTCGCAGTAGGCCCGCGAACTGATATTCTGAAACCGTATCGGGCACTGGCGTCACCGCCGCCAAGATCGTGCCCGGATCCGCGCCCAGGACAGCGCAAGCGGGCAGGGGCTCGGGTCGCTGATCTTTCCACCGCGCCAGATGCTGGGCCCCGCCGCGATGTTTCAGCCAGCGCATGATGGTGCGGTCTTTGCCCAAGACCTGCATGCGATAAATGCCCAGATTGAAATTGTCTTCGCGTTTGTCGGTGGGCCCTTTGCTCACCACCAGCGGCCAGGTGATCAGGGGTGCGGGCTCGCCGGGCCAACAGGTTTGCACCGGCAGGGCCCCGAGGTCGATCTCGTCGCCAACTTTCACCACCTCCTGGCAGGGCGCGCGCTTGACGGATTTGGGTCGCATGCTCAGCACTTTTTTGGCCAACGGCAGCAGACCCATGGCGTCTTTTAGGCCACTGGGCGGCTCGGGTTGGCGCAAAAAGGCCAGCAGCTCGCCAATCTCTCGCAGGTCTTGGGCGGTTTCGCAGGGCTTGCCGTTCAGCTGAATGCCCATGGCCACCCGTTTGACGGTGCCAAACAGATTGATCACACAGGGCATGTCCGATGGCGTGCCGTCGGCCTTGATGGGGTTTTCAAATAACACGGCGGGGCCGCCTTCGGCCATCAAGCGGGTGCCGATTTCGGTCATCTCCAAGACCGTGGAAACCGGCTTCGTGACGCGTACCAATTCGCCTTCGGCTTCGAGGCGGTCTAGAAAGGCCCGGAGATCTTTGTCAGCCATCTGCCCCCCCTACAGCGCCCGTCCCAACCACAAACACACCAACAGCAAAAGCCCGGCGTTGCGATTGGATTTGAAAATCAGCAAAAACGTCTCGGCGTCGGCGTTTTCCGCCTTCATGGCCCGCACCTGACGATGAAGGTGCAGGGCAAACACCGCAATGGCGGGATAAAAGGCCCAGTGGGGCTTGGCCATGGCCACCGACAGCACCACCAAGAGTGTGGTCATGATATAGCACGCCAGCACACCCGTGGGCGCGTTATCACCAAACAGCCGCGCCGTGGATTTGACCCCGATCATGGCGTCGTCTTCGCGATCTTGGCAGGCGTAAATGGTGTCATAGCCCAAGGTCCAAAAGGCCAGCGCAAAATAAAACAACACAGCGTCGGCGCTGATCATGCCCGTCAGCGCCACATACCCCACCAGCGCCCCCCAGTTGAAGGTTAGGCCCAGCCAGGCCTGGGGCCACCAGGTGATGCGCTTCATATACGGATAAGCCCCCACCAGCGGGATGGCCAACAGGCTGACAAAAATCGCTTGTTTGTTCAGTTGCAACAGCACAATCAGCCCGACCACCAAA
The DNA here is from genome assembly GCA_937138625.1 of uncultured Caulobacteraceae bacterium. GTDB lineage: Bacteria > Pseudomonadota > Alphaproteobacteria > Caulobacterales > Caulobacteraceae > CAKZPF01. The sequence goes on along the minus strand of CAKZPF010000010.1, from coordinate 73,988 downwards.
CACCAGGCCAAAAACATCGCCCCTTGACGCAAGCTGATGGTGCCGGCGGCAATGGGGCGGCCCATGGTGCGGGCCACCTGGGCGTCCATTTCGCGGTCGATGATGTCATTATAGGCGCAGCCCGCCGCGCGCATGGCCGCGGCCCCGACCAAGAACCACAGCATCATCATAGGGTCCCAAGCGCCATTGACGTGAATGCTGCCCAGCGCCATCCCACACCAGCAGGGCAGGACCAACAGCCAAATGCCGATGGGCCGGTCAAACCTCCCCAGCTTCAGGTACGGTTTCAGGCCACGGGGCGCAAAGCGATCGACCCAGTTCAGTTTTGCAGCATCGGGCAGGGGTGATGACATGCAAAGACTAGCACCTCATTCTTGGCTCGGGGTCAAGTCTTTCTGAGGGGGCGTGGTCTTCGCGGGTCATTCTTGCCAGGTGTGTGGGCGGGCGGCATAGTGCCGTCATGATCCGTCTCTATTGCCAAACCGATTTGCGTTCTGATGCCGAGGTGGCCTTGCCGTCCGATATCAGCCATTATCTGGCCCATGTCATGCGCCAGGGCGTGGGTGATGAGGTCCAGCTGTTTAATGGTCGTGATGGCGAATGGGTGGCCGACATTACCGCCATCACCAAAAAGGCGGTGGCGCTGCGACCGCGCCAACAAACCCGTCCGCAGCCCAGCCTCACGCCCTTGCATCTCTATCAGGCGGTGATCAAACGCCCGCGCCTTGAAACCATTGCCGAGAAAGCCACCGAGCTTGGGGTCAGTGATCTGCATTTGGTGCAAACGGACTATACACAAAACGCCAAAATGAAATTGGATCGGTTGAAACGCATCACCATCGAGGCCGCCGAGCAAACCGGACGTCTGGATCTGCCTCGGGTGCATGGGGTTCAGCGCCTTTCAGCCTTGGCTTTGGAACACGACCTGGTGGTCTTTTGCGACGAGGCCGGTGGCACGGATATCATCGAGGCCTTGCAGACGTGGTGTTCGTCCGGGCGTTCGCCCGGCACCAAAGCCGAGTCCGCAAATTTGGCGCTTGTGATTGGGCCTGAAGGCGGCTTCTCGCCCACAGAACGCGCGCAGTTGCGGGCCTTGCCCCAGACGCTGGCGGTTTCCTTGGGGCCACGGATCTTGCGGGCGGATACGGCCGCTATTGCCGCCCTGAGCATAATACAAGCCACCCTTGGGGATTGGCCACAATCCTAAGGCCGCGACGCTCGCCTCCCGCAATTCCTGCCTTGTCAGTTTGGCAAACATGTGCTTGCCTGCTGGCTTGGAAAATCTAGGGGGTCTCCATGTCCGATACGTCTGTCACGGCCGCTGACGCTGATCAGCCCAAGGAATTTTTGGGCCATCCGCGGGGCTTGTTCGTCCTGTTCTTTGCCGAAATGTGGGAGCGCTTTTCCTACTATGGTATGCGGGCGTTGCTGATTCTGTATCTGACCAAGCACTTCTTATTCTCGGATGAACGGGCTTATGTGCTGTATGGGGCCTATACGGCGCTGGTTTATATCACGCCGGTGATTGGCGGCTATATCGCTGACCGTTGGCTTGGGCCGCGCAAGGCCGTGTTGTTTGGCGCGGTGTTGCTGACGTTTGGCCACTTTATGATGGGCTTTGAGGGTGAAGGCGGGAACAATCCCGTGTTTCTGGCCTTTTTCTATATGGCTCTGAGCTTCATTATTGTGGGCACGGGCTTCCTGAAAGCCAATATCTCGAACATTGTGGGGGCCTTGTACGCGCGGGATGACTCGCGGCGTGATCCGGCGTTCACCATCTTTTATATGGGCATCAACCTCGGTGCGGCCTTGGGCGCCATCATTGCCGGTTATCTTGGTGAAACCTATGGCTGGCGCTATGGCTTTGGGGCTGCCGGTGTGGGGATGCTGCTGGGCTTGATTGTGTTCGCCTGGGGGAAACCCGCCCTGCTGGGCCGGGCCGAGCCGCCAAATCCCGCGGCCTTGAAAGAAAAAGTTGCCGGTGTTTCCCGCGAGTGGCTGATTTATGCCTGCGGTCTGATTGCCGTGGTGATCTGCTGGATTTTGATTCAAAATCAACACCTGGTGGGCGGTTTGCTGGGTGGTGCCGGTCTGCTGCTGATCGCCTATATTGGCTATGTTTCGGTTTGGAAATTGAACAAGGTGGACCGCGAGCGGATCTTTGCCGCCATGTTTATGATCTTCCTGTCGATTTTGTTCTGGGCTTTGTTTGAGCAAGCGGGCTCGTCGCTGAACATTTTCACGGACCGTCAGGTGGATCGCAGCATCTTTGGCTGGGAAGTGCCGGCCTCGGTGTTCCAATCCTTGAACGCCATTTATATTGTGGCTTTGGCCCCTGTGTTTGCGGGGCTTTGGACCTGGCTCGCCAAGCGCGGCAAGGAGCCATCGGCACCCGCTAAGTTTGGCTTTGGCCTGATCCAGTTGGGGGCGGGTTTCTTGGTCTTGGTGGCCGGTGCCATGGCGGCCGGCGGCAATCCCACGCCCGTGATCTTCATTTTCCTGATTTACTTGCTGCACACGATGGGCGAGCTCTGCTTGTCGCCGGTGGGGCTGTCGACCATGACCAAAATGGCCCTGCCGCATATGGTGGGTTTGATCATGGGGACATGGTTCTTTGCTTCGGCGACCGGTAACTTTGTGGCGGGGCTGATCGCCCAGGCCACCGGTGGTGGGCACAATGTGGGCGCGGACCGTGTGGTCGAGGTTTACTCGAACGTCGGTTGGACCGCTGTGGGTGTTGGCCTTGCGGTTTTGTTGATCGCGCCTTTCGTGAAGAAATTCATGCACCTCGATACCCTGGGCGATGTCACGCCTGCGCCGATACGGGCGATGAAAAAAGAATTGCCAGTGGACCGCGAGCCCTAATCGCGCAGTGGCATTAGAAACGAACAAGGGGAGCCACCGTGGCTCCCCTTTTTTTAACTGGTCAGGCGAGAATTGCTGGCCTATAGTCAGACCATGAGCACACCTGACGCCCTCACACCCGGACACCCCCCCCTGACCCGCGACGATTTGTTGGCCACTTTCGAAGCGGGCCCCAAGCCGCGAGAGGATTGGCGCATCGGCGTTGAGCATGAAAAGTTTGCCTTTCACATGGCGGACTTTCGGCCCTTGGCCCACGGGGGCGAGGATGGCATCGGCGCGTTGTTGACGGCCCTGAAGGATCGCTTTGGTTGGGACGGCGTCTATGAAGGCGACAACATCATCGCCCTGAAGCGGGACGGGGCCAGCATTTCCCTCGAGCCCGGTGGGCAGTTTGAACTCTCGGGCGCGCCACTGAAGACCATTCACGAAACCTGCGCCGAGGTGGGCACACACCTGGTTGAGATCAAGGCGGTGGCTGATCCCTTGCGCATTGGCTTTTTGGGCTTGGGCTTTAATCCGAAATGGACACGCGCCGAAATTCAGGTGATGCCCAAGGGGCGTTATGACATCATGCGGGCCTATATGCCCACGCGCGGGAACTTGGGTTTGGATATGATGCTGCGCACGGCGACGGTGCAGGTGAACCTGGATTTCGAAAGCGAAGCCGATATGGTGCGCAAATTCCGCCTGTCCCTGGCCTTGCAGCCCATCGCCACGGCCTTGTTTGCCAACTCGCCATTTACCGAGGGCAAACCCAATGGCTTCCTCAGCTACCGGGCCCACATCTGGACGGACACAGACCCCGATCGCACCGGCATGCTGCCTTTTGTCTTTGAGGACGGCTTCGGTTTTGAGCGCTATGTGGACTATGCGTTGGATGTGCCCATGTATTTTGTCGCGCGCGATGGGCGCTATTTGGATGTGGCCGGCCAAAGCTTCCGCGACTTTATGGAGGGCCGCTTGCCGGCCCTTCCCGGCGAGCGGCCAACGCTGAAGGATTGGGAAGATCACCTGACCACCATTTTCCCAGAGGTGCGGCTGAAAACCTTTCTCGAGATGCGTGGGGCCGATGGCGGGCCGTGGGGGCGGTTGTGCGCCTTGCCGGCTTTGTGGGTGGGGCTGTTGTACGATTCGGTCGCTTTGGACGAAGCCGAGCAATTGGTGGCCCACTGGACCGCGGCCGATCGCACGCACTTGCACGCCCAGGTGCCGAAACTTGGCCTGCGCGCCCAGGTGGCCGGGCGGTCCGTTCAGGACGTGGCCAAGGATCTGGTGGCCATTGCCAAGCGGGGACTGGCTCGCCGTAACTGTTTATCGGCGGCCATGGTCAATGAAGTGGGCTATATATCTGAACTGGAACAGATCGCCGCCGAAGGCTTAACGCCCGCCGATCGTTTATTGCAGAGATATAACAATGACTGGCAGCAGAACATCGACCATATTTTCCAAGATTGTTTGTATTAAAGCTTTCACCTAGCAGGAGAAAGTCTTAACAATACAAAGATCCCTATGGTTAAAAAGCCACGAATGGGACAAATTTCATAAAAAATCCGGCATGACCCCTTGACGTCAATTGTGACATTCTGTATAAAGAACCTATACATAGACGCTACAAAAAACTGAGGTATAACTGTTATGTTGCAACTTGTGAATCGCCCCGAGATCAAAAAGGCCGACGCGACAGAGGCTTCCAAGGATAAGGCCCAGGCCACCAAGCCCGCGACCGTCGATCTGCAAGCCCAGCTGAAGCAAATCAAGCTGTCTGGCATTTCCGCCACATTTGGTGGGATTTCCGCCTAAGCCCATTTGGCGGCGGGGTCTTTACCGCTTTTCCCCTTGTCATCCGTGCCCGGATCGTTAAAAACTCTGGGCGAATGACGGGTGCTGGGGCGCCTCCCACAGTTTTTTACGAAATCCCGACGCGCGGGGTGACAGCGCGGTCTCCTATAATACCTGGCGCGGGCACGTCCCGCGCCGTTTTTTTTGCGCTTCAGGTCTCAGGGTAGAGCGGCCCGCCTGAATTCAGGTTGAATGGGGGGGCGGGGATTATAGGTATCGTAGGCGCAGGGTGATGTCATTTAATAGTTCTGAGCAACTGCCCTCTCTTAAAACGTATTGATGACTTTCAAGATGGTCAGTGTTATTAAAAAATGTCCCATTTAGTTCAGAATCTAGAATAAATTCAATATCTTTTTTTGATATGCCCATGTGTGATATAGCAATATGCTCGTACGTACATTCAAGTGTCTTTTCAGTAAGCAATTTTGTGTTCTGAATATGAAAGCCAAAGCCCAGGAACACGGCCATTGCACATTCTGGTAAATGTGTGTCAACCCAATCCCGATAGGCTTCATCGGCGCCCTCTGACAAAGTTTTTATGTTGTTGGATAATTCAACAATCCGAGCAGGGTCATCATCAGCTAAAACACCACCCTCAAATGGTGCAACTTGTCCATACGGTCTCATGTGTTCAATTGCATTGACCAAATTGACAGCTTCTCGCCTCTCTATGCCATACGTTTCCATGAGGCACATGGTCATGAAGAGCTCGAAGCAGCGATCATAATTAAAATTCATAATTTGTAAATTATTGAATATATTTTCCAAATTGTCCCTAGTGATGCCCTTTGATAATATTTTGAAGAGATCGAGCATCCAAAAGTCAGCATCCTTATTGACTCTCTTAATTCTACCGACATTGTCTATTAAGCTGACGGTTCCGTCGTGTTCTTGGTGAAAAGCGCATTTTCTCTCTGCTCGGCGTATCTCATAAACGATAAAAGATTTCACCAATTTTTCAAGAGCTGGGTCGTCACTCTGTTTTGATTCTAAGAAATCATCGACTGAGGCAAAATAAGGTAGAGATTGATTGATATCCCAACACAGCCTTGGAAATGAATTTTGTCTTTCTGGGGCACTCTGGATACTCTCATCACGAGCAAGTTGCTCCACTATGCCTAAATAGAAATTATCGATGTTGGGGCGCTTGGTTTTACCGGAAATTATTTTGATTAAGTCTGCCCCGCCAGGCATGCCCAAACCCATGTGGGCACCGGCACCAAGAACAAACAATACGGGTTTATTGAGCATGTATTGAAAGTGTGAGTAATCACGCGTTTGGTCAAGCAACAGTTATGGATGCGCTGGTAGGTGCGGACATAAAGGGCGCATGGATCCCCGCCTGCGCGGGGATGAACGGGTAACAGCTCGGAAAAAGTATCGTGCGCAGCGAAGCGGAGCGAAACTTTTTTCGACGATGGTTATGCCGTCCCACCCACCGTCAGGCCCGCCAATTTCAAAGTGGGTTGGCCCACGCCCACGGGCACGCCTTGGCCGGCTTTGCCGCAGACGCCCACACCGGGGTCGAGCTTCATGTCATTGCCGATCATGGTGATCTTGGTCAGGGCGGTGGGCCCATCCCCGATCAGGGTCGCGCCCTTTACCGGGTACAGGATTTTGCCCTTTTCCACATAATAGGCTTCGGTGCACTGAAAGACGAACTTGCCCGAGGTGATGTCCACCTGCCCGCCACCAAAATTGGCGGCAAAAATTCCGCGCTCCAGCGAGGCCAAAATCTCTTCAGGGTCTTGGTCGCCGCCCAACATAAAGGTGTTGGTCATGCGCGGCATGGGCGCGTGGGCATAGGATTCACGCCGCCCGTTGCCCGTGGCCGCCACCCCCATCAGCCGGGCGTTTTGCCGATCTTGCATATAGCCCTTCAGGATGCCGTCTTCGATCAGAACGGTGCGCGAGGTCGGCGTGCCCTCGTCATCAAAGGTCAGCGAGCCCCGACGGTCGGGCAGGGTGCCATCATCCACCACCGTCACGCCAGGGGCGGCCACGCGTTGGCCCACCTTGCCGGAAAAGGCCGATGTGCCCTTGCGGTTGAAATCGCCCTCGAGGCCGTGGCCAACAGCTTCGTGCAACAACACGCCGGGCCATCCGGGGCCCAAGACCACGTCCATCTCGCCGGCGGGGGCGGGGCGGGCCTCCAGGTTCACTTGGGCTTGGCGCAGGGCCTCGGCGGCCATGCCTTGCCAAACATCGCTTTCGAGCCACCGTTCATAGGGGCCACGGCCACCACCACCGGCATGCGCCGTTTCCCGCTTGCCGTCTTTTTCGACCGTGACTTGGATATCGATGCGACACAAGGGGCGCACATCATGCACGAGTTGGCCGTTGGGGCGCATGATCTCGACGGTGCTTTGTTCGGCTGACAAGCTGGCGGTGGCTTGCACCACCTGCGGATCCAGCCCGCGGATGTGACTGTCGATCTGTTGCAGCAGTTTGATTTTGTCCTCAAAGCCTGGGCTGGCCACCGGGTCGTCGTCGCCATAAAGGCGTTTGTTGGTTTGGCGGGGGGCTTCGGCCCAGGTGCCCGATTGGCCCCGCTTGGCGCTGCCGGCGGCGTCAGCCGCGCGTGTCAGGCTTTCGGGGGTCAATTCATCGGAATGGGCATAGCCCGTGGCCTCACCCGCCACCACACGCAAACCGAACCCGCGCGCGGTGTTATAACTCGCCGATTTCAGACGCCCGTCATCAAACACAAAATGTTCCGAGTGGCTGTTTTCCAAATACAGCTCGCCGTCATCGGCGCCGGCCATGGCCTTGGCCAGGGTGGCTTCGGCGGTCTCGGGCGTGAGGTCTTGGTCTTGAAAAACAGAGTGATGCGTCATGAAAATCCCTTTCTGAAAGCGCGGTCGCCGCACTATAGAATGATGCGGGGGGGCTGTGTACAGACCTTATCCATAGTCGCCGTCCGTGAAAAAATTACTCTCGGCCCTTTTCCTTTTGCCAAAGCCGGGGTAAAAGCCCCCAGTTGCCGCGCGTCGAATCGACGAGCTCAGCGACACATGGACGCATGGCCAAGGGGGGCGCCCTTCGCGCACAATGGCCGGAAGAGTGGGAGACAAGGATGGCACGATCAGCCATGTCAGCAATGTTCACACAACAGATTTCGCACCCGGTGGCCCGTGTGTGCGCTTGGGTTCTGGCGGCTTTGCTGCTGCTGATGTCTGGTGCCGCCATGGCCCAGGAGAACACATCAGAACCTGCCGAGCCCACAGGCCTGACCGGCCCGCTTTTGATGGGGCAACCGACCGACAAGGCGTTGGGGCTGCAGCCGGCGGCTTCGGTCCTCAAGCATGATGCGCATTTTTTCCATGATGCGATCCTCATGCCCATCATCACCGCCATTTCGATTTTTGTTTTGGTGCTGCTGATCATTGTTGTGGCGCGCTTTAACAAGAAAGCCAACCCGACACCGGCGCGCTTCAGCCACTCGACAGCGCTTGAGGTCGCCTGGACCTTGGTACCGGTGCTGATTTTGGTGGTGATCGCGGTGTTTTCGTTCCCGTTGCTTTATAAGTACGACAACATGCCCAAGCCCGATGTGACCGTGAAGGCCATTGGCGCCCAGTGGTACTGGATTTACGAATACCCAGATCATGAAGAGCTGACCTTTGACAGCTATATGCTGTCCGATGAAGACGCAGCGGCCCAAGGCCAGCCCCGTCTGCTGGGCACCGACAACCCGCTGGTGGTGCCTGTGGGCAAAACGGTCAAGGTGCTGGTGACGGCCCAAGACGTGATTCACAACTTCGCGCTGCCGGCTTTTGGTTTGAAAACAGATGCCATTCCCGGTCGGATGAACGAAACCTGGTTCATCGCCGAACAAGAGGGTGAATTCTATGGCCAATGTTCCGAGCTGTGTGGCGTGCGCCATGCCTATATGCCCGTGCACATCAAAGTGGTCTCGGAAGAGGACTATGCCGCTTGGATCGCCGAGCAAACGGGCGAAGAGGTGACCTTCACCACAGAAACCACTGACGAGACACAAACCGCCAACACGAGCCCCGTGGATACGGGCGCTGTCGCGCTGGCGCAGTAACCAAAGACAAGGATAAGAGGTAGCGTTATGGCAACTGCGGCTGCACACGATGAGCACATCCCAGGCTTTTTCACCCGTTGGTTCTATTCCACCAACCACAAGGACATCGGGACGCTGTATCTGATTTTCGCCATTATGGCGGGGGTCATTGGTTATATTCTGTCGGGCGCGATCCGCTATGAGCTGATGTACCCGGGCCTGCAATTGCCGATGTTCCAGGCCGATCAGCATACCTATAACGTCTTTGTCACGGCCCACGGCTTGATCATGATCTTTTTCATGGTGATGCCGGCAATGATCGGGGGCTTTGGCAACTGGTTTGTACCGCTGATGATCGGCGCGCCGGATATGGCCTTCCCGCGTATGAACAACATTTCGTTCTGGTTGACGGTGGCGGCGTTTGCGCTGTTGGTCACCTCGTTGTTTGTGCCGGGTGCGGGGGCGTCTAAGGGCTTTGGTGGGGGCTGGACGGCCTATCCGCCCTTGTCCACATTGGGGCACAATGGCCCATCGATGGATCTGGCCATATTCTCGTTGCACTTGGCTGGTGCCGCCTCGATCTTGGGCGCCATCAACTTCATTACCACCATCTTCAACATGCGCGCGCCGGGCATGACCTTGCACCGGATGCCGCTGTTCGTATGGTCGGTTCTGATCACGGCCTTTTTGCTGCTGTTGTCGCTGCCGGTGTTGGCTGGGGCCATCACCATGCTGCTGACCGACCGTAACTTTGGCACGGCCTTCTTTGATCCGGCTGGTGGTGGAGACCCCGTGATGTTCCAGCACCTGTTCTGGTTCTTTGGTCACCCGGAAGTGTACATTCTGATCCTGCCGGGTTTTGGCATCATCAGTCACATTGTCTCGACGTTTTCGAAAAAGCCGATCTTTGGTTATCTCGGCATGGCTTACGCCATGGTGGCCATCGGTTTTGTCGGCTTTATTGTTTGGGCGCACCATATGTACACCGTGGGCATGGATGTGAACCTGCGGGCGTACTTCGTGGCGGCCACCATGATCATTGCGGTGCCTACGGGCATTAAGATTTTCTCGTGGATTGCCACCATGTGGGGCGGTTCAATCGAGTTCAAAGTGCCCATGTTGTGGGCGATCGGTTTCATCTTCCTGTTCACCATTGGTGGTGTGACGGGGGTTGTGCTGTCGAACGCCGGCATCGATTATTCGCTGCATGATACCTATTACGTGGTGGCGCACTTCCATTATGTGCTGTCGCTGGGTGCCGTGTTCGCCATTTTTGCGGGCTTTTATTACTGGTTCGAGAAGATGTTTGGCATCAAGTACAATGGCTTTCTGGGGGGCTTGCACTTCTGGATCACCTTTGTGGGTGTGAACCTGATCTTCTTCCCGCAGCACTTCCTGGGCCTGCAGGGGATGCCGCGGCGCTATGTGGATTTCCCTGATGGCTATGCCTATTGGAACTACATTTCCTCGATCGGTTATATGGTCTCGATGATTGGGGTGCTGTTCTTCTTCATCATGTTGGCCGAGGCCTTCTTGCGTCGCCGCAAGGGTGTGGCCAATCCGTGGGGCGAATGGGCGACCACGCTGGAGTGGACCCTGTCTTCGCCACCGCCTTTCCACCAGTTCAATGAACTGCCGAAGGTGGAACACGATAAACACCACTAATGTGCAGAAGGGGGCTTTGTCCCCCTTCCTTGCATCGATGGCCGGATCCTGTGCCATCATTCGGATGATCGCTAAGGTGTCTTGACCATGACCGCGTATATTTTGTCAGATTCAGAGCCCACAGCCCGTGCCTTGGTGCGGGATTATGTGGCCTTGCTGAAGCCCCGGGTGATGACGCTGGTGGTGTTCACCTTTGTGGTGGGCTATGTGGCCGCACCGGGTGCTGTGGATGCCTTCACCCTGATTTTGTCCACCTTGTGCGTCACGGCAGGCGCGGGCGCCGCGGCGGCTTTGAACATGGCCTATGATGCGGATATCGACGCCATTATGCGCCGGACCAAAACCCGTCCCATTCCAGCCGGGCGGGTCAGCCGCGAGTCGGCGACGGCCTTTGGGGTGACGCTTAGTTTGATGGCGGTGGCTGTGATGGGCCTCAGTGTCAATTGGTTGGCGGCCGGCATTTTGGCCTTTTCAATCTTCTTCTATGCCGTCATTTACACCATGTGGCTGAAGCGTTCGACGCCGCAGAACATTGTGATCGGCGGGGCTGCAGGGGCCTTCCCGCCCATGATCGGCTGGGTGGCCGGCACAGGCGAGATCAGCGTGAACGCCGTGTTGCTGTTCCTGCTGATTTTCTTCTGGACGCCCCCGCATTTTTGGGCGCTGGCGCTTTATAAAACCGGCGACTATGCCAAGGCGGGCATTCCCATGTTGCCCAATGTGGCGGGTGCCAAAGCCACACGCCTGCAGATCTGGCTTTATAGTTTGGTGTTGGTGGGCATCAGTCTGCTGCCAGTGAAAACGGGACTGGGCGGGCCAATATATGCTGTGGGCGCTTCGCTGCTGGGATTGGGCTTTATGGGCTTGGCTTGGCGGGTGTGGCGTTCGCAAGCCGGTGAGGCCACCAACGAAAACGCGGCGTCTCTGTATGAGGTCACCAAGGGCAATCGAGCGGCACGCAATCTGTTCGCCTATTCGATCTTGTATTTGTTTGCCATATTTGGTGTGCTGTTGTTTGAGCGGTTGGGGGGCTAACGGGCAACGGCCCACGGAGCGAGCTATGTCGACATCTGCACCACAAACCACCGATCCTTCTGCAGAAAAAAGAGAGATCAAACAACCGGGTTCTGGCCGTCCTGACCCCATGGCCGATCGCCGTAAGGGCAATATTGTCTTGGCGCTGACCCTGGTGGCCTTTGTGGTGTTTGTGTTTGTCATCAGCTTGCTGCGCCTGGGTGGCCACGGGCAATAAACGTCTTGGATCTCCCCAATGGATCACAATCACAAAAAGTCCCAGCGTTTGGCCCTGATCTTGGTGGGCGTCGTGGGCATTATGGTGGGCCTGGCTTTTGCCAGCGTGCCGCTGTATCGCTTGTTTTGTCAGGTCACAGGCTTTGGTGGCACACCGCAAACGGTGACCGCCACCTCAGACCAGGTCTATGATCGCGAAATCACCATCCGCCTGGATGCCAACACGGACCCAGATTTGCCCTGGGCCTTCAAACCCGTGAAATCGACACAGGTGGCCCGGGTGGGCGAGAACCTTATCAGTCACTACACCGCCAAAAACCTTTCAGACCAAGCGCTCACGGGCATGGCCCTTTATAACGTCACGCCGGAAAAGGCTGGGGCGTATTTTCACAAGGTGCAGTGCTTTTGCTTTGATCAACAGACCCTGCAAGCGGGACAAGAGATGGACATGCCGGTGCTGTTTTATCTCGATCCCGAGCTTTTGGATGACAAGGATATGGACGGGGTGGACGAGATCACCTTGTCTTATACGTTTTTTGCCGCTGAGCCTGAGGAGTAAGGTGTTTTCAGGGCAGATTCTCCGCTTTGTTGGCTTGCCCTTTGCCTAAGCCCTCGGTTATAGAGGCGGAATGTGGATGAACCGTCGACGATTCGGCGTGCTGGGGAGAGTATGACCATGGCCCATGATGCAGTGAAACACGATTACCACCTTGTGGATCCTAGCCCGTGGCCTTTGGTGGGCTCGATTGCCGCCTTTTTGATGACCCTGGGTTTGGTCAGTTACCTTAAGGGGTTTGTACCCGTGGATCCGGCCGATGGGTTGGCCCCTGCAGAATTGCTGTTCGGCAAAGGACAGCCCTGGGTCGCGATTTTTGGTTTTGCCGGTGTGCTGTACACCATGTTTGGTTGGTGGCGTGACATCATCAACGAAGCCCATGATGGCTACTCCCATACCCCCACCGTTCGCCTGGGCCTGCGCTATGGCATGGTGATGTTCATCATGTCCGAGATCATGTTCTTCGTGGCCTGGTTTTGGATTTTCTTTGAAATGGCTCTGTTCCATGGCGTGCGTCTTGATCAAGCGTGGAGCGTTTGGCCGCCTGAGGGCATCAAGCTTTTGGATCCGTTCCATCTGCCGCTGTTGAACACCTTGATCTTGTTGTTGTCAGGCACCACGGTGACCTGGTCCCACCATGCCCTGCAAAAGGGTGATCGCAAAAGCGCCATTTGGGGCTTGGTCTTGACCATTGTTTTGGGGCTGATCTTCACCGGCGTTCAGGCCTATGAGTATCACCATATTTTCCACGACAACCTGTTCTATGAAAACGAGGCTGTGAAGCTGTTTGGTTCTGCCTTTATTATGGCCACCGGCTTTCATGGTTTCCATGTTATCGTCGGGACGATCTTTTTGATCGTGTGCTTGGTGCGACTGATGAAGGGACATTTTACGCCTGAGCGCCATTTTGGCTTCGAGGCGGCCGCTTGGTACTGGCACTTTGTCGATGTCGTTTGGCTGTTCCTGTTCGCCTTTATCTATGTGATCTTTGGCGGCGGCCATTGAGTTTGATGCGGGCCATCGCGGACGGGGTCTTGGGCCGCTGTCCGCACTGCCATCAGGGGCCGCTGTTTTCAGGATTTTTGCGGGTCCGGCCCCAATGTGATGTTTGTGGTGCCGACTTGAAGGCTGCCGACAGTGGCGATGGGCCGGCCGTGTTTGTCATGCTGATTGGTGGATTTTTGATTGTGCCACCGGCTTTGGCTTTGCAGCTTGTGAATGATTGGTCGCCGCTGACCACCTTGATTGTGGCCTTTCCGCTGGCTGTGGTCGTGTGCTTGGGGCTGTTGCGTCCCTTCAAAGGCACACTGATCAGTTTGCAATTCCACACCAAGGCCGAAGAGGCCCGCCACCACCACACGCCGGATCCGCAATGACCTTTCGGCCACTTCCTGGACTGACGATTGCCTGTGGCATCGCGCTGGTGATTTTGCTGGGGCTGGGGGGCTGGCAGGTTCAGCGGGCGCAGTGGAAAGGGGATTTGCTGGCGAATATACGTGCTGCCCAAGCCGAGACCCCGGTGCCTTTTGCCACCTTGCTGCCCATCACCACGCCCGAGGACGTGCGCTTTCAGCCGGTTTTGATGCGAGGGCAAGTGGCGGCCGCCCCTTTGCGCTTGTTTTCTGTTGTTGACGGCACTGTGGGACACCGATTGCTTGTGCCTGTGATCACCGAAGCTCAGTCTGCCTCGGTCTTAGTGGATCTTGGCTTCGTGCCCCAAGGCACCGACCTTGAGGCCTTGGGCATAAAACCGCAGCAAAGCCTAGGGGTGGTGGGACAGATCCGTACATTTGACGAGGGCGCCCAGGGACGGCCAGATAACGCGCCCGAGGATAATCAATGGTATTGGCGGGATCGCACAGCCATGGCGCAGGATTTAGGCATGCCCTTGGCCACGGTGATCGTTGAAGCCACACAGCCCGTGATCCCTGGTGTTGCCCCCGCGCCCCTGACCATTGACAGCATCCCGAACCGCCATGTGGAATATGCCTTCACCTGGTTTGCGCTGGCGGTGGTGATGATGGGTGTCTATTTGGGGCTGCATGTTCGTCATGGGCGTTTGGGACGCCAGCCGGGGTCCTGAGGCACAGCCAACAGAAACGGGCTGCGAATCTTATCGATATGTTAAGGTCGCTTGGGTCCTGATATGGACATCTATGCGGGCACCAAGCCTTAAACCAGAACCAAAGGTGATGACGAATACATGGGGCAGGCGGAGATCATTGCAGAAACCTTGGGGCAGGTCGGGGCCGTAACCTGGTCGTGTCAGGGCTATGGCAGTGTTCAGGGGGTACACTTTACGCTGAACGGGCGCACATCGGACGCCAACACCTTTTTTGCCTGTTTGATGCCGGCCAGTCGTTCCCGGCTGGAAGACGCATTGGCCAGCATGGATGATCGCTTGCAGCTGGACGTGAGCTTTGCCAATGGTGACAGCGCTTTGATGGTGGCCCGCAAAGTGGGGGACCAGATCAGCGGCGTGATCTTGCCCATCGAAAACGCCGAGGGCGCAGACACCGATGCCCTGACGCAGCTTTACAGTCGCACGGCCTTTTTGAATGGTATCCAAGTGGCGCTGGCCAACGGGCAAGATGTGGCGGTGGCCACTTTTGATCTCGATCGCATGGCCAATTTGAACGAGACCCTGGGGCCTGACCAGGGGGACCGTTTATTGGCCACCTTGGGGGGGCGCCTACTCAGCGCCTATGGTCATGACCTCTCACCCGCTCGCGTCGGCGAGGATGAATTTGCGGTCATCCTGCCTAGCGCTGATAAGGATCTGGCGCTTGATGTCAAGGATTGCCTCGAGGCCCCGCTGACCTTGGCAGGCGTTGAGGTCTTTCCCACCTTTGCCATGGGGATAGGCACCCGCGCCCGACCTGACGAAGTGGTGACCGCTTTGGAAATTTTGCGCCGGGCCGAGCGAGAGTTGAAAATCTCACGCGCCAAGGATCGCCACGCCAAGTCCCACGCCATTGTGCGTCGGAACCAGGATGGATTTAGCCAATTGGTGTCGGAGGCCGATTTGCGGCGGGCCCTGGAAAATGACGAGATCGTGCCCTTTTATCAGCCCATCGTCTCCATTGAAGATGGTCAGCTGAAGGGCTTCGAGGCCCTGATGCGCTGGCACCATCCCAAACGGGGCTTGTTGTCGCCGGATGATTTTTTGGCCATGGCCCTTGAGCTCAACCTGCTGAACGACTTTGGCCGGGCAATCTTGATGCGCTCGGCGCATCAGCTGTCAAAATGGCAAGATCAGTTCGATGGCTTAGACATCATCCTGAGTGTCAATGTATCAGGGCGGGAGCTGGACCGCGAGGGCTTGATCGAAGACATCTCGGCAGTGGTGAAGACGGGCAACTTGCACCCCGGAGCCTTGCGTGTCGAGGTCACCGAGCAACAAATCTTACCGGATATCGAGGCCGCCATCCGCAACGTCAACGCCATCAAGACGGCCGGGGCCTCGGTGGCCTTGGATGACTTTGGCGCTGGGTTTTCCTCGCTGAGTTACCTGGCGCGTCTGCCGGTGGATGCTTTGAAAATCGATCGCTATTTCGTGCACACCATGGCCACGAGTATGGGGTCATCACACATTGTGCGCTCGGTGATTGATTTGGCCCGTAGCTTTGACCTCGAGGTCGTGGCTGAAGGCGTCGAGCGCATCGAGACGGCCGAGATGTTGAAAAATTTCGGGTGCCCCTATGCCCAAGGTTTCCGGTATGCCCCGCCTTTGCCGCGCGGTGTGGCCGAAGATTACATTCGCCAATTCACCAAGAAACGCGTGACCTCAGGCGCTGCCGGCGCATGATCCCAAACGGCTGGCCGCCACCCCAATCGAGCCGAGCGCTGCGCGCCATTTGCTATCGAATTGATGGCCGAACAGAAGGTCATCATCAGGCTCGGCCACCAGCCAGGCGTTGTCTTTGACTTCCGCGTCCAATTGCCCTTGGCCCCATCCCGAGTACCCCAAGAAAAAAGCAAATTGTCGAGGGGCCTGATGGGTGGACAGGGCTGACAAGGCGTCCTTGGTGGCGGTGAGCGCTAAGCCCTCGCCCGTACTGAGGGAATGATCATCGTCGAAATAATCATCTGTATGCAAGATAAAGCCCCGCTCCATTTCCACAGGACCGCCAGTCAGAATGGGTACGTTGCGGTTTTTTTCGGAAACCTCAACACCCAGGGCTGGCAAAAATTCGCCCATGATCATATCGCCAAAGGGGCGGTTGAGAATAAAGCCCAAGGCAAAATCTGGCGTGTGGTCGCAGACATAGACCACACTGTTGTCAAAACGGGGATCCTCGATGGTGGGACCCGCGATCAGTAACTTTCCCGTGAGGCCATAGGTGCTCATGACTGTACCATGGGGAGTTGGCCCCAAAAGTGCAAGCCGTTTCAATCTTGACATATATGATGCAAAAATGCACACTTTTGAGACGGGCCCATGGGCACCAAATTATTAAACAGTAAAGACAAAAGATAAGGGAAAATACGATGTCGCACCCCATCACTTTGAATGCCGCCGGTCTGAACGCGTTTTCAGACCCTAGCCAAGCGATTGAAACCTTAACCAAAGGCGATTTTGGTTTTTTTGAGGGCACAGCCGATCTTGGCGTTGTGGCGAAGGTGCAGTCTGCTGAAATCAGCGATTTCAACCGTGATGGTGCCCAGGATGTGAAAATCCGCTATTCCGGGGGCTATGAGGTCATCATCTATAATCACTATGCCTTTTCTGAAGGCGTGGATTCATTGAATGATCAGGTGATGTTGGGGGCCACGGACAAGGCTGATGATCTGAAGTTTTTGCGCGGCAAATGGCGAGGCCTGAACCAGGCCATTGCCGATTTTGCCGGCAATGCTCAGCAAGCCCTGCGTGTGAATTTTGACAGCGGCACGGGCAACCACGGTCATGAAAGCGTGGTGGGGCAGTCCCGAGACGGACAGTATGTGATCCTGGCACAAAAGTCTGATCATGAGACCCGTGTCGAAGGTACGACCATGGACCTTAAAGATGGTGTGGACCCTATTGAGCAACAGGCCATGATGAGGGCCTTGGCGATGCCAGGGCGAACCCCAGGCAGGGAAACGCCTGATCACTATGGCCCGCCAACAGACACACGCCCCACGGATGTAGTGGTGCCGGATGTTCCCGGTATTCCCAGCTTGCCAGGGGGCCAGGAACAAACCACCCATTTCAGTCGGGCGGCGGTTTATACCTCGGCGGATGACTATGGTCGGGTGGCGGCCCAGCTTTATGATGCACGGTTGTGGTACAAAGACGTTAATCTGCAACAACAGGTCGATCAGGCTGTGCACGCGTTAAATGCCGCCCAAGCGATGCTTGATGCCGCCAATAAAAAGTATGAAACCTTGCCGGATACACAAGCGGGCGAAAAAGTTCGTTTGGGTTTTCAACTGCCAAAACTTGAGGCCGCTGTGCTGGAAGCCGAAGCTGAGGTGGCCAAGTGGCAGACCTTGCGGGGGCAGCTGTCTGCCCAGCAGGGCGTGGTGGAAGTCTCATATCAAAATCTGTTGGGTGACGAGCGCCTCGAGTCTGTGGCGGCGGTTTTGTTGGACAATCGCGGGGTGGCGCAACGTATACTGCTGACAAGCCCAACACAGTAGCCATTGGTTACCCGGCGTCTTTTCACAAAAATAGCTGTTGGGTTCTCAGCCAAGTCTCGTTAGCCTGTGGGGGATCATAACCCCACAGGAGACGAAAATGACCATCACCAAAGGCAACACCATCCCCGACACCCCCTTGATGACCATGGGCAAAAATGGGCCCGAGGCCTTGTCCTCGACCGAAGTGTTCAAAGACAAAACCGTGGTGCTGTTCGCCGTTCCTGGCGCGTTCACGCCCACCTGTTCGGCGGATCATTTGCCCGGGTTCATCAATAAGGCCGATGACTTTAAGGCCGCAGGCGTTGATACCATCGCGTGTCTATCGGTGAACGATGCCTTTGTCATGGACGCTTGGAGCAAGATCAGCGGAGCTGAGCGCATTCTGATGCTGGCCGATGGCAATGCCGCCTTCACCAAGGCTATGGGCCTGACCTTGGACGCCAGCGGTTTTGGCATGGGCGAGCGCTCGCAGCGCTATGCCATGATCGTCAAAGACGGTGTGGTCCAAGACCTGTTCGTCGAAGAGCCTGGCGCGTTCACGGTTTCAAAAGCCGAACATGTCCTCGAAGCCCTGAAGGCGCCGGCCGCTTAACCCCTAAGCCGTCAAGTTCACCGCTTGCAAGTGTCCCGCGCCCATCATGCTGGCAATGGCATGACCCCCGGCGCGGGTCAGCACATATTGGGCATAGATGTTCATCAGGGTGGCATAGACGTCGGGCTTGGCCAGAGCGGCCCGCATCAGATACATCCCCCCGGCCACATCGCCCATCAGCTTCAGATAAGACGTCGCCCCCGCCAAGGCGTCGGCATTGGCCTGTTGGCGCACCATCCAGCGAGTGGCCTGGTGCAGGGCGTCGCAGGCCTCTAGGCCCAATTCCCCTGCCATCTGTAGGGCTTTGCGAGCTTGGGCACGGCCATAGGCTTGGGTGGCGTCATCAATCAGGGCAAAGGCGGCGCGGCCATCATCTTGCATCAATTTCCGACCCACCAGATCGTTGGCTTGGATGGCGTTGGTGCCCTCATAAATCGGAGCGATGCGAGCATCGCGATAATGCTGGGCGGCGCCGGTTTCTTCAATATAGCCCATGCCACCATGCACCTGCAGGGCGTCCGATGTGACCTCGACACCCAGGTCTGTGCCCCAGGCTTTGGCGATGGGCACCAACAGATCCTCGCGCGCTTTCCAAGTGTGACGGTCCTCGTCAGAGGTTGCTGTCAGCGCCATATCCCCCGCCACCGAGGCCGCATAGACAATCGCCCGCCCGGCCAAGATTTTCGCCCGCGAAGTGGCCAACATGCGCCGCACATCGGGGTGATCAATGATGGGGGCGGGGACGGTGCGGCCCCAGACGGCTTTGCCTTGTTTGCGCTCTTGGGCGTAGTGCAGCGCGCGCTGGTAGGCGCGCTCGGCGATGCCGATCCCTTGCGCCCCCACATGGATACGGGCGGCGTTCATCATCGTAAACATATGGGCCATGCCGCGGTTGGGCTGGCCGATCAACTGGGCCTCGGCCCCTTCGTTGTCGCCATAGGCCATGACACAGGTCGGCGAGCCATGAATGCCCATTTTGTGCTCCAGGCTGGTGGCGCGCACATCGTTGCGCATGCCCAAGCTGCCGTCTCGATTGACCAGGGTTTTTGGCGCCACAAACAGGCTGACGCCCTTGCTGCCCGCCGGCGCATCCGGCAGGCGCGCCAGCACCATGTGCACAATATTGTACGTCAGGTCATGCTCGCCCCAGGTGATATAGATCTTATTGCCATAAAGCCGATATTGGCCCTCATCTTGTCCCTGATCTTGGGACTCGGCGCGGGTGGTTAGGGCGCCGACATCTGATCCGGCTTGGGGCTCGGTCAGGTTCATGGTGCCGGTCCACTCACCGGCGATCAGCTTGGGCAAATAGGTGCGTTTTTGCGCGTCGGTGCCGTGCTGCACCAAGGCCTCAATGGCCCCGAGGCTGAGGACTGGACACAAGCCAAACGCCATATTGGCCGCCTGCACCATTTCCATGGTCGCCACTTCCAACACCCGTGGCAGGCCTTGGCCGCCATGGGCCACAGGTGCCGCGAGGCTGAGCCACCCCCCTTCGCACAGGGCCTTGTAGGCCCCTTTGAAACTGTCAGGCGTGGTCACCTTGCCGTGTTCAAGAATGGCCCCGTGTTGGTCGCCATCCCGGTTGGTGGGGGCAATCACCTCGGTGGTCATTTGCCCTGCCCCCTCCAGGACAGCGCGTAACATATCCTCGTCCAGGCTCTCGGTTTGGCGCATCAAGGCGGGGAAGCCCACCATATGCACCAAGGTGTCAAACACATCCGAGACGGGGGCGGAAAAGGCGGTCATGGTGGGCTCCCTAATATTATGAACAAAAGTTCAAATTTTGTGACTTGAGTTCGTTCGCTTTTTTTCGTCTGTTGGGGGAAACCATGTAACTGAAATTTCCGCAAAGGCCAAGCGCCATGGCGGAAACATCGGATCTATATCGGCATTGCCAAGCTTGACACAAAAGCGGGCACAAACGGGAGAAACACTATGCACAAATTTATATCGCGCTGTTCTGGTCGTGCCTTGGCTTTGGCCCTTATGGGGGCGAGCCTGACAATGGCAGGTCCCAGCTTTGCGGCGGATGCGCAAAAGGCGGCGGAGATGGAGATCTCGGTGCCCAGTGGGCGCTATGTGCTGGATGAAAAACACGCCAGTTTGATCGCCCGCATCAGCCATCTGGGCCTGTCGCAGTTTACCTTTCGCATGAACCGCTTTGATGTGGATCTCGAGCTGAATGTCGAGGACCCAAGCCAATCCACGCTCGAGGCTGCGGTGGACATGACCTCGATCGATACCGCCATGCCGGACTTTGATGAAAAGCTGCAAGGCGACGATTGGCTGAAGGCTGCTGACCATCCCACAGCCCAGTATCGCTCGACCCGGATCACCCAAACGGGGCCACGCACCGCCACTGTGCATGGCGAGTTGACCCTGTTGGGCCAAACCCATCCTATGGATCTGAATGTGGTGCTGACGGGGGCGGGTAAAAATTTCTCGGGCACGCCGACGGTTGGCTTTGCGGCCACGGGCATTTTCAAACGCGGTGACTATGGTGTCAGCAAATATCTGCCCAACATCGGCAACGAAATCACCGTCGAGATCAACGCCGAACTGAACAAAAAATAAGCCATGAAAAGTCGCTATTCTGTGATGGCGATCGGGCTGCACTGGCTGATGGCCGTGCTGTTGGTCTTTATGATTTGGCTCGGTTGGAACATGGGGGATTTGCCCCGTGGGGAAACCTTGTCCCTGTTTGGGGCCGAGATGGCAGCCCCGGCGCTTTATAATCTCCACAAGTCTCTGGGCATTTCGATATTATTGCTGGCGCTGTTGCGTTTGGTGCTGCGGGTGATGGACCCGCCGCCCGCTTTGCCAGCGGGCATGAAGCCGTGGGAGGAAAACCTGGCCAAGGCCACCCATTATGGCTTTTATGTTTTGATGATCGGCATCCCGGTTTTGGGCTGGGCCTTGGTCTCGACCTCCAAATTCAATGGTGTGCCCACCTTGTTGTTTGATGCCGTGCCGTGGCCGCATATCCCGGGTCTTGTGGCCCTGACCGGGACCGCCAAGTCGGTGGTGCATGGTGTGGCCGAGTTTCTGCACAGCAAACTCGTGTGGGTGTTGATTGTGTTGATCGTGCTGCACATCGCCGCCGCCCTGAAGCATCAGTTTCTTGATCGCGACAACCTGATGGCGCGCATGTTGCCGTTTTTGCGGCGGTGAGCCATGCGCACGCTTTTGACCCTGATGGTGATGATGGTGGCAGGTCCGGTTTCGGCCCAAACCTGGGCCGTGGACCCTGCGGCCTCGGGGCTTGGCTTTCAGGCCACCGTCGAAGGTGAGGCGGTCAACGGCCAGTTCAAATCTTGGCAAGCTCAGATCACATTTGATCCCGATGCTCCCAAATCGTGTCAGATCGTCGTCACCATCGACATGGCCAGTGTGGACACCGGCAACAGCACCCGGGATGCCATGTTGCCGGGCAATGATTGGTTCCACATCAAGGCCCACCCCCAGGCGGCGTTCGTGGCCAAGCGCTGTGAAAAAACAGGGGCCGGGCGCTATGTGGCCAAGGGCGCGTTGTCGTTGCGCGGGGTAACGCGGCCTGTGGACCTGCCCTTCCAGCTTGAGATTGATGGCGATCTCGCCCATATGTCGGGGCAGGTGGTGTTGGACCGCCGGGAATTTGGTGTGGGACAAGGCGAATGGCAATCGACGGACACGGTGGCCGCCTCGGTGCGGATCACGCCGACGGTCACGGCGAGGCGAATAAAGTTCTGAGGTTGACCCCGAGACCAATTTTTAGTATTTTTCTTTCTTCGTTTTCGCACTCAGGAGATATGTTTTAATGATTCGATGCGGCATGTTGCTTTTAGTTTTGGTATTTTCATCAGGCTCTGCTCATGCGGATCCGGTTATGTTTTTTGGCAAAGCTGAAAGCCTGAAGATTTTAAATGAGCAGACGGGGCAAGACCTCAATCAATTCAAATGGAAGCGCTTTCCTCGTGTCATGGTTCCAGAGGCGGCTCTGGAGAATGCAGTAGATGGTTTTGTACGGGTAAAATGTATCTTAAACGCGGACGGGGGTATGCAAGCGTGCCTTGTGATTGAGGAAACCCCTAGGGGTTATGGGTTCGGGGGGCAGGTCCTTACGGCCCTATCTGATAAACGGCAAAACCCGCAGATTGCAGGGTATCAAGAAAACAATATTGTGATCTTGCCCTTTAGATTTGATCTTGAAATCGACTAAAATCTCCTATCCATGAGATATGGAGATTGATTGGATACTGGATCGACTGAAACAGGGCGGCGTGGTCGCTATCCCTACGGAAACGGTGTATGGCTTGGCGGCAGACGCCAGCAGCCCGGCAGCCGTGAAGGCCATTTTTACCACCAAGGGCCGCCCTCAAACCAATCCGCTGATTGTGCATGTGGCCAGCGTTCAGGCGGCGCGGACTTTGGTAACCTTCACGCCCGAGGCCGAAGCCCTGGCCCAAGCCTTTTGGCCCGGGCCACTGACGCTGGTAGCGCCGCGGCGTCCAGGTGCCCCGGTGGCCGAGGCGGTTTCGGCGGGACTTGAGACCTTGGCCGTGCGGGTGCCGGCACACCCCCTGATGCAACAGGTTTTGCAGGCCTTGGGCCGGCCGCTGGCGGCCCCCAGCGCCAATCGTTCAGGCCGCCCCAGTCCCACCACGGTGGATCATGTTGCCCAAGATTTTGGCCCGACCCTGCCCATCCTTGATGGCGGCTCCTGCGACAAGGGTCTCGAGTCCACCGTGGTGCAGGTTCTGCCCGATCATCCCGTACAGATTTTGCGCTATGGCAGCCTCAGTCCCCAAGATATCGCCGCTGTGGTGCCGGTGGCCGAGGGCTTGGGCCCGGGCGAGGCCTCGCCCGGGCGTCTGTTGCGACACTATGCGCCGCAGACGCCCTTGGTGCTGAACATCACCGCCCCAGAGCCCATGGATGCCTATCTCAGTTTCGGGCCGACGGATCACACCGGCCCGTGTTTTCCCCTCAGTGCCCGTGGCGATATGACCGAAGCCGCCCAGCGTCTGTTCGCGCAACTGCGAGCGGCGGACACGAGCGGGGCGCCGCGGATCGCCGTGGCTCCTGTGCCGGACCGGGGGGTGGGTCTGGCCATCAATGATCGGCTGCGCCGTGCCGCCGGGGCGGTGGGCTGATGGCCGACCTGTCCGCAGAACTGATGCATCAATTCAAGTCCGCCTTAGGTCCCGATGGTGTGGTGCAAGACTCCGAGATCATCGCCCCCCATCTACAAGACTGGCGTGACAATCCCCCTGGCCACACCCCGGTGATGCTGCAACCGCAAACCACGGACGAGGTGGCGGCCATTCTGCGCCTGTGTCAGCAAACCGGCACCATCATAAGCGTGCAGGGGGGCAACACGGGCCTGGTGGGGGGGCAGACGCCCCAGGGCGAGGTGTTGTTGTCTTTGCGTCGCCTGAACCAGATCCGCGCCCTGCACCCCGAAGATGGCCTGATGATCGCCGAGGCCGGTGTGACACTGGATGCCGCGCAACAGGCCGCCGCGCACCATGACCTGCGTTTGACGGTGGACTTGGCCTCGTCGGGCACGGCCACCTTGGGTGGGATGATCGCCACCAATGCGGGCGGGGTGATGGTGCTGCGCCACGGCATGATGCGGGACCAGGTGGCGGGCCTTGAGGTCGTGTTGCCCACGGGCGAGATTTGGCGGGATCTGCGAGGGTTGAAAAAAGACAACACCGGTTGGGATTTCAAGCAACTGTTTGTGGGCTCGGAAGGCACATTGGGCGTGGTGACGGCGGCGGCCGTGCGCCTGAAGCCACAGCCCGTCGAGCGCGTGACCGCCCTGGTGGCGGTGGAGCGCTTGGCCGATGCCCTAACCTTGTATGGCGATATGGATGCGCACTTTGGGCCTCATCTTGAGGCCGTCGAGCTGATCCCGGCCATTGGCCTTGAATTTGTCGGGCGGCACATGCCGGATGTGCCTCAACCGTTCACCAGCCCACCGCCCTGGTCGGTATTGTTAGAGTTCACCAACGGCACCAGCGGACTGGCCGCGCCCGTTTGTGACCATCTGGCCCAGCGCTGGCCGCAAACGGTGTTGGCCCAAACCGACACCCAGCGACAGAATTTGTGGGCCTTACGCGAACATCTCTCGGCGGCGCAAAAGCCCGAAGGCGGCAGTTGGAAGTTTGACATCGCCATACCCCGGCGGGCGCTGGTGCAGTTTGTCGAGGCGGCCTACCCGCAAATCGAACGCCTGTGCCCTGGGGCGCGGCCTGTGACCTTTGGCCATATCGGGGACGGGAATTTGCACTTCAATGTCAGCCAGCCGGTGGGCATGGATCCGGCCACCTTTAAAGCCCTTTATGCCCAAGCCACCGAGGTGGTGTACGACCTGGTCCAGGCCCATGAGGGCTCGATTGCTGCCGAGCATGGCGTGGGCGTGATGAAGGGGGCGGCCGTGGCGGCCCAAAAGCCGGCCATCGAGCTTGCCCTGTGGCGGCAAATGCGTCATGTTTTCGACCCCAAAGGGATCCTGAATCCCCGTGTGTTGTTTTGAACTGAGGGGCTGTATGCTGATTGTTCTTTCCCCCGCCAAAGCCTTGGACATGTCACCGCCCACCACACCGGTGCGCACCACCACACCCGCCCTGTTGGACCAGGCCGCCGAGCTGTTGGACGTTTGCCAAGACCTGTCGGTTTCTGACCTCAAGCGGTTGATGAAGCTTTCGGATAATTTGGCCGAGCTGAACCACGCCCGTTTTCAAGATATGGACCTGAAGGCCGACAGCAAGCCCGCCGTTTTGGCCTTTGCCGGGGATGTTTATAAGGGCCTTGAGGCGAACAGCTTGACCGCCGATCAACTGGACGCGGCCCAAGGCACCGTGCGCATTCTTTCCGGCCTTTATGGCGTGTTGCGGCCGCTGGATGCCTTGCAGCCCTATCGTCTGGAAATGGGCACGCGGCTCGTGACGTCGCGCGGCCATACGCTTTATGAATTCTGGGGCGCGCGTATAGCCCAGCAGTTGGACAAGGATCTCGCCGATCACAGTGACGGCACGCTGGTGAATTGCGCCAGCACCGAATATTTCAAGGCCGTTGACCGCAAGGCCCTGAAGGCGCCAGTGGTGACTTGCCATTTCAAGGAAGAGGCCGCCGGCACCCTGCGGGTTCTGGGGCTTTATGCCAAAACGGCGCGGGGCATGATGGCGCGTTTCGCCCTCGAGCAGGGCATCCAAAAGGCAGATGATCTGAAGGCCTTTGACGGGGGTGGCTATCGCTTCCAAGCCGATCTGTCTGACAATGAAAACTGGGTCTTCACCCGCCCCAAACCCTAAGGAGCCCTGATGTCCAACCTGCAAGATCATGTGGTCATTGTCACCGGCTCCACCAGTGGCATCGGCAAGGGGCTGGCGCGCTATCTGCACACTCAGGGCTGTCAGGTCGTGTTAAACGGCTTGGGAAAACCTGACGAGATCAAACGCTTGCAATCAGAAATGAAGGCCGCCTATCACGCCGCCGACATGACCAAGCCCGATGAGATCGCCGATCTGATCGCCACCGTAAAGCGCGATTATGGGCGTGTGGACGGGCTGGTGAACAATGCGGGGGTGCAGCATGTGGCCCCCGTGGATCGCTTCGAGACCGAGGCCTGGGACAAGGTCATCGCCATCAACCTGTCGGCTTGTTTTCATGCCATCAAGGCCGTGGTGCCGGTGATGCGGGCCCAAGGGCGCGGGCGGATTGTCTCGATTGCGTCGGCTCATGGTTTGGTGGCCTCGCCTTTTAAATCCGCTTATGTGGCCGCCAAGCATGGCCTGCTAGGCCTGAGCAAAAGCGTGGCGCTCGAGGTTGCCGAAGATAACATCACCGTCAACACCATCTGCCCGGGCTATGTGAAAACACCCCTGGTGGAGGGACAGATCACCGCCCAGGCCGAGGCGCGCAATTTGGACGAAGAGACTGTGATGCGCGACATCATCTTGGCGGCGCAACCCACCAAACGCTTTGTTGAAATCGACGAGATCGGCGGCATGTTGGCCTATCTGTTGTCGGATGCGGGGGCGTCGGTGAACGGGGCGGCATTGTCCATTGATGGCGGCTGGACAGCGAAATGAGGGGCTGGATCTCGCTGATCAGTTTGGCCTTGGTGGTGGCCCCCGTAACGGCGGGCCAGGCCCAAGCGCCGATGAAGCCCCCCGAGGCGACAGACCCTGACGAGCCTGGCGTACGCATCAGCACCTCGCGCGGGCCGGTAGCGGTTAATCTGAACAATACGGATCGCGAGCTGAGCTCGGAGGATTTGGCCGTGGGCTCGGCCCTGACTTTGGGCGCGGGTTCCCAGTCGGATCCATGGCCGCTGTGGCCCAACCCCGAGGCTACGGATGCTTTGATCCATCTGGCCCGCAGCCTGGGCGAGGCGCATTATCTGCGCTTGGTGTGTCGTGATCGGGACGCTCAAGAGTTGCGGTTGAACATGCAGGCGCTGTTGGATCAAGAGGCCAAATACAACCAACCCTTGCGCCAAAGCTTGGTGGCGGCCTTCAATGATGGCTATACGGTGCGGGAGGGCACTTTGGGGGCGTGTGATGATCGCAACCGAGCGCTTGAGCTGAAATTGATGAAAGATGTCGCCGAGGCCGCCCGCTTGGTCACCGCCCAGGCCCGGTCGCACCTGAAGGCCGTCACCCAACAGGCCGCCGGCAACCGCGCCTATATCGTCGAAGAAACCCGACCCTTGCGCGGTGGTGGAACGGCCACGTTCCCCGAGGCAACGGACCCTGCCCCAGATCTGCAATTGCGCTAGATGGTCTTTTGGTCGTTGGCTTGATCGATGGGGTTGTGTTCGGCCTGGTGTTCAGCCAGACCTTCGCGGGCCAGAGCGTCGGCGCGCTCGTTGCCTTCGTCGCCCGCATGGCCCTTGACCCAACGCCAGTCTACGTCGTGGCGCGCTTGGGCGGCCTCCAGGCGTTGCCACAAATCGGCATTTTTCACGGGTTTTTTCGCCGCCGTTTTCCAGCCCCGCGCTTTCCAACCCGGCAGCCACTGGGTGATGCCGTCCTTGACGTATTTCGAGTCTGTATACAGCGTCACGGGGCAGGGGCGTTTCAAACTTTCAAGAGCCATGATGGCGGCCATCAGCTCCATACGGTTGTTGGTGGTCTCGGCCTCGCCGCCCTTCAGGTCTTTGGTGTGCCCGTTATAGCGCAGGCTGACGCCCCAGCCGCCGGGGCCGGGATTGCCGCTGCAAGCCCCATCGGTATAGATGATCACAGGTGCCGGCGACATGCCCATCAGGCCTCGGCCAAGGCGCGGGGCAATTTGAAGGTCACATCCTCGCGGTGGACCTCGACGGGCTCGACAGTGGTTTCAAAGCGTTCCGCCAAAACCTGCAACAAAGACTGGGTCAGGTCTTCAGGCGCCGAGGCCCCGGCGGTGATGCCCAGGGTTTGCACGTCGCGCAGCATCTGCCAGTCCAGATGATCGGGGCTATCGAGCAACATGGCCTCGCGAGCGCCGGCCTTCAGGGCGACCTCGACCAAACGTTTGGAATTCGATGAGGTGGGCGAGCCGATGACCAACACCAAATCACATTGGGGCGCGATGGCTTTGACGGCGTCTTGGCGGTTGGTGGTGGCGTAACAGATGTCTTCTTTGTGGGGGGCGGCAATACGCGGAAAGCGTCGTTGCAGCACCGCGACAATGGCGGCGGTGTCATCCACCGACAAGGTGGTCTGGGTAACAAAGGCCAGATGGTTGAGATTTTGGGGCGCAAAGGCCTCGGCGTCGGCAATGGTTTCGATCAGGGTGACGGCGCCCTCGGGCAATTGTCCCATGGTGCCAATGACCTCGGGGTGGCCGGCATGGCCAATCAGCAAAATGTGATGACCATCCTTGTGGTGGCGTTCGGCCTCGACATGCACCTTCGAGACCAGCGGACAGGTGGCATCGAGATAAAACATATCCCGTCTTTGGGCCTCGGCGGGGACGGACTTGGGCACACCATGGGCCGAGAAAATCACCGGCCGATCATCGGGGCATTCGTCCAGCTCGTCGACAAAGATGGCCCCCAGGCCTTCTAGGCGTTTGACCACATGGGCGTTGTGCACAATTTCGTGGCGCACATAAACGGGCGCGCCATATTTTTCCAAGGTTTGCTCAACGATTTTGATCGCCCGATCCACGCCAGCGCAAAAGCCACGGGGGGCAGCTAACAAAACCTTCAGGGGTGGGCGGGTTGTCATCATGGACCCCTTATGCACACTATGGCCAAACTTTGCCAACCCAGAAAAGGACTGCCGATGACGGACATGGTCGACAAATCCCCCATGGAAAAATGGCTGATCTTCATCGCCAGTCTGCTCATCACGGGCGTGTTTGTTTTTATGGGCTTTGTGCCCAAATTTATGGGCACACCCGAAAGCCAGTATATGTTTGGCCAGCTTTTGGCTGAACGATCAGGGGTGGCGCTGTTCGAACCCTATGGCCGCTGGGGCATTGGCTTGGCGGAAATGGCCATTGTGATTCTGTTGTGGATACCGGGCAAGCGTCACATCGCGGGCGGTTTGGCGGCTGTGTTGATGGCGGGGGCAGTGGCGTCTCATTTGTTATGGATTGGGGTGATCACACATTTCCCAGTGAAAGGCGAAACCCCACCCTTTGACGCCAGCACCGCGACCCAAGGCGACAACGGCATGCTGTTTTCGCTGGCGCTGTTGGTGTTGGTCTGCGGGGTTTATCTGGTGATCAAGGCCAAACCCAGTTTTATGATTTTCAAATCCTAGGGGCAAAGCCCACAATCTGAAACTTTCCCATTAACAGACGGCGTGAACGCTGCCATAACACCAAGACGTAAACAAAGGGGTGCCCTATGCGCGTTTGGATTTGGATCTTGTCGTTTGTCATCGCTGCGGTGTCGGCTACACCGAGTTTGGCGCAAAGCGGTGATGATGCCGCCAAACGCGAGCGTGAGCGTAAAGAGCGCCAGCGGGCCCTATATGGTGCCGATCTGGGGCGCTATGTGGCCCCGGCCGATGGGCCATGCCCCACGGTGAAGGTGCTGTGGGATGCCTCGCGCTATGTGGAAATGAACGGCCCCGACAGTGTCAAGAATGTGGGCTTTACGGCCGAGTTCCAAGAGGTCGACAGCCAATGCACCTATCAAGATGACGAACCCATCGTGGTTTCCATTCGGCCGATTTTCTCGTTTGGGCGTGGCCCGCAGGCAGATGGTTTGCGCAAGCAGTATGCCTATTTCGTCGCCGTGACCCGCAAAGACACCGCCGTGATCGACAAGGTCTGGATGCCGATGAACGTCGAGTTCCAACCGGACCAGGTGCGCCTGACCTTGTCTGATGAAATGAACGGCATTGTCATTCCCCGCGCCAATGAAGAGATCAGTGGCAGCAATTTCGAGATTCTTTTGGGCTTTGAGTTGACGCCCGAGCAACTGGCCTATAACCGGTCGGGCAAACGGTTTCGCGTCAACGCAGGGACAGGACAAGAGTGAACGGACTGATTGATACCCTAGAGGGTAAAGTCAAGGCGGCTTTCAAAGCAGAAGGATTGGACGAGGATCTGGGCACCGTGCGGCGTGCGGACCGCCCCGACTTGGCCGATTATCAATGCAATGGCGCTTTGGCCGCGGCCAAAGCCGCCAAGACCAACCCCCGTGCCCTGGCCGAGCGTTTGGTGAGCCATTTGCCGGTTGATGAGGTCATTGCGGGCGTCGAGATCGCAGGCCCCGGTTTTATCAATTTGAAACTGACAGCGGCGGCCCTGGCCACACGCGCGCAGGAAATTGCACAGGATCATCGGGCGGGGGCGGAAACGGTTGAGCCCCGCAAAGTCATCATCGATTTTGGCGGGCCCAACATCGCCAAGCCCATGCATGTGGGGCATTTGCGCTCCAGCATCATTGGTGACAGTTTGCAGCGGCTGTTCCGGTTTTTGGGCGACGAGGTTACCAGCGATATCCATATGGGCGACTGGGGCTTGCCGATGGGCATGTTGATTACGGAGTTGAGGCGCGAACAGCCGGACTTGCCCTATTTCAATCCACAATATGATGGCGATTACCCTAGCCACAGCCCGGTGACGCTCGAAGATCTCGAACGTATGTACCCCGCTGCTGCTGCGGCCTGTAAGGCCGATGAAGAGCGCGCCACCGAGGCCCGGCAACTGACGGCGGATTTGCAGTCTGGGCATCCTGGCTATCGCGCCTTGTGGCAACATTTTTTGGCGGTGACGCGCCAGGCGCTTGATCGCGAGTTTTCGGATCTGGGGGTCAGCTTTTCGATCTGGATGGGCGAGTCGGATGTGGACCCTTTGATCGGGCCGATGATCCAAGACCTGAAAGATTTCGGCATTGTCATCGAAGACCAAGGGGCGCAAGTTATCCCGGTGGCGGAACCGGGCGAAGAGCCCGGCTTACCGCCCTTGATTTTGCAAAAGCGTGATGGGGGGGTGCTCTATGGCACCACGGATCTTGCCACCATCATTGATCGCGCGCGGCGGTTCCGGCCGGATTTGATTTTGTATGTGGTGGACCAGCGCCAAGCCGATCACTTCAAACAGGTCTTCCGCGCCGCAGAAAAGGCCAACATTATGGCCCAATCGGCACTTGAGCATATTGGCTTTGGCACGATGAACGGCACCGATGGCAAACCGTTCAAGACCCGCGCTGGGGGGGTCATGAAGCTGCATGACCTGATCAGCCAAGCCAAGGACAAGGCCCGCGAGCGTTTGCACGAAGGCGGGCTGGGTGCTGAACTTTCGCAAGACGAGTTTGAAGACGTGGCCCACAAGGTCGCCATCGCCGCCATCAAATTTGCCGATCTGCAAAACTGGCGCGCCAGCAATTATATCTTCGATCTCGATCGCTTCATGACCTTTGAGGGTAAAACCGGCCCCTATTTGCTGTACCAAGCCGTCCGGGCCAAGGCCCTGTTGCGCAAAGCCAACACGACGCTTGAAGACGCCGCCAAAGCCGCGATTGCCATCACCGAGCCCGCCGAGCGTGATCTGGTGATGCTGTTGGATGGATTTTCGGATGTATTGCATGGCGCCTATGACAAGCGCGCCCCCCATGTGTTGGCCGAACATGTCTATGGTTTGGCCCAGGCCTTTTCCAAATTCTATGCGGCTTGCCCAATTTTGCAGGACCCAGAAAAAACGCCGTCTCGCTTGGCCTTGGTGGCGGCAACCTTGCGCCAGTTGACGGTGGGGCTGGATCTGTTGGGCTTGGACATTCCAGACCGGATGTAGCCCTTCACATGGCGGTGAACAGCCGTTGTTTTCCACGCCGTCTTGATTGACTTTTGCTGAAAAAGTCGTCAAGACACACCCCATCGATACCCCTGTGGGAGAGAGCGGCGAACAGGCCGCCACCGAAGGCGCAACCGCCCCGGAAACGCTCAGGTGACAGGACCGCCGGGTTTGATGACGCTGGAAAGTAACGGTGTGCGCCGTTTGCCGACGGAGTAAATCTCTCAGGCGCGTAGGAATACGCACGACAGCGGGGGCGTTTTCTGCGAAAAGGTTCATACCTTAAGCTGACGAAAGGAAACGCTATGGACGCTGCCACTGAAACCATGAAACACACCCCTTTGTATGATGCCCACGTCGGTGCCGGTGCGCGCATGGTGCCGTTCGCCGGCTATCAGATGCCGGTGCAATACACCGGCGTGATGGGCGAGCATAACCACTGCCGCGACCATGCCGGTCTGTTTGATGTGTCGCACATGGGCCAAGCCTGGGTGCGTGGCGACAAAGCGACCGAAGCCTTCGAGGCTCTGGTGCCTGGGGATTTGCAAGTTCTGAAACCGGGTCGGCAAAAATACAGCCTGTTGATGACCAAGGATGGCGGCATCATCGATGACCTGATGATCAGCCGCCCCACGGATGACGGGCTCTTTATCGTTGTCAACGGAGCCTGCAAGGCGGGTGACTTTGATCACATCGCCGCGCATTTGCCTGCGGGTGTGACCCTGGAAATTCTGACGGATCGCGCGCTGGTGGCCCTGCAAGGGCCCGAGGCCGTGGACGTTCTGAAATCTCATATCCCGGCTGTTGCCGATATGGTGTTTATGGATGCACGGGCACTTGAGGGCTTTGACACCGACGTCATCGTGTCGCGGTCAGGCTATACGGGCATGGATGGTTTCGAGATTTCCGTGCCCGCCGCCGAGGCCCCGCGCATTTGGGCCACCTTGCTGCAAGATGAGCGTGTGCAGCCCATCGGTTTGGGCGCGCGCGACAGTTTGCGCCTCGAGGCGGGATTGCCGCTATATGGTCATGACATTGACGCCACCACATCACCCGTTGAGGCCGGTTTGAAATTCGCCGTCAGCAAATCCCGTCGGGAGCGTGCTGATTTTCCAGGCGCCGAGCGGGTGCTGCGGGAATGGGCCGAGGGACCGTCGCGGGTGCGTGTGGGCCTGAAGATCACCGCAGGCGCGCCAGCGCGCGAAGGCGTCGAGGTCGTGGACACCGCGGGCACGGCCGTGGGGCATGTGACCTCGGGCGGGTTTGGTCCTACGGTGGGCGGGGCCATCGCCATGGCCTATGTCAAACCCAGTTGCGCCGAGCCCGGCACCCGCCTAAAGGCTTTGGTACGCGGACGTGAAAGCGAGGCCGAGGTCGTCGCCATGCCCTTTGTGCCCGCCAGTTTTGTTCGCTAACCCCATCAATCACAGACCATTACCCAGTCCAGGAGCAAACAGTATGAAATTCACCAAAGATCACGAATGGGTCCAATTGGATGACAATGTCGCCACCGTTGGCATCACCAAACACGCCGCCGAACAGTTGGGCGATGTGGTGTATGTTGAACTGCCGGATATCGGTCGCACCTATGGCGCGGGTGATGCCTTTGCGGTCGTGGAATCGGTCAAGGCCGCCAGCGATGTTTATGTGCCCTTCGCCGGCCAATCGGTAGCCAAAAATGACACCCTGGCGGACAGCCCCCACACTGTGAACGAAGATCCCGAAGGGGCCGGCTGGTTTGCCAAATTCACCGTCAGCGATGCCTCGGCTTTGGACGAGATGATGGATCGCGCCGCTTATGATGCGTATCTCGAAACCCTCTAGGCCGTTACGTCAACCCAACCCATAAGGTGCCCTATGCGATACCTGCCCCATACCGAAACAGATCGCCAAGAGATGCTGAAGACCATTGGGGTCGACAGCATTGATGATCTGTTTGTCGATGTGCCCCCCGCGGCCCGCCGCCGTGG
Organism: uncultured Caulobacteraceae bacterium; assembly: GCA_937138625.1. Lineage (GTDB taxonomy): Bacteria > Pseudomonadota > Alphaproteobacteria > Caulobacterales > Caulobacteraceae > CAKZPF01. The sequence goes on along the minus strand of CAKZPF010000010.1, from coordinate 40,368 downwards.
TGTGATTGATGATCTGCCCCTGAAGAAATCAGAGCTGGCGGTGGATCGCTATATGCGCGGCTTGGCCGAGCAAAACCTGGTGGCCGGTCACGTGCCGTTTTTTTGCGGGGCCGGGGCGTATCGCCACCATGTGCCAGCGACTGTGGATCATTTGATTCAGCGCTCAGAATATTTGACGGCCTATACCCCGTACCAGCCGGAAATTTCGCAAGGTACCCTGCAGACCTTGTTCGAGTTCCAAAGCCAAGTGGCGCTGTTGACGGGCATGGATGTGGCCAATGCCTCGATGTATGATGGCTCAACTGCCGCCGCCGAGGCGGTGATCATGGCCTCACGCGTCACTCGCCGCAAAAAGGCCATCGTCTCGGGTGGGGTGCACCCCCAATACACCGAGGCCATGGACACCTTGGCGCGCTATTCCGGCCTCAGCTTGATGGCCTGCGACAGCGCGCTTGACCACGAAGCGGGTGTTCTGGATCACCTGGACGAAGATGTGGCCTGCGTGGTGGTGCAGACACCAAACGTGTTTGGCACCGCCACGGATTTGCGGGCCATTGCCGATGCCGCGCATGAAAAAGGTGCGCTGCTGATCGTGGTGGTGGCTGAGGTGGTGTCTCTCGGGCTGATGGTGCCACCAGGCGAAATGGGGGCGGACATTGTTGTGGCCGAGGGGCAGTCCATCGGCAATGGTCTGAATTTTGGTGGGCCCTATGTGGGGCTGTTTGCGACGCGGGACAAATATGTGCGGCAAATGCCCGGTCGGGTCTGTGGCGAAACCGTCGATGCCAATGGCCGCAAGGGCTATGTGCTGACGCTTTCCACCCGCGAGCAACACATCCGCCGCGACAAAGCCACGTCGAACATCTGCACCAATGCGGGGCTGTGCGCCTTGGCCTTTACCATCCATATGACCTTGCTGGGCGAGGTGGGGCTGAAGCGGTTGGCCAAGCTCAATCACGCCAATGCGCTGGTGATGGCCAAGGCCTTGAAAACCGTACCGGGGGTCGAGGTGTTGACCACGCGCTTTTTCAATGAAATCGCCGTCAAGCTGCCCAAACCCGCAGAAGAGGTGGCCGAGGCCCTGGCGCGCAAACGCATCCTGGGGGGCGTGCCCTTCAGCCGTCTGAAACCCGGCGAGCGGCCCGATGTGATGCTGATGGCCGCCACGGAAATGTGTACCGATGATGATATCGCCCAGCTGATCGCGGGCTTGAAAGAGGTGCTGTCATGAGCATGAATTCACAAGGTCGCCAAACCACACCCGAAGCCGTCGACGATATTGCCGCCGGCGTGGGCATGCTGGGTGGTCGTGGTTTGTTGCAAGACGAACCCATGCTGTTTGATGCCGGCCGCGAAGACGCCACCGGCACCGATTGGCCCGAAATTGAGATCGAAGACGATGTGCTTGGCAGCTTGACCCGGGACAGCATTGGCTTGAAAGGTCTGACGGAGCCGGAAACCGTGCGCCATTATGTGCGCTTGTCACAGTACAATTACGCCATTGATTTGGGTCTATATCCGTTGGGTTCGTGCACCATGAAGCACAATCCTCGCCTGAACGAAAAAATGGCGCGTCTGCCGGGTTTTGCCGACATTCACCCCTTACAGCCGGTCTCGACGGTGCAGGGGGCCTTGGGTTTGATTGACGAATTGGCCCACTGGTTGAAGACCCTGACCGGTATGCCCGCCGTGGCCATGTCGCCCAAAGCCGGGGCCCACGGCGAGCTGTGCGGGATGTTGGCCATTCGTGCCGCTCACGAGGCCGCTGGCGAAGGTGAGAAGCGCAAAATTGTGCTGGTGCCCTCATCGGCGCACGGCACCAACCCGGCCACGGCCGCCCAAATTGGCTATCAGGTTGTCGAGATCAAGGCCTCGGAAGATGGGCGTGTGGATTTTGAGGATCTGAAAGCCAAACTCAGTGATGAAGTCGCAGCTTTGATGCTGACCAACCCCAACACCTGTGGGTTGTTCGAGCGGGACATTATGGCCATTTCCGAGGCCTTGCACGCGGTTGGGGCCTATTTCTATTGCGATGGGGCCAATTTCAACGCCTTGGCTGGTCGGGTGCGTCCGGGTGACCTGGGTGTGGATGCCATGCACATCAATCTCCATAAGACCTTCTCGACGCCCCATGGCGGCGGCGGTCCTGGTGCCGGTCCGGTGGTGTTGTCCGCCCCCTTGGCCCCCTTTGCCCCGGTGCCGTGGGTGGTGAAAACGGATGATGGCTTTGATGTGGTTGAACACGTCGGCGAGGATGGCAACCAAAGCTTTGGTCGGTTGTGTGCTTTCCATGGGCAGATGGGCATGTATGTGCGCGCCCTGAGTTATATGTTGTCCCATGGCGCGGATGGCGTGAAGCAGGCTTCCGAGGATGCGGTCTTGAACGCCAATTATATCCTGGCGCGTCTGCAGGATGTGATGACCGTGTCTTATCCCGGCGGGCCGTGTATGCACGAAGCTTTGTTCGACGAGCGCTTTTTGGCGGGCACCGGCGTCAGCACGCTGGATTTTGCCAAGGCCATGATCGACGAAGGCTATCATCCCATGACCATGTACTTCCCATTGGTGGTCAAGGGCGCGATGTTGATCGAACCCACCGAGAGCGAATCAAAAGACTCGCTTGATGCCTTTGCTGACACCCTTCGGGGCTTGGTCGAGAAGGCAAAGGCCGGAGAAGTCGAGCGTTTCAAGGCTGCGCCCGTGGCCGCCCCCATGCGTCGCTTGGACGAAACCCAAGCCGCACGTCAGCCGAAATTGCGCTGGCGATCCAGTATGGCCAACGACACCTCGGCAAAAACAGAGGCTTAGACACAGGGTTTGCGGTTTTCCGCCACCAGTGCCATCATATGGCCACAAAGGAGATCTTGAACAGACTGTAAGTGGTTTTGTAAGTTTAGGTTTTCTATAGTGACTTATGGTCTGGCCCCAGGGATACGGTGTGGTGAACGAACCACTTTTTGACACCAAACATGTCATCAAGGGATGGCGGTTTTTGCTGTTCCTGGTGGGGGCTTTGCTTGTGCTGGTGGCGGGGCCCATCATGCTGTTGCCGGGCCCTGGGCCTGGCCCCATTTTGGCCTTCTTTGGTTTGATTCTGGTTCTGCGCAATTCCATTTGGGCGCGTCGCGAGTTTGTGAAGGCCAAGCGCCGCTGGCCGCGGTTTATGTATCCCGTCCGCAAATTTCTGCGCAAAGGCTGGAAAGGCAAACGCCAGGTGATCTGGCAATCCATTTTGCGGGCCGAGCGCTTTTTGCCGCGCAAATGGCGGATCATCATCAAGTGGCGTCGTCGACAGAAACGGCGTCGCAAGCGGTATGCGATGGCGCGCAAGGCGGGCGCTAACTGCCGTTAAGTCCTAAGAAATTTTTCTGTGATGTGCTGAGCAAATGAGCGAGCGCCCCAAAATCGCCCTTTGTTATAGCGGCCAGCCCCGCACCTGGCGGCAGTGTTGGCCGTCGCAAAAATCTTTCTTTCAAGAGGCTGATGTCTCCGTTTTTATGCACCTCTGGGAAGAAGATGTGAGTACAGACGACTTTCAGGACCTGATGGTTGCTTACTCACCTGAAGATATAGAGATTGAACCGAGACCGAATTTTTCAAATCTACATAGAGAAATTGTTCTACGTTTTCCATGGAGTCCACAAGTTTTCACAGTGGATATGGCGTATGGCATCAAAAAGGCCGTTCAGTTATCCGCGAGCAGCCATCGTGAATTTGATTATGTCGTGCGTATGCGATTTGATACGCTTTTCCAAGGTGAGATGAATTGGACAGACCTTAGAGAGGATTGTCTGAACGTTTTTGATTGGGGTGATCCTAAATATTTGCAAGATCAATTTGCAATGGGGGCGCCCAGTATTTTGCAATCATATGGAAAGTTCTATGACTGGCTATGTCATGATTTGGATACATACACGCCTGATCAAAACAAAGCCTTCGTAGCAGAGCGAGCTTTTATGCAAGCTGTAAAGCATTATGACTTGAAGATAAATATTATGGAGCCCGCCCCTTTTTTGGTCTTGCGCCCATCTATGGTGGGTAAAGCATATGAAAATGTTAGATATGATTTGGGATTTGAAGCGGAGAAGTATACAAAAATTCGAGAATACACCAAGTCTATCACTAATGAGTCTGAGTATAATTGCGTAAAATTTAATCATAAGTATGCAGACTTATATCCTTATAAAGAATGTGAGTCTTCTGTGCAATCATATTGGGATCAACCTGGCGTATGTTTGCAAAATGATTTTATAGATCAGTCATGGCAGGGACGTTTAGATCGTATAGAAGATATAATTAAGGTTTTAATATTAAACAATCCAAAAAACTCATCTTGTGATATGGCAAGCTACAATCTTATGCGTCTTGTTATCACCCTAATGCTATGGAAAGTTGATGATGAACTCGATCCATATGGATTTATATTGAATGTCATCAGTTTAGAAAACTTTAACCATGTGAAGGCTGATCGGTGGCTCTCCAGGTCAGAAAACCTTAATTTGTATAGAGAAGTCATAAACGAGGCATGGTGGCAAGCTCACCCTTTGTATAAAAAATTGGTCAGCATGAGTATGCAAGAAATAAAAAAGGACTGTGCGTAAAAATCTGTGTGGGGCTCACATCATGATAGAACAACTAAAAATTGCCCTATGCTATAGCGGTCAGCCCCGCACCTGGCGGCATTGTCTCGAGAGCCAATTGGCCTATTTCGAGGGCGCGGACATCAGTATCTTCCTGCATCTGTGGGATGAGGTGCGCCCCGACGAGCTGGGGGATATTCTGACCCAGTATGCCCCTGCAGATGTCTTTATAGAGCCACGCCCTGACTTCAGTGCTCAACACCGCCAACTGGCTACATTATGGCCCGTGACCCCTACGCCCTTTGTGTTTGATATGGCCTATGGCATCCAGCAGGCCTTGGGGCTGGCCCTCAATAACGGCCAAACCTTCGATACCATTGTGCGCATGCGCTATGACACCCTTTATCGTGGGCGGATGAACTGGCAGGCTGTGGATCCCCAGGCCGTTAACGTGGCCAATTGGGGGCATGCGGCCTGTGTTGATGATCTGTTCGCTGTTGGGGCGCCCGAGGTGATGGGGCAATATGCCCGCTTTTATGACTGGCTATGTCAAAACCTAGAGCGTTTTGAGAACCGGGATACACCCGGTATGCTCAAGCCAGAAATGGCCTTGCAGCAGTTTTTGCACCACCGGGGTGTACCGGTGAACGTTCTGGGGCCGCACGATTTTAAGATCGTACGCCCAGGCATGGTTGGCCGACCTTTTGACTTGATCCGCAACGATATCCAATTTCAGGTCGAAAAAATCGGGGCCATTAACGCATGCCTGCAAGATGCAGGGGCCGATGTGCGGCATAAGCATAAGTATATCGACATCTACCCCTTCAAAGCCATGCAAACCAAGATCATCGCCTATAGCCATGCTGTCGGGCCCGAGGTGATGAAGGCCGTTTGGCAGGGCTGTTGGGCGGATCGCCTGTTGGCCCTTGAAGCCATGGCGGTGACCATTATGGCCGATCGCTGTGCCAAGCCTGAATTGGGCTACGAGGATCTTGAATTGGTGCGTCTGATGATAACGGCGGTTTTGGACCAAATTTCCGATGTCCAGCACCTGGATGTGGCGGGTTATGTTCTGAAGATGTGCTCGCTGGAAATGGTGGACCAACGCCAAGGGCTGGCCTGGCAAACTCAACAGAAGATGGATCTCGCCGTGGCCCTGGATCAGCAAGGATTGATCGAAGCGGCCCCTGTGATTTTAGCCACGCTTCAGCACAGTTTGCGCCTGTTGCAGTCGGTTGGCGTCCAGGGATAGAATGTGGCCTAGAGTTGGGCCACGCTTTCCTTTCATGCTTCTTCTATCATAAAAAAAGCCCGGTTCCCCGGGCTTTTGTCTGTTCAAAGGCTAAGGTGACCAATGTGGCCTAGGCATTTTCCTTGAACTTATCTGGGATTTGCTGAATGGCCTTTTCAATCAAGGCATCGGCTTCGGCACCGCTGAGGCGATCCTCAAAGGTCTTGGCCGCCGCCGCGCGGGCCAGATCGGCGGCTGTGGCCTTAATCTCCGCCACGGCGCTGTCTTCGGCGCGGGAAATTTTTTGTTTGGCTTGTTCTGATCGACGTTCGATGTCGGCCTTTAGCTGCTTTTCGGCGGCGGCCTTCATGCGTTCGACTTCGGCGTTCGCATTTTCAACGATGTCTTTGGCCAATTGCTCGGCTTCGGCTTCATGGGCCTTGTACTTTTCCAGCAGAGCCATGGCGTCTTCTTTCAGGCGTCGCGCTTCCTCAAGCTCGTCATGAATACGCTGCGATCGCTCATCCAGCTTGCCGGTCACCAAACCTGGCACCTTCACCCACAACAGGATGCCGATGAACACAACCAGGGCAATGAACACCCATAATGTTGGATCTGCGAACATAAATGACCCCGTTTTCTGTTCCTGCCCTCAGTCTCGAGGGGCGGCGTGATTAGGCGTCGGTGCGCGCGGCGGCCTTGACGGCCTCGTCGCCCGAAATGTTTTGCCCTGTCAGTTTCTGCACAATGGCGGTGGTGACATCGGCGGCGATGGTGTGCACGCTTTCCATGGCCTTGGCCTGAGCGTCGCGGATTTTTTGTTCGGCGGCTTCGATATCCTTGGCCAACGAGGCTTCGCTCTCGTTTTTGGCTTTGGCGATATCCGCTTCCACAGATTTGCGCGCTTCTGATGCCAATTGGGCGCCACGGGCCCGAGCCTCCGCCACAGCGCTGTCTGCGCGATGGCGGGCGGCTTCGATTTCACCCTGTAAGGTTTGGGCCTCGAAGGCGTTCGACTCGATGGTCTGACGCCGTTCTTTGATCAGGCCCGAAATCCGTGGCAACAGCACCTTATCCAGGATCAGGTAAAAGACCCCGAACACAACCAACAGCCAAAAGATCTGACCGGGCCAGAGGCTGAGGTCAAACTGTGGCAAGCCACCCGAGCCATGGGCCGCAGCGGCTGCGCCGTTTGCTGTATCGGTGATGGATGCTGTCTCGGCCACGGGTCCGTCCTTACATGAACATGATCATCATGGCGACCACGAAGGCCAAGATGCCCAGGGCCTCGGCCAGGGCGGCACCGACGAACAGGTTACCCGTTTGCCCACCGGCAGCACCGGGGTTGCGCAGGGCGCCGTTCAAGAAGTTTCCGAAAATGATCCCCACGCCGATACCGGCGCCGATCATCCCCAACATGGCCAGACCGGCCCCTATGTATTTTGCTGCTTCCGCTTCCATGGTTCTCTCTCCTTTAAACCGTAAGCTAGTGTTCCAGATGTAAAACGTCGTTGATGTAGATGCAGGTCAGAATGGTGAACACAAAGGCCTGCAAAAAGGCCACCAACACTTCCAAAGCCGTAATGGCCACTGCACCCCCAAGTGCCACACCGGCACCGAGGTAACCCAAGCCGCCCACCATACCCAACATGATGATGAATTGGGCAAAGACCTTCAAAACGATGTGACCACCCATCATGTTGCCGAACAAACGCAAGGCCAGCGTGAAGGGGCGCATGATAAACGAAATGATTTCGATGGGCACCAGCAGCGGCATGATCGCCAGCGGCGCACCATGGGGCACGAACTTCTTGAAAAAGCCCAAACCGTGCCGCTGAAAGGCAATGATCATCACCACGCCAAAAGCCACCACCGCCAAGGTGGCCGTCACGGCCAGCTGCGATGTCGAGGTGAAGAAAAAGGGGAACAGCCCCAAAACGTTCATGGCCAGGATGAAACTGAAGATGGCGAAAATGAAGGGGAAGAACCCACGTCCTTCCTCGCCAATGACCGAGGCCGTCAGATTTTCCACGCCTTCGACAGCCAATTCCGCCACCGACTGGAAGCGCCCTGGCACCATGGCCGATTTGCGTGAGGCCAAAAATAGAAACAGCAGAACCGTAGCCGCCCCGATCATCATGAACAGAGCCGAGTTGGTGATCGACAGGTCCACACCAGCCACTGTGGGCAGGGGCACGAGGGTGGTGACCTCGAATTGGTGCATGGGGTCAAAACTGCCAGCCGCCATTTTTGCCTCTTTTGCCTCTCGTGTGCGCGGGTCCTGATGGGACGCGTGCGGTTATTTCGTGTCTGGGCGCGGGGCATCCGATGGACCATCCTGCGCCGTCATTTGCTTTTGGGCCTTCAGGGCCCCGCGGGCGGCGGCATAAAACCCCAACCCAAACCCCAACAAGGTGCCAACAACAACACCCCAGGGCTGTGAACCCAAACCCTGATCCACAAGCCAGCCCAGACCGATCCCCATCAACACCCCTGTGACCAATTCTGTCACCAGGCGGAAGGCCACCGATGAGCCCTGCTTGCCCCGCGCATCAAATTTGGGGGCATTCTGTTGACGGCTATGGCGAAAGGCTTCCAAGCGCTTTGCCAAATTGTCCACCTCATGACCACCTGTTGGTGGGGTCTTATCGGTGTCGGCCATCATGCCCCCTGGCAGATTTGATGTCGGTTGGCCGAAATCTTGAAAAATTCCCGAGAAAACGGCCAAAATCGGCGGCAACCTACTGGTGGCCATGGGCGCTGTCAATCCCAAAACGGGGCCGTTTGCGCCTGTTGTCGATAAAATGTTAAGGATTAAGTCGCAGCGGCCCTAGAAACACGGAAAAGCACTGATTTTTCCTGTGGTTTTTCAGGCTATGCGTTTTCCGAGCTCGTCAGGGGCCCCGGCATGCCCACCAAGGCCTCGGCCGATTTCAAATCCATACGCACCACTTGGCTGATGCCAGGCTCGGCCATGGTCACACCGTACAAGCGGTCCATGCGTGACATGGTCACCGGATTGTGGGTGATGACCACAAACCGGGTGTCCGAGCGCGCCCGCATTTCCTGCAACAAGCGACAGAACCGGTCCACATTGGCGTCATCAAGGGGGGCGTCGACCTCGTCCAGGGCGCAAATGGGGGCTGGGTTCGACAGAAAGGTGGCGAAAATCAAAGCGGTGGCGATCAAGGCCTGCTCGCCGCCAGACAGTAACGACAAGGTGGCGGGGCGTTTGCCGGGCGGTTGGGCCATGATTTCCAAACCCGCCTTCAAGGGGTCGTCGTGATCCACCAGCTTCAGGGCGGCTTCGCCACCCCGGAACAGGGCCTTGAACAGGGCTTGGAAATGCTCGTCTACAACCTCAAAGGCTTTCAGCAGCCGTGTACGGGCCTCTTGGTTCAGCGTGCGGATGCCGCTGCGCAATTTGTCAATGGCCTCAACCAGATCTGCGTGTTCGGCCTCGATTTCCTGCAGACGGCTTTCAATTTCACCGAGCTCTTCGGCGGCGCGCAAATTTACAGGCCCCAGGGCTTCGCGCTTTTCCTGAAGGCGAATGATATCTTGGGCGGCACTCGGGGGCAGGGCGGCCAAAAGCGCTTCGCTGTCCCCATCCTTCAGCTGATAGGGGGCGAGGGCTTCTTGGGCGTGGTGCCAATCGGCCTTTGCGGCCTCGAGTTGCGTGGCCAGCACCGATGCCGCCTCGCGGGCCTGGGCCAAGGCGCGCTCTTGCTCGCGCAGGTGCTGGGCCGCGTGGGCTTTGCTGGCCTCGGCTGCCTTCATGGCGTCTTGGGCGCGCTCGTGGCGTGCTTGGGCCTCGCCCAGGCGGCGTTGCAGAGCCTCGAGTGTGCTGTCGCTCTCGTCGGGTGCAGCCTCGAGGCTTCTGAGTTGCGCTTCGGTCTGGGCTTGGGTTTTGGCCAAGGCCTGGAGGCGAGTTTGCGCCTTTTCATACCGGCCCTGCCAGGTGTCAATGTCACGCTGTAGGCGGGTGATGCGATCCTGCTGGGCTTTGCGCTCTTGGGCTTGCAGGCTCAGCTGCATATGCAAATCCACGACGACGCGCCCCAGGGCTTCGATGTCTTGATCCAGTGTGGCCAGTTGGGGCGAGAGGTCCGGCGTGTCACTGTTCTCGCCCAGGCGCGCCGTGGCGTCCGCCAGGGCCGCTTTGGTCTCGGCTGTGGTGTCTTTAAGCCGTTTCAATTGTCCTTCAAGGGTTTCAAAGCGCAGCTTGTCTTGGTGCAAGGCTTGGCGAATTTCCGTCAGACCCCGTTCGGCGGTGCGCAGCTGGCGCTCGGCCAGCGGGATGGCGGCGCGTGCGGCCTTGACCTTCAGCTCGGTTTCTTTCAGCTGGGCGGCGATATCGGTATACGCGCCCTCGGCGTGCTCGACGGTTTTTTCAAGGGCCGGCACCTCGGCGTAGAGGGCAGCCAGGCGATTGGCTTGTTCCAAAACATGGGCCGTGGGGGCGGCGGCGTCATCGGTGCAGACAAAACCATCCCAGCGGCGCAGGTGCCCATCACGGTTTACCAGGCGCTGGCCGGGAGCAAGCGCCATATCCGGCAACGGGCCATCCACAACACCGATAAACGCCAGGCGCGTGCCCAGGGCTTGGGGCGCATTCTCGATGCAGGTGCTGAGCGGGGTTATACCCGCCCCCCAGGTCGGTGTGACGGTTGGGCTGGGAATGGCCCAGTGGCGGGGACTGTCCGGGTCAAGGCCCGCGTGCAGGTCATCGCCCAAAGCACTGGCCAAGGCCCGTTCATATCCGGCCTTCACCCGCAACTGGTCCAGAACCGGTTGGTCATCGGTCTCGGTTTTGACCTGGCGCAAGCCGGCCAGGGCTTTGATTTCTGTTTGCACCTGACGCAGCTGGTCTTGGGCCTCGCGTCGGGTGGTGTTGGCGCGCTCTTCGTCTTTTCGATCTTGGCGCTGTTGGTCCTCTAGGCTGTCGAGCTGGTCCCGGGCTGTGGCCAGCTGCTGTTGGGCGCGGTCCACCTCAGCGCGGGCGGTGTCTTCTTCGGCCTTCAAGGTTTTCAGCTCAGGCGCCAGGGCCGCCAGATCTTGCAAGCCTTCAGTACGCTCGACATCCAAGGCAGCCAGTTGGGTGCGCAGACGCTCGACTTCCTGTTCGGCCGCCATCCGGGCCGCCTTATGGGCCAGGTGCTGAGTGTGCAGCACGGCCTTGTCATCCTCCAGCTGGTGTTTGCGCGCTTTGGCCTCGTCATGACGGGCTTGCAGGCTGTCGTCTGTTTCGTTCGCGCTGGGGATTTGTGCCTCATGGGCTTCGGCGCGCAAACGGGCCAGGGTGTCTTCGGCGTCGGCCAGGTGGGCTTGCTCGCGCTCTTGATCCTCTGCCAAGCGCCTCAGCTGATCTTGCAGGTTGGTGCGCGTTTCCTGTTTGTGCTCGGCGTCTAGGCGGGCGCGCTCGGCGGCAAGCGCGGCCTTTTGATGGATGGCCGTGGCGATGGCAGCTTCTTCTTGGGCCTTTTGGGCGGCGGCATGTGCTGCTAGGTCTTGCGTTTCGGCTTCGGCGACCGCGCGTACCATGGCCGTAACACGATCTGATTTTTGACGGTGATCCGCTTGCAGGCTGTGCACCTGACTTTGGGCATCCGCAGCGGCTTTGGCGGCCAATCCGGCCTCGAGTGTGCGGATTTGCGCCGACAGTTCGCGATAGCGTTCAACCGTGCGGGTTTCACGCTTCAGCTTTTGGTGCTGGTTTGTGACCTCGCGGATGACGTCTTCTAGGCGTGTGAGGTTGCCTTCGGCGGCCTTCAGGCGTTGCTCGGCTTCACGGCGGCGACTGGCCAGTCCCCCAATACCAGCCGCATCTTCCAGAATTTTGCGGCGGTTTTCCGGCTTGGCGGCAATCAGTTCGGACACTTGGCCTTGGCGCACCAAAGCCGGCGAGTTGGCTCCCGTCGCGGCATCGGCAAAGATCAAATGCACATCTTTGGCGCGGGCGGCCTTGCCGTTGACGCGATAGTCTGATCCCGCGCCGCGGGTGATGCGACGCACGATTTCAATGATATCGCTGTCGTTGAACGCAGTGGGGGCTTTGCGGGCCGAGTTGTCGATCAGCAACGAGACCTCGGCAAAATTGCGACTGCCGCGCCCGGATGAGCCAGCGAAGATGACATCGTCCATCTCGGTGCCGCGAAGCGCGCGGGCGGAATTGGCGCCCATCACCCAGCGCAAGCCTTCCATAAAGTTGGATTTGCCACAGCCATTGGGACCAATGATGCCGGTCAAGCCTTCGTCGAAGCGGAATTCCACCGCATCGGCAAAGGATTTAAACCCCGACAGTCGCAGTCGCCGAAAGCGCATTTTGTCTCCAAGCCCCCTGTGGATGGTCTGGGTTGGTGGTCTATTCGTCCTCAGCCAGCAGCGGGTCGATGACCTTGGTCAGGTCCTCGAGCGTGCGGACATTGCTGATGGTTTCGCCATTGACCACGAAGCTGGGTGTAGCCGAAATTTTATAGGTCTCCACGCCGCTGTTGATGCTGGCTTGGATGCGATCTAGCCCGGCTTCATCGGTGATGCAGGCATTGAACTCGGCCTCGGTAAGCCCGGATTGTTTGGCGATTTTCAACAGCTCGGTTCGTGGTGAACTTGACGACATAATGGTGCGTTGCGCCCGCATCAGCCCGTCAATCACGGCGTAATATTTATCGGGTCCGGCGCAGCGGGCGGTCATGAAACCGGCCACCGCAATGGGTACAGGCTGGGTTGGGAATTCGCGCATCACATAGCGCACCTTGCCGGTGTCGATGTATTGTGTTTTCAGCTCGGGCAAAATTTCCTCGTGGAAATGGGCGCAGTGCACACAGGTCACCGAGGCATATTCCAACAGCACCACGGGCGCTTTGGGGTCACCCATGCCGATGTCACCGGCGATTTCATATTGATTTTGCGGTTTGGTGGTTTGGGCTTTGTCTGATTTGGCGCTGTCGGCCGGCGAACACGCGAAGGCCAACAGGGCGCAGACGGAAGCCAAAAACACGGAAGGTTTCATCACATAGGTCCTTTGTTAAACGGTCAGTATTGCTGATTCTGCCCAGCTTAGGAGGGCTTTTTGCGGTTGTCATCCTGTTGGGGCGTCACCATATCGCCCAAACGCTTGAGGGTGTGCTCGAGACTGGATTTTGGCGCGGGGCTTTGGGGCGGTGATGAGGGGGGCTGCGGCGTCAATCGGGGGCTGAGGGGACCTGAGGTCGGCCGCCGGGTTTGCACGACCCGCAGGCGTTGAATGGGCGTGCCCCCCAAAAAGTGATTGGCGCGGTCCACAATGGTGCGGGCTTGGTGTTGCACCAGGCTGGCGGCCGCCCCTTCGCAAGCGATGACCAACACGCCTTCGCCGTTTTGGCGTTTCAAACTGTCAGGTCGCGCCCGGCTGGCCAAACGTTCGCCAATGATCTCGGGCCAGTGATGTTCAAGGCGCGCCAACCCTGGCCCAAACTGTTTTTGCAAAGGGGCCAACACCCCTTTCAGCAAGGCACCGGCCCGTGGGGCGCCACTGCGCACGGGCTTGGTGCGGCGGTGGGCCAAGATCTCCTGGGCCTCGCGGGGGGTGGGCAAAGGGCGTTTTTGCATGGCTTTATGTTGACGGGTTTGCGGGCTTTCGTCCACTGAATGTTTATGTATCGTCCGTCCGCAAAAATCGCCTCTGAACAGCGCCGTGCCCTGTTGGCTTGGTATGACCAACACCACCGGCCTTTGCCCTGGCGGCCCTCAGGCGGCAAGGGGGGGGCGGATGTTTACGCCATTTGGTTGGCAGAGATCATGTCCCAACAGACCACCATCACCGCCATGCGGCCTTATCATGAAAAATTTCTGCAGCTCTGGCCCACCGTACAGGACTTGGCCGCGGCTGAGCGGGATGCGGTGCTGGGGGCCTGGGCGGGCTTGGGCTATTATGCCCGGGCGCGGAACCTGCATGCCTGCGCGCAAGTGGTGGCGGAAGCGGGAGGATTCCCGAATGATATAAGGGACTTGCGGGCGCTTCCGGGTGTGGGGGATTACACGGCGGCGGCCATCGCCGCCCAGGCCTATGGTCAGGCGGTGGTGCCGGTGGATGGCAATGTCGAGCGCGTGATGGCGCGCATGCTGTGCCTTGCTGATGCGGGGCCGAAGTTGCGCAAAACGGTGACCATGGCCGTCGAGCCCTATGCCCGTTCAGATCGTGCTGGCGATTTCGCCCAAAGCCTGATGGAGTTGGGGGCGTTGGTCTGCCGGCCAAAAACGCCAAAATGCGAGATTTGTCCATGGGCGCGATGGTGCCAAGCCTATGACACGGGCCAAGAGGTTGCTTATCCCAAAAAGCCAGAAAAACGGCCCAAGCCACAGAAGTATGGGGCGCTTTATCTGTTATGCCAGGGGGGGGATGTGGCGGTGGAAAAGCGACCGGATGCAGGCCTGTTGGGTGGCTATTGGGCACCGCCGACAACAGCCTGGACCCAAAGGCCCTGGCCCGAGACCGCCGTTCAGGCCGCGGCCCCCGTGGTGGCGGATTGGCGGCATCGTGGTACGGTGCAACACACCTTCACGCATTTTAGCCTGGATCTGCAGGTCTGGGTGGCCGAGGGAGCGATCGATGGTGGCCGCCGTTCCCGTGATCAATTGGGTCGTGAGTTGCCCAGCGTGTTTCGCAAGGCGCTTGCGTATTTGGATTAGCTATTGCCCGCCAAGGGGTTCGGCCTGTCTTGCGATGCGCATGGCATCTTCCAAAGAGGGCGCATACAGGATTTCTCGCACCCGCTCGGGCGTCATATCCTTGCCATTTAACCAGCCCAAGCTCACCAGCTCCCAGCGTTCTTGGATTAAGGTCGAGTGGTTACAGGTATATTCCTCGGCGATGGACTTATAAGCCCCGGATTTCATGACCGTGCTCAGGAATTCCTTGTTGAACTCTTTGGCCATCTTTTGGGGTGTCTGGCGGCCACCGAATTCCATTTTGAATTCATGGTAGCGAGAATGATATTCGTTCAGTAAAAATTCTTCGGGGCTGCTGTCGTGGTAATGCCCTCCTTCATCATAAACGCCGTGCAGGCCTTCGTGAAACAGGGTCAACAGGGCTCCACCGTCTTCGATATCATACAGATGGGGCAAATTGTCAGCAAACAGCATCACGGTCGGGTTATGGGTGTGAAAGGGCTCTAGAAACTGTCCGATGGGCAGGCAGGCCCCTCGGGTCGTGCCCACGCCGCCAGTGTTGAAAAATGGCTTATCAAAAACAAACAAGGCGGTTTCGCCGCTGACCAATTTTTCTGTTACTGTGGAGAGATTGTAGCGCTGATCCTCCGGCACCTCGGCATAGCCTTTTAAGCTATGAAGAGCTTTCATTTGGTCGGGCTGGATTACGAAGGAGGCATAGTCATTTTGCCGCTGGAAATCCTCGATCCGTTCATGGCAGGGCGGGATGTATCCGGTGACGTCGGCGGCCACCATTTGCCCCACCATCCGCAAGGCGTGCACACCGTGCCGATGGGTTTCTTGACGGACTGTGTGAGGCGTGAATTTCCAGTAGCCATCGCCTGTGGGGTCGTTCAGGTCCATCATCTTGCTGGCATAGCCTTGCGACCGCAGGCGATCGCCCAGTTCGGGGTCGTTGTTGGCGATCACCTGCGGGGTGGCATTAAACCCAGGCGTGCCCGCAAACGCATACAGACGCTCGACCAATGTGTTTTCAAGGGCTTGGGTCTCGGTAGGGGAGAGATCAAGATGTGTTTGATAGCTGGCCGCAATGGTGTTGGCCAAGGCCTGAATGTCTTGGGCGAAGGCCTGCTGGGCCCAGGGGCCGGAGGGCGCATCCATGGCCACGACGTCATCATGTGTTGGTGCCAGTATCGCTGTAAATGCGCCCTGCATGGACGGGGCATTTGTCTTGTCTGCAATCGGTGTGGACGTGCGAATGTCAATGGCCATATGTCGGTCTTTCTGCGAATATATGTCTTAAATATTACCATTGCATCATGAAATGATCAAGGTGGGTGGCCGTGGCCTCGTCCAAATCTGAAAACCGCCCACCAAAGGCATGAACGCACAAAGAAAAAGCGGCCCGAAGGCCGCTTTGATGTCATCTGTGTCCGAAGACAGTTAGGGCGTTAAACTGTGCCGCGAATCTGGGTGCGCAAGGCATCGATGGGTTTCAGGCCTTGATCGGTTTTATAGTGCCAAAAGGTCCAACCGTTGCATGCCGGGGCCCGGTTCACATGGGCGCCAATTTTGTGAATGGATCCGGCCATATCCGCCACTGACAGACTGCCGTCCGCACGTACACGGGCAACATGTTTGCCCTTGGGGCAATACAGCCGATCGCCAGGGCGAATGTGTCCGGCCTCTAGCAAGGTGCCAAAGGGCACACGGGGCTGGGCCTTTTTTGAGGTCATGGTGGCCAGGTCTTGCTCGGCCAAGGGCACGGCGTCGGCGATGCGTTGCTCGGCGATTTTGATATAGTCTGCCTCGCGCTCGATACCGATCCAATTGCGACCCAGTTTCTTGGCCACGGCACCCGTCGTGCCCGTGCCAAAGAAAGGATCCAAAACCACATCGCCGGGCTTGGTGGCGGCCATCAACACCCGATACAGCAGGCTTTCTGGCTTTTGGGTGGGGTGGGCTTTTTGGCCGTTTTCATCCTTCAGACGCTCTTCACCGTTGCAAATGGCCAGGGTCCAATCGGAACGCATTTGTTTGTCGTCGTTAAAGACCTTCAGGGCGTCGTAGTTGAAAGTATAACGCTTTTGCTCGCGCGATTTGGTGGCCCAAATCAGGGTTTCATGGGCATTGGCAAAGCGTGATCCGCGGAAATTGGGCATGGGGTTGGATTTGCGCCATATGACATCATTCAATATCCAATAGCCCAGATCCTGCAGGCTGGCGCCCACCCGAAAAATATTGTGATAACTGCCAATGACCCACAAGGTGGCGTCATCCCGCATCACCCGCTGGCATTCTTTCAACCAGGCCCGAGTGAAGGCATCGTACTCGGCAAACGAGGCAAACTTGTCCCATTCATCGTCAACGGCATCAACCTTGGATTGATCGGGGCGATGAAGCTCGCCGTTCAGCTGCAAGTTATATGGCGGGTCTGCAAACACCATATGCACGGATTTGTCCGGCAACTGGCTCAGGTGTTCGAGGCAATCCCCCCGAAGAATACAATTCTGGGGCAGGGGCGGCGTGGTGTCCACAGGGGTCAATTTCGGTTGAGTGCTCATGCTTAACAGAAAGCCAGCAAGGTCTTAAGGGGCCTTTAAGAAAGCGTTATGAAGAGATTAACACGCAAAGGGTGTTTGTATTTGACATATAAAATTCATTATGTATAAAGGCCTGAAAATAGGATGTTTTGATGAGTAACCCCACATTATTGGCATTTTACAAGCTAGATTACCTTGGTGACAATGGCGATGTGGCCCAGGCCAAAGGCCTGGCGCGCGACCATTGGCAATCGTCTTATCGCTTCGAAGATTATGCGAACCAGGTGGTCTATGGTTTGGACGAAGACAACCAGCCGCATTTCTATGTGTATGAGAAACATTTTGGCTGGAAACAAATCCCTGATGAACACGGCTGGTTGAGTGCGGATTGTATCCCGACGGCTGACAAAATTCCCGTGCCCAGTTTGCAAGACTGGCGCGCTGATCTGTATAGCCTCGATGTCGAGGCACAAACTCTGTCGGTTAAAGTTCGCAACGGCTTGTTCCATACCGTAACCGAGCAACATTCGCCGTCGAAAGAATATGTGCGCGCCTATGATGGAGCCGAAGCGGTTCTGAAGTGCATAAATGTGTTTGAGCAGCCCCAAATGTCAGGCGGACCCATTGTTCACGAGCTTGAGCTAATTCAGTGGGAAACTGATGTGAACGGTGATGGCCGCAATGATGTCATCGAAATGGGTTGGCACGATTGGTGGGATACGAACATTGAAACCCATCTGACCATTCGGCCATACTTACTCAAGCGCCAGGGATAGGTAACGAATAATCATTATGTCGTGATCGTGGCCAGAAGTCGTGCTACCGGCTTGAAGCTGGTGCGGTGGGCCGGGCAGGGGCCGAGGTGCTCGAGCGCGGCTTTGTGCGCCGCCACCCCATAGCCCTTGTGGCGGGCAAAGCCATATCCCGGGTATTGCCGGTCCAAATCCACCATCACCTGATCGCGAGTGACCTTGGCGATCACCGAGGCCGCGGCCACGGACAGGGACAAACTGTCGCCTTTCACCAAAGCCGCAGCCGGGCAGGGCAGGTCGGGCGGCACACGATTGCCATCGATCAAGGCATATTGGGGTGCCAAAGACAACGCACCAATGGCTCGCGCCATGGCCAGATCATTGGCGCGCAGTATGTTGAACTGGTCAATCTCCTTAACGCTCGCCTGACCAATGCCGATATGACAATGACCAAGGTCGGCTAGGCGCATGAGTTGTCTGAACAGGCGCTCGCGCACCACTTCGGTCAGGCGTTTGCTGTCATCAAGGCCGGAAAGGCCGGGGGGCAGATGATCGGGCCGCAAGATCACCGCCGCCGCGACCACGGGGCCAGCCCAGGGGCCACGCCCGGCTTCGTCAACGCCGCAAACGGGGGCCGGGTACTGAGATTCATGCTGAAAATCGGGCATCAGCGCTGCACCGCCTGCCAGCGGGAGCAGGTCACCAGATGGTCATTGACCATGCCCACCGCCTGCATAAAGGCATAAACAATCACCGGGCCACAAAATTTAAAGCCTTGTTTCTTCAGGGCCTTGCTGAGGGCTTCGGACTCTGGGCTTTGCGTGGGCATATCGGCTTGGGTCGTCAGATGATTGATTTTGGGCGCACCATCCACAAAGCTCCACAAAAACTGGGAAAAGTCCTGGCCTTTCTCGTGCATATGCAAAAAGGCCTGGGCGTTGCCAATGGCGGCCTTAATTTTCGACCGCGAGCGAATGATGCCGGGATTTTGCAACAATTTCTCGATTTTGTTTTCGTCAAAACTCGCCACCATTTCGGGATCGAAATCATCAAAGGCCGCGTATAGTGCCTCGCGTTTGCGCAGCACCACCTGCCAGCTCAGTCCGGCTTGGAAGCCATCCAACACCAGCTTGCCCCACAGGGCTTTGCCATCATACTGGGGCACGCCCCATTCCGTGTCGTGATAAGCGATCATTTGCGGATCGTCTTTGGGCCATGGGCAGCGACCGCCATATGGTGATGCCGTCATGGCTCAATCTCCGCTGTCGGCAAATGGGGGCGCAACCAGTCCGGCACCACAGGCACCAGTTGGCTGTCCCCCGCACGCAAGGGGCCGTCCTGCATCCGATCCAGGCGCAGCCGGGTCATGGCCCAACCGGGAAGAACGGAGGTCACCACACCACTGCGCAAGTCCTGGGCGTTGTCGATATCGGCCCCAACTTTGGGGGTGGGGCCGGTGACGCGGCAGGCAAAACTGCGAGTTTTCAGGGTGGCTTTGCGCTTCATGCGGCTCGTGACCTCTTGGCCCACAAAGCACCCTTTATGGAAATCAATGGCCTGCAACAGGTCCAGATTGGCATCCAACGGATAGGGTTGATCGGCAAGATCCGCCCCCAGGTCCGGCACGCCCAGCGCCATTTGATGCTGGCGATAAGCGGCCAGATCGCCGGGGTCGCTGGGCGCGGTGATCAGCTGCCGCCAGCCCAATGCCCCCAGGCGCGGATCGCGCGCCACCTGTTCGCCATCCGGTGCTGTATCCCGGTTCCAATGGGCCACCACATGCCGATCCGGTTGCGGGGTGATGGTGACGTCAGCGCGCAGTTTATACAGCATCAAACGTTTCAATAGGTCATCGCGGCGGTCGGCCGTGGTCTCGATCTCAAAGCCATCATCCGTACGCCACAACATCAGGTCGTGCATGACGCGGCCCTGGGGGGTCAGCAACAGCCCCAGGCGCAGGTCGCCTGCGGTCATGCCCTCGACATTCTGGCTGAGGATACGCTGCAGAAAGCTCGCGGCATCGGGGCCGGTTACGGCCAAGACGGCGCGGTCGCTGAGACGAGCAAACGAAGGGGAGGAAGGTGGCATTTGGGTCATGGTCAAGTGCATAGCGATCGTGTAAGAGGCTGTCTATGCGCATTCTGTGTGTTTTGCCGTCCTGGATCGGGGATGCCGTCATGGTCTCGGGGGCCTTGGCCGCCCTGACAGATCGCCACCCCGAGGCCCGCTTGACCTTGGCGGTTGGGCCGGCGGCGGCCGGGCTGTTCGCCGACTGGCCCCGTGTGGACGAGATCATCATCTTGAAAAAACGGCCCTATGCTGGGCATTGGTTTGGTTTGTGGGCCAAAACGGTGGCGCGGCGCTGGGATGTGGTGATGGACGTTCGGGGCTCGGGCCTTGCCTATGCCTTGTGGGCCCATACGCGCCATGTCTATCGCCGCCAAGACCGTTTCCAAGACCTGCACAAAACCTGGGAAACCGGCAGTTTGCTGGGCCTGGATCAGCCCCTGCTGCCCAAGATCTATATCTCGGAGGCTCGACGGGAACACGCCGCACGGCTAACGGCGGGGGACGGGCCGATCTTGGCCATCGCCCCCATGGCCAATTGGGTGGGCAAAACCTGGCCGCTGGATCACTATATCACCTTGGTCAAGCGTTTGTTGCGCACGCCCGAGCTTGAAGGCGCGCGTCTGATGACGGTGGGGGGACCCGCCGACCAGGGCGTGTGCGACAGCTTGCAACAGGCAGTCTTGCCCGAGCAACGCCTGCAGCTGGCCGGGCAGGTGGATCTGCTGACCAGCACGGCCTGTTTGGCTCATGCCCGACTTTATGTGGGCAATGACAGCGGCCCCACCCATTTGGCGGCCATGGCGGGGGCGCCCACCTTGGCGCTGTATGGTCCCACCAACGACAAGCGCTATGGCCCACCCCAAGCCCAGGCCCGCATCGTGCGCACCAAACGAGATTACGAATGGTACCAAGCCCAAGGCGCACATCTGGGCGATGACACCTTGTGGATGTTGGATTTGGATGTGGCAACGGTTGAGCGCGCCGCCCTGAGTTTGCTAGAAGAGACCACCCCCACCCCAACCCCGGAGCTGACACATGTCTGATCAAAATTTCGATCTGTTGCTGGACAACGCCACCATGATGACCCCCATGGGTCGCCTGGAGGGTCGCGTAGGCGTGCGCAAGGGCAAGATTGCCGCCATTGGTGATCTGTCAGGGGCAAAGGCCGAACGGGTCATCGATTGTGCCCATGTGATGGTTTTGCCGGGCATCATCGACAGCCAGGTTCACTTCCGCGAGCCTGGCCTTGAGTACAAAGAGGACCTTGAGCATGGCTCGCGCGCTGCTGTGCTGGGCGGGGTGACGGCGGTGTTTGAAATGCCCAACACCACGCCCTCCACCACCACCAAGGCCGCCATCGAAGACAAACTGACCCGCGCCCAGGGCCGCATGCATTGCGACCATGCCTTTTATGTGGGGGCGGCCGCCGAGAATGTGGATCACCTGGCCGAGCTTGAACGTTTACCAGGCGTGTGTGGTGTGAAGCTGTTTATGGGGGCCTCGACGGGCAATCTGTTGGTGGCCGATGATGACACCATCGAGGCGGTGATGCGCGCCGGCCATCGCCGTATGGCCATCCACGCCGAGGATGAACCCCGCCTGCAAGCGCGCAAAGCCTTGGCCCGGGAAGGCGATTGGTCATCCCATGCCGAGTGCCGAGATGCGGAAAGTGCGCGTCTGGCCACTGAACGGGTCTTGCGCCTGGCCAAGAAAACCGGGCGGCGTGTGCATGTGCTGCACATCACCACGGCCGACGAGATTGACATGCTGGCGGCCCACAAGGATGTGGCGACGTTTGAAATTTTGCCGCAACATCTGACCCTTGTGGCCCCGGATTGCTACGAGACCTTAAAGGGCTATGCCCAAATGAACCCGCCCATCCGCAGCGCCGAGCACCAAGCCGGTCTGTGGCGCGCCGTACAACAGGGCATCGTCGATGTCTTGGGCACCGACCACGCGCCCCACACCACCGAAGAAAAACAAAAACCGTATCCGGCCTCGCCAGCGGGCATGCCAGGGGTGCAGACCTTGGTGCCGGTGATGCTGACCCATGTTGCCGAAGGCCGCCTGAGCCTGGAGCGGATGGTGGATTTGCTGTGCCATGGCCAACAGCGCGTGTTCAATATCGCGGGCAAGGGGCGCTTGGCGGTGGGTTATGATGCCGATTTCACCCTGGTGGACCTGAAGGCGAAAAAGACCATCACCGCCAGTGCATTGGATTACAAATGCGGTTGGACACCTTATGAGGGTTTCAAAGCCACCGGCTGGCCCACGGCCACCATCATTCGCGGCCAGGTGGTTATGCAAGACGGCGATCTGGTCAATCCTGGCCTTGGTCAGCCTGTGCGCTTCCAAGAGACCCTGGGCGCGTCCCAACCCGCCACGGCCCGGAGCCCCCGACCCGCATGACGACCGTATTGGACGTAGAGACCGCGCCCATCCGCGAGCCGGGCTATCGCCCGCGTCAGCTGACGGTCACGCGGCGGGAGACGGGCGAGATCATTTTGCAAAATCCCGCGCCCTTGCCGCCGGTACCGAAAACCCTGTTGCAGCCCCTGGCGCACTGGGCCGAGACGGCACCGGATCGGCTGTGGCTCGCGGAACGTCAAGGCGAGGATTGGCGGCGGCTGACCTATCAAGACGGCTGGCAGAGTGTGCAAGCGGTGGCGCAAGGGCTATTGGATCGTGGACTTTCGAAAAGCGATGGCGTCCTCAGTCTATCCGCCAACAGTTTGGCCCATGCTCAGATGATTATGGGCACTATGGCCGCAGGCGGTGCGATCTGCCCGGTCACGCCTCAATATGGGCGGCATCAGGCGGGATTTGGTAAACTGAAATCCGCCTATGATCGCTTGCAGCCGAAATGGATTTTCCTTGAGGATGGCGAGGGCTATGCCGCCGCCTTGGCCCATTTGGGCCACCCGGCCGAACGCACGGTGGCGGTCCATCGCCCACAAGCGGGGCAGGTGGCGTTTGCGGATCTGCTGGTTACCACGCCCACCGATGCCGTCAGCAAGGCCACATCCCAGATCGATCATGACACTCCTGCCAAATATCTGCTGACTTCGGGCTCGACGGGGCAGCCCAAGGTGGTGATCAACACCCATGGCAACCTGTGCACCAATGGCGCGCAAATCCGCGCCGTTTTTGCCGATGATCAGCCGATCACCATGGTCAACGCCTTGCCGTGGTCCCATTCCCTTGGGGGCAATGCGGTGTTTCATATGCTGATCACCCAGGGCGGCAGTCTTTATATTGATCATGGCAAACCCACGCCCGAGGGCTTTGGCGAGACGGTGCGCAACCTCAAAGACATTGCGCCCACCTATCATCTGGCGGTGCCAGCGGCCTTTGCCTTGTTGGCTGACGCCCTTGAGCAGGACGATGATCTGGCGCGTAATTTTTTCAAAGATATGAAAATCTTGCAGTATGGTGGTGCGTCTTTGGGTGAAGACGTTTACCGCCGCATTCAGGCCGTGGCCGTGCGCCACACCGGCGAGCGCATCACCTTTGCCGCAGGTTATGGGGCGACGGAAACGGCGCCCACGGTGTGCAACGTCCACTGGCCCAATGACCGCATGGGCATGTTGGGCAGCCCCGTGCCGGGCACCACATTGAAATTGCTGCCGGTGGCGGGAAAATACGAGCTGCGCGTCAAGGGACCCCAGGTCACGCCCGGTTATGTCGGCGACCCCGAGGCCACGAAGGCGGCCTTTGACGATGAGGGGTTTTACAAGCTGGGCGATGCCGTCACCTTTGTGGACCCGGATCACCCCGACGAGGGCCTGAAGTTTGCCGGACGCTTGTCAGAAGATTTCAAACTGCAGACCGGCACTTGGGTCAGCGCCGGCGCCTTGCGGGTGGGGGTGGTCAGTGCGCTCGATGGTTTGGCGCGGGACGTAATTGTCTGTGGGGAAAACCAGGCGGACGTTGGCGTCTTGATCTATCCCCATTATGACCGCTTGCGCGCGCTGTGTGGCGCACACGATGTCATCCACCCCGCGGTGCGGCAGCAGGTGATCCAGGCCCTGCAGAGCTATAACGCCCACAAGCCCCCTGCCCAGCGTGTGGGCCGGGTGATGGTGTTGGATGCCGCGCCCGATGCCGCGTGTGGCGAGATCACCGACAAGGGGTATTTGAACCAAGCCATCGCCCGGGATCGCCATGGGGATGTGATCGCACACCTGTACGCGCCGGACAGCCCGTGTTGGCGTGTACCAGCAGAAAAATGAGAAGAGGCAACCATGAGCCAAGCTGAGCTTTACACCGGCGCCGATGCCCTGATGCACACCCTAGAGGCCGCGGGCGTCGAGATGTGTTTTGCCAATCCGGGCACGTCGGAAATGCAGTTGGTCACGGCGCTTGATCGCACGCCGGGGGTGCGGCCGGTGCTGGCCTTGTTCGAAGGTGTGGTTACGGGCGCGGCGGATGGCTATGGCCGCATGGCCGGCAAGCCGGCGGCCACCTTGTTGCACCTGGGCCCTGGCGTGGGCAATGGTATGGCCAATTTGCACAACGCCCGCCGAGCGCGCTCGCCCATTGTCAATTTGGTGGGCGATCACGCCACCGATCATTTGAAACTGGATGCGCCGCTGACCTCGGACATTGCCGCCTTGGCGGGGACCGTCTCGGGTTGGGTGCGCACGGCCCAAACCGCAGACCAGGCCGTGACCCTGGCCGCCGAGGCTGTGGCCGCCGCCCATCAGGGCCAGTCCGCCACCTTGATTTTGCCCGCCGACACCATGTGGGCCGACAGCCCGGGTGTGGGGCAACCTGTCGCCACCCCGCAGCCCAAACCCGTGGCGAGCGCGACCATCGAGGCCGTGGCCAAGGCCATCAAGGGGGCCAAAGCCCCCATGATATTGCTGAACGGACATAGCACACAGGATGATGGTCTGGCGGCAGCGGCGCGCCTGAACGCGGTGGGTGTGCGGGTGATGTGCGATGGCTTTGTTGGGCGGCTGAGCCGTGGAGCCGGGCGCTTTGCCCCCGACCGCATGAAGTATTTTTCCGAACAGGCCGTCGAAGATTTGGCGGGCACTGATCTGTTGGTTCTGTGTGAAACCGTGCCGCCAGTGTCGTTTTTTGCCTATCCCGGCAAACCAAGCGTGCTGACCCCTGAGGGGGCCGAGGTCATGACCCTGGCCGATGTGGGGGCCGGTGGCCCGCAGGCCTTGGCGGACCTGGCCGAGGCCCTAGGCGCGCCGAAATCTGTTGATATCCCTCGCCAAGACCTGTCCGGCCCAGGGCCGAAGTGGAACGCGGCCACTGTGGGTCAGGTTTTGGCCCAGCATCTGCCTGAGGGCGCGGTGATTTCAGACGATGCCGTCACGGCGGGGATGCCGTGTTACATGACCACACAGCACGCGGCCCCCCACGAGTGGCTGATGTTAACCGGTGGGGCCATTGGTCAGGGCTTGCCCGTGGCCTTGGGTGCAGCCTTGGCTTGCCCCGATCGCAAGGTTGTGGCCCTGACCGGGGACGGGGCGGGGATGTATATGCCGCAGACCCTGTGGTCCATGGCCCGCGAGCAAGCGGACGTGCTGACCATTGTTTTTGCCAATCACGCCTATCGCATTTTGAACATTGAACTGGGCCGTACCGGCGCGGGCGAGCCTGGCCCAGCCGCCGAGGCCCTGTTGCAGATCGATAACCCGCGCATGGACTGGCTGAAGATCGCCGAAGGCTTTGGCCTTGAGGCCAGCCGTGCCCATGATGCCGCCAGCCTGGATGCCCACATCCAATCGGCCATGGCGCAAAAGGGCCCGCGCTTGATCGAAGTGGCGTTGGAGTAGCGACAGACGGCCAATGGTCGACGCCCGTCTTTATTCATAAAAAAAGCCCCCGTTCGATGACGGGGGCTTTGGGTTTTATCAGCGTAGGCGTTTGCCGTTAGCCTTGATTTTCCGGCATGCGGCAGCCACCGCCAATGTTGGTGGCATCCGCGCATTTAAAGATGCGCTTGGCGGTTTCTTTGTCGTCTTCCATGATCACCATATAGCCAGGTTTCCCCTGACAGGCGAATTCACGAATCTCAAGGCCCGCACCGGTTTTGCCCAACAGCTCGGCTTTGGTGACGGTGCAAGGCTCGTTGTTGGCGGTCATAAAGGCCGTATAGTCGGTATAGAGCTGTTCCTGAGTTGAAAACTCGCACTGTGTGCTGAACACGGTTTGTGCCGACAAGCAGTCAAAAATCCGGGTGGGATTTTCAGGGTTGCTGCTGGCCCCGATCAACCAGCTGCTGTTGCGGTTTTGGCAGGCGAACTCGTAAATGGTTTCACCGGTTTCATTTGAAACGCCAATGATGCGGCCCTTGGTCACTTCGCAGCTGTCTTTGCCGGCACGGTTCAACACACCTTGGTAGATGTCCATCTGCGCATTGGCTACGGCCCCTTCGGCGATCATTTCACAAGGGATACCCATGGCCTGGGCGGTGATGCAGTCAATGGCGCGCAGGCGGTCTGGTTTGGCACCCAGAATAAAGCTCATATTGCGGCCTTCACAGCCGATTTCTACAAAGTTTTCGCCGTCTTGCGGGTTCATGCCACGGAAATTGGCATCGGTGACGTTGCAGCGCTCGCCGATGGCGGTCACAAACGGCTGCATCATTTTGTGAGTATTCTCATTGCCCGGCAGCGCGCAATTCACGCCCTGGGCCTTGGCACGGACACAATCGGTGTGGGATGCTGATTGGCCGTCAGCGGCGATGATCACAATCCAGCCATCATCGTTTTTACAGTTGATTTCATAGGCGCGGCTTTTGTCGGGCAGTTTGCCCAATTCAATGGCCGTATCCGGTTCGCAATACTGAAGGCCCGCAAGCTCGATGGCTTTGGGTGCAGCTTCCATACCGCGGCGCAACAAGGTCTCGCGAGAGAGCTTTTTGCCTTTTTTGCCCTCTTGCTGTTCAGCTGACGCTTTGGCGCCGCTGGCGGCTTGCGCGGTTTCAAAACCAGCCGTGACGGCCACAGCGCCACACAGCATGGCCACCGCCATATGCTTCAGAGTACGGACGAACAAAAAACGGGATGAGGACGGCGACGCCATGTGGGTGTTCTCCTGTTGCTGAAGGGGCAAATCAGTAAGGCCCCGAGTCAAACGCAGCGCAAACCATGGCGGAACTCGCCCAAAACCTCAAGAGGGGGCAAAAAACACCCACGGGTTGTAGGGTTCTGATCTTGTGCCCGTGGGGGCAGGCGGCTAACATGCCGCCAATGTGGGCGCAGGCGGCACGAACCTCTGAGATGGGATCTGAAGACCCCAAGCCGGAAACGGTCGTGGCCATGCCATTGCGTCAAAGGTTGCGGTCTGGTCTGGGGTCTAAGGCATTTTGGCGTCGACGTGTCCGTAACGTTCCTCAGGTGAAGCCCGGTTCAATCTTATTGGCGCGGCATGGTAAATCCGCCCTCAGCCGCACCGTCTGGCTGAGCGCCGAAGGCTATCGGCAGTGGTGGGGGCAGTATGACACCGTGGGCCTTGACGCCACGCGCCAACCGCCCGCACGATTTCTGGCCTTTGCGGAACAGGCGGATGTAATTTATTGCAGCACCCTGTTGCGCAGCCAAGAAACGGCCGCCCAAGCGGCTTCGGGTCGGCCAGTGCAGTCTGATGTGGTCTTTATCGAAGCGCCCTTGCCGCCGCCCAATATGCCCAATTGGTTTCGTTTGATGCCGCGCATCTGGGGCGCTGTGGCCCGTGTGAATTGGATGCTGGGGGGGCACGGTGATGGCGAGACGGCACGTGATGCCCGTCTGCGTGCCCGTCAGGCTGCCGAGCGCCTGCTGGCAGAAGTGAAAAACGATCAGGTTGTCATGCTGGTGGCCCATGGCTGGTTTAACCGCATGATCGGGCAAGAGCTGAAAAAACTGGGCTGGGCCTGCACGGACGATGGCGGCTTCAAGCATTGGGCGGTGCGACTGTTCGAGCCTCGGGCAGCGGGTGTAGAAGACATGTCTCCGCCGCAGCCCGGGGGCTCCTGATCCGCTTGCGTCTTGGCGTGCCCTCGGCTAAGGCTAGGGCATGACACAGACCCCTGACACCGCACCCGCGCCTGATGTAAAAACCCTGAGCTTTGAGGCCGCCATGGCCGAGCTTGAAACCGTGGTCAACAAACTGGAAAGTGGCCAGGTGCCGCTTGAGGACAGCATCCAGCTTTATGAGCGCGGGGCCGCCTTGCGAGCCCATTGCGAGGCCAAGCTGCGCGAAGCCGAATTGAAAGTAGAAAAATTGGTGGTCAATGCCGAGGGGCAACCTACCGGGACCGAGGCGGCCGCGTTTGACTAACGGTGAACCTCGCGAAACCTTTGCCGAGCGGCTGGATCAAGCCGCCGACATGGTCACGGTGGCACTGGATGCCTTGCTGCCCCCGGTGGATGGGCCCGAGGGCCGCTTGTTGGAGGCCATGCGCTATGCCGCCCTGGGCCCTGGCAAACGCATGCGGCCATTTTTCTTTATTGAAGCGGGCCGATTGCTGGAGATTGATGCCCGATCAGCCTTGCGTGGCGCGGCCGCCGTTGAGTGCCTGCATGCCTATTCCTTGATTCACGACGATCTGCCGGCCATGGATGACGATGAGCTGCGCCGGGGCCAGCCCACAGTGCATGTGGAATACGGTGAGGCCACGGCCATTTTGGCCGGTGACGCTTTGCAGGCCATGGCCTTTGAAATTCTGGCCCATGAAGACACCCATGAAAGTGATGCGGTGCGCGCGGCCTTGTGTCAGCGCTTGGCCCAGGCGGCCGGGGCCATGGGCATGGTCGGCGGCCAGATGATTGATATGGGACCGCTGGAGGCAGACTTGGGGCTGGTGGCCCGTATGCAGCGCATGAAAACCGGCGCCATTATCAATTTTTGCTTTGAAGGCCCAATCCTGATGAGCCTGGCTGAAGAGGCCGAGCGCAACGCCCTGTTGGGCTATGCGCAGAATCTGGGCCTGGCTTACCAGATCGCCGATGACATTCTGGATGCCGAGGGCGACCCCAAACATGTCGGCAAGGCCACCCAGAAAGACGTCAACAAAGGCAAAGCCAATTTTGTCACCTTGCTGGGGTTGGACGAAGCCAAATCGCGCATGACCGTTCTGGCGGACCAAGCCAAGGATTATCTGAGCATTTTTGGCGAACATCGCCGGGTGCTGTGCGAGGCGGTGGATTTTGTTTTGGATCGGGATTTTTAGAAAACCGCACCGGTGGGCTTGGCCTTTGACGCCAGAGCCGGTAAGAGGTTAACCCATCAAGAGATGGCCATGTCAGAGACACACGCAAGCACCACACCCCTGTTGGACACCATTCAAACGCCCGCAGACACGCGGACGCTGGATTTGGATGGCCTGCGGCAATTGGCTGATGAGCTGCGCACCGAAACCATCGACGCCGTGTCCAGTACAGGCGGACATTTGGGCGCGGGCCTGGGGGTGGTGGAGCTGACGGTGGCGTTGCATCACGTTTTCGAAACCCCCAAAGACGTTTTGATCTGGGATGTGGGGCATCAGGCTTATCCGCACAAAATCCTGACCGGGCGTCGGGATCGCATCCGCACCTTGCGCCAGGGCGGCGGGCTCTCGGGTTTCACCAAACGGGCGGAAAGTGCCTATGACCCCTTTGGGGCGGCGCATGCCTCGACCTCGATTTCCGCCGGTCTGGGCTTTGCCGTGGGGCGGGATCTGAAGGGCGCGGACAACCGTGTCGTGGCCGTGATTGGTGACGGGGCCTTGTCGGCTGGCATGGCCTATGAGGCCTTGAACAATGCCGGGCACCTGAAATCACGCCTGACCGTGATTTTGAACGACAACGACATGTCCATTGCGCCGCCAACGGGCGCAATGAGTGGTTATTTGGCCAAGCTTGTTTCGGGGCAGAAATATACATCGCTTCGCCGCGCTGCCAAAAAGATGATCGAAAACATGCCCCGGTCCGTCAAAGAAGCGGCGCGCAAAACCGAAGAGTTCACCCGCGCCATGGCCACCGGTGGGGCGTGGTTTGAGGAAATGGGTTTTTACTATGTCGGCCCTATTGATGGTCATAATCTCGATCATCTGGTGCCGATTTTGGAAAACGTCAAAGATTACGCCGATGGGCCGGTGTTGGTGCATGTGGTGACCCAAAAGGGCAAAGGCTATGGCCCAGCCGAGGCCGCCGCCGATAAATATCATGGCGTGGCCAAATTTGATGTGGAAACCGGCCAACAGAAAAAGTCCAGCGGCGGGGCGCCCAGCTATACCTCAGTCTTTGCTTCCGAATTAATTTCGCAGGCGAAACAAGATGGCGATGTTGTGGCGGTAACGGCAGCCATGCCGTCGGGCACGGGCCTTGACCAATTCGCCCAGGCCTTTCCGGATCGCTGTTTTGATGTGGGCATAGCTGAACAGCACGCCGTGACCTTTGCGGCCGGTTTGGCGGCCGAAGGCCTGAAGCCATTTGCGGCCATATATTCCACATTCCTGCAGCGCGGCTATGATCAGGTGGTGCACGATGTGGCCATCCAAAACTTGCCTGTGCGCTTTGCCATTGACCGCGCGGGCCTGGTGGGGGCTGATGGGCCGACCCACGCGGGCAGTTTTGATATCGGCTATATGGGGGCTTTGCCCAATATGGTGGTGATGGCCGCGGGCGACGAGCTGGAGCTTCGGCGCATGGTGGCCACCGCCACACAATATGATGACGGGCCCATTGCCTTTCGCTATCCGCGCGGCGCGGGCCTGGGTCTAGAGATGCCGGAGGCCGTCAGTCCCCTTGAGATCGGCAAGGGACGCGTGCTGCGCCAAGGCGAGGATGTGGCGCTGTTGAATTTTGGCGGACGGCTGAGCGCGTGCCAAGCCGCGGCCGAGGCCTTGGACGGTCATGGGCTGGGCGTGACGGTGGCGGATATGCGCTTTGCCAAGCCGCTTGATACAGATTTGTTAAAACAGTTGGTGCACCACCACAAAGCCGTCCTGACCATCGAAGAGGGCGCCATGGGTGGTTTTGGAGCTTATGTATTGCAGTATCTGGCTGCCGAGGGGGCCTTGGACACTGGGTTGCGCATTCGCACCTTGACCTTGCCGGATCGCTTCCAAGATCAAGACAGCCCCGAGGCCATGTACGCCGAGGCCGGGCTGGATGCTGACGGCATCGTGCGCACGGTTTTGGCCATTATGCCCGCCGCCGCCCGCGGCTTGGTGACGGCTTAGTCTCTCCAATAAAGGCCTTTGGGGGCCTATTTCAGGAAATCTTCCAGCCGAATCGTTATGGTGCGGGCATCTGTTCCAGGAGCAAGATTGATCGGATGTTGGTAAAATTGCACCCCTTCCCGAGGTTCCCCGCTGTCGGGGTCGATATAAGCGTGGCTATAGATGGGGTCCTTGCCCTTTAGGATCAGCTCCATCTGGTCCTGCAGTGCCCATTGCGATGTCTGGCTTCCCAGCATGATTTCCACCCATTCCACGCGTTGGGTTTCGATGCTGTAAGCATAAGACGTGTAATCGAGGAACGTGTCCCCATCCACATCGATGAACTGTTCGTTCAGATAAATATATTTGCCATTTTCACCATAATCCGTCCCATACTTCTGTTCTTCGATCAGCGACGGGCCACCTTTTGTCAGACCATAGGTGGTGACGGTGTGGTGCTCGCGGTCTTGGGTGTGGATATGGGCGAACTGATAAACCCCTTCGCGCGAATTATCGGAATATTTGGCCTCAACAGCCTCTACCACTGAATATCCGGTCTCGGTTTTGTAAAATCTGATGGTGTTGACCTCGGGCGTGCCGTCACGGTTGGCGTCTTTTGTGCGCACAAAGGTGTGCAAGGGCTCTTGTGGCGGGTGAACCTCTTGATCGAAAAGGGGGTGGTGGGCGAGTGGCGGCGTGACGATGGTGTCAGTGGTATTGATGTGGCCCATGAGTGAAATTCAATATGTAACTTTCGTGAATTTCTTTTGTTTACCGAAAATATAGTGAATATGCAAGCGGATGAGTGAGGCCAATAAAAAAACGCCCCGCGGTTCGCAGGGCGCTTTTGAAAATTCTTATGCGTTCCGAGATTAACCGCGGGGTTGCGGTTTGTACTCGTAGCTCGCCACGGGTTCATCGGGGCAAATCATCACGCTTTTGCCGTTTACGGTCTCCGCTTTTGCGCAGCCGCCCACATTGCCACGGCCCTGCAGGGCATTGCCAAAGTCGCGCATGTCGGACCCTTGCATGTCGTACTTGTACTCCACATGGTCATGGCGATACCAACGGCGCAGGTGCTGGCCTTCCCATTTCCAGGTCGAACGGACTTGTTTGCCCTTTTGCCAATCAGCGGCGTCTGCCGTTGGCGGCGCGATCATCAGGCCGCCTGCCACAGCCAACATTGGTGCCAAAGCCCACAGTTTCATTTGAACCTCCTTTAGTGCTCAGAGCACATCAGACATCAGGTTCCTTATAATTTCGTAAACCTGGTGAGCTCAATCTATAGCTTATTTATCCACAACCCGCCAGACACCGTCATCGCCGCGGCACATCTTCACGGCGCGGCGGTCAACGCGACCATCCGGCAGTTCGATGCGGCTTTCACCCATTTTGCATATGGGTTTATAGCGATAGACGGGCTCGTGATAGGCCACATCGCGGTCGTAATCCCGGTCGTAGGGATCGGGCTCATAAGTGTGCGGTGTGTCATAAACCACACGGGAATGACGATAGTAGCGATGCCCATAGGCGGGGGCATGTACAGATGGGGCGGGGCGATAGGCACGGCGGGGCTCGGCGCAGGCGACGCGATTGTTACCGGCGCCCGCACCAATGGCAGCCCCCAGCGCCCCACCGATCACCAAGCCCTCGTCACGGCTGTTGTTGGCGGCGACTTCGTGGCCAATGGCTGCGCCCAAGATGCCGCCAATGATGCTGCCGGCAAGCTGAGAATTGCGGCGGTCTTGTTCGCAGTGAACGTCATAGGTGTTATAGCGGGGACCCGCGTTGGCCGTTTGGGGGATGGCCGTCAGGGCTACCAGTCCGCCAATAGCACTCAAGGTCAGGATTTTCATCTTTCTGTGGCTCCTTTCAACCGAGGCCTGTTTTCTACGCTGCCCGTTTTCGCTATGGGCAGTGTGCATCCTGCCAAAGCCCGTCTGAACCGGAGATGAAGTTCGAATATGCCCACCACCGTCACCATTGATCACCTGGGCCAGGCCGGGGATGGCGTCTGTCACTGGCAGGGCCAAAACCATTATCTGCCCGGCGTTCTGCCTGGCGAGGTGGTGGCGCTTGATGAGGCGGGTCGGGTGCAGGCGGTTATCGAGCCAAGCCCTGACCGCCAGAGCCCACCGTGCCCCCATTTCGGCATCTGTGGCGGCTGTCAACTGCAGCATATGACGCCTGCGGCGTATGAAGCCTGGCAGGTTCAGCGCTTAGGGCAGATACTGGAGCGCGCGGGCGTTAAGGTGACCGAAATGGCACCCCTGGTCACCATGCCGCCCCACAGCCGCCGACGCATCAGTGTGCATGTGCGCTGGCTTAAGGGCAAAGCCATTGTCGGGTTCAAGCAGCGCAAAAGCTGGTCGGTGGTGGATGTGCGGGCTTGCGAAATTGCCCACCCGGATGTGGTGGCGGCCTTGCCGGGGATCGTCGATCTGGCGGGGCCATTGGCCCAAATCCCCAAGGCCGCACCCACCTGTCATTTGACCCGCACCGAAACCGGTCTTGATGTGCACATCACGGGCGTGCCCCCACGTTATGATGCCCGTTTGCGGGCGCAGGTCACGTCGGCAGCGGTGGCGATGGATCTGGCGCGTCTGAGTGTGGGCAAGGAGATCTGGATCGAAACCCGCGCCCCCCAGGTGCGCTTTGGTGATGTGCTGGTGACCCCGCCACCTGGGGGGTTCCTGCAGGCCGTGCCTGAAGCCGAGGCCGCGATGGCGCAGGCGGTTCAGAACGCCGGTAAACACGCCGAAACCGTGATGGACCTGTTTTGCGGGGCTGGGGCCTTTGCGCTGCGCCTGGCGCGTGATCATGCCGTTGAGGCCTATGAGATGAACGCCGAGGCCATCACGGCACTACAAACGGCTGCGCGCCGACAGCAAGGCTTGAAACCCGTGCAGGCCAAGGCCCGTGATCTGTTTCGGATGCCGCTGTCCGCCAAGGAATTGAACCGGGCCCAAGCCGTGGTGCTGAACCCGCCGCGGGCAGGGGCCGAGGCCCAGGTGGCGCAATTGGCGGCCTCGGAGGTTCAGACCATCGCCTATGTCTCGTGCAATCCACAGACATTTGCGCGGGATGCCAAGGTGTTGCAACAGGCGGGTTATCGCCTCTGTCGTCTTCAGCCCATTGATCAGTTTTTATGGTCGCCCCATGTGGAGATTGTGGGGATTTTGGAAAAATTGTCCACATAAAAATAATTATTTTTACTGTATTAAAATGATCGTCATGATCTGGTATTCTATACAATATACCCATAAACATCTGAATTTTCAGATCTCTTTTGGTTAATAAAGTGTTGATTTTATTATGTATATAGGCTTGGGGGCACAGAGCATAGTCCTCACCCCTTACAAGACCGTTAACATCTTAGAAGGGGCTTTCTGATCTAATTGTTAATGTGTCGTGGGATATGCCCTGGGTACCGCCGTTTGCGGTCCTGAAACCAGGCCCCGCCGCGGACCCCCACAAGACGGCACGAAGGAGGCAAATATGGCATTATGGCTGTTGACTCTGACGCTCTTTATGAACGGGGAAGAACAATCCATGGTTTTAAAGGGGCCGTTTACGTCGCAGGAATCCTGCATGGAAGTGGCGCGGTTTGAAGCCGAGGAAGGGCCCAATGGTGTGGCCCAGTACCGTTTGAACGGCATCAAGGTTGATGGGTTCGCCCTGACCTGTAAGGCGCCGGGCTACGAGGCCTAAGCACCGATAAAGACACCGGTAAAGACGCGGAGAGAAAAAATAAATTAGCGTGCGGCCACACGGGTGGGGGCATCAGGCCCCTGGCCGTCTTGGTCGGTGAAAATCGCGGGCACGCCTGCGGCCACCGCATCCAAGGTGGGCGTGGTTTGCCCTAAAATTTGGCGATAAATCCAATAGTTCGCCATCACCTTTTCCACATAGTCCCGGGTTTCGCTGCTGGGCAGACTTTCGATAATCATCAACACATCGTCTTGATCAAAGGCTTTGGTCCAGCGACCAAAGGCCCCAGGCCCGGCGTTATAGGACGCCACGGTGCGGATCAGATCTTGGCGCGGCGTTACCGTTTCCATCAAATGGCGCAAATAGAGCTGTCCCACGTGCAAATTATAGGCGGGATCATACAGATCCTCGGGCGTGGTGTTCAAACTGGCGTTGCCGGAAATCCACGCTGCCGTTGAGGGCAACAGCTGCATCACCCCCCGCGCGCCTGACGGGCTGACCGCATCCGTGCGAAAGCGGCTTTCTTGGCGGGCGACGGCGAACACCAAGGCGCGGTCCACATGAAAGCCGTACATGGGCGTGTAGTCCGGAATGGGGTAACGAGCCAGCAGCTCGGCTCGGTTTTTCACCGTGCCTGCCCGTGCGCCAAAACCCGGCAGTTGGAAATGCGCGCCCAAACGTTCAAGGCTGTTGCGTTCGCTGGAGCTTGCGAGTGCA
This sequence comes from uncultured Caulobacteraceae bacterium, assembly GCA_937138625.1. GTDB lineage: Bacteria > Pseudomonadota > Alphaproteobacteria > Caulobacterales > Caulobacteraceae > CAKZPF01. The sequence goes on along the minus strand of CAKZPF010000010.1, from coordinate 4,969 downwards.
ATGGCCAGGTGAATTTCCTGGGCGGCGTCGCGGTCGCGGCCGGTTTGCATCAAGGCCGCAGCACGTCGTGCTTGGGGGAAAATGCGTGACAGACGATTAAGCTCGCCGTCCGACAGGCCCGTGTGTTGGTTCAAAATGCTGGTGCCGCTCTCGAGGCCCAATTGCCGTTCAGCAATTTGCCCATAAAAGGTCAAAGGCCAGCGGGCGGCCAAACGCAAAAAGTCCGGGGCCAGTCGGGGCTCGCCGGCGGCAATGGCGGCCCGTGCCGCCCAAAAGGCCGCGCCCGATCGCATCCAACTGCCGGTGTTTTCATCCATGGACAGGGCTTCGAAGTGGCGCAGCGCTGCCGAAAACTGCCCCAAACGATAGGCCGATAGGCCCGCGATCCAATGGTGCCCGGCGTTTTGCGCCAAATGATAAGCGGTCTTGTCTTCGCGCTCATAAAACGCGGTTTCAGCTTTTTTGGCCGTCGCAGAAAGCGTGCGTTGCTTGCGGTGCCCGGGGTCATCATCCCAGATGGGGTCATGCTTGGCCAAATCCTCAAAGGCCAGGCGATTGGGCGCGGGGGGTGGTGCGGCGCCAGGCGGACGCTTTCGTAAGGCCAGTTTGTAAATCCGCTCGGCTTGGGGGTGGTCGGCATAGCGCTGCAGCCACGCCAACAGCTCGTCATAGCTTGAAAGATAATCTTTGTGCAGATAGCGATCCGCCAGCACATAGCCCATCAGGGTTTCATCGGCCAAGGTGGCGATTTGCTGATCAGCTTCGCCAAAGGCCCCGCGGGCCGTGGCATCAAAGGCCCCAGCGTAGAGTTGCGCATCCCAGGGTTGCAGCACATTCACAGCCGCACTTTTCGCCGGTGCCAACAGGCACGCGCACGCCAAACCCAGTCCTGTCACAAGCCCCCTGATCATGAGCGCAAGATACAGAGCTTCGCGTTAACCTTCAAGCCGTTCGGCAAGGGACAGCATATCGATCCAGGCCTTCTTTTTCGCCAAGGGTTGGCGCAGCAAAAAAGCAGGATGCAGGGTGGGCAAAACCGGGATGGGAGCGTTAAGATTTGAGCCGTCAGCAGCCCCGGCCCGGGGGTCTTGCCACGCCTGCCAACGCCCGCGCAGGGACAAAATGCCTTGATCAGTACCCAACACGCCGGTGGCGGCCGCCCCGCCGGCCAATACAATCAGCTTCGGGGCCATCAGGCGGATGGCTTGATCAACAAACGGTTTGCACATGGCCATCTCGGCCGGTGAGGGCTTGCGGTTGCTGGGCGGACGCCAATAGACCACATTGGTGATCAGCACGTCATCTTCGCCGAGGCCGATGGCGGCCAGCATTTGATCCAACAATTGCCCAGACGTGCCGACAAAGGGCTGTTTGCGTTTGTTCTCCTCAAAGCCCGGCGCTTCGCCGATGATCATCAGTTTAGCTTTGGGGTTGCCGCGATAAACCACGGTGTTGGTGGCGGGCGTGCGCAGGGGGCAGAGGTCAAAGGCCTCGATTGCCTCGACCAAGCCATCAAAATCTTTGGCGGTGGCGGCCAGGGTGTCGGCTTTGGCCGTGGCCTCGGTAAGGTCTGTGTCGGCTTTGGGTTTGGGGGACTGGGGTTGGGTCGGGGCCACGGCCGCCAACTGTGGGTGTGGTTTGGACACGGGCTTTTTGATCAGCAGGTGGTTTTCCGCCTCATCCCCCACGCATTGATCCACGCCCATGGCCTGCCACCATTGCAGCAGGGCCTGGGCCGCCACACGCGCCTGGGGCGGCGCGTTTTCGGGATCGGGAATTGTCAAGGACGCCATAACCCCGTAAGCATAGCCGCTGAGACCCATTTGCCAACACAAATATGGTGAGCCCTGATGACCGAGCCAACCGAGACCAACACCCAAGCGCCCGAAATCCAGCGCGAGCAGATGCCCTATGACGTGGTGATCGTGGGCGCGGGGCCGGCGGGCTTGGCGGCGGCCATTCGCCTGAAGCAATTGGCCCAAGAGGCTGGCAATGAAATATCCGTGGCCGTTTTGGAAAAGGGCTCCGAGGTGGGGGCGCATATCCTTTCCGGTGCGGTTTTGGACCCCAAGGCCTTGAACGAGCTGATCCCGGATTGGAAAGACAAGGGCGCGCCCCTCGAAACCCCCGTCCAGGAAGATCGCTTCTTGGTGCTGACGGAAACGGACGCCAGCCGCCTGCCCAACGCCATGATGCCGCCTTTGATGAACAATCACGGCATGTATGTGGGATCCTTGGGCAATTTGTGTCGCTGGTTGGCCCAACAGGCCGAGGCCATGGGCGTTGAAGTGTATCCCGGCATGGCGGCATCCGAGCCCGTGTTCGAAAACGGCAAGCTGGTGGGCGTGGTTGCGGGGGTTTTTGGCCTCGATAGCCAAGGCCAACCCAAAGGCGATTTCCAGCCGGGCGTCGAGCTGCGAGGAAAATATGTTTTGGTGGGCGAGGGCGTGCGTGGCTCGCTGGCGAAAATGTTGATCACCAAATACCAGCTGGATGAAGGCAAAAGCCCGCAGAAATTTGGCATTGGTATCAAAGAGCTGTGGCGCATCCCTGAGGGTAAACACAAGCCCGGCTTGGTGCAGCACACTTTTGGTTGGCCCCTGAAAGACGAGGACGGCCAGGGCGGCTCGTGGCTATATCATTTCGGTGATGGCTATGTCTCGGTGGGCTTTGTGCTGCACCTGAACTACAAAAACCCTTACCTCAGCCCCTTTGACGAGTTTCAACGTTTTAAACATCACCCCGCCATCAAATCTCACCTCGAGGGTGGCGAGCGGATTTCCTATGGCTCTCGCGCCATCACCGAAGGCGGCTATCAGTCCGTGCCGAAGCTGACCTTCCCTGGTGGGGCGTTGATTGGGTGTTCCGCGGGCTTTGTGAACGTGCCGCGCATCAAGGGCAGCCACAACGCCATGAAAACCGGGATGTTGGCGGCGGAAGCGGCCTTTTTGGCCATCCAAGCCGGTCGCGCGCACGACGAGCTTTCGATGTACCAAGATGCCTATGACAACTCTTGGGTGGCGAAAGAGCTGAAAATTGTGCGCAACGTCAAACCCTTGTGGTCAAAATTTGGCACCAAGATGGGGGTGATTTTGGGCGGCATAGACATGTGGATCGCCACCCTGACCGGCGGTTGGTCGCCCTTTGGCACCCTCAAGCACGACAAGCCGGATTACGCCTGCCTCGAGCCTGCCGAAAATTTCAAACCGATTTCATACCCGAAACCCGATGGTGTGATCTCGTTTGACAAGCTTTCGAGCGTGTTTTTGTCCAACACCAACCATGCCGAAGATCAGCCCTGCCACCTGGCCTTGAAAAATGAAGAGGTGCCCATCGCCCACAATTTGCCGAAATACGCCGAGCCCGCCCAGCGCTATTGCCCTGCAGGCGTGTATGAGGTTCTGGACGATGGTGCGGGTGGCAAACGCTTTCAGATCAATGCCCAGAACTGCGTGCACTGCAAAACCTGCGACATCAAGGATCCCGCGCAAAACATCACCTGGATGACACCCGAAGGCGGCGGCGGGCCGAATTACCCGAATATGTAGCCTCAGAGCTCGACCACATTGATCAGTTCAAAATTGACTTCAGGCCGCAAGGGTTGCATCAAGGGGCTGTTGGGGTCGGCATCGATCAAGCTGAGGTTCGGGCTGTAGGTCAGTTGGTACTGACGCCCACGGAAGCTTACGGTCTTGGTAATGTTTTGAATCCCATCAAGGGGATTTGGATTGTGCGCCGCATAATTGCGGATGGTTTCACGCGTGGTGGCGTTTTCCTGACCAATCGTCTCGATCAAGTTTTGATACCGATCCATAATGGTGGTGTAAACGGGCAGCACATCGGCCTCGGTTAGGCTGTTGCGCACAAGAGGCTGAAGCTCCTGCAAGCTAAGGCCGTCTAAGCTCGCCGCAAACTCGCTTTCGTATTGGCCATACGGATAGACACGCACACTGATGTCGCCAAAGGAAACCGGGTCATCCCGGTGGGAATTGATATAATCGTTGACCCATGTGGGTTGTGAAATAATTTCTTCAATATAAACAATTGGGTTGTCGAGATATTCAGAGACCGTGGTCGAGAAGGCAATCTCGTAATCCCTATGCCCCCATTCAAAGCTGACGGTGTTCACATCATCAGCCGATTCATGGGTCTGAACCGCGCGCGCAAAGTGATCAGTCAGGGCATGCACGATCTCTTCGTACATTTCGGGAGTTATGGGCCCCCGCGTGTACATCAGGGTATAGGGGTATATGGAAACGGCTTGGCCATTCATGATGCTGGTGATGCCGTCGGGCAGACGTTGGTAAATTTCATTCACCAATGGCGAGGGCGTGATATCCGACTGATCGCGATACATGAAGTCCGCAACGGTCGACGGGTGGGCACGACTTTGGGCTTCGTCTATCAATTGTTCAAGCTCTGAGCCTTGAATCTCGCCGGCCAAGGGGCCGTACACATCGTTCCCATTTGCGGACAGTACAAACTGGGGCGTTCCGTTTCTGCTGACAGGCAGACGATATCCTGTGGGGGGAGAGGTCGTCAGGTTGTTCAGATATTGGGCGGCCCCATCGGGTGAAGTCGCCCGGATGTTTACCCAATGCATTTCGCCTGTGTCCTGGTGTTGCATGGCCAAAAGAAAATAACGCCCTCCACCGCTGCTTGCCTCTAGCATCCGGCTGGAAATGGGGAACAGGCTGTTCAACTGGAGAGCGCGGGCAGGGGCCGCGTAACCGGGAGCGATGGGCGCACCACGGGCCTGTTCGATCAGATGCAACAGGTCTATGGCTTCGTTGACATCGGTGACGGGCAGTCGAATCGGGTTCTGCCCTTGCGCTTGTGCTGTGATGAGCCCAGCCCCCGTTTGCGTGAGGGTATACACCTGGTCTGCTATGCGCACGGATTGTGTGTGTGGCGCTGGCGTTGTGGTTTGGGTTTGGGGTGTTGAGGCCTGAGGTGGTGGGGTCTGGGG
>CAKZPF010000009.1 GCA_937138625.1 uncultured Caulobacteraceae bacterium | reverse complement strand
TATCCGTGGAGCGAAGGCGCGCTCTATCAGGTCTATGCCGCAGTCGGGCAGATCACGACCATTGCGCTGGAGCCGGGCGAGAGTCTGACCGGCGCGGGGCCGATTGCAGCCGGCGACACCGCCCGCTGGATCATCGGCGACACCGAGAGCGGCAGCGGTGCGAACCGCCGTGTCCATATCCTCGTGAAGCCGACACGGCCGGACATTTCCACCAACCTTGTCGTCACCACCGACCGACGCACCTACATGATCGAACTGCGCGCGCGGGAATCGCTCTACATGCCTTCCGTCGCATGGTCCTATCCCGCAACGCCCGGCCAGCGCCGCGCCGTCCCGGCCGCGCCAATCATCCCGGCCGAGGCTGCGCGGAACTATCGCTATGGCTTGCAGGTGCAGGGCGACAGCCCGCCATGGCGGCCGGTTTCGGTGTTCGACGATGGACGCCGCGTCTATGTCGTCTTCCCGGCCGGGATTGTGCAGGGCGAAATGCCGCCGATCTTCGTGCTTGGCGCGAACGGCGAGCCGCAGATCGTCAATTCCCGCATCCACCAGAACGTCCTGATCGTGGACCGCCTGTTCGGCGCGGCCGAGTTGCGCCTTGGCAGCGGCAACCGCCAGCAGGTCGTCAGGATCGTCCGCACCAACCCGACGCAGGCCGCAGCAGAGCCAGCCAGCACGACCACGGGAGGATCGTCCTCATGAGCGATACCGATACCGCCGCCCCCATGCGCCTGCGCGCCGAAACGCCCCGTGTCACGCGCCTATCGCGCAAGATGCTGGCAGGCGTCGGAGCCGTCGCGCTTCTCGGCATCGGCGGGGCGCTGATCTATGCGCTCCAGACCCGCGATGCAGGACCGGGAGGGGACGAACTCTATTCGACCGAGAACCGCCCCACGGCGGACGGATTGTCTGGCCTGCCGCGCGACTATAGCGGCCCGGCGCTCGGCCCGGCGCTACCCGGCGACCTCGGCCGCCCGATCCTCGACGCGCAGAACCGGGGGCAGCCCATTGTAACGCCGGCAATCACGACGCCCGCCGTCGATCCAGAGGAAGAACGCCGCAGGGCCGAGGAAGAAGCCGCGCGCTTGAGCAACGTCTTTTTCCAGTCCGGCCCCCGCAGGGGAGCGCCAGCCGGCACCGCCATGCCCGGCCTTGCCGGGCTTGGCCTCGGCGGGCAGCCCGCGACACAGGATCGCCACGCGGCATTTCTCAATGGACCCGTGGACCGGCAGACCGTCGCCCCGGATCGCGTTGCGCCGCCGGCATCGCCCTACATCCTTCAGGCCGGGGCCGTGATCCCCGCTGCGCTGATAACCGGCATCCGTTCCGATCTGCCCGGCCAGATCACCGCGCAGGTGACGGAGAACGTCTATGACAGCCCGACCGGCTCGCTGCTGCTGATCCCGCAAGGCACCCGCATCATCGGCCAATACAATGACGGCGTGACCTTCGGCCAGCGTCGCGTGTTGCTGGTCTGGAATCGCCTGATCCTGCCGGGCGGCCGGTCCATCGTTCTGGAACGCCTGCCGGGCGCGGACGCCAGCGGCTATGCTGGCCTTGAGGATGGCGTCGATTATCATTGGTGGGATCTGATGAAGGCCGCAGGGCTGTCCACGCTGCTCGCAGTCGGCACCGAGCTGGCGACCAGCGACGAGGACCGGCTGATCCGCGCCATCCGCGACGGGGCGCAGGATACCGTCAATCAGGCCGGCCAGCAGATCGTCCAACGCCAGTTGCAGGTCGCGCCGACGCTGACGATCCGGCCCGGCTTTCCGGTCAGGATTATCGTCACCCGCGATCTTGTGTTCGAGCCGGCAGGAGGTTGACCATGACCAGGCTGAAACTCGGCCCGCTGCCAGACGACAAGCCCGTCAAGGTGACGGTGGAGTTGCCCGCGCCGCTCCACCGCGATCTGGTCGCTTATGCCGAAGTGCTGGCGCGCGAGACGGGCCAGCCTGTCGCCGATCCCGTCAGGCTCATCGTGCCGATGCTGGAGCGGTTCATCGCAACGGATCGGGGGTTTGCGAGAGCGCGGCGAGCCGCCAACTAAGTCCCATCCCGGCAGGGGTGCCGCCAGCGCATAGACGCAAATGCGGCACGCTACAGGCCGCCGACTGCCCTCCATGGTTCGCCTAATTCCGGGGCCTATTGCGCCCCGGAATCCACCAGAACCAAGGAGGATTCCATGTGCGCAGAGCGCCGCCGCGCCCGCAAAGGGCGACCGCGACACCCGGTCCCCGAAGCACTTCCCGACGATCTTTTCGACTACGCCGACGAACCCACGCCAGACGGCCGGGAACGCCGCAGCTCGCCGCTTCGCATCGTCGATGTTGAGACGCTGCCGGTCTTCGACGACTGGCCCGAAAAGGTGCCGATCACCGAGGAAGAACTACAAATCTTCGAGCGGTATTTCGGTCATGTGCTCGACCGCCTTTTCGGCCCAATCGACCTTGAAGCCGAGAATAAATCCTTGCCATACTTATCAGAAAGTGATAAGGATAAGTCATGAGCGAGGAACGTGACCCGAGCCTCGACACGCTTCTGGACCTCGACGGACAGGTGCTCGTTGTCGATCCCGAGGGCGGCCATTGGGTGAAGTTCGTTATCACCCGCGTTCCGGCATCGCCGGAAAAGCCGCGCGGCCTCGATTACTCGCTCACGCTTCACGGGCCTTCGGGCGAACGGCTGGTCGGCTTCGATAATGCCCATCCGGTCGGCCGAGGCAGGAGGGGCGAGCCGATGGACCATCGACACCGCCTCCAGACCGTGAAGCCCTACGCCTACGAGGATGCGGCCACGCTGCTGGCCGACTTCTGGCAGGCGGTGGACGCGGTATTGAAGGAGCGAGGTGCCCTATGACCACATTGAAAGTTGGGATTGCCGGCTACGACGAGATGAAGGCCCGCACCATGCGGATCGCGCGCGGCGAGGAAAAGCCGGCGGCGGACGATCCGAAGGTGTGGTTCACATCAACCGAATCCTTCGCCAAGGTGCTGTCGGCCGGGAACCGCGAACTGCTGCGCGTCATCGCCGAGAAAGCTCCGGCCTCGCTGGAGGAACTTTCGGAGATCACCGGCCGGGCCTTATCCAACCTGTCACGCACCATGAAGACGATGGAGAGCTACGGCCTTGTCCGCTTGGAGAAGGAAGGCCGCAAGCTCGCGCCCAAGGTTGTCCATGACCGTGTTGAACTGGCGTTGCCCTTGCTCGAACGCCGCGCGGCGAAAGGAGGCGCGCTATGAACATTCATTCCCCACACGTCGCCCTGCGCGCCGCGCTCTATCTGCGCGTCTCGACGGCGCGGCAAGCCGAGCATGACGTGTCGATCCCCGACCAGAAGCGGCAGGGCGAAGCCTATTGCGAGTCTCGCGGTTATCAGCTTGTGGAAACCTTCATCGAGCCGGGCGCATCGGCGACCAACGACCGCCGCCCCGAGTTCCAGCGCATGATCGAAGCCGGCACGTCGAAGCCGCCAGCGTTCGACGTGGTGGTGGTGCATAGCTTCTCGCGGTTCTTCCGCGACGAATTTGAAATGGAATACTACTACCGGAAGCTGGCGAAGAACGGCGTCAAGCTCGTATCCATGACGCAGGAGCTTGGCGACGATCCGATCCACCAGATGATGCGGCGGATCATGTCACTGTTCGACGAATACCAGTCGAAGGAGAACGCCAAGCACGTCCTGCGCGCCTTGAAGGAGAACGCGCGGCAAGGCTTCTGGAATGGCTCGCTGCCGCCCATCGGCTACCGCGTCGTCGATGCCGAGCAGCGCGGCACGAAGATGAAGAAGAAGCTGGAAATCGACCCGCTGCACGCCGACACCGTGCGGATGATCTTCCGCCTAGCATTGGAAGGCGACGGCACGTCCGGCCCCATGGGCGTCAAGAACATCGTCAGCTACCTCAACAGGAACCGCATGTTCACCCGCAGCGGCGGACGTTGGGGCATCGGCCAGCTTCACCGCGTCCTGACCCGCCGCACCTATATCGGCGAACATCGGTTCAACCGCCGGTCCAAGAAAGGCGAGGTGAAGCCCGAGGAAGAAGTCGTCACCGTCGCGGTGCCGCCGCTGATCGACCTTGAGATATTCGAGGCGGTGCAGAAGCGGTTGCAGGTCAACAATCCGAAGGTGACGCCGCCGCGCGTCGTCAGCGGCCCGAACCTGCTGACCGGCATTTGCTATTGCGGCAATTGCGGTGGGGCCATGACGCTGCGCACGGGCAAGAACGGCCGCTACCGCTACTATGCCTGTTCGATCCGGGCACGGCAGGGCGAAACCGGCTGCAAGGGCCGCGCGATCCCGATGGACAAGCTGGACCGCATCGTGGTCAGCCACATCGAGGAAAGGCTGCTGGACCCCGAGCGGATCGAAGACGTGCTCGCCTCGCTGCTGGATCGCCGGCAGGAGAGCGTCGAGCGGCGCAGCCAGCACATCACCGAGTTGAACCAGCGCGCGGCCGAGGCCGATATGCGGCTAAAGCGGCTCTACGAGGCTATCGAGGCGGGTTCGCTCGACCCGGCCGAATCCGCCCTCGGCGAACGCATCGCGGGCCTTACGGCGATACGGGATCAGGCACGGGCCGACGCCGTAAGGACCGAGGCCATGCTGAAAAGCTCGGCCCATAAGGGCCTCACAGGCGCGGCCGTGCGGGAGCTGGCGAGCGAAGCGCGGACCGGGCTTCGGCTCGGAAAGGGCGGTTATCGGCGGGATCACGTCCGGGCTTTCGCCCAGCATGTCGAGGTCGCGGACGATGCGATCTACATCAACGGCAGCAAAAACACGCTGTTGAGGGCGCTGATAGCCACAAAAGGAGGGAAATCGGCGGGAATCGGCGTTCCCGGTTTTATACCGAAGTGGCGGACAGGGAGGGATTCGAACCCTCGATAGAGTTTCCCCTATACACGCGTTCCAGGCGTGCGCCTTCAACCACTCGGCCACCTGTCCTTACACAACTTCTGAACCTGCGCCCCGAGTGGTTGAACTTTCGTTCATTCACGGCCCTGCTTCGCAAGGCCTGCGCACTCGGCCACCTGTCCTTACACAACTTCTGAACCTGTGCCCCGAGTGGTTGAACTTTCGTTCATTCACGGCCCTGCTTCGCAAGGCCTACGCACTCGGCCACCTGTCCATTTGTCACACATGATCCCATGTGCAGGCCGAGTTTTTATTGATTAGGACGGATTTTGCAAGCAAAACCCTACGCGGCCACCTGTCCATTCACTGCCCCGGCCCCAGTGCTTGGCCGAGCTTATTTTTCTGGACGCGTTTTCAAGAAAACGCTTTGCACCTGTCCAACCTGCGTGCTTAAGGCGCGCGCAAAACCTTTTATACAAGACGGCTTTTCTGCGAAATGCCTGATGCGCCCTAGCCAAAGCCAACGGCGCAGCCCCCTTCTATAATCGAGCGTTTGAGGAAATCAAGTCTTGCCGCGGGCTTCGCGTAGCACAAGAATTCCACCTCGGAATTTTATATGACTGGCCATAGGCTTGTTTTTAAGACAAACTCAGGACTTTCCCTGTGCGCTCAGGCGTTACACATTCAGGCGTTACACAAGGACACCCGAGCATGATGGCTGACAAGACCACGCTTCCTCATCCCGATGCGGCCTTACCGGGGCGCGCAACGCCTATCCTAGAGGCCAAAACCCAGCATACCGTCTTTGATCGCCCGGTGATGGCGGCGGTGCCAAGCGGCCATGAAGAGATCTTTTTCGGTATGGGGTGTTTTTGGGGCGCCGAACGTAAATTTTGGCAAACGCCGGGTGTCTGGCTGACGGCAGTTGGCTATCAGGGCGGGGTGACGCCCCATCCCACCTATGACGAAGTGTGCACGGGGCGCACGGGCCACGCCGAGGTGGTGCGTGTGGTCTTTGACCCCAAGACCGTTTCGCTCGAGGCCTTGTTGCAGCTGTTTTGGGAAAACCACGACCCCACCCAGGGCATGCGCCAGGGCAATGATGTGGGCTCACAGTATCGGTCAACAGTGTTTACAACCACACCCGATCAGGCGCGATTGGCGGCGGAAACCAAGGCGCTGTATCAAGCGCGCCTGAACCACGGCGGGTTGGGCGAAATCACCACCGCCATCGACGAAGCCCCCGCATTTTATTATGCCGAGGCCGAGCACCAACAATACCTTGATAAGAACCCGGGCGGATATTGCGGCCTGGGGGGCACGGGCATCAGCTGCCCGACAGGGGTCGGGGTCTGAGCATGACCGTGGCGGAGGTCGGGGGCCTCATCAGCCAGGTGCTGAACGATCCACAATTTTGGATGCTGGTGGGCATCGGGTTTTGTGCCCAGTTGCTGGATGGTGCTGTGGGCATGGGCTATGGCATCATTGGCTCGTCGTTTTTGCTGGCCCTTGGCCTGCCACCGGCGCAGGTCTCGGCCATGATGCACTCGGCCAAGGTGTTCACAGCCTCTACGTCCGGTGTCTCGCATTTCTTTTTGGGCAACATCAGTCCCAGTTTGTTTTGGCGCCTGATGCCGATGGGTGTGATCGGGGGCTTTGTCGGCGCTTCGATTTTGATCAATGTGCCGGGCGAGATCATCAAGCCTTTCATTCTGTTTTATCTCATGTGTATGGGGGCCTATATCCTGAAAAAAGCCATCGGTGGTACCAGTTTGGTGGTGCCCCATTTCAACTGGGCTTATCCGCTGGGGTTTGTGGGTGGCTTTTTGGATGCCATGGGCGGCGGTGGTTGGGGGCCGGTGACCGCCACCACCCTGATGGGCAGTGGCCATCAGCCGCGTTATGTGGTGGGCTCGGTCAATGCCTCGGAATTCTTTGTCACCTGTGCGGTTGTGGGGGCCTTGTTCACCGCCATTGTGCAGGGCGAGTTGGCCGTGGGTCTTGCGGATTATGGCATATATGTGGGCGGACTTGTGGTCGGGGGGCTGATCGCCGCGCCGGTGGCGGCGACGTTCACGCGGTTTGCCCCGCCACGGGTCATGTTGTTTGTGGTGGGTTTCTTGGTGATCATGATGTCTGTGTGGCAAGCAATCAATTTGTTTTTGTAGTTTGTACGTCAAAAAAACTTGACAATTTGTCTTGGCTTGCTAGGTCAGTTCCCTTAACATTTAAGGGAGCACAGCCATGGTTCAGCCTGTCCATATTGTTGGTTATACCGATAAAACCACCCAGCAGCCCATTGACCTGTCGACTTCGACCGAGGATTTTGCGGTGACATTGCGCGCCATTGCGGCGTTCCGGGCCGGTGTTCAGCCCGCCGAGGTGACATCGGATCAGATCATCAAAACCCTGGAAGAAATGGACCATAACACCGATAATGACGGCGTTTACGAGCTGAAAGATGTGGCCGACTATGGCCGCCATGTGCACAACAATACGTGTTTGCTAGCCAAGTTTGAGCCCTCGGGTCCGGCCCCCAAAACCCAAGCCGGAGCTCAACAGCTTGCCCAGGCCACCTATCCTTACGTGCGTGATCTGACGTCGTTGTATACGACTTTGGTCAACACGGCTGTCGACCATGTCCAAGGCACAGATGTGGTTTCGACAAACGAGGTTGGCACAAAAATTCACAGCACCCAAACCGCGCGCCAGGCGGTGTGGGATGCGGGCATTGACATCATATGGCCCGGGCGCGATTTGCAATGTCGCTAAGCCGGGTTTGGCATTCCGGATTTGAACAAAAAAAGGAGCCATAAGGCTCCTTTTTTATAACCCCAGATTGGGCGCTTCTACATCTGCATGGTCCAGCCTTCGACACCCATGGCCGCCTGGCGCACGGCTTCGGACTTTGTCGGGTGGGCATGACAGGTGCGGGCGATATCTTCGGAGGCCCCGCCGAATTCCATCACCGCCACGACCTCGGCGATCATTTCACCAGCCCCCGTGCCGACGATATGGGCCCCCAGCACGCGGTCGGTTTCCGCATCAGCCAGGATTTTCACAAAGCCGTCGGTTTCGTGATTGGCCTTGGCGCGGGAGTTGGCCATGAAGGGAAACTTGCCGACTTTATATGTGATGCCGGCCTCTTTCAGTTCGTCTTCGGTTTTGCCCACGGCGGCAACTTCGGGGTCGGTGTAGACCACGCTGGGGATCAGATCGTAATTCATATGGCCAGGCTTGCCGGCAATGCGCTCGATACAGGCCACGCCTTCGTCTTCGGCCTTGTGGGCCAGCATCGGCCCGTGGGTGACGTCTCCAAGGGCATAGATGCCTTCAACATTGGTTTTATAGTGATCGGTCAGCACAAAACCGCGATCGTCGGTTTTGACCCCTACGTCCTCAAGGCCCAGGTTGGCGGTGAAGGGGCGACGCCCAATGGCCACCAACACGGCGTCGCATTTGATTTCCTCGGTCTCGCCGCCTTTGGCAGGCTCGACGGACAAGGTGACGGCTGACTTGGTGGTGGTGGCCCCGGTGACCTTGGCACCCAGACGGAAGGCTATGCCCTGTTTTTCCAGTATGCGTTTGAACTGTTTGGCCACCTCGCTGTCCATACCAGGCAGGATGCGGTCCAGGAACTCAACGACCGTGACCTCGGCACCCAGGCGTCGCCAGACACTCCCAAGCTCAAGGCCAATCACGCCTGCGCCCACGACCACCAGATGTTTTGGAACTTTAGGGAAATCTAATGCGCCGGTGGAGCTGACAATGCGTTTCTCATCGAACTCGAGACCCGGCAGGGGTGTGGGCTCGGAGCCCGTGGCGATGATGATGGATTTGGCTTCCAGTGTCTGAGTCTTGCCGTCGTGATCCGTGACCTCGACCACGCCGGGTTTGATGATTTTGCCGTGACCACTGATGTGCTCGACCTTGTTCTTTTTGAACAAAAAGGCAATGCCCTTGGTCAGGGTCTCGACGGTTGAATCTTTTTGTTTGTGCATTTGCCCAAGGTCCAGGTCTACCTTGGCTTTGATGCCCAAATCGCCAAAATGCAGCCGGGCTTTTTCATACATCTCGGAGGCATGCAACAGCGCCTTAGAGGGGATACAGCCCACATTCAAACAGGTGCCGCCCAGGGTTTTGCGGCTTTCCACACAAGCCACCTTCAGGCCCAACTGCCCCGCGCGAATAGCGGCGTTATAGCCCCCCGGGCCGCCGCCGATGATCACCACATCATATGCCATAAGAGATTATCCTTGTTCTGAAATTCAATGGGTTGGATGTATGGGTTGGGCCTAGACGTCCATCACCAGACGCGCAGGATCTTCCAGCAGTTCCTTCACGCGCACCAGGAAGGTCACGGCCTCTTTGCCATCCACGATCCGGTGATCGTAACTCAGGGCCAGATACATCATGGGGCGGATTTCCACCTGACCGTTCACGGCCATGGGGCGCTCTTGGATTTTGTGCATACCCAAAATGCCTGACTGCGGCGCGTTCAGGATGGGTGTGGACATCAACGAACCATAGACACCGCCATTGGTGATGGTGAAGGTGCCGCCTTGCATGTCATCAAGGCTCAGGTCGCCGTCCCGCGCCTTGCGACCCATTTCGGAAATGCCCTTTTCGATCTCGGCCAAGCTCAGGCGATCACAATCCCGCACCACGGGCACCACCAGACCCTTTTCGGTGCCCACCGCGATGCCGATGTCGTAGTGGTTTTTGTAGATGATATCCTTGCCGTCGATCTCGGCGTTGATGGCCGGCAGCTCTTGCAGGGCCGCCACACAGGCCTTGGTGAAAAAGCCCATAAAGCCCAGTTTCACGCCATGGCGTTTTTGGAAGCTGTCTTTGTAGTGTTTGCGCAGCTCCATAACCGCACCCAGATCCACTTCGTTAAAGGTGGTCAGCATGGCGGCGGTATTTTGCGCATCCTTCAGGCGGCGGGCGATGGTTTGCCGCAGACGGGTCATTTTTACGCGCTCTTCGCGGGGGCCGGTTTCACGCTCGGGACTGGCGGCTGGGGTGGCCACGGTCAGGCCACTTTCAAGCGCCTTGAGGGCATCGCCCTTGGTGATGCGACCATCCTTGCCAGTGCCTTGGATTTGGCTGGGGTCGAGTTTGTGCTCGGACACCACACGCTGGGGCGCGGGCGAGAGATGCTGAGAGGACCCACCCGATGACGCACCGACAGTGGCGGGTTCTTTGGCCTTTTGCTCGGTTGTGGCTTTGGCGTCGTCTTGTTTTGCCTGGGCCGCTTCAGACGTGTCTTCTGATTTTGACGCAGCACCGCTGGCGCCTTCTTCCAGGTGGCCCAGCAGGGCGCCGACCTCGACGGTGTCGCCTTCATTCGCCACAATTTCTTTCAGCGCGCCATCGGCACGGGCCGAGACCTCAAGCGAGACTTTGTCGGTCTCAAGCTCGACCAAGACCTCGTCTTTTTTTACCGCATCGCCGGCCTGTTTGTGCCAGGTGGCCACGGTGGCTTCGGTGACGCTTTCGCCCAGTTGGGGGACAACAATCTCGGTCATGGTTCGGTCCTTTTGTGTTCGTGCTGAGGGTGCGCCTAGCGCCCCAAAGCCTCAGATAAAAACGCATCCAGTTGTTTTTGGTGACGGCTGGCGTAGCCCGTGGCCGTCGAGGCCGAAGCCGCCCGTCCTGCGTATCGGGGACGAGAATGCTTCGCCTTGATGGCCAGCAAGGTCTCTTCGATCAGCGGATTGATGAAATGCCAGGACCCCATGTTTTTAGGCTCTTCTTGGCACCAGATGAACTCGGCACCCAGAAACCGTTTCAGCAGCGGCCGCAGCTGTTCATCCGGATAGGGGTAGAGTTCCTCAACCCGCACCAGATAGACGTCATCGGCCCCTTTTTCGGCGCGAGCATCGAGGAGATCATAATACACCTTGCCCGAGCACATCACCACGCGCTTGATGCTTTTGTCGGTTTTCAGTTTGATCCCGGCCACATCAGGACGCAGTTCCGCATCATCGGGCAACACGGGCTGGAAGCTTTCTTTGGGGCCCATATCCGCCAAGGTCGAGACGCATTTCTTATGCCGCAACAGCGACTTCGGCGTCATGATAATTAAGGGTTTTCTAAAGTTCCGGGCCACCTGCCGCCGCAAAATGTGGAAATAGTTGGCCGGCGTGGTGCAATTGGCCACCTGCATATTGTCTTCGGCGCACAGTTGCAAATAGCGCTCCAGCCGGGCCGAGGAGTGCTCGGGGCCTTGGCCTTCATAGCCATGGGGCAACAGCATCACCAAACCAGACATGCGCAGCCATTTGGCTTCGGCGGCGGAAATGAACTGATCGACAATCACCTGGGCCCCGTTGGCAAAGTCACCGAACTGGGCCTCCCACATCACCAGGGAATTGGGGTCCACTAAGGAATAGCCGTATTCAAAGCCCAAAACCGCGAACTCAGAAAGCGCACTGTCAATAACCTCATAGGTGGCTTGTCCACCGCCCAGATTGTTCAGGGGCGTATAGCGCTCTTCGGTGCTTTGGTCGACGATGTGGCTGTGACGCTGGCTGAAGGTGCCGCGCGCACTGTCTTGACCGGACAGACGTACAGGGTGGCCTTCGTTCAGCAAGCTCGCAAAGGCCAGGTGCTCGGCCAAGGCCCAATCAATGTTCTCACCACTGTCGATGGCCTCGCGTCGGGAGGTGATGACGCGTTTCAGCGTGCGGTGGCAGTCCACATCATCGGGGATGGTGGTGATACGCTTGCCAAGATCTTTCAGAACCTTGACGCCCACGCCCGTGCTGCCATGGGTACGGCCTTCACTGGAGACAAAGCCCGTCCAGGCGCCATCCAGCCAATCGGCTTTGTCGGGCTTGAAGTCTTTGCCTTGTTCAAACGAGACATCCAGGAAGCTCTCAAACTCGGTGATCCAGCCGTCGACGTCGTCTTCGCTGACCACACCGTCACTGACCAGGCGTTTTTGATACAAGGTGCGCGTGGTGTCCAGGCCCTTGATCTTCTTGTACATCAAAGGTTGGGTGAAGCTCGGGTCGTCACCTTCATTATGGCCATAGCGGCGGTAACAGAACATGTCGATCACCACATCCCAACCAAACTCCTGGCGAAACTCGGTGGCGATTTTGGCAGCGTGCACCACGGCCTCGGGGTCATCGCCGTTCACATGCAAAATTGGGGCTTGTACGGTTTTGGCCACGTCGGATGGGTACGGTGACGAGCGCGAATAATGCGGTGATGTGGTGAAGCCAATTTGGTTGTTGACGATGAAATGCACACAACCGCTGGTGCGATAGCCATTTAACCCCGTCAGGGCAAAACACTCGGCCACAACACCTTGGCCCGCAAAGGCCGCGTCCCCATGCAACAACAGGGGCAGGGTTTCGGTGCGGGTGGCAATCGGGTCGGCGCCATTGGCCACGGCGCGGGCATATTTCCCACGGGCCTTGCCCAGCACCACGGGGTCCACGGCCTCGAGGTGAGAGGGGTTAGCCGTCAGCGACAGGTGGACGCTGTTGCCGTCAAACTCACGGTCAGACGAGGCCCCCAGGTGATATTTCACATCCCCCGAACCGCCAATATCATCGGGATTGGCCGAGCCCCCTTGGAACTCGTTGAATATGGCGCGATAGGGCTTGCCCATCACGGCGGCCAGTACATTCAACCGCCCCCGGTGGGGCATGCCGATGACGATGTCTTTGACCCCGAGTGCCCCGCCGCGTTTGATGATTTGCTCCAGCGCCGGGACCATGCTTTCGGCCCCATCGAGCCCAAAGCGTTTGGTGCCCGGATAGCGTTTGTGCACAAAGCGCTCGAAGGTTTCCACCTCGATCAGTTTGCGCAAAATGGCGATTTTGCCCTCTTTGGTGAAGCTGATGTCTTTGTCCGGGCCCTCGATGCGGTCTTGGATCCAGGCCTTTTGCGCGGGGTCCGAGATGTGCATGTACTCAACGCCCAATGTGCCGCAATAGGTGCGTTTCAATAGCGCAATGATGTCTTTCAGCTTCGCGCGCTCGAGGCCCAAAACATTGTCGATATAGATCTCGCGCTCCATATCCTCAGGCCCGAAGCCATAGCTCGCCGGATCCAGTTCGGGGTGGGTTTCCCGACGCATTAGGTCCAAGGGATCAAGGTCAGCAGCCAAATGGCCACGAATGCGATAGGCCCGGATCATCATCAGGGTGCGCAAGCTGTCTTTGGCGGCGGCGTGGACTTCCTCTTGGCTCAGGCCCTTTTGCGCCAGTTCGTTGCCGAGTTTTTCTTCCACGGCTGGCCACAGACCATCAAACACCGCCAGATCTTCGCTGCGCACACTCTGACGCGGGCGCGCCCAGCTAGGCTCTCCGACGGTCACATTTTGGGCTTCGGGCGTGCCTACGGTTTGGAAAAAGGCTTGCCAATCCGCGCTTACGCTTTGTGGGTTTTGCACATATCGGGCGTACAAATCCTCGATGTAGCCAGCGTTTTGGCCATATAAGAACGCGGTTTCGGAAAAAATGTCGTTCAGACGACCCATATCATCAGGCATTCAGATCTCCTTGTGCGGCACAGCCTGCACAAGAAGGCACAATAATCGATTAACGCAAAAACTCAATCATTGTTCCGCATGCGAAACGAAATGGCATTCGGTGCCTGGTTTAGACGGAAGGAATGGCTCCATAGGCTGTAAAAAAAGGCGGTCAAATCAATGACCGCCTTTTCAGGGTATATGGTCTAAATTTAGGCGGGTTCTTTTTTCAGAACCTCCAGCAAGGTGGCGCCCAAAGCCGCAGGTGATGGGGAAACCCGAATGCCAGCGTTTTCCATAGCGGCGATTTTGTCATCCGCGCCGCCTTTACCGCCCGAAACAATGGCCCCGGCGTGACCCATGGTCCGGCCCGGAGGCGCCGTGCGGCCGGCAATAAAGCCCACCATCGGCTTTTTAACTTTGGACTGTTTGATGAACTCGGCGGCTTCTTCTTCAGCCGAGCCTCCGATTTCGCCAATCATGATGATGCTTTCGGTTTCCTCATCAGCCAGGAACATCTCCAGCACGTCGATGAACTCCATGCCCTTGACGGGGTCACCACCAATGCCAACGGCGGTGGTTTGGCCAAGGCCCGCGGCGGTGGTCTGCGCCACCGCTTCGTAGGTCAAGGTGCCCGAGCGCGAGACAATGCCCACAGACCCACGGGCAAAGATATGACCCGGCATGATGCCGATTTTGCACTCATCTGGTGTCAGGATGCCCGGACAGTTGGGGCCCACCAGACGGGATTTCGAGGTCGCAAGGGCCGCCTTGACCTTGACCATGTCACTGACGGGAATGCCCTCGGTGATGCAGATGATCAGCGGGATTTCGGCGTCAATGGCCTCGAGGATCGCGTCCGCAGCAAACGGCGGCGGCACATAGATGACGCTGGCGTTGGCATCTGTGGCCTGGCGTGCGTCCCAGACGGTGTCAAACACCGGCAGGCCCAAGTGCTCGGTCCCGCCTTTGCCGGGCGTCACACCCCCGACCATTTGGGTGCCATAGGCAATGGCTTGCTCCGAGTGGAAGGTGCCCTGGGCCCCGGTGAAGCCTTGGCAGATGACTTTGGTGTCTTTTCCGATCAAAATGGCCATGGTTATGCCCCTTTCACTGCGGCGACGATTTTCTTGGCCGCATCATCCAGATTGTCCGCGGGCAGCACATCAAGGCCGCTCTCGGCGATGATTTTCTTACCCAATTCTTCGTTGGTCCCGGTCAAGCGCACGACCAATGGCACCTTCAGGCCCACCTCTTTGACAGCGGCGATCACGCCTTCGGCGATGATGTCGCAGCGCATGATGCCCCCAAAGATATTGACCAAAATTCCCTTCACATTGGGATCCGAGGTGATGATCTTAAAGGCGGCCGTGACCTTTTCCTTGCTGGCGCCACCGCCCACATCCAGGAAGTTGGCGGGCGAGGAGCCATAAAGCTTGATGATGTCCATGGTGGCCATGGCCAGACCCGCGCCATTGACCATGCAGCCGATGTCGCCATCAAGGGCGATATAGTTCAGGTCGAACTTCGAGGCTTCGATCTCTTTGGGGTCTTCTTCGGTTTCATCCCGCAGCTCCATGATGTCGGCATGGCGATAGAGCGCATTGCCATCAAAGCCGACCTTGGCATCGAGGCACACCAGCTCGTCGTCTTCGGTGACGATCAGGGGGTTGATCTCCAGCAGGCTCATGTCCTTCTCGGTGAAGGCCTTGTAGAGGTTGCCGATCAGCTTGACGCATTGCTTCATCAGGCTGCCTTCAAGGCCTAGAGCGTTGGCGATGTTGCGCCCCACATAAGCCGAGTATCCAGAGGCCGGGTTGACGGTGAAGGTATGGATTTTCTCAGGCGTTTTCTCGGCGACCTCTTCAATGTCCATGCCGCCTTCGGTCGAGGCAATAAAAGCCACGCGCGAGGTGGCACGATCCACCAGCGCCGAGAGGTAAAGCTCGGTTTTAATGGACGAGCCATCTTCGATGTACAGGCGATTGACCACCTTGCCTTGGGGGCCGGTTTGATGGGTCACCAGCGTCGAGCCCAGCAGACGGGTGGCTTCGGCTTTGACGTCTTCGATGGATTTCACCACCTTTACACCGCCGGCCTTGCCGCGACCGCCCGCATGAATTTGGGCTTTGACAACCCAGACGGGTCCGCCCAGCTCTTCGGCGGCTTTGACCGCGTCTTCGGGTGTGAAAACCGGAATGCCTTTGGCCACAGGTGCGCCGAAGGATTTCAGCACCGCCTTGGCCTGATATTCATGAATGTTCATAAGGTCCCCTTTGTTGTTGTTGGCAAATCAAAACACCTGGTTCGCCTTATAGGCTTGCCCAAAGGGGTGTGCAACCGTCCACAGGCCAGAAGGACGTAAATGCACTCATGTGAAGGAATATTGACGTTTATTGCTCATTATAATACGTTTGTGCGAAGAAGCCACAACGGGGGGGATCGTGGGAACGATTTTGCTAAGCAGCACAGACTTCGAAGGGCGTGGGGATTTGCGCTGTTATGAGGGGCATGAGGATTTCATCGATTGCACCGAGTTCAAGAACCTTCTGGGTGCCAAGTTTGCCCCTGGGCGCACCATGGGCGATGGTTTTGCACATGACGTCACCCCCACTGTGGCGGCTCATATTAATGATGAGCTGTATGCCGAGATTTTTGGCACTGATGCCCCCACAGCCGAGGCCTTAGATGCTTGGATTACGCGTGAGACCAACAAGCTGATGGCTATGGATCACACCGATCCCCAAATTGATATCAGCTACGCCGAGCATATGCACACAGAGCAAACCCTGGGGGATGGCAAGGTCGGCAAGAACGATATGGATTATTTTTTCCATATCCTTGCTCAGCGCGCAGGTGAAATCGATGCCGAGCCTCAGTTGACGCTGGATTTTACCTTTCATGGCAATAAGTATGACCACATTCGGGCCGATACGTTTGCCACGTTCTGGGACCCGGCCTTCAGTGGCGCTCGCGAGGCACGCGCGCTTAAACGCCTGACTCGCAAAACAGAAGAATACCAATATGTAGATACTAAGCCCGATATTGTGCGTCGCAAGCCCTGCCCGCCGGATTTATCCGATGACTTGCCCTGGCATTATCATCACGACCCCGCTGCCCGTTTTTCATTGGGCCAGCCCCGGTCTGGGGAGGGATCGCGGGTACATGATCACTTGCCCTCCATTTCTGATGGCGATGACGGCCTGTACACAAAGGATTTTGTCTTGCCACCTGTGGACCCATACATCCCAGAACGGGGGTCTGCGCCGCGCCGCACCTGGCCATTGGATCACCTGAACGTAGACGAGGGCTCGACGCATCGTGTGACGCCGCTGGGGTATCAGATTGAAGGGCGCGAGATCACAGTGTATCGCCGAGACGGGGACGGTGAGTTGACAGGCGAGCCCCTCAACATCCCCGTGGCGCAGTTGCCGGACGGCCGGATGGTGGCTTCGGTGCCAGGTCATGCGGTGCTGGACTATGCCGGTGATGGTCGGGCTAAATCAGACCGGCCTGTGGATGTGGTGGAGATCACCTGGAACCCGAGTGCCCCAGACGTGGGTTCGACGATCCAGATGCAGACCTATTTGGGCGGCAACACGCTGAGTGCGCAGGCGCTTGAGAGTGTGAGCCGTCGTGACTTGGACGGTGATGGCAAATCAGAGCTGATCCGCCGCGAAACGCGTCCGCAGGTCTTCGCCAACCGCAGTGTTGCGGATGAAGACGGCCAGTCCGCCCATCCCGACGGCTGGGGCGAAGCCGGACCCGAGACCACACGCGTCACCATTACCCACGGGCATATCGGCCAGCCCACTGTCCGGGATTGATCCCATAACCCCCTAAGGCAGGTGGAAATGCCTTGTCGCTGTTTGGCGGCTGATCCCGGTAGGGGCTTACATGGCGTATATGAAGAAAGCTTGACGGATTTTAGCATATCATATAAATTAATATAAAATGTAAAATTTGAGGTGTTTTTATGTCTGTTCCCAATTTATCCGTCGAGAAGCTTGAAGGCACGGGAGACCTGAAATGTTACGAGGGGCACGAGGGCTTTATTGACTGCACGGAGCTGCAAAATAGCCTGGAAGCGCACTACGACCCGGATCAAAGCCAGGGGGATGATTATGAGTTTGATGTCACACCTGCAGTGGCGGCTCATATTAATGATGAGCTGTATGCCGAGATTTTTGGCGCGGCCCCCCCAACGGCGGCGGCTTTAGATGCGTGGGTGGCCCAAGAGGCTGCCAAACTGGTCGCTATGGAGCACACTGATCCCCAGGTTGACCGCACCTATGTTGACCACAAGGCTATACGGAAGACGCTTGGTGATGGTCAGGTGGGCCGCAATGATATGGATTATTTTGTCCATATTTTGTCCCAGCGGGTGTTCCAAGATCACGGCGAGCACCAACTGAAACTGGGCGAAGGCGATTTGGATGATAAATATGACCACGTTCGCACAGACCTGTTTGCCCAATATTGGGATCCCAAATTTGGCCAACAGCGCGATATGTCTAAGATCCAAACTCTTGTCACAAGCCAAAACCCTGTCGTGTATAGCGACGAGGATGCCATAGGCGAAACACGACCCTTGTGTGGGGCGCGCTGGACACCAGATGCGGACACGCCCTCGTTTTCCTATGTTGGTGGGAGCACTGTGGAATATCGTGACCTGCGACATTTGCACCTTAGTGAGGGAGAGCGAACGCACACCACACCGTTGCGCTATACTGTGGATGGTCAAGAGTTCAAAATTTACCGCTTGGACAAAGACAACACCATGTATGGCAAGCCCTTACCGGTGCCGGTGGCGCAGTTGCCGGATGGTCGGATGGTGGCTTCGATTCCCGGGTATGCCGTGTTGGATTATGACCGAGACGGGGAGGTTGAGTCCGATCGCTTTGCTGATGTGGTGGAGATCACTTGGGACCCCGACGCGATGGGCCGCACTGATAATCTTCATCGGGTGCGCGTGCAGACCTTTTTGGGGGGCGAGACCACAAACGCAAAAGCGCTGAGTGGCACTGAGAGGGCAGACGTGGACGGCGATGGCCATCAAGACAGGATCCAGCGCGAGACCCAAAACAAAGTTTTTGCCAACCGCAGTCTTGCGGATGAGCACGGCCAGTCCCGCAACCCCGACGGCTGGCAAGGCTATACTGCAAAGTCGACCACCCGCGTAACGATAACACATGGTGACATTGGGCCCGCCATTCACTTGCCCGAGACTGAATAAAGAAGACGGAGAGCACATATGTCAGGACCAAACCTATCCGTGAAGGCCATCGAAGACTTCAGGGGGCTATGCTATCAGGGTCATCAGGATTTTATTGATTGCACCCAATTCAAAGCGGCCTTGAGCCACGGCGTCAAGACGCTACAGAAGCGTGGTGTGACAGACGAAGGTGAGGCCTTGGCACAGCTTGTTGCCCAGCATGTTTCGCCGGATCTCTATCGGGAAATTTTCGGGGCCTCTGATGCGCCACGCCATCAGGATCTGCTGAAATGGATTGAGGCCGAGGCCACGAAAATCCGAACGATGACTTATGGGGACCCTTTCATTGCGGGTACATTCCATCCCGAAGAGGGTCTAAGTGGTAACCTATCCCAGCAGAAAGATTATTTGTTTCATATTCTGTCGCAACGGGATCATCAAGCTCATGACACCGACCAGTTGATCCTGGGGCCATCCGATACGGATTCCCATGACCACATCCCCCACAACACGTTTGCCACGTTCTGGGACCCGGCGTTTGGGCGGTCGCGATTGTCAAATTCGGAAAACCAAACAGCAACGACAGATTATCAGTATGCCGATGTCCCTTCGGCACCTCAGTCACGGCCCCGTTGTCCCGGTCAAACCCCGCCCGATCCTTATGCTATGCCTGGTGGGGGGTACGGACTTAGTGGACGTGGTTTTTTTGGCCGTGAAGACATTGGCCCTGGTCATCCATATGGAATGGATCATTTGCCTATTGGTCCCTTTGACCCAGCCTTTTCGCCACCACGACCCAATTCAACTTTTCACCGCAACCCTGAGCCCGCGTTCACACCCACCTGGCCGTTGGATCACCTGAACGTAGACGAGGGCTCGACGCATCGTGTGACGCCGCTGGGGTATCAGATTGAAGGGCGCGAGATCACAGTGTATCGCCGAGACGGGGACGGTGAGTTGACAGGCGAGCCCCTCAACATCCCCGTGGCGCAGTTGCCGGACGGCCGGATGGTGGCTTCGGTGCCAGGTCATGCGGTGCTGGACTATGCCGGTGATGGTCGGGCTAAATCAGACCGGCCTGTGGATGTGGTGGAGATCACTTGGGACCCTCGGGCCCGAGACGTGGGCGCGACGATCCAGATGCAGACCTATTTGGGCGGCAACACGCGGAGCGCGCAGGCGCTTGGGGGTGTGAACCACCGTGACTTGGACGGTGACGGCAAATCAGAGCTGATCCGCCGCGAAACCCGAAACCAAAAGTTTGCCAATCGTAGCCTTGCGGATGAGGACGGCCAATCCCGTAATCCCGACGGCTGGGGCGCGCCCGGGCCCGAGACCACACGCGTCACCATTACCCATGGGGATATCGGCGAGTCCACTGTCCGAGATTAATTCAGCATAGTCTTAAGTTTACCCTCTAGCGGTTTTAGGCAAATGCGGCGTGCGGGGGGATCGGATTTATGGGTTTGTTTGATCTGTACCTTGTGGCCCGGCGGCAACAGGTGTCGTGGGGGGCGCGGGTGCAAAGTCCACGCGGACCCGTGCGCCACGGCGGATCAAGACCCGAGACAGCATAAACACAACATAGGCCCCCGAGCATAACCCACAATACCCATAAAGCGCTCGGGGCCCCATGGGCAAATGCATGACAGCGCCGCCAACAATGGGGCCAATCACCGCGCCTGTTGCCCAAATAAACAACAAGCCTCCGGCAACGCGACCCATGTCTTGGCCCTGGGCACGGTCAGCCGCATGGGCGACACACAGCGCATAGTAAGAAAACGAAGTGCCCCCCCAAGCGGCAAAGGCCACAATATGCCAAACCCCAGGCGTTTCGGACCCCAGCGCCATGATGCCAAACCCAGCGGCTGTGGCCAGAACATTCAAACCCAAAATCACCAACCGGCGATCAATACTGTCGGACAAGCGTGCGGCGGGCCATTGCACGGTCAAGGATGCCATTTGTGCCGCAAACATCATGCTGGCGGCCCAGGTGGCCGTGCCGCCCAAATCTACGACATATATGGCCGCAAGGCTGTATCCCGCCGAGTTGACCAGGCCGGCTGTGAACACGCCGGCCACGGCTGCAGGGGCCAGCGTCCATAAGCCCTTCAGGGGCAATGCCCCGCCAGAGGGGGGCGGTGGTTCCTTCACGCGTGTCAAGCATACGGGAATAAGGCTGGAGCAAAAAAAGGCCGTTGCCGTTGCTACAGCTGTGATCACCCCGCCGGTGGCGGTGCCAATCATCGGCCCCAAAGCCTGGGCGGATTTATTGAGCACTTGATAGGCACCCATGACACGTCCGCGCTCGTGCGCTTCCGTTTGGCTCGAGATCCAACTTTCGCCAACCGTGAACAGGGTCGCGGCACAAAAGCCCGTTATGGCGCGCAAAACCGTCCAAACCAGGGATTGGGTGCCATAATCAAGCATCAAGGTCGCCACGGCCCCAAGGGCGGCGAACCCCGCGAACGTGCGAATATGACCCACGCGGTTCAAAAACTTTGGTGCGCGCATGGCCCCAATCGCAAACCCCAGCGTATAGCCCGCCAAGACCATCCCCGCTTCAATGGCCCCTGCGCCTTTTTGATGCAGCGCCAAGGGGATGGTCAGGTTCAACAATGAGGCCGCGATTTGCAGGGTGGCAATGGCGATCATGATCGCGGCCACATCGACATAAGCCTTGGGCAGGCCTGGAATTTTCACCACATCAGCAATATCAAATCGACGCATATGGATGCGTTAGCATGAGTTGTCAGTGGGGGATATCAGATTTGTCAGCCCTTAAAATGTACAGGCATAAGCTCCATTTGGGCACAATGGAGTCTCGGGACCATTACACCGCTCGGCTTTGACTGTACACCCGTGCGGTGATGCCCAGAACCTCGACGGTTTCTTCATTGTGCCAGCGGCTGCCCAGACGTTCGGCCAGCGCAATCGAGGGCGCGTTTTCTGGTACAATCAAATGAATGATGCGCTGAAGATCGGGAAAGTGGGCAAAGGTCCAGGCCATAGAGGCCCGTGCGGCTTCAAGGGCATAGCCCTGTCCCCAATAGGGCCGGGCCAGTGACCAGCCGACCTCGAGTTGTGGCCAGCCTTCGGGCTCGTGGGGGCCGATGCGCCCGATGACGGTGCCGGTGTCTTTCACCTCAACGGCCCACATGCCAAAGCCCTTCAAGGTCCAGTGACCGACAACACCAGCCAAGGTGCGCCAGGCCAAGGCCCGGCTTTGGGGCTGTTGATCCAAGGTGATGTAACGGGCCACATCAGGATCGGCCATCATGGCGGCAAAATCATCGAGATCACTTTGCTGCCAAGGCCGTAAGATTAGACGCTTGGTTTCCAGTGTGGTCATGATTGTTCTATAGCCGTTCATCCCAAACTTGATTTGGGATCCATATCATTCTTGTCGGCTCACGGACGTTCGCCAACTGGATCCCGGATCGGGGTCCGGGATAACCGGATAAGACTTATGCCAGCTCTGGCGACAGGCCTTTGCACGCTTTCACAAGCTCTTGGACAGCGCCCACAGATTTTTCGAACATCGGCTTTTCGGCGGCATCGAGCTCGATCTCCACGACCTTTTCAATGCCATCGCTGCCGATGATGCAGGGTACGCCCACATAGGTGTCTTTCACGCCATACTCGCCGTTCAAATAGGCAGCACAGGGCAGGACCTTGCGTTTGTCTTTCAAGAAGCTTTCCGCCATCTCGATGGCCGAGGCCGCTGGCGCGTAAAACGCCGAGCCGGTTTTTAGCAAGCCCACAATCTCGGCCCCACCATTGCGGGTGCGGTCGACAATGGCGTCCAGGCGGTCTTGGGTGGTCCAGCCCATTTGCACCAGATCCGGCAGGGGAATGCCCGCCACCGTCGAGTAGCGCACCGACGGCACCATGGTGTCGCCATGCCCACCCAGCACGAAGGCGGTGACACTTTCCACAGAGACATCGAACTCTTGGGCCAGGAACAGGCGGAACCGCGCGCTGTCCAGCACACCCGCCATGCCCACCACGCGATTGTGCGGCAGGCCCGAAAACTGGCGCAGGGCCCAGACCATGGCGTCCAGCGGGTTGGTGATGCAGATGACAAAGGCATTGGGGGCGTGCTCTTTGATGCCTTCGCCCACGGCCTTCATCACTTTCAAATTGATGCCCAACAGATCGTCACGGCTCATGCCCGGCTTGCGCGGCACCCCAGCGGTGACGATGCAGACATCGGCGCCCGCGATGGCGGCATAATCATTGGCCCCCACCATGTGGCTGTCAAACCCATCAACCGGTGACGATTGGCAAATATCCAGCGCCTTGCCCTGGGGCATGCCTTCGGCGATATCAAACAGGACCACATCCCCCAATTCCTTCAGGCCGATCAAGTGGGCCAGGGTGCCACCGATTTGTCCGGCGCCGATCAAAGCGATTTTTTTGCGTGCCATGGGAAGGGTCTCCGTGTTTGTCATTAAGCTACAGGCGGCATACTCGATTTTATTTGCCCTGGCAACGGCGGTTAAGGGGCTGTTTACCCGAACACCGTGGTCATTTGGCGCAGCTTGCCGACTTTCATTGACAGCGCGGCTTTGCGCACTAGATTAAGGGCAAATTCCAACAGGGTGTTTCTATCATGTCTCAACGTCCCCTCTCTCCGCATCTTCAGGTCTGGCGCTGGCACGTCACCATGCTCAGCTCGATATTACACCGGGCGTCTGGGGTGGCGCTCTA
This sequence comes from uncultured Caulobacteraceae bacterium, assembly GCA_937138625.1. Lineage (GTDB taxonomy): Bacteria > Pseudomonadota > Alphaproteobacteria > Caulobacterales > Caulobacteraceae > CAKZPF01. The sequence continues at coordinate 176,074 of CAKZPF010000009.1, read as the reverse complement.
TGGCCTGGCGCTGTTGGCTGTGGGGTGGTTGCTGGCCTTGTCCATGGGGCCAACGACATTTGCCGGGGTGCAGACGGTTTTGGGCTCGGTCTTAGGCAAATTGATTTTGGTGGCTGCTGGGGGGGCCGTGGGCTATCACGTCACCAACGGCATCCGCCACCTGGTTTGGGACGCGGGGCATGGCTTTACGCCCAAGGTGGCGAGCATGGCCTCTTGGATTTCCCTGATCATGGGTGTGGTTGGGGCCGCCTGGGTCGCCGGTCGCGTATTTTAGAGGAGGGCGTTATGAGCCAATCGCAACCATCACAGTTTCGCACCCCCCTCAGTCGTGCCCGCGGTTTGGGCTCGGCGCAGTCGGGCCTGAAACACTGGATCAAGCAACGCCTGACCGCCATGGTGGCCTTGCCGCTGCTGGTCTGGCTTTTGTATGCCCTTGTAGCCCATGGTGTTGACAGCTATGCCACGGCGCGGGCCTGGGTGTCGGCACCACAGCATGCCATCCCCTTGTTGCTGGCCTTGGTGTTGGTCTTCACCCATGCGGCGTTGGGCCTGCAAGTGGTGATCGAAGATTACATCCACAAACCCCTCAGCAAGATCATCTTGCTGGTGCTGAATGTTCTGGTGGCGGCCTTGGCGGCCTTTGCCGGAATTTTTGCGGTGCTGCGTCTAAGTTTCGGCGTCTAGCGCGCCCATCTGTGTACAGGTCTGGAGAGTTCAATGACCAAAGCCTATCCGATTGAAACCCATGAATTCGACGTGGTGGTGGTTGGCGCCGGGGGCGCGGGACTGCGCGCGGCCCTTGGGGCGGCCCAGGCCGGGTTGCGCACGGCTTGCGTCACCAAGGTGTTTCCCACACGCAGCCACACGGTGGCGGCCCAGGGCGGCATTTCCGCAAGTCTTGGCAATATGGGCGAGGATGATTGGCGCTGGCATATGTATGACACCGTCAAGGGTTCTGACTGGCTCGGGGACCAAGACGCCATTGAATATCTGTGCCGCAACGCGCCCGCCGCCGTTTATGAGCTTGAACACTGGGGCACGCCCTTTTCCCGCACTGAAGACGGCAAGATTTATCAACGCGCCTTTGGCGGTATGACCCGCAATTTCGGCGAGGGTTCGGTGCAACGTACCTGTGCTGCCGCCGACCGCACCGGGCACGCCATGCTGCACACGCTCTATGGTCAATGCCTGCGCAATGACGCCGAGTTTTTCATCGAGTATTTTGCCCTCGATCTGATCATGCACAACGGTGAGTGCAAAGGCGTGCTGGCGCTGAAAATGGATGACGGCACCTTGCACCTGTTCCGATCCCACCAGGTGGTGCTGGCCACGGGTGGCTATGGCCGGGCTTATTTCTCGGCCACCTCGGCGCATACCTGCACGGGTGACGGCAACGCCATGATTTTGCGCGCGGGCCTGCCGCTTCAAGACATGGAGTTCGTGCAGTTCCACCCCACTGGCATTTATGGCGCAGGGTGTTTGATCACCGAGGGTGTGCGCGGCGAAGGCGGCTATTTGGTCAATTCCGAAGGCGAGCGGTTTATGGAGCGCTATGCGCCATCGGCCAAAGACTTGGCGAGCCGCGATGTGGTCAGTCGGGCCATGACCATCGAAATCCGCGAAGGGCGCGGTGTGGGGGCAGACAACGATCATATCTATTTGCGACTTGATCATCTGGACCCCGAGATCATTCATAATCGCTTGCCGGGCATTTCAGAAAGCGCGCGCATTTTTGCAGGCGTCGATGTCACCAAAGAACCGATCCCGGTCATCCCCACCGTGCACTACAACATGGGGGGTATCCCCACGGTCTATACGGGCGAGGTGGTGACCAAAAAAGGCCGCAACCCCGATCATGTGGTGCCTGGGCTGATGGCGGCGGGTGAGGCGGCTTGTGTGTCCGTGCATGGTGCCAACCGGCTGGGCTCGAACTCCTTGATTGATCTGGTGGTCTTTGGTCGCGCCGTGGGCCAACGCTGTGGCGAGCTGGTGAAGCCAGGCACACCGCACGTTGAGCTGTCTGCAGATGCCACGGACGCGGCGGTTGCCCGTCTTGACCATTTCCGCAACGCCAAGGGGGGCACGCCCACGGCCCAGATGCGTCTGGATATGCAAAAAACCATGCAGGCCCACTGTGCCGTGTTCCGCACCGAGGAGCTGATGGCCGAGGGCGTGAAAAAACTCGATGCCATTTTTAGTGGTATGGACGACATCAAGGTGACGGACAGATCCTTGGTTTGGAATACGGACCTGATCGAAACCCTAGAGTTCGACAATCTGATCCGCCAGGCCATGACAACGGCAGCGGGGGCCCTGAACCGCAAAGAAAGTCGCGGGGCCCATGCCCATGAGGACTATCCTGATCGCGATGACAAGGATTGGATGAAGCACACCCTGGCTTGGGTCGATGACAAGGGCAAAGTCAAGCTGGATGACCGCCCCGTTCACATGAAAACCCTGAGCCAAGACGTCGAAGTCTTCCCGCCCAAGGCCCGGGTGTATTAAGGGGCGCTGATGACCCTCGAGCCCTTCTTTACCGCCCCGCTGGCCATTCAACTGCACCTTGTGACGGTGTTGCCGGCGGCGGTTTTAGGGGCCTGGTTAATCATCGCTTCGCGCAAGGGCGCGCGACCGCATCGGGTGTTGGGGATGACATACATCGCCCTGATGGTGGTGACGGCCCTGAGTGCCTTGTTCATTCACGAGCTGAATCCGGATGGGCCCTTGGGCTTTAGCTTTATTCACCTATTTGTGCCGGGCACCATTATTAGCCTGGCTTTGGCACTTTATGCCCTACGCCAAGGGGATATCACGGGGCATAAAAGCGCCATGGTTGGGGTTTACATTGGCGGCATTTTGGTGGCCGGGGGGCTGACCTTTTTGCCTGGACGCCTGATGTATCAAATGGTGATGGGCGGATGAGCAACACCATCAAATGGATGCCCAAGGGCTCGTTGGGGGCCAAGGCGATTTTGGTCTGCGCCTTGACCTTGGTCATGGTCATTCCCGCTTTGTTTGTCGCCTGGCTGTTATCTGATCGCAGCGACCGCGCCGAAGATGTCTACCGCGAAGTCGGGCAACTGCACGGCGGAGAACAGCGCGTCTTGGGCCCGGTGCTGGCGATTCCTTATGAAACCAAATCAGTGGACACCGTTCAAAAGGGTTATGTCTATGGTTTTGCGCAGAGCGGCAGCTTTGAGGCGCAAACACAAACGTCAACCCTGAAGCGTTCCATCTTTGAGGTGCCCGTTTACAAGGCTGATATAGAAATGTTGGCCACATTTGACCTCGAGGCTTTGCGGGTCGCCATGTCAGATGATCTCAGCATGGCGGTGGATTGGTCACGGGCCGAGTTGATTTTGGGTGTGCATGACTTGCGCGGGGTTCGCTCTGAACCCACAATCCAGATCAATGGCCAGGTTTTGGACCTTAAGCCCGTTGGCGGGGGATTTCCCGTGGACACGCGTGCAGCACCCCGACCCATGCCCCATGGTGGGTCTTGGTCTGGGGGGCATGCCTTGACTTGGTCAGTGATGGCGGCAGCCTTGCCCTCAGTGGATGTGGACAAGCTCCAGGTCTCTGGGCGTGTGGTTCTGAACGGGGTTGAGTCCATAAGCTTGGCACCCTTTGCACAAACCACCACAGCCAGTTTGTCGGGCGATTGGCCCCACCCCAGTTTCCAAGGCGGCTTTCTGCCCACCACACGTCAGATTGACGACCATGGCTTCAAAGCCGACTGGTCAGTTCCGTTTGTGGCGCGCGGCTTGTCTGGCACAGTGACGGACCAACAGATCAATGTGCTCGATGGCCGGGATATGGCGGTGGCGTTCGTGTGGGCGGACAACCCCTATCAAAGCGTCGGGCGGGCCTTGAAATACGCCATTGTCTTTGTCGGGTTGGTCTTTCTGACCTTTTTCCTGTTCGAAGCCCTGGGCAAGCGCCGGGTACACGCCGCGCAATATGTGTTGATTGGGCTGGCGCAAACTGTATTTTACTTGCTGTTGTTGTCCATCGCGGAATTTTGGGGTTTTGACTTGGCGTTTGCCGTGGCCGCCACGGCCACTGTGGGCCTGATTTCCGCTTATGCGGGATGGACATTCAAAGATCGTAACCGAGGCTTAACGGCTTTGGTGGTCTTTTCAGGGTTGTATGCCTTGATCTATATCTTGATGCGCTTGGAAGACTACGCCCTGTTGGTGGGGGCGGTTGTCACCTTCCTGGCCATCGCCAGCGCCATGGTGCTGACACGAAATTTGGATTGGTACGGAGACGACAATGGTTGAATTGGCACTGCCTCAGAATTCAAAAATCAAACGCGGTCAGCGCTTTGAGGCACCGGAAGGGGCCCAATCCATCAAGACCTTCAAGATCTATCGCTATGACCCAGACAGCGATGAAAACCCCCGCTGGGATAGTTATGATGTCGACACCAGCGCTTGTGGGCCCATGGTTTTGGACGTTCTGATTCACATCAAAAACACTATTGACCCCACGCTGACCTTTCGGCGCTCGTGCCGCGAGGGGATTTGTGGCTCCTGCGCCATGAACATCGGCGGTCGCAACACGCTCGCCTGCACCAAGGGCTGGGACGAATGCGGCAGCACGGTGACGGTCTCGCCTTTGCCGCACATGGATGTGGTCAAGGACTTGGTACCAGACCTGACGCATTTTTATGCGCAATATGCCTCGATCGAGCCCTGGTTGCATACCAGCACGCCCACTCCGAAAACCGAGTGGAAACAAAGCCCCGAAGATCGCGAAAAGCTGGACGGGCTGTATGAGTGTATTTTGTGCGCGTGTTGCACCACCTCGTGCCCCAGCTATTGGTGGAACCAAGAGCGCTATTTGGGCCCGGCGGCGCTGTTGCAAGCTTACCGCTGGCTTGCCGATAGCCGCGACGAGGCCACGGGTGATCGCCTCGATATGCTGGAAGATCCCTTCAAGCTTTACAGATGTCACACCATTATGAACTGTGCCCAAGTGTGCCCTAAAGGCTTGAACCCCGCTAAGGCCATTGGCCAAATCAAAGAGATGATGCTGGAGCGTGCGGTTTAGCGCGATTTCAGTGGAAAATTTCGCACACAAAAAGCGCTGATGACTTCGGCGCTTTTTTTCTGCTTAGTGAGGTGTTTTTAGAAATTAGGGCGCTAAAAATCCCTATTTGACAATTTTAAAAAAATTAAGTATGACTTTCGGAAAACATCATAATTCATTCCACTTAAGACATTGGAGCATAGACATGGGCAGCACCCCAGGCACATCAAGCGGCAGTCCGGAAAATATCATTATGACGGAAGTCAGCCCAAGGGCCGACGAAAGTTTCGGTTCTGCTGCAGAGGTTGCCTCAGCACCGGCGAAAAATAAAAAAGGCCTCGGCTTGGACTTTGGGGCCGATGTGGGGGCTGAAAACCGTCCGGATCCCGAACGCAGCATGACGGTGAATCCGTTCACCGATGCGACCCAAAGAGGTGAGGGTGGATTGTACCTGCGAGCACGTTTGGACGAAGAGCCCCTTCGTGGCGACCAAGACCACACCAATGCTTTTAGCTTGGGGTATCACGGCAGGCTTTACGAAGAAGATCCGATGGCGGCCCATGGCTACATGGCCCTGAAACTGCACAGCGCTGACCCCGAGAACAAGGGCGAAGTGATTGATAATATTGACCTGGTGATTGGTGGGCGTGGACAATTTGGCGATGATGGTTTGAAGTTCTTTGCCGAGATTGAAGGCAGCCGGGGTTTGTTGGCTGAGGTGGCTGATGACCCTGTGATGCCGGCTGTACCCCTGCCAGAAAAATCACCCATGAGCGGTGAGCTGAACATAGGTGTTATTGCGCGTCCTGGCATTTGGCATCAGTGGGCCCTGGGTGCGGCATTGGAAGTGCGCGCTGGAAGCCCGGATTTCGAGCACAGCGGCCCCTACGAATACACCCCTGTGGCCAATGAAGATGGCAAGGTTCTGCTGGATTGGGCGCAAGGTGTGGCCCTAACAGCAGGTCATTCTTTTGCGAATGATCATGGTTCGGTGGCCATCAATTACCGTGTTGATCTGACCAAAAGCGATGGGTTTGACAGTTTGGGGCAACCTGTTGAGGGGCGTGCCACTGTACTCAGCACCAATATTGACTATAAAATTGCGCCCAACGCTCAGGCTGGCGTAACATGGAGTTTGGTAGACCCAGTGGGTGAGGCGTCACCCCGTGAAAACTATTTGGGCATAAGCCTGGTCTATACATTCCAGGGGCTGTGATCGGTCGCCATAAGGACATACTCCCTTCGCCCGAGATCGAAGACTTCCCCCTTCACAAGGGAGCCCAAAAGGCCTACAACGCACCCAAGATTGGGTGCGTTTTTGTGTGTCCTTTGGAGTATTAAGTCTTGGGACTATCAAGACAAGGGACCATGGCCAAAGACAGCACCTCCGTACAGCCCACGGGAGAAAACCATTATGCGCGACATTCATCATTTCATTTCCGGCGATGCCCACAAGGGAAGTTCCGGCCGGTTCCACGAAATTTTCAACCCCAACACTGGTGATGTGCAGGCCCGTGTGCAATTGGCCACGGCCGAAGAGGTCGGCAACGCTGTCGAAGCCGCCAAGGCCGCCTTCCCCAAATGGGCCACCATCAATCCCCAACGTCGCGCACGGGTGATGTTCGAGTTCAAACGTCTGGTCGAAGCCAATATGGACGAACTGGCCGAGATGTTGTCATCAGAACACGGCAAGGTCATCGCCGACAGCAAGGGTGATGTGCAGCGGGGCTTGGAAGTCATCGAGTTTGCCTGCGGCATCCCCCATCTGCAAAAGGGTGAATACACCGAGGGTGCCGGTCCTGGCATTGATGTCTATTCCATGCGCCAGCCGCTGGGTGTGGTCTCGGGCATCACACCGTTTAACTTCCCCGCGATGATCCCAATGTGGATGTTTGGTGTGGCCATTGCTTGTGGCAATACCTTTGTGATGAAACCCTCCGAGCGGGACCCCAGCGTGCCACTGCGTTTGGCGGAACTATTTATGGAGGCGGGTGCACCCGCAGGCGTTTTGAATGTGGTGCATGGCGACAAGGTGGCCGTCGACACCATTCTGACCCACCCAGATATCAAGGCCGTCAGCTTCGTGGGCTCCAGCGATATTGCCCAGTATGTGTACGCCACGGGTACGGCCCACGGCAAACGGGTGCAGGCCATGGGGGGCGCGAAAAACCACGGCATCATCATGCCGGACGCCGATATGGATCAAGCCGTCAAGGACTTGGTGGGCGCGGCCTTTGGCTCGGCCGGCGAACGCTGCATGGCCTTGCCTGTGGCGGTGCCGGTGGGTGAGAAAACCGCCAACGAGTTGCGTGAGCGTTTGGTCACCGAAATCGAGAAATTGAAGGTGGGCATTTCCACGGACAAAGATGCCCATTATGGCCCTGTGGTCACCGCCGAACACCGCGACCGCATTGCCAATTACATCCAGATGGGTGTGGACGAAGGCTCAGAGCTGGTGGTCGATGGCCGTGACTTCAGTTTGCAAGGCTACGAAAAGGGCTTCTTCATCGGCCCAACCCTGTTGGACCATGTTAAGCCCAATATGAAATCCTATCAGGAAGAAATCTTTGGTCCCGTGCTGCAGTTGGTGCGCGCCGATAGCTTCGAGGAAGCGGTCGCACTGCCCACCAATCACCAGTACGGCAACGGCGTGGCCATCTTCACCCGCAACGGCCATGCGGCGCGTGAGTTCGCGCAACGTGTGCAGGTGGGCATGGTGGGCATCAATGTGCCCATTCCTGTGCCGGTGGCCTATCACACCTTTGGGGGCTGGAAGCGTTCGGCCTTTGGGGATGTGAACCAGCATGGGCCCGAGGGCGTACGCTTTTTCACCAAGGTCAAAACCATCACCCAGCGCTTCCCCGAAGGGGCCACGGATGACAGCGCCTTTGTCATCCCGACGATGGCGTAAGCTGACACAGGTTATGGGAAGATCGACGGATGCGTGAGATCAAGAACCCGATCCTGTTTTGGACCACGGCCTTGGTGGTGTTGATTTTGGGCAGTGTGGCCATGTTGCAGGGGCTGTCCCAATTGTAACTGGCCAAACGGGCATGATGCGTGCACACTCAACCACCTATGAGTGAGACCCAAAGGAGGCTTTCATGCGCACTGCACTGTTTACGGCATTGGCCGCTACGTTTTTGATGGGGTTTTCGTTGTTTGGTTGGGGCAAGCCGTCCGTGCCCACCAAGCCGGTGACTTTGAAAAAACATGCCGAGGAAATCGGGCAACTTCTGGAAAATTCTGGCTGGGTTTCGCCAGGCTTGGATGGGCCTGCGATTTATAAAATTTCCTTCCGGGCGTGCCCGGATTGTGTGCGCTTTAAGGAGGATGCCTTCCCCCGCCTGCACCAGGCTGGTGTGGACACCCGTGTGATTGTCTTTGCCCGCGAAGATCGCAACGGCAAGCCGCGCTCGACAGTGGGCGAACGCGCGGCCATTGCCGAGATTTGGAAACATCGCGACTGGGACTTTTATAGCCAGTGGTTTGATATCCCCATGAGCGTCTATGATACGCTTGAAGATCGCCCGCCCAATGTCGAAGGTGACCCCGAGCGCCTGGCCCTTGTCGACAAAAGCCAGATTTTCAACGCCCGCATGCGGGAATTGTTGGCGCAAAATGGGGTTCAGATTGCCTATCCCGCCATTTTGTGGAAAGTGGATGGCAAATGGCGCATCTGCATGTGTGAAAAGCCCAAGCAGGTGGAAATGATGTTGAACGAATTGGGCGTGTCATAGCCGGACCGCCCGCCGAGGTGTCAGGCGCGTGTCTTTTCTGAGTGCGTATCGAGAGCGGATTGCCGATGGGCGTCTGGTGGAAGACGCCGGGCATACCGAGGCCCTTGCGGCCCTGAACACACTGGAAGAGGCTTTGAACACCATGGCCGAGCCCGGCTTCAGCCTGCCGTTCACCAAATCTGACAACAAGGCCCCCCCGGGCGTGTATTTATGGGGGCCGGTGGGACGTGGCAAATCGACCCTGATGGATTTGTTTTTTCAAAACGCGCCAGTTGAAAAAAAGCGCCGCGTGCATTTCCACGAATTTATGCAAAAGGATGTGCACGCCCGCATCAACCGCTGGCGCCGTGCGGGCCCCGCCGAGCGTAAGATCATTTTCGGGCCCGTCAAAGGCAATGATCCCATTCCGGCGCTTGCGAGCAAAATTTACGACGATGCGCATCTGCTATGCTTTGACGAGTTTCAGATCGAGGACATTGCCGACGCCATGATCCTGGGCCGTTTGTTCGAGGCCTTGTTCGCAGAAGGGATGACGGTGGTGGCCACATCGAACCGGCATCCGTCCGAGCTTTATAAGGACGGTTTGAACCGGCAACATATTGTGCCGTTCCTTGAGACCCTAGAGGAAAAATTGACTGTGGTGTCAGTGGACGGGGATGTGGACCATCGCTTGAAGGGGTTAACGGGGGCGGCCTATTTCGCCCCCCTCGAGCCTGAAGCCGAGGCCGCATTTGAACGGGCCTGGCAAAAGGCCACAGACGCCGAGGCAGTGCGCCCGCGGGATTTGGATATGCCAGGCCGCAGCCTTCATGTGCCCGAAGCCGCCGGCCGTGTGGCCCGAATGAGCTTCAAGGACGCCTGCGAGGCGCCATTGGGGCCTGCGGACTATTTGAAATTGGCCGAGACTTTTGACGCTCTGTTTGTGCGGGACGTGCCCAAAATGGGCCCCGATAAGCGCAATGCGGCCAAGCGCCTGGTGGCGCTGGTGGATGCCTTTTACGAGGCCAAAAAGCGTTTGGTGTTTTTGGCGGATGCCGAGCCCTTTGGGCTCTATACGCTGGGGGATGGGGCCTTTGAATTTCAGCGCACGGCCTCGCGCTTGCACGAAATGCGCTCGCCGACCTGGGGCCAAGCTGATGCCCCAGCGGGTCTTTAACAAAAAGCAACACTTCAGGTCTTGTTAACCCTTTTTTGACCGACGCACGGCGCAATGAGGCCATGAGCACAGGTCCACAATCCGTTGATGCCGCCGCCCAGTTGCGCGCGATGATTGCCGAGTTGCAAAGTGGCAAGCCCGCACCCCAAGCCGTGGGCTCGGCCCAGGCTTTCCCAAAGCCCGAGGTGGCCGAAACCGTCAAACGCCCAGTGATCACACCCACACCCGATGACCGCCCCATCCAGGCCAAGGCCGAAGTCAAACGGCTGCGCATGGCTACAGACCAGCCCGCACCCGGCGAAGCGCCCCCGCCGGGGACCTATATCGATATTCGCATTTAAAAAGGTGTTGCCGCCCAAGACCTAGCCTGATTTAGGGATCAGCTGGCTTTCTTGGTGGTGGGGGTCTTGTCTCCCCCCTTTTTGCTGTCAGGAACCTTCAAGTCGAGAATTTCAATTTTCTTCTCGATGGTTTTCATTTGTTCCTTTAGGGCCTTGGCCTCTTTCAGGGCTTTTTTCTCTTTTTTGGTCTTCTTTTTTTCAGTCTTTTTCTTCTCGTCCTTGGCTGCTCTGGCCTTGGCTTCTTTGTCGCGTTTTTTCTTCTTCTTTTTCTTTTTCTTACCGTCTTCTAGGGTCTCGATGCCTTCGGCTTCTTCCACGACATGGGCCAGGTGCTGCAAGGCCAGCAGAAATTTCTCGCGCAAGCCCTTTTTGGGCAGAATTTTCATGATCTTTTTATCGACCGCCATGATGCGGGGCAGGGCTTCGTCCAAGATTTTGCGGCCATCTTCTGTGATGGTCACAATGTTGGCGCGGGCATCGCGCGGCGAGCGTTTGCGCTCCAACATGCCTTTGTCGATCATCCGCGCCACCATTTCTGCCAAGGTCGAGCGGTCAATGCCGGTGGTGGCCACCAGGTCTGTTTGGCTAAGGCCTTGGTATTCCGCTGCGGCCGTCAGCACGGCCAATTGCCGATGGGTCAGTTTTAGCGCCTTAAATTCCTCGGCATAGAGATCAAGGGCCAGTTGCAAGGCCCGATGCAAAAGATGTGTAGGAGACTGTACCAAATGAAAATCAGATGTTTTTGTGTTGGCCATCACCAGACCCTCTTAAATCAACAGAATACGAGGGGCTGTATAAGGCATTGATCCGTGTTCATCAACCGCTTTCGTTTTCTAGGTGAAATAAAGACCGAGAAAAACTCCGTGCACTGAAGGATTGCAAGTCTTCGATTTGTTCACCAACACCTATTAAACATAAGGGCAAGTTCGTAGCCTGGGCCACGGGCAGCAACACACCACCCCGCGCCGTGCCATCCAATTTGGTCATAACCAAGCCCGTAACTCCCGTGGCCTTTTCAAAGCCTTCGGCTTGGTTCAGCGCATTGCGGCCGACAGTGGCGTCCAGAACCAGCAAAACATCATGGGGGGCGCTGTCGTCTTGTTTTTTCAAAATCCGGATGATTTTGGCTAACTCATCCATCAACCCTTGTTTGTTCTGTAACCGGCCTGCGGTGTCGATCAGCAGCACATCAATATTCTCATCCCGCGCTCGTTTCAGGGCATCAAAGGCGACAGCAGCGGCATCGGCCCCTTGATGGGCGGCGACCACGGGCACGGTGTTGCGCTCTCCCCAGATCTGCAGTTGCTCGGTGGCCGCGGCGCGAAAGGTATCGCAGGCCGCTAACATCACCTGACCACCGTCCGCTTTGATCTGGGCGGCGACCTTACCAATGGTGGTGGTTTTTCCGGCCCCGTTCACGCCCACAAACACCACAACATGGGGTTTGTGATCACTAGCCAGAGGAGCAAAGGTGGTCTCGTAAGGGGTCAGTATCTCTTCAATGGCCTCGGCCAGGCCCTCTTTGATTTCGTCCTCGGAAATGTTTTTGCCAAAACGGGTTTTGCTGAAGCGCGCGATCACCTCGGCGGCGGCGGTGGGGCCAAGGTCCGCCAGGATCAGCATTTCCTCAAGCTCGTCCAGGGTCTCTTGGTCCAGGGGCTTTTTGGTGACAATGTCGCCCACGGCCTGGGTCAGGGACTTGGAGGTTTTGTTGAGGCCCGAGGTCAGGCGGGAAAACCAGCCTTTTTTCTTCGGCTTCTCTGGTGTGTCTGTGCTCATGGTTGCGTCTCCGTGTGGGCCACCTGACCATCATGGCCCGTGATGCGCAAGCGCTGACGGCTGCCGACAGCCAGAGGTTTTGCACATCGCAAATCGGTGAAATCGCCGGCCCGTGCTCGCGTTTCGGTTTCCATCACCACGGTTTCCACCTGGCCAATCTTATGATCCAGATGACGGTGTAAAGCCTTGGTCGCTACCTCCCGCAGGCGTTTTGCACGGTCCTTAATCTCGGGGCGGGGCACTTGCGGCATGCGGGCGGCGGGGGTGCCGGGCCGGGGGCTGTAGGGAAAGACATGCACATAAGAAAGCCCACAATCCTGCACCAAATTCAGCGTGTTTTGGAACATGGCCTCGGTTTCTGTTGGGAAACCGGCAATCAGATCGGCGCCAAAGGCAATGTCGGGCCTGGCGGCTTTTAAACGCTGGCACAGGTCCACGGCCTCGTCGCGGCTGTGGCGGCGCTTCATGCGTTTCAAGGTCAGGGTATCACCGGCTTGCAGGCTCAGGTGCAGGTGCGGGGCCACACGGGCTTCGGTGGTGATGATCTCAAACAGCAGGGGGTCGACCTCGATAGCATCCAAAGACGACAACCGCAGACGTTGCAGATTGGGCACCGAGCGCAAAATCCGTTGCAACAAATCCCCTAGCCGGGGCTCGCCGGGCAGGTGTTGGCCCCAACTTGTCAGGTCCACGCCGGTCAGCACCACCTCGAACACACCCTCATCCACCAGGCGTTTGATGGTGCCGACCACGTCCCCCACAGGCGCCGAGCGCGAGTTGCCCCGCCCATAGGGAATGATGCAAAAGGTGCAGCGATGATCGCAGCCGTTTTGAATTTCAACGAAGGCACGGGTGCGGGCCTCGGTGCTGACGGCCAAATGTTCCGCCATTTCGCGCACAGCCATGATGTCTTGCACCTGGGCTTGGGTTTCAGTGGCGGGCAGCAGGCTCTCCGGGTTCAGCTTTTGCGCGTTGCCAATGACCTGATCAATTTCGGGCATTTTCCCAAAAGCCGCCGCATCCGTTTCCACTGCACACCCCGTGACCAGGATGCGGGCCGTGGGGTTGTGCCGCCGGGCCTTGCGGATGGCTTGGCGGGATTGGCGCACGGCTTCGTGGGTGACCGCACAGGTGTTGATGATGACAGTGTTCTCAAGGCCCAGGTCTTGGGCGTTTTTGGCCATGGTTTCGCTTTCTGCCGTGTTCAAACGACAGCCCATATTGACCACTTGAATGGGTGTGGTTTCCGTTGTGCGTGGGTGTTGGCCGGTCATATCCATCTGTTGCCTCAGCCCTGATAAGCCGAAGATAGCCGGAAAAATCAAGTCTCATAGGCCACCGGGCCGGTCATGATCACATGATCGTCATCGCGCCAGGTGACGTGCAGATCCCCACCATCCAGGTGCACAGTGGCCTCGCGACCCAGGCGTCGCAAACGATGAGCAGCCACCAAAGCGGCACAGGCACCCGTGCCACAGGCCTGGGTCAGGCCGGCCCCGCGTTCCCATACCCGCAGGCGAATATCCGCAGGGCCTTGCAGGGTGGCAAAGCCAACATTGGCGCCTTCGGGCAGCAGGGGATGCCATTCAATCAACGGGCCCACGCCAGGGATGTCAATGCTGTCGATATCCTCGACAAAAAACACAACATGGGGGTTGCCCATATTGACGGCGGTGGGTGCCATCAGGATCGGCGCGTCAATGGGGCCAATCTTAATGTCCACAAAGCGGGTGTCCATGCGCTCGGCCAGCGGGATATCGGGCCAATCGAGCTTGGGCACGCCCATATCCACGCTGACCTGGTGATCACCGCTAACGGTGGCCATCAAGACGCTCGCGTCAGTTTCAAGGACCAGTCGGCTTCCACCCGTTTCCGCCAACACATGCCAGGCTACACATCGCGTGCCGTTGCCACAGGCGGCCACACGACTGCCGTCAGCGTTCCAAATGCCCATATAGACATCCGCCTCGCGGCCGGGCTCGATGGTCAGGACTTGGTCGACACCGGTTTGGCTGGCCAGGGTTTTTGCGCCATCGTCTGTCAGGGTGCCGCCGCCGCGCAAATCCAGTATCGCAAAGCGATTGCCCAGACCGTGCATCAAGATGGGGTTTGGTAAGGTCATCATCAGAGTTTCGTGCTATGGTCCCTGCAAATCAAGGACATTCGACACCAAAGGACACATATGGGCCTGATCCGCAAATACCATATTCAATCGTTTCCCTCCGCCGGGCTGTTTCTGGCCGAGGCGGAAGAGTTTTATCGGCGGGATTTGGTGCAAAATATTCTGCCCCTTTATGTGGCCCAACGGGCGCGGTCGCGCAATGAACGCACGGAAAGCTATCTGGTGCGCGACAGCGATGGCAAAATTGTTTTTGCGGCCTTTCGCAGTTTGCCTTTTCATTTTTTCATGTCGCCGCAACACCCAGAAGACATCGCCGGGGCTGCGGATTTGATGGAGCACATTGTGGCCACCTCGGGCTGTCCGGGTCTGACGGGGCCGGCGCGGGTATGTGGGGTGATGGCCCAGCAGTGGGCGCGGTTGACGGGCGGCACGGTGAAACAGGATTTGGACTCGACTTTTTACATGATCGAGCCTGGCCAGGAGGTGGCATCGGTTGCCCCCAAGGGTCATATGCGCCTAGCCACACTTGATGACTTGCCGGAATTGTTGCCATTGATGCAGCGCGGCAGCGAGGAAATGGGTCTGCCGCCGGAAGAATGTGACCCTTTGGTGGTTGAGGCCACTTTGCGTCGGGCAATTTCCGAAGGTGGCCAATTGGTTTGGGATGATGGCGGGATTGCCGCCACCCTACGGGGAATTTTCATCCCCCCTGTGGCGTCCCTGGCGACCATGGCCACCCATCATGAACGCCGCGGCAAGGGGTACGCCACCGCCATTTTGGCCCAAGCCATTAAGGGGCCGTTGGCCTCCGGTTTTACCCACGTGGTGGGTTATGCTGATAAGGATAACATCGGCTCGAATAAGGCCTGCCAACGGGCGGGCTTTCGCTTTTATTGTAAAAACGCGGCCTATACCTTTACCGCTCCCAACGCCAAACCCGCCGAGGATTAAATGAACGAGTTCACCATCGAGCGCATCGTCGACCCTGCTATCTATCAGCCCACGGCCGAGGGGTTTTACGAAACCGACCTGGTGCTGAATTTGCTGCCCTTATATGTCTCCAAACGGGCACGAGCAGGCAACGAGCCGTCCGAAGGTTTGATCGTTAAAGATGACAAAGGCGAGATCGCCTTGTGCGCTTTTCGGGCCTTGCCCTTTCATTATTTGGTGTCAACAGGCAGCGCGGGGGCAGCGCGGCATTTGGGCACGTATTTGACGGACAAGGACTGCCCAGGCATCACCGGGCCCGATGACGTGATGCAGCCTATGGTCAAAGCATGGCAGGAGAAAAGCGGCAAAACGGCGGCCCATGATATGACGGCCACCTTTTATCTGCTGAGCCGCGACGATTTCCAGCCGTTCAAACGGGCAAGTGGTGAATTGCGTCTGGCCACAAAAGAGGATCTCGAGGCGCTGATCCCTTTGATGCAGACCGCCTATGAAGAAATGAAAATGCCCATGGAGGAGCGCGAGGATGATGTGGTGCGCGCCACCTTGTCCTATGCCATCGCTGTGGGTTCGCAGCTGGTGTGGGATGACAACGGCATCAAGGCCACCTTGCGCGGCATCGCTCACAAACCCACCATGCGCTATATCAACGTCGCCACACATCCGGATTTTCGTGGCAAGGGCTATGCCACGTCTCTGGTGGGCAGTGTGGCCACAGGGCTTTTCAACACAGGCTTTGAGACCTTGATGCTGCAGGCCGATGACGCCAATCCCATCTCGAACCGGATGTATGTAAAACTGGGCTTTAAACCCCATGCCAAGACCTCGGCCTATACGTTTCCGGGCGCAGAGACAAACTAGGGACTAAGGGCCAGCTATAGTCTAAGAGCTCTGGCCAGGGCCTCGGCGTCGCGGGCACGCGCCGCTTGGGGGCGCCACACCACGGCAATGTCCCGTGATGGCGGTGGGCGTTTGAACGGCCGGGCCACCAAGGGCAGCCCCCGGATCAAGCCATGATCAAGCGCCATTTTGGGCACAAGCGTGATCCCGAGGCCGGCCGCCACCAAATGCACCAAAGTATACAGGCTGGCCGCCGTCGGCAGGCCCGAATTTTGGCCTGACTGGGTGGGGCAGGCGGCCAAAACATGATCACGCAAACAATGCCCATCTTCCAGCAACAGCATGTCTTCGCGGCTCACATCAGCGGCCGAGATTTGTGCTCGATTGGCCAGCGCATGATCAGGGGGGCACAACAGCCAAAATTCATCTGCACCCAAAATGTGATGCTCTAGACCGCCTAGCGCATAGGGCAGGGCCAAAATGGCCATATCCAATGTGCCCATGTTTAAGCGCTCCACCAAGTCTTGGCTGAAACTTTCGCGCACCACCAGGGTCAGATCAGGCGCGGCTTCGCGGGTTTGGAACATCATCTGGGGCAGGAAAAAGGGCGCAATGGTGGGAATCAGGCCCACGTTCAGGCGCCCAGTCAGCGGCTTGGCCCGTTCACTGACAGCCGCCACCAAGGCTTCGGTTTTATCCAAGATGTCAGCAGCACGCCCCAAGGCCTCGCGACCCACAGGGGTCAGGCGCACGCCCCGTTTTCCACGCTCGACCAACTGGGCATCCAGGATGCTCTCCAGCTCCCGCATGCCCGCGGACAAGGTGGGCTGGGTGACGTGTAAGGCGGCGGCAGCCTTCGAGAAGGATTGATGCTCGGAAAGCGTCATCAGATATTGAAGTTGACGGAGAGTTGGCAAAGGGGTCATGGAGAGATTATAAAAAAATTCTATCCACGGCACAAGAATTATCAATTGGATTTTTCATTGAAATTCCGGCATAACCAGCCCATCTAAACGGTGTTCGTTTGATATCACAGAAAAAACCTGAAGGAGAGATCATATGTTGGGAGTTGGCGATACCTTACCAGAATTCGAAGTCACCGGTGTGAAGCCTGGCTTCAACAACCACGAAGAAAATGGCGAAAGTGCGTTCGAGCAAATCACCGAGGAAAGCTTCTCGGGCAAATGGAAGGTGATCTATTTCTACCCCAAGGATTTCACCTTTGTCTGCCCAACAGAAATCGTTGAGTTCGGGCGCCTATCCAAAGAGTTCGAAGCTCGTGACGCGGTGCTGCTCAGTGGCTCGTCGGACAACGAGTTTTGCAAGCTGGCTTGGCGCCGTGAACATGCCGACCTCAGCAAGCTGAACCATTGGCAGTTTGCCGATACCAATGGCTCGTTGATCGATGGTCTGGGTGTGCGCGAAGACAGCGGTGTGGCCTATCGGGCGACCTTCATTGTCGATCCGCACAATGTCATTCAGCATGTGTCTGTGAATGCCCTGAATGTCGGCCGCAACCCTGCCGACACACTGCGCATCCTGGATGCTTTGCAAACTGATGAACTGTGCCCCTGCAACCGTCCGGTTGGTGGGGAAACCATCAACGCCTAGTGCGTTCCGAGGTGGGCGGCCACCCATACCCCAAAGCCCCAGCCGCCCACCTCACCCCTTTTCCATTACCAATAAGGAGACCAAGATGTCACTGGAAACCCTTCGTGACAGCCTGCCTGTCTATGCCAAAGATTTGAATTTGAACTTATCAACCCTGGCCAGTGATGAGACCCTGACCCCACGTCAGAAGTGGGGGACGTTTCTGGCGAGCGCCCATGCTGTTGGTGCTGAAGCTGTGGTCAAAGCCATCGAGGCCGAAGCCGCCCCACACCTGAGCGAAGACGAGCAAAATGCCGCCCGTGGTGCCGCCGCCCTGATGGGCATGAACAACATTTATTATCGGTTTTTGCACCTGGCCCAGTCGGGCGATGAGTATAAAACCCTGCGCGCGGGCCTGCGCATGAACCTGATTGCCAACCCCGGTGCGGACAAGATTGATTTCGAGCTGTGGTCGCTTGCGGTTTCGGCCATCAATGGCTGTGGTGGCTGTATCGATGCCCACGAAGCCACCGTGCGTAAACATGGGCTGACCACATCACAAGTTCAGCAGGCCGTGAAAATCGCCAGTGTGATCCATGCCGTCAGCAAGGTGATGATGGCCGAGGCGGCCCGATAAATTAGCTTTGTATTATATACATAAGACCTAAAAAGCCCGGCCAAGCGCCGGGCTTTTTGTTTGGTTGTGTTGCTAGATTCGTAGCCAAAGTTGTGAGGCGCTTAGCCCCGGTTATACTCGATGCCCACGTGCCAGCCGCGCTCAGCTGAATTTTGACGATAAATCAAATCCAGATCGCCGTCCCCATCGATGTCGTACAGGGCTTCGTAGCGATCTCCGGTGTCAATGCGGCCATTCTCATTGCTGTCGACTTTGGGGGCGCCGACGCGCTCAACCGTTCCATCGGGCAGGACGATTTCGAAATGACGGAAGACTTCCGGACCGGCTACGCCAAACAAAGCGCTGTTGCCATTGCCTTGGCCATCCTCGGCAAGTGCAATATTAAAATATATTTGTATGTCTTGGGGATTGCCCCCCTGACCATCTCTGGAGATGGAATGGGTGTTCACCATTTCACGCAGGTGGCCAAACAGACCACCGGTCTTGGCTTTGACACCTTCGTTTTCAACCTGATGCAGAAACTGGGGTTTGTCGGTAACTTTATCTACTGCGGATTGCATTACATTTTACATTTTGCCGAATAACGTCATCAAAAACCCTCACGAAAAAATAAATAACAATTAGAGTAGAGTAAGGCGCTTTCCAGAGTTTTGCTATCACATGGCAATTATGGTTTTATAATTATTTGTGACAGCGTTGGTATCGTCTCTCGCCCACTAGCCCCAAAGCATAAACCTCGCTAGGTTTGCCCCAAAGCAGGGGGCAAATATGCGATTTTGGTTTTCAATTCCGTTGTGGCAGCGCGTGCTGGGGGGCTTGGTGCTGGGTCTGATCATTGGGGCCATCTGGGGGCCAGAGGCCGCGGTGCTCAAGCCCATTGGCGATATCTTTCTGGCGGCCATCAAAATGCTGGCGGTGCCCATGATCTTTGCCACCTTATCTGCGGGTGTGGCCTCGTTGGGGGATCCTGTGAAATTGGGTCGCCTGGGGGGCAAGGCCATTCTGATCTTTATGGGCACGGCGGTTGTGGCGGTGGTCATGGGCGTCGGGCTCGGGGTCTTGATCGAGCCGGGGGCAGGTTTGGCGGTCGAAGGATTGAAAAGCCCGGTCACGCCCCCACCCCCCAGTTTTGTCGAGCGTCTGTTGGGCATTGTGCCGCAAAACCCCTTTGCTTCGTTTGCCGAGGGCGAAATTCTGCAAATCTTGGTCTTTGCAATTTTGGTTGGGGTTGGTTGTGTGCTGGGCGGTGAGCGCACCCAACCCTTGGTGCGCGTCCTTGAGGCTGGGGCCGAGGTGATGATCAAAATCGCGGGCCTGGTGATGGAGCTCGCGCCCTTTGGTGTCTTGGGCCTCATGGCTTGGGTCGCGGGCACCTATGGTCTTGAGGCTTTGAAGCCCTTGGCCGTTCTGGGCGGGACCTTATATCTGGGGTGTCTGTTGCAGGCGGCATTGGTCTATACGGGGCTTCTGAAACTGATGGGCCTGTCAGTGAAGGCCTTTTTCCGCGGCATTTCCGACGCCATTGCGGTGGCCTATGCCACGGCCTCATCATCCGCCACCCTGCCGGTGACCTTGCGCTGTGTCGAGCGCAACCTGGGCGTTGACAAGCCTACAGCCAGTTTTGTGGCCTCTTTGGGTTCGACCGTGAATATGGATGGGACGTCCATGTACCTGGCCTTGGCGGCCATTTTTGGTGCCCAGGCCTTTGGCATTGATCTGAGCTTTGTCGATTATATCGGCATCATTTTGACCTCGCTGCTGGCGTCCATAGGTGCAGCAGGTGTGCCAAGCGCCGGGCTGATCATGATGTCCATCGTGCTGGTCCAGGCGGGTGTGCCGCTCGAGACCATTGCCATTGTAGCCGGCGTCGATCGGGTTCTCGATATGGCGCGCACAGCCGTGAACGTAACGGGCGACGCCACCACCGCCACCGTTGTGGCCAAATGGGAAGGGCGTCTTGACCAAAAGGTCTATGATTCAGATGATGATGTCTGATCAGATGCTGGGCGTCAGCTGCAAGGGCTGAAGGGTCAGGGGCGCGCCCCAAAAGGTCTCGACCAAATCCCCTGTCAGGCCCCCACTGCCGGTGGTAAAAAAATCCCGTTTGGCGCTGTGGCCAATGTCATATTCGAGGTGCCGATCCGTATAACGCTTCAGGGCCTGGCTGACGGCGGTGGGCTGATGGATCAGAGGCGTGCCAGGCGGCAGCGCCTCGGCGAACAGGTCGGCAACGATCTCGTAATGTGTGCAGCCCAAAATCGCTTCATCAGGCGCGCGCCCGATACGGCGAGTGGCGTTGGCGACGTGGTCTTCGATCACTGATTTCAACACTTCTCGTGGGGTGTCGTCTTCGATCAACCGGGCCAGATGGGTGCAGGCCTCGGAAAAGGCAGCGATGTCTTGGCGATGCTTATCCACCTCAATTTCATAGACCCGAGAGGCCACGGTGGCCCGAGTGGCAAACACGGCAATGGCATGTACATTTTTCGGCCGCGGGCTGACGGGCTCGGCGTGATCCCGCCACAGTTTGCCGGTGGCCTCTTCGATGGTGGGGACGATGATGCCCAGGATGTTCACTGGACGCCCCAAGCGTTCGCGCACTTCGGGCAACCAAGATTGCTGCAAGGTCCGCAACGCAATGGCCGAGGCCGTGTTGCACGCCAAAATCACCAAATTGGCCCCTCGGGCAAACAGATGCTCGCAGCCCTGACGGGTCAAGGCGACGATGTCCTCACCTGACCGGCTGCCATAGGGCGCATGGGCCTGATCCGCCAAATAGATCAAGTCAGCGGCGGGGAAGGTTTCCGCCAGGGCGCGGTGGATGCTCAGTCCGCCGACACCTGAATCAAACACACCTAGGGCCATAGAATTCCGATCAACACAGTTCGCGATTGTGACCTTGGGTGTCTTAGCGGCATTTTGCCCCCCAGCAAAGAGGGACGACAGGATATATCCACATCGGTAGGCAGATGTGGCTCTCTTGGCAACATTCTCCCTTGGCGCCAGACTCCTTTGGCAACAGAATTGACATTTTTGGAAAAAAGGCTATACGAACACTAAATCCGCGCCATTTCACTGCGCGGCCTGACCATCATGACCCCGGCGCAAACAGCTCGGACAGGGATGGCGGGCTCCCTCCGTCGGCGATTACGCTCACGGGGGCATTTGGTGCTTGGCATATGCCAAGTGCTGTGTGGTGAGGGCAAAGGAAGAAGGAGAGATCAATGTTTGAAACCCTGTCTGAACGTCTTGGAGGTGTCTTTGACCGCCTGACGGGTCGTGGGGTTTTGTCAGAACGTGATGTCGACGAGGCCCTGCGCGAAGTGCGCGTGGCCTTACTCGAGGCCGATGTCGCCTTGCCGGTGGTCAAAACGGCGGTGGCCAAGATCCGGGAACAAGCCGTCGGCGAGTCGGTGATCAAATCGGTCTCTCCGGGCCAGCAAGTTATCAAAATTGTCAATGATGCCCTGGTGGAGATGCTGGGCGGCAACGCCGAGGACCCAACCGAAAGCCAACTGAACCTGGCCGTGACCCCCCCGGCGGTAATATTGATGGCGGGTCTGCAGGGGTCGGGGAAGACGACCACCTCGGGCAAATTGGCGCGCTATCTGAAACAGCGCGAGCGCAAACGGGTGATGCTGGCCTCGCTCGATACCCGTCGTCCGGCAGCCATGGAACAATTGGCGAGTTTGGCCCAACAGGTCGAGGTCGACAGCCTGCCCATCGTGACCGGGCAAGACGCCGTGAAGATTGCCAAACGTGCCCTCGATGCAGCGCGTCTTGGCGGCTATGATGTTCTGATCCTCGATACCGCTGGGCGCACCACACTGGACGAGGAGATGATGTCCGAGGTGGCCGAGGTTGCCGCCGTTGCCAAGCCCATCGAGACCTTGCTGGTGGCTGACAGTTTGACCGGCCAAGATGCCGTGCGCACGGCCGAGGCCTTCCACAGCCGTCTGCCGCTGACGGGCTTGGTGCTGACCCGTATTGATGGGGATGGGCGTGGCGGGGCGGCTTTGTCCATGCGCTCGGTCACGGGGTTGCCGATCAAGTTCCTGGGCACCAGTGAAAAGATTGACGGCTTGGATGCCTTTGACGCCAAACGGTTGGCGGGGCGCATTTTGGGCCAAGGCGATGTCGTCAGCTTGGTGGAAAAGGCTGCACAGGACCTCGACAAAGACAAAGCCGAAAAAATGGCCAAGAAAATGGCCAAGGGGCAATTTGACCTCGATGACCTGTCCGATCATCTGGGCCAAATGCAAAAACTGGGGGGTTTGGGCGGCATTGCGGCCCTATTGCCTGGGGCGGCCAATATCAAAAAGCAAATGGCGGCGGCCAATCTGGATGACAAGGTCATCGTGCGCCAGCGGGCCATCATTTCCTCAATGACCCAAAAGGAACGGCGCAAGCCAGAACTGTTGAACGCTTCGCGTCGCCGCCGGATCGCCGTGGGCGCGGGTGTGGATGTGGCGGATGTCAACCGACTGATGAAGATGCACAAGCAAATGGCCGGCATGATGAAAAAGCTGGGGCGCAATGGCGGCAAGGGCTGGAAAAGCTTGATGGGCAATATGCCAAGTCCTGATCAAATGGGGGACATGTCCCAAGAGATGCCCGCTGATATGAGCAAGGTGCCCAATATGGATCAATTGATGAAGCAAATGCCCAAAGGAGCTGGGAGCTTGCCGGGGATGCCCGGTGGTGGTTTGCCCGGCTTGCCAGGGTTTCGAAAAAAATAACTTCAACCGATATGCTGTAAAGGAGAAAGACAATGGCATTGAAAATCCGTCTGGCCCGTGGTGGGGCCAAAAAACGTCCGTACTATCGCATTGTGGTGGCTGATAGCCGCGCACCACGGGATGGTCGCTTTATTGAAAAAATCGGCGCCTTCAATCCGCTGAAAGCCAAAGACGACGAAAGCCGTCTGACGTTTGACGCCGAACGGGCCAAATATTGGCTCGACAAAGGCGCCAAGCCCACCGACCGTGTGGCGCGCTTCCTGTCAACGGCTGATCTGGTGAAGTGGGAACATGGCAACAACCCCAACAAAGGAAAACCTGGCAAAAAAGCCCAAGAGCGCCTGGAAATGAAACGCCAAGCCGAGGAAGAAGCCAAAGCTGCCGCCGAGGAAGCCGCTGCTGCTGAAGCTGAAAAAGCAGAAGAGCCAAAAGCCGAAGAAGCTGCGGCCGAAGCTGACGCTGAAGTCAAATCTGAAGACGAAAAGGCCGAGTAACGCCTATGGGCAGCCCCACATCCACAGTGATGGTCGATGTGGGGACTCTGGGCCCGGCCTTTGGCATCAAGGGGGAAGTCAAAGTCATCTGCGCCGATCCGGACCCCAAACGCTATTTGGGCTATGGCACGTTGATGACCCCCCAGGGCCGCACGCTACAGATCGCTGGGGCCCGCCGACACAAAGGCGGGCTTTTGCTGCGTTTTGAGGGCATTGCCGACCGCACCCAAGCCGAGGGTTTGCGGGGCTTGGTTTTGCAAGTCCCCCGTGATGCTTTGCCACCAGAAGCAGAAGACGAATATTATTATGCAGATTTGGTGGGGTTACTGGCCGAAAGTACCGATGGCACACCCTTGGGCGTGATCGGGGCCGTGTATGATTTTGGGGCCGGGGATCTTCTAGAGATCACGCAGCGCCCTGATGGCCAAAAGCCCGTGATGGTGCCTTTCACCCAAGACTATGTGCCTGAGGTGTTTGCCGACCGCGTGCGCATCGCGGTCGTGCCCGGCCTTCTAGACTAATCCGCTCGTGGCCTGGTCCTAACGCCGAGAGGCGATGATATAAACCGCGTGCACAATGCCGGGGATGTAGCCCAACAGGGTCAGCAAAATGTTCAGCCAAAAGTGGCCCGACAGGCCCACCTGTAGGAAAACCCCTAGGGGCGGGAAAATGATGGCGAGAATGATGCGGAGAAAGTCCATTGTGCGCTCGTCGGCTTGTGTTCTTGGGGTAACGGTCATGCTGAATTACCTTATGGGTTTGCGTGTGTGGCTGGCCATGGGTTTGGCTGGCCTAACCTATAAAGGCCTGATAAAGAGCACGTTTCAAGTGCCCGTTGCGCACGCTGTCCAAAGTTGAGGCCTGATGACCTTTGATGTAACCGTCCTGAGCATGTTCCCCGAGGCCTTTCCTGGTCCCTTGGGCGTGTCCCTGATTGATCGGGCGCGCGAGGATGGCTTGTGGCAGCTGGATGTTGTGGACCTGAAACCCTTTTCGTCCGACGCGCGGGGGTTTTTGGATGATACGCCGGCGGGCGGTGGCCCCGGCCAGGTCATGCGCGCCGATGTGATTGGGGCGGCGGTTGACAGCTTACCAGACGATGATCGGCCCCGTGTTTATCTTTCGGCGCGCGGGCGTCGCCTCGATCAGGCCACGGTCCGGCGGTTGGCGGCGGGGCCAGGCTTGGTGGCGCTGTGTGGTCGTTTTGAGGGGGTGGACCAGCGGGTGATTGAGGCCCGAGGCTTTGAAGAGTGGTCCATCGGCGATTATGTGCTGGCTGGCGGCGAGGTGGCGGCGCAAGTTTTGATCGAGGCCTGCGTGCGCACGCGCCCCCATGTTTTGGGCCAAGAGGCCAGTTTGGCGGAAGAAAGCTATGAAAATGGGCTTTTGGAGTATCCACAGTACACCCGACCGCGAGAATGGGATGGACATTTGCTTCCAGATGTGCTTTTGACCGGCGATCATAAGAAAATTGCCGGGTGGCGCCAACAGATGTCAGAACGCACCACACGGGAACGACGGCCGGATTTGTGGCGACAGCATTGCCAAGCCACAGGTCGACCGGTTGAGGAGCAGAGCGATGAATGTGATTGAAAAATTGGAAGCCGCCGAAGCGAAGCGCGTTTTGGGCGAAAAACAAATTCCTGAATTTGGTGCCGGTGACACCGTGCGCGTCAATGTGCGCATTAAAGAAGGCGACCGCGAGCGGATCCAGGCCTATGAAGGCGTGGTGATCGGGCGTTCTGGCGGTGGTCTGAACGAAAGTTTCACGGTGCGCAAAGTTTCGTTTGGCGAAGGCGTCGAGCGTGTGTTCCCGCTCTACTCTCCTGTTGTGGATAGCATCGAGGTCAAACGCCGCGGTGTCGTGCGTCGTGCCAAGCTTTACTATCTGCGTGAGCGCAGCGGGAAATCGGCCCGGATCGCCGAGCGCCAAATGGTGCGCACGCCGAAAGCCACGGCCGAAAAGCCCACTGCTGACACCGCGCCAGCCAAAACTGAGGCCCCCAAAGCGGCGGACAGCAAAGAAGCCTAAGCCTCATACGCTGACAAAACATATACCCCCGCCAGTTCTGTCCTGCGGGGGTTTTTGTTTGGAAAATAGAGGTGTGCTAGATGGTCAGGCCGCGTTGGCGCGTTTCCTCGCGCTTGGCTTGCTTGTCTTGTTCCACGGCCTCGACGTTTTGTTCCTGATTGCGCTGTTGCGCCACCTTGGCTGCATAGGCCGAGAGCTCAGCCGGGCCGCCCGCCAGCGCTTTGCTGGACGAAAAATACCCCGTATCGACGGATGTCATAGAAATACCCCCTTTTGTCTTTCTGCATCTTCAAGCATAAGGCAGGCACGTTAAAAGGGCGTGTAAATCTATGGTTAACGGCCAAAAGGCCTAAGCCCGTCCACAAAAAACAGGAGAAAATCATGGGATTGCGTGTTGGCGTTATCGGGGCCACAGGCCTGGTGGGTCGGGAAATGTTGACCATTCTTGCCGAACGGGGCTTCCCGGCTGACGAGGTGCTGGCCATTGCCTCGCGCCGTTCATTGGGCACCGAGGTGACCTTTGGCGAAACCGTTCTGAAAACCCATGACATCGAGCAGGTTGACTTCTCTAAGCTTGATTTGGTCTTGATGGCGGCCGGCGGTGAGGTGGCCAAAACCTGGGCCCCAAAAATTGCCGATGCAGGCGCCTTGGTGATCGACAATTCATCAGCTTGGCGCATGGACGAGGGCGTGCCGCTGGTGGTGCCCGAGGTGAACCCCGAGGCCATAGACGCGGCCAAAGCCAAACGCATCATCGCCAACCCCAATTGCACGACCATCGAGATGGTGGTGGCACTGAAACCGATCCAAGACGAGGTGGGCATCAAGCGCGTGGTGGCCGCCACCTATCAGTCCACATCAGGGGCCGGTCAGCACGCCATGGACGAGCTGTGGGACCAGACCAAGTCGATTTACGTCAACGAAATGCTGGAACCCCGCGAGTTCACCAAGCAGATCGCCTTCAATGTCATTCCCCACATTGATGTCTTCCAGGAGGACGGCGCCACCAAAGAAGAGTGGAAAATGGTGGTGGAAACCCAAAAAATCTTGGCCGCCGACATCGCGGTCACGGCGACATGCGTGCGCGTGCCCACCTTTGTGGGGCATGGCGTGGCCGTGAACCTGGAACTGAACGACGAAATGACGGCCCCGCAAGCCAAGGCCCTGTTGCGAGAAAGCCCGGGCATCATGCTGGTGGATAAGCGCGAGGATGGCGGTTACATCACGCCTGTCGAGGCTGCCGGTGAGTTTGCGGTCTATGTCTCGCGCGTGCGCAAGGATCCGACCCTGACCCATGGCCTGAGCCTCTGGGTCTGTGCTGATAACCTGCGCAAAGGGGCGGCGCTGAATGCGGTACAAATCGCCGAGTTGGCCTTGAACCGAGGCTTGGTGTGAGCCACCCCCCTTTGCCGGATACGCCCGAGGCCCAGCGTGAAGCCCGCCTGGGGCTGTTTGCGGCGCTGACGGCCTATCTGACCTGGGGCTTGCTGGTTATTTATTTCAAAGCCCTTGAGCCCGTGCCGCCGTTTTTGATTTTGGCCCACCGGGCGGTGTGGTCGGTGTTGGTGCTGGGCGGTTTGATCACCCTGTTGCAGGGGTGGGGCCGCGTGAAGGTGGCGCTGCAGACCGCAAAAATTCGTTGGTCACTGTGCGCAACGGCGGCGCTGATTGGGGTGAATTGGTTTGTGTTCATCTGGGCCGTGGTCAGTGATCGGGTGCTGTCTGCCAGTTTGGGCTATTATATCAACCCTTTGGTCAATGTGCTGTTTGGGGTACTGTTTTTGCAGGAACGGCTGCGACGCTGGCAGATGGTGGCCATTGCCATCGCGGCGCTTGGGGTGATCAACCAAGGTGTGTCTATTGGTGCCTTCCCTGGTGTTTCGGTGTTTCTGGCGGTGACCTTCGCTGTCTATGGTCTGATCCGTAAAACCGCCCATGTGGACGCGGTCACGGGGCTGTTCATCGAGGTGGTGATCATTTCCGTACCGGCGCTGATGTATTTTGCCTGGCTGTGGCAGATGGGTATGGATCTTGCGCCGGTGACGGGTCCGGTGCAGATGGGCCTGTTGTTGGCGTCTGGTGTGATCACGCCCTTGCCCTTGGTGATGTTCACCATTGGGGCCAAACGCCTGAGTTTGACCACCATTGGCATCATTCAATATCTGGCACCCACCTTGCAATTTGCCACGGGAGTTTATGTCTATGGCGAGGCCTTTGAAACCGAGCAATTGGTCACCTTTGCCTTGATCTGGCTTGCGGTGGTGATCTTCAGTTGGGATGCCTATCGCGCCCAACGCCGACGACGCGCCAGCCAAGCCGTTTAATCCAGGCTGTCATAAAGGGCACGGATCAAAGCGAGCGGCCGTGGGTCGCCCAGCAAATGGTGGGACTGTTTGTTCATCACATAGGCAAAGCCAAGGCCGCGCTCTGGATCCGCAAAGGCGCAGCTGCCGCCCCAACCGGAATGTCCGACGGCGTCCGGGTTGGGGCCATATATGCCCAGATCCCCATTGCGCAACAGACCCGCCGCCCAGCTCAGGGCAAAGGGCAAGACCTTGTCTGGCCCCTGGGTGTGCTCTTGGCAAAGGGCCCCAAGGGTTGACGGGCTGATCACCCGCTCGCCATGACGTTCGCCGCCCGTGGTCAGGATGCTCATCATTTCGGCAAGGGCGGGGGCCGTGGCGTGCAGATTGGCGGCGGGCAAATTGGCCTCGCGCCAGGTGGCGCTGCCCCGACCCGCTGGCGCCGACCAGCGTTCCAAAAAGGCCGCTTGGCGTTCGGGGGTTAGATTCGACAAATCCGGCAAGCGGGTTGGACGTGCCAATTCAGCGATGCGGTGGGTCTCCCCGCCAAGGCCGCCGAACCACAAGTCCAGGCCCAAAGCCTCGCGCCAGTGGGTGGCCACCCATTGGGGTATGGTTTGGCTGCTGATGCGGCGGACGATCTCACCAGCCAAAAAGCCAAAGGTAATGGGCTCGTAGCCATGGGCGGTGCCCGGTGTCCACAAGGGTGTGGTGGCCTCAAGGCGTTTGGTGATGGTCTCCCATTCAAACCAGTCGCTGGCTTCCATGGGTGAGGTAAAGCCACACAGACCGGATTGGTGAGACATCAGCTGCGCCAGGGTGATGGCCCCGACACCATGAGGGTTTAATTCCGGCCAAATCTGGCCCACCGGCGTGTCATAGGTGATGTCAAACTGATCCACGACCTGGGCCACCACCAAGCTGACAAGGGCTTTGCCAGTGGAGTATACGGGCACCAAAGTGTCTTGGGCAAAATTTTGGGTTTTGCGTTTGTCGGCATAACCGGCCCACAGGTGGGCAATCAGATCCCCGTCCAGGGTCACGGCCACGGCAGCGCCCAATTCCTCGTCGGCATCAAAAAGCTCTGAAAAGGCTGTCTGCAGGGGCGCAAGGGCAGGGGGGCAATGACCGTGTATTGACATATGGGCTTTGAAGCGGAAGTTCGCTATGAAGTCCAGAGACTGATGAAAAATAGGATGTCTAATGCCCTTGATGCGTTCCGTTTTGTATATTCCGGCTCACAAGCCCCGGGCCTTGCAGAAGCTGCCCCAGCTGGATTGCGATGCCGTAATCCTTGATCTTGAGGATGCGGTCCCCCCTGCCCAGAAGGACGCCGCCCGCGATCACGTGCTGGCGGCTTTGAGGACGCGACCAGAGACCATGGTTGTTTTGCTGCGCATCAACGCCGGTGACGAAGGCGATGCAGATCTGTTGGCACTGAAAGACGCGGCCATTGACGGTGTGGTCATCCCCAAGGTGCGCACCAAAGCCGAATTGGATCACCTGGCAGATCAAACAGACCTGCCCCTGTGGCCCATGGTGGAAACCCCCCAGGCCGTTTTGAACATTGCCACCATTTGCGCCCATTCGGCTGTGCAGGGGGTGGTCATGGGCTTGAATGATCTGGGCCTAGAGGCCGGCATCAAAGCCCGATCCGGATTTGTGCCCCATCTGGCCCAGGTCGTTATGGCGGCACGCGCTCATAATCGCTTGGTTTTGGATGGGGTCTATAACCGTTTTGAGGATGAAACTGGCCTGCAGGCCGAGTGCGCCGAGGCCGTGGCCCTGGGCTTTGACGGCAAAACCCTGATCCACCCTCAACAGGTGTCTTTGACCAATGCGGCCTTTGCCCCCAGCGCGGCAGCCGTTGACGACGCCAAGCGCCTGCTGGCCCAGGCCAGTGATGGCGGGGCCGAAGCCCATGACGGCATGATGGTCGAGGCCCTGCACCGCAAAGCGGCTGAACAGGTTCTGGCCATGCATCAGGCGATTGAGGCCAAGGGCCAATGAAATTTCTCGATCAATGCAAAATCTATGTCAAAGCCGGGGACGGTGGGGCCGGCTGTGTCAGCTTTCGCCGGGAAAAATTCATCCCCTATGGCGGACCCGATGGCGGCAATGGCGGCAAAGGGGCCGATATCTGGATCGAGGCCGTGGATAATCTCAACACCCTGATCGATTATCGCTATCAGCAACATTTCAAAGCGCCCGTGGGT
Source organism: uncultured Caulobacteraceae bacterium (assembly GCA_937138625.1). Taxonomy (GTDB): domain Bacteria; phylum Pseudomonadota; class Alphaproteobacteria; order Caulobacterales; family Caulobacteraceae; genus CAKZPF01. The sequence goes on along the minus strand of CAKZPF010000009.1, from coordinate 146,103 downwards.
GGCCATGGCATGGGCAAAAACCGCCACGGTGCAGGCGGTGAAGACATGGTGTTGAAGGTGCCCGTGGGCACAGTGGTGCTGGCGGATGACAAGAAAACGGTCATCGCCGATCTGGATGAATTGGGCAAAAAGGTCTGTGTCGCCAAAGGCGGCAACGGAGGCTTTGGTAACACCCATTTCAAGGGTCCGGTGAACCAAGCGCCGCGTCATGCCAACCCCGGATTGCCGGGCGAGGAGGCCTGGCTGTGGCTGCGCCTGAAATTGATCGCTGATGTGGGTTTGGTGGGCTTGCCCAATGCCGGCAAATCGACACTTTTGTCCGTGGTCAGTGCCGCCAAGCCCAAGATCGCCGACTATCCCTTTACCACCCTGAAGCCCAATTTGGGTGTGGTGGATTTGGCGGAAAATGCACGCTTTGTGATGGCGGATATTCCGGGGCTGATCGAGGGCGCGGCCGAGGGCTCAGGCTTGGGCCACCGTTTTTTGGGCCATGTGGAACGCTGCCAGGTTTTGGTGCATGTGATTGACGCCATGGCCGAAGATGTGGGCCAAGCCTACACCACCATTCGTGATGAACTGGCGGCGTACAGCCCTGAATTGGCCGCGAAGCCCGAGGTGATCGCCCTCAACAAAACCGAAGGTCTGGATGAAGAGAGTTTAGAGATGTCTAAATCAAAACTTTCTGAATTCACCGACAGTCCGGTGTATGTGATCTCGGCGGTCACCAAGGCGGGCGTGCGCGAGCTGATGTTTGCGGCCTTTCAGCATCTCGCCCGGCCTGAGGCACCCGTTGAGGGAGCCGATGAGGACCCCATGGACGCCCCGTGGGAGCCCTAATGGCCGCCCTCCGTTTGCCTCAGTTACAGCCCCATCAGCGCATTGGCCTTTATGGGGGCTCGTTCAACCCGGTGCATGCCGGGCACAAACAGGTGGCGGCCACCGCGCTGCGGGCTGGACGGCTGGATCGGTTGGTTTGGCTCGTCAGTCCGCAAAACCCGCTCAAGAACCCGGTGGAAACTGCAGCCTATGATCAACGCTTGCAGGCGGTGAAGAGGGCGGCCCATGGCCCCCGTCAACGGGTCAGTGACCTCGAGGCGCGTTTGGGTATTGCCTACAGTTATCAAACTCTGCGTCACCTTGGGCGTGTGCACCCGGATGTTCAGTTTGTTTGGGTGATGGGGGCCGATAGCTTTGCGGGCCTGCATCGCTGGCGGCATTGGCAAGAAATTGCCCAGTGTGTGCCCTTTTTGGTGGTGGCCCGGCCGGGCACGGAGCGCCGCGCCACGGCCTGTCCCGCAGCCCAGCTGTTGGGGCGACCAAGACCAGCCCCCGCCTTAGCCAACTGTGGCCGGGGGTGGGCCTTTGTGCGCATGCCCCTAAGCCCCCTGGCCTCGAGCCTCATTCGTAAACAAAGAGTTACGCAATAAACTTGTCTTAAACTTTGGCTGTGCTATGCTGATTTGGCAATTGTTCAACAGCAGAAGGACACAAGACCCTGAGTTCTAAAATTGCAAACGGCGCGAAAAAGGTCGCAGCGGCCTCGAAATCTGCGCTTTCCCGTGTGGCCCCTGGATACCCGGCCAAATCCTCAACACCTCAGTTGCCTACAGACCGGCCTGCGCATCAAGCCATGGCCGAGCTGATCATGACGACATTGGACGCGGACAAGGCCGAAGATCTGATGGTCATCGACCTTGAAGGCAAAAGCAGCGTGGCGGATCATATGATCATTGCCTCGGGGCGTTCGCAGCGTCATGTGGGTGCTTTGGCTGATCATGTGGTCAAGGCCCTGAAGGATGTGGGCAAAAAAGGTGCCCGTGTCGAAGGGGCCCAAAGCTGTGATTGGGTGCTAATTGATGCGGGGGACGTGGTTGTGCACCTGTTCCGGCCGGAAGTTCGCGCCTATTATAATTTGGAAAAGCTCTGGAGTACGGAGCCCGCGACCCTCAGCGCCACATCCTGATCGGGTTCGGTTGTGCGCATTCAGATTGTCGCCGTTGGCAAGATGCGGACGGGGCCCGAGCGTGAGCTCGTCGAGACCTATATCGAGCGCGCCAAGCCCTTGGCCCGTCAATTGGGTCTGAAAGACATCAGCGTAACCGAATTGGATGTCCGCACCGGCGGACAACAGGCGGAAAGCGAGGCTGTGTTGGCCTCAACGCCTGCGGGCGCGCAGCTATGGGCCTTGGATGAGCGTGGCAAGCTCTTGAAAACTGATGATATGGCCAAAACCTTGCGGGATTTGCACGAGCAAGGTGTGCCGGATTTGTGCTTGGCCATTGGTGGCGCGGATGGCCACACCCGGGCTGTGCGCGAGCGGGCGGATCGCTTGCTGGCTTTTGGGCCGCAAGTTTGGCCCCATAAACTGGTGCGGGTGATGGCGGCGGAACAACTGTATCGGTGCTTGTCAATTTTGACAGGACATCCCTATCATCGGGTATGAGACTTGTTTTTCTGATCACTGCGGCATCGGCACTGGCTTTGATGGGCCCGGTCGCAGCTGCGCGCGACAAGGCGCAATCCCATGTCGAGCGCGCCGAAGCCTATCAAGCCGAAGCCAAGGCCGCCAAAGCCGAGATCAAACGCCTGGAGCGTCAATTGCGTGCCCTGAGCGCTCAGCGACAAACCTTTGAACGCAAGCAAGGCAATTTGCGCCTGAGTTATGACGAGGTTTTGGCCAAGGAAGTGGCCCTGCGTCAAAGCCTGAACGCGCGCAAAATTTCACAAGCCCGTCTGCTGGCGGCCTTGATGCGTATGGGCGCGGACCCGACACCAGCCCTGGTGTTTTACCCGCAACAAAGTTTGGCCGCAGCCAATTCCGCCAGTTTGATGCGGCACATCACACCCAAGTTGCAAGACGAGGCCAATCGCTTGCAAGCGGATCTGGAAAAGCTTCAAGCCTTGAAAATTGAGCGCGCCGAGGTGGAAACAGACCTGGAAGCCATGGATGGGGATGTGGAAACCGTGCGGCGGCGCTTGTTGGGATTGATGGAGGTCCACCAAAAACTGCATCAGGATTACATGAGCAAGGCACAGGCTGAGGCCGAAACCGCCAGCAAACTGGCGGACACCAGCAAGGCGTTGCCAGATTTCATCGACAGTTTGCGGCGCTTGGCCGCTCCCGTCGAGATCAAGGCGGCGTCACTGAAAGGGGAATTGCCCTTGCCGGTGACCGCTCTGAATCTTCGACGCGAACGGGGCGACGTGCCCGCCCTCCATATCGAAGTCTTGGCCACGGGGCAGGTCTTGGCGCCTTTGGCGGGCACATTGGCCTATGTGGGAGAGCTGAAAGGCTATGGCGGCACCGCGATTTTGGACCTTGGCGATGGCGTACGGTTGGTCATTTCCGGCCTGGGCAAGGTCTTTCGCGGCGTGGGCCAAGAGGTCAAAAGCGGTGATCTGTTGGGCGAAGCCCTTGACGATCCCAGTGGCAAGACCAATATCTCGGTCAGAGTGTGGCAAGGCCGTCGGGCCGTGGACCCGGCCCCCTGGTTTTCAGAAAGCAAAACAATATAAGTTTGAAAATCTGATCTTGGCTGTTGGCCTTTTGGCAACCAATCGCTAAGATTTCGCCACAATGATATGGTGCTCTGTTTGCATCATCCCCAACTGCCGATGGCATAGACGAAAGACAACCTGACCATGCGTCGATTTTTATGGCTTCCTGTAATTCTCACCGGTTTTGGCTTGGCGGCCATGGCTTATAGCGCGCCGGAAAAAGCCGAAGAGCCGCGTGTGGATGCCTATCGCATGTTGCAGTTGTTTGGTGACGCCATGGCCCGCGTCAAAGCCGATTATGTCACCGATTCCAATGATAAAGAGCTGATCGAGTCGGCCATCGACGGTATGCTGACCTCGCTCGATCCGCACTCCAGCTACCTCAGCCCTGATGATTTCAAGGACATGCAGGTGCAAACCCGAGGCGAGTATGGCGGCTTGGGCCTAGAGGTCACCACCGAAGATGGGGTGGTGAAAGTGGTCTCGCCGATGGATGATACGCCTGCGGCTAAAGCGGGCTTGAAAGCCGGAGATTATATTACGGCCATCGAGGGCAAAAGCATCGTGGGGTTGTCACTGCGCGAGGCCGTTAAACAAATGCGGGGGCCGGTGAATACGGACATCACCATCACCGTGGTGCGCCCAGACACCGAAGAAGACCCCTTTGATGTGACCATTACCCGCCAGATTATCGAAGTGAAGCCTGTGAAATATCGCATGGAAGCCAACAATCTGGGCTATGTGCGCATTTCCACCTTTAACGAGCGCACAACTGACAGCTTGGTGGATGCTCTGCGGGATTTGAAACGCAACCATCCTGATATGAAGGGCTTGGTGCTGGATCTGCGCAACAACCCTGGCGGCTTGCTTGACGAGGCTGTGGGTGTGGCCAGTGTGTTTTTGGATGGCGGCGAGGTCGTCAGCCAGCGCGGTCGTCACCCCGAAGACATTGAGCGCTATAACGCCGAGCCTGGCGAAATGCTGCCCAATCTGCCCATGGTGGTGTTGATCAATGGCGGGTCGGCCAGTGCCTCCGAGATCGTGGCGGGGGCCTTGCAAGACCGTGGCCGAGCCACGATCTTGGGCACCACCTCCTTTGGCAAAGGCTCGGTGCAAACCATCATTCCGCTGCGCGGTGGCCGTGATGGGGCCCTACGCCTGACCACAGCACGCTATTATGCCCCTTCGGGCCGGTCCATACAGGCGACAGGCATCACACCTGACAAAGAGGTGGCCCAAACCCGTAAGCAAGCCGAGTTTATGGCCAAACATGGCATCTTGAACGAATCAAGCCTGCCCAACGCCCTAAGTGCGCAAGAGGGCCAGGCGCGCACCGAACCCCACGAAGTGGCTGATAAACCGCCTGAGGATTACGATGACGAAGAGGGCGATTACCAATTGGACCGCGCGCTTGATTTCCTCAGCACTGGCGGCATCATGACGGCGGCGAAAAAAGCGGCCTCCTGAGCGAACTCTCTATTGCCGCCAATAATGCGGTTACGAAGTGACAGGGCTCTCGCTCTGATTAGGGACGGCCATTGGCACTATTGTAAGTGTTCTGTGCCCGCTGGTTCCAAGCTTGAAAGTCGGCGGTGCTCATCCCAAAGCGTAGGCCATAATGTTCAGCCACCGCTTCAATATGCAAAGTATTGGGATGCGTATAGCCATGATTGTGTTCCGCACTCAGGCGCAAATTTTCAAGGGCCATATCTGGCGACAAGGAAAACAAATCTCGAATGGTGCGATAGCCCCGAGCATTCAGTTGTCGCACCATGGCGGGGCTGAGGCCATCCAACATGCCAAGCGGCATATCGGCATGCAGTTGGGTCGTGGCCATATGCCCTTCGGCACGGTGCACTGAGCTCGGCCGATAGCTCTCGTTGATATGGCGCAAAACTTCACGCTCGGTTAGGGCGTGCTTCTGTCCATTCATGTCCACAAAAACATATCGGACTCGAAACGTGGCCTCGACGCCGGGCAGGCGTGAAAAATGAACCTGAACAGTCCCGCGCCCTGTTTTGTGCTCAGTGATCTGTTTGTGCCCCCCTGGCATTTTCAGACCCACGCCGCCCGCTGTGATCAAGTTCAACACACTGACAGGATTGTGGGGATCGGCAGCGTAATAATAGACGGCTCCCATAGCGCCGATGGAGGCATCGCGATGTTTTCGGCGTTCGTGAGCTTTGATGATGCCTTCGGCTTCATAAACCCCATAGGGCATGGCACCACCATAGATTTGCCTCCACCGTTTCTCGATCAGGTCACTGTCCAGAAATTCGCCGGGTTTGACCAAAGACAGGACCTCATAGGCTTGGCGCACTTCGGTATCGTAGCGCAGCTGCTCCATCAGCGGACTGTCTTTGGGGATGTGCGGCCCTCTGTTTTGCTGAAACACCGGCTGATTTGCGCGCCAGGCTTGGTTATAGGCGGCAATGCGGTCTTCGGCAGCCCCGCGGGCATCTAACGCCTGCAGGCGCTCGGCTTGTCCGGGTGCGCTATTGTTTTCCACCTCCAGCAAGTAACTGTCGCGAGGCATCAGTGTTTCTTCTTCCACATATGATTCCGATACAACCAGCTCATGGCCGGCGTTCAGGACCGTGTCAGCGTGGGCTTTGGGGTAATGGACGGCCAGAAGGCCATTCCAGCTCAGCAGTTGCCCCACGGTTGTGCCATACCATTGGGCCACATCCCCAAGGGTCTCGCCCCCCCGTGTGCGATAAAAAATAGGATCTGGCCGGCCTGCGTTCGGGTCTATTGGCATCAGCGCACTGAAAGTATTGGCATCTGGGGCCTGCGCTGAGGTGTAAAATTGATCAGCAGGCTGATTATATAATAAAATCATGACGTTACACTCACGGTTACTCGAGCCGTTCGTGTATCTTTTGCCCAAAGGCGTGTCAATCCACCATCCGCGGGGTGGGCGGATTTTTTGCTGCATTAGGATTGTGTTTACCACTGCGTTAAGATTTTCCCCTATAACGGACCCAGCAGAGAGGGACATGTGATTCGGAATGTCGAGCGCCAAGATCGCCTTGCAGAGATTTAACAAAAACGGGGGTGGCTCTTCCCGTCGCTTTGGCTTGCCGGGTTTGCCACGCCTGTCATGGGGCTGGGTGCGGCATCTGAAAAACCCGCATGCTTTGGGGGCGTTGGCGTTGATCGCCACCTTGGGCGTGGGGTATGGCCTGATCGAGGGCCTAGGGGACCCCTCGGCGGGTAAGCCTAAATTGATGCTGAAATTGGCACCGGAGGTCAAAGCTGTCGATCCGCGCATGGGGGCGCAAGCCAACCCACAGCAACAGGCCATCACCGAGCTCGATTTGCTGTCTGGTGGCCGCCCCAACATCGCAAGCCTGGCACCCCTGGACGATATTCCCCTTGAATCTGAGCAGGCACAACGAGACGGCGGCCCCAAGGCCATTCCTGGCTTTTCTCAGGTGGGTGGCCCCAACAAACCAGGCGTGGCCACCATTACGGTCACGGGCGCGAAGCCGCGCGTTGAGACCATTTCGCAAAAACCCTCCGAGCCCTTACCGGCAGCCCCCATTGCCGGTCTGACCCAGCCGGGCCCAGCAGGACCCCTGCCCAGCATTGGCCCCAAAGGCGAGTGGCCGGCGGATGCCTATGCACGGCCATACAAAAAGACGGGCAAGCCGATGCTGTCGGTAATCGTTGGGGGCCTGGGCCTGAACAAGGCGGCAACCAAAGCGGCCATTGAACGCTTGCCGCCGGAGGTCACCTTGTCCTTCGTGCCCTATGCCGAAGGCTTACAGGGCTGGATTGATCTGGCGCGGGCCAATGGCCATGAGGTCATTTTGGAACTGCCCATGGAGCCCTTTGATTATCCAGAAAACGACCCTGGGCCTTACACCTTGTTGGCGGATGCGCAGCTTGAGGAAAACCAACAGCGTCTGGACTGGCTGATGAGCCGCGCCACCGGCTATTTCGGCGTGATCAATTATCTGGGGGGCAAATTTATGTCTACCGAGGCCGCCTTGGCCCCTATATTTCAGCTTCTGAAACAGCGTGGTGTGGCCTTTGTGGGCGATGGCCAGACGACACGTTCAACATTTGCCACCGCCCAGGCTCGCACCAGTGTGCGTGGCGGGGTTGCGGACCGCTTGGTCGATGAGCGGCCCTCGGCCGAGGCCATTGACCAGCAACTGCTGGCCCTTGAGGCCTTGGCTCTGCAGCAGGGGCATGCCATGGGTGTGGGCTTTGCCTATCCCATCACGGTGGATCAAATCGCCCGCTGGGCCGACGGTTTGGGTCTGAAGGGCTATAGTCTCGCGCCGGCGTCAGCCGTGGTCAAAGCGCGCAGCGGCTCATGAGCAAACCCAAGGTCAAACGTGGCTCACGGGGCTATCGCCCAAACGTGGGGGTGGCCCTCTTTAACACAGACGGTCGCGTTTTTATGGGGCGGCGTGTGAACAGCCCACCGCCCTATTGTTGGCAAATGCCCCAAGGCGGCATTGACGGCAAAGAGGTGCCCTTGGCGGCGGCCCGGCGCGAGCTCTATGAAGAAACTGGTGTGCGTTCGATCGAGTATCTGGGCGAGATCCCAGGCTGGATTGCCTATGATTTCCCCGAAGATTTTCGCGGCAGCAAAGCCGCGCGAGGCTTTAAGGGGCAGCGTCAGCGTTGGTTTGCGTTCCGCTTTACGGGCAATGACAGCGAAGTGGATCTGGAGGCGCATGGTGAAGTGGAGTTCTGCGAGTGGCGCTGGATGCTGTTAGAAGAAACGCCGCACCACATCGTGCCCTTTAAGCGGGATGTCTACGCCGAGGTGATCGCTGCTTTTGGGCACTATTCGACTCCCCTCCGATAGGATGGCTTTCATCATTATACTAAATATGAAAAAGGCCGCGCAGGGCGCGGCCAAATATTTGCGAAAGTATCAATCCGCTAGGCTGCGGGCTCGCGCTCGACGGCCTCGGCCAATACGGTCACCTGTGTCGGGGTGACGTCAGCAAAGCCACCATGAATGGCAAAGTCCTGACGTTTACCGCCGTGCATTACGCTGACGGTGCCCTCACGCAGGGTGGTCATAAAGGGGGCGTGGCCTTTGAATACACCAAAATCGCCTTCACTGCCGGGTGCGGTGACGCTCTCGACTTCGCCCGCAAAGACTTCGCTTTCTGGCGCTACCAAATGAAAGGTGATCGTCTCGGTCATGGGTGGGTCCTTATCCGCGCCTGCATAAAACAGGCGCGGTCTCGTGGAGTGATTAGGCCTCAGCCGCCATTTTCTCGGCTTTCTCGACGGCTTCCTCGATGGAGCCCACCATATAGAAGGCTCCTTCAGGCAGATGGTCGAACTCGCCGTCACACAGCGCTTTGAACGAGCGCACAGTGTCCTCGAGGCTGACAAACTTACCGGGCTGGTTGGTGAACTGTTCGGCGACGTGGAAGGGTTGGCTGAGGAAGCGTTGGATCTTCCGGGCACGGGCCACGACCAGTTTGTCGTCTTCCGACAGTTCGTCCATCCCCAGAATGGCGATGATGTCTTTCAGAGCCTTGTACTGCTGCAGGATCTCCTGCACGCGGCGGGCGGTCTGATAGTGTTCTTCACCGATCACCAAGGGGTCAAGAATGCGCGAGGTGCTGTCCAGCGGGTCCACAGCCGGGAAGATCCCCATGGCGGCGATGTCGCGGTTCAACACGGTGGTGGCATCCAAGTGGGCGAACGATGTGGCCGGCGCGGGGTCGGTCAAGTCATCGGCGGGCACGTAAATGGCCTGAACCGAAGTAATGGAGCCTTTGTTGGTCGAGGTGATGCGCTCTTGCAGGTTCCCCATCTCGGTGGCCAGTGTGGGCTGATAACCCACAGCCGAGGGGATACGACCCAGCAGAGCCGACACCTCAGACCCGGCTTGGGTGAAGCGGAAAATGTTGTCCACGAACAGCAGCACGTCTTTGCCTTCTTGGTCGCGGAAATACTCGGCCTGGGTCAGACCGGTTAGGGCCACACGGGCACGCGCCCCCGGAGGTTCGTTCATCTGGCCATAGACCAGGGCGCAACGAGAGCCTTCGCCGCCGCCTTCTTTGTTCACGCCCGATTCGATCATTTCGTGATAGAGGTCGTTCCCCTCGCGGGTGCGCTCCCCCACACCGGCCAGCACGGAATAACCGCCATAGGCCTTAGCGATGTTGTTGATCAGCTCCTGCATGGTCACGGTCTTGCCCACACCGGCACCACCAAACAGACCAATTTTACCCCCCTTGGTGTAGGGGCACAGCAGGTCAATAACCTTAATGCCGGTGACCAGAACTTCGGCCTCGGTGGATTGTTCTTCAAACGAGGGGGCCTCGCGGTGAATGGGGTTCAAGATCTCGCTTTTCACCGGACCACCTTCGTCAATGGGCTCGCCCACAACGTTCATGATGCGACCCAAGGTGCCGGGACCCACAGGCACGCGGATAGCGTCGCCGGTGTCGATCACTTCCTGGCCGCGCACCAGACCGTCGGTGGCGTCCATGGCGATGGTGCGCACAACGTTTTCACCTAGGTGCTGAGCAACCTCGAGAACAAGGCGCAGCTCCTTGCCATCTGGATCCACGTTCTTGGTTTCCAGGGCGTTCAAGATCGCCGGCAGCTGGTCCCCTTCAAAGGCGACGTCCACAACGGCGCCGACCACTTGCAAGATTTTACCTTTAAGTTGGAAAGTCATGTTGATACTCCCATCAAACGTCTACAGCGCCTCGGCGCCCGAGATAATTTCGATCAGTTCCTTGGTGATTTGGGCCTGACGCGTGCGGTTATACTGCAAAGTCAGGTCATTGATCATATCACCGGCGTTACGGGTGGCGCTGTCCATGGCTTGCATGCGTGCGCCTTGCTCGCCTGCGGCATTTTCCAACAGCGCCGACAAAATCTGGGTCGACAGATTGCGGGGCAGAAGGGTCTCGAGAATTTCGCCTTCTTCCGGCTCATACTCATAAGCGGCCCCAGCCATATCCAGGTCTCCAGCACCCGTCAGGTCGGCGGGGATCAAGGATTTGGCGGTGGGCACCTGCGAGATCACGGATTTGAACTGGGCGTGGATCAGGCTTACGGCGTCCACATCCCCTTTGTCGAAAAGGTCCAGTATACGATCCGCGATGGGTTGCGCGTCTTGCAAGCTCAGGCGTTTGGCCGCGGACAAATCAAAGGTGTCGACAATTTTGCTGCCATGTTGGCGACGCAATTGATCATAGCCTTTTTTCCCGACGCACAGGATGCGCACGGTTTTGCCCTGTTCCTCGATGGATTTGATTTGTTCGCGGGCTTTGCGAACGATTGAGGTGTTAAAACCACCGCAAAGACCGCGATCCGCCGTGGCCACCACCACCAGATGGGCGTTCACTTGCTGACGGCCTACCAACAACGCCGGGGCGCTGTCAGACCCGGCAACCCCCTGGGCCAGATTGGCGATGACATTGGCCATGCGCTCAGCATAGGGACGCGCGCTTTCTGCGGCGTTTTGCGCCCGCTTCAGCTTGGCCGCTGCCACCATCTGCATGGCCTTGGTGATCTTCTGCGTGGCCTTCACGCTTCCGATCCGTGACCGCATTTCCTTCAGACTGGCCATTATACGCCCCCCATCAGCGCAGAGATGCGCTCACGGTTCATATGTGTACGCAAAGCCGGACGGAAAACTGCAGAATACCAAATTGAAATTTGACCGCACTTTTCCTGGCATTGCTTTGACCGCATTTCCTTCAGGCTTGCCATACTGCAAAATCCTCGATCCGTGGTCCGTGTCTATCCCTAGCCCGCGAAGGTGCCGGCAAAACTTTCAATGGCCGCCTTCAGCTCGGCTTCCAAATCGTCATCCAGCTTTTTCTTGGTGCGGATGTTGCCCAACAGGTCAGAATGCTTGTCACGCAGGAAGTTCAACAGGCCCGCTTCAAACGCCCGCACAGACGAAACGGGGATATTATCCAAGAACCCGCGCGTCCCGGCGTAAATCACGCAGACCTGTTCTTCGACTTTCAAAGGCGAGAACTGAGGCTGCTTCAAGAGTTCGGTCAAACGCTCACCACGGGCCAGCATTTTTTGTGTCGAAGCATCAAGGTCAGAGCCGAATTTGGCAAAGGCCGCCATCTCGCGGTACTGCGCCAGTTCACCTTTAATGGCCCCGGCCACTTGCTTCATGGCCTTAATCTGGGCCGATGACCCCACACGGCTGACCGAAATCCCGACGTTCACCGCCGGACGGATGCCTTGATAGAACAGATCAGTCTCGAGGAAGATCTGACCATCAGTGATCGAAATCACGTTGGTGGGAATGTAGGCCGAGACGTCATTGGCCTGGGTCTCAATGATGGGCAGAGCCGTCAAAGATCCGGAGCCATTGTCTTCGTTCAGTTTGGCCGCGCGCTCCAACAAACGAGAGTGCAGATAGAACACGTCACCAGGATAGGCTTCACGCCCGGGCGGACGACGCAGCAACAGCGACATTTGACGATAAGCCACGGCCTGTTTCGAGAGATCATCATAAATGATCAAAGCGTGCAGACCGTTGTCACGGAACCACTCGCCCATGGCACAACCGGCAAACGGCGCCAAGAACTGCAGGGGTGCGGGCTCTGAGGCGGTGGCCGAGACCACGATGGTGTAATCCAGCGCGCCACGATCTTCCAAGGTTTTCACGATTTGCGCCACCGTCGAACGCTTTTGGCCCACGGCCACATACACGCAATACAGTTTGGCTTTTTCGTCTTTGCCTTCGTTGATCGGCTTTTGGTTCAGGATGGTGTCGATGGCCACCGCGGTTTTCCCGGTCTGGCGGTCACCAATGATCAGCTCCCGCTGGCCACGGCCAATGGGGATCAGGGTGTCGATGGCTTTGATGCCCGTCTGCATGGGCTCATGCACAGATTTCCGTGGGATGATGCCGGGGGCTTTCACGTCTACACGACGACGCTCGTCGGATTTGATCGGACCTTTGCCGTCGATGGGCTCGCCCAAGGGGTTGACCACGCGCCCCAGCAGGCCACGGCCCACGGGCACGTCCACGATCTCGCCCAAACGCTTGACGGTGTCGCCTTCTTTAATGCCGCGGTCTTCGCCGAAGATCACGCAGCCGACGTTGTCTTGCTCGAGGTTCAGGGCCATACCCTTCACGCCGCCGGGAAATTCGACCATTTCACCGGCTTTAACGCTGTCCAGACCATGCACGCGGGCAATCCCGTCGCCGACGGACAGCACGCGCCCCACGTCCGAGACGTCAGCCTCTTCGCGGAAGTTTTCGATTTGGGACTTCAGAATGTCCGAGATTTCAGCGGCACGAATGTCCATGGCGTCAGGCCCTCTTCATCATGTGGCTAAGTTGATCCAATTGTGTTTTCAGCGAGGCATCCATCAGCCGCGAGCCCACCCGCACCCGCAGACCACCCAGAATTTCGGGGTCCACGGTCATGGTCAGCTCGGGCTCGGTGCCCAAAACGGTTTTCAATGCCGATTTCACGGCGGTGCTGTGCTTGTCCGGCAGCGGTGTGGCGGAGGTCACCTCGGCGTGTACCACCTTGGCGTCTGCGGTGGCCAGGTGATCAAACGCCACAATCATGGCGGTGATGTGATCGGCGCGGCTGTTTTCCGCCATCAGGCCCAGGGCCTTGACGGTGATGTCATGGGCCTTGGCGCTTTTGGCCACAGCCATCAACACATCGGCCTTTTTCTTGGCACTGTAGAGCGGGCTTTTCAGGGCGGTTTGCAGGCCTTCGTGCTCGGTGATCGCCGCTTTCAGCATCAGCAGATCATTGCGCACAGCCTCGACGGCTTTGGCGTCTTTGGCCAGTTCATAAAGGGCGCGACCATAGCGGCGGCCAATTTCGTTGGTGGTCTCAGACCGAGCTGTCATTTGCCTGCACACGTCTAGAAAAATTCAAGGTTGAGTGCGCATAGCACCCCAGATCAACGGACGCAACAACCCGCGCACATTTTTTTACGGTTTGTCAGGACATTTTCTGTTGGCGCTCTGGTGGCTCGGGGCTGTGGGGCGGCGCGGGGGCCTAGAAAAAGCTTTGGGGGTCCACATCAAACTGCACCGTTACCGAACGCGGCAGGCGATAACTTTGGCGCCAAGCTTTCAGATACCCTTGCACATCTTTGCCAAGATCGGCCCTCAGCAACAGCCGCCGCCGCCAAACCCCGCGGATGCGGCCATGGACGGGCTCGGCGGGGCCATAAAGGTCAAAACCTGCGGCCTGGGGTGCCGTGCGGGCCAAGGTCTCGGCGGCCGCTTCCACTTGGCCCAGCGTTTTGCCCGACACCACTACCGCCACCAAACGCCCAAAGGGGGGCAGGCCCAGGGCTTGGCGCTCGTTAAGCTCGGCACGCACAAAGGCCTCTCGGTCTTGGCGAATGACGGTCTGCATGGTGGTGTTATCAGGGTCATAGGTTTGGATCAGAGCGCGCCCAGGTTTTTCCGCTCGTCCGGCGCGCCCCGCCACCTGGTTGACCACCTGGAAGGTGCGCTCGGCGGCCCGCAGGTCCGCACCCCGAAGCCCGAGATCTGCATCCACCACACCCACAAGGGTTAGGTTCGGGAAGTTGTGGCCCTTGGCGGCCATTTGGGTGGCGACCAGAATATCAATCTCACCAGCCTCCATAGCCTTTAGTCGCGCGGCCACCACCTTAGGCGTGTCGCTGAGGTCAGAGGACAGGATTTCGACCCGGGCATCGGGAAAGGTCTCTTGGGCTTCCTCGGCGATGCGCTCGACACCAGGCCCGACGGAGACCAAAGTCTCCTCGCCGCACTCGGGACAAGCCTTGGGCTTGCGCATGGAGAACCCGGTCAGGTGACAGACCAGGCGGCCGGTGTGTTTATGCTCGACGAGGTAATTTTCACCGCCAGGCGCCGTCAGGCGGTGACCACATGTGCGACACAGGGTCAGAGGCGCATAGCCACGCCGGTTCAGAAACAGCAGGCTTTGCTCACCTTTGGCCAGAGTCTCGGCAATGGCTTGGCGCAGGGGCGGGGCCAGAAACGTGCCATTGTCGGGCGGGGTGGCGCGCATATCGACCAACTGTAAGTCTGGCTTTTGGGCTCCTCCGGCCCGTTCCCCCAGGCGCAAATGCCCGTATTTGCTCGCGGCGGCGTTCCATTGACTTTCAAGGGATGGCGTGGCCGAGGCCAAGACGCACACCGCCTGTTCAATATGGGCGCGGGCCACCGCCATGTCTCGGGCGTGATAGGTCAGCCCTTCTTCTTGTTTGTAGGAACTGTCATGTTCCTCGTCGACGATGATCAGGCGCAGGTTCTGGAAAGGCAAAAACAAGGCCGAACGTGCGCCGATCACGCATCGCGCCTGGTTGCGGGCCACGGCTTGCCAGATCTGTTTGCGGCGGCCTTCGGCGATATCCGCGTGCCAGAGGGGGGGCTCGGCGGCAAAGCGATCGGCAAAGCGCGCGCCTACATCGCCAGACAAAGCGATCTCGGGCGTCAGCACCAAAACCTGGGCCGTGGGGTCCCGGCGCAGCAGGTGGGCAATGGCGGCAAAATAGGTCTCGGTTTTCCCCGATCCGGTCACGCCATCGAGCAGCCAGGTGGAAAACATGTGATCATCCAGGGCCTGGCCCAAGCTTGCGGCGGCGCTGTGTTGAGAGGGGTTCAACGTGCGGCCAGGGTGGTCTGGATTGGGCTCTGGGATGGGGGTCTTGCGCGGGCGTTTGGCGGGCTCGGCCCCGCGCAGCGCCATTTTCAGAACGGCCCCTTCGGGGTGTTGGTTGTACCAGGCCAACCAGCGCACAAAGTCGAGGGTTCTGTTCGGTACCGCCGGGGTCGTAAGGGCTTCGGTGATGGCTTTTAGGCGCACATCTGGGTTTTCTGGCCTGTCACGAAAACCGGTGACCACCCCCAGGGCCTGACTGTTGCCAAAGGGGGCGCGCACCACCTGGCCCACCGCAAGGTCTGCGTCACCTGCCAGATAATCATAGGCCTGGGGCACAGGGCGCGCCAGCAAGACGGTGGCAATGGGGGCGGGGGTGGTCATAGACGATTGGTGGCCTGGGGGCGCGACGCCGTCAAGAGGCTCTTAAACCTCTGGTGGGATACTGGGGCATGTCTTGTATCGCGACGCCGGATCACAGCTTTGCCGCCCTGCAGATGGCCTGGGGCCAAAGCCTGTTGGCCGAGCGTCGCTTGGCCCAACGCACCGTCGAGATGTATCAGCTGGAAAGTCGCAAACTGGCGCGCTTTCTGACCGATCATTGGGGCGAGATCCCGGACCTTGGACGCCTGTCCCAGTTGTCGGCGGCGGATGTGCGCGCCTTCCTGGCCTGGCGCCGGCAAGAGGGGCGACAGACCCTGAGCAATCGCTCGGTGTCTTTGGCGCTGTCAGCCATACGGTCGTTTTTGCGCTTTTTGGAAAGCCGATACGAGGTGCGCTTTGCCTGCCTCAGCCTGATCCGGGGGCCAAAAACCAAACGGCCTTTGCCCAAACCCTTGTCGCCTGAAGACGCCCAAGCGGTGATGCAGCCCGACGAGGCCGATTGGCAAGCGGCGCGGGACGCCGCCGTGATCACGGTTTTGTATGCCATGGGGCTGAGAATTGCCGAGGTTCTAGCCCTGACGGGCGGCGATTGGCCCTTGCCTGAGGTTATGCGCGTGACGGGAAAGGGCCGAAAAACCCGCGTGGTGCCGGTGCTGCCGATCGTGCGTGAGGCCGTGGGGGCGTATCTCGATCAGGTGCCGTATGAGATCACAGCTGATGGTCCCCTGTTTCGGGCCGCCCGGGGTGGGCCATTGGGGCCGCGTCAGGTGCAATTGCGCCTACAGGCGCTTCGGGGCCAATTGGGTTTGCCAGATCACGCCACGCCGCACGCTTTGCGGCACAGCTTTGCCACCCATATTTTGGCGGGTGGTGCGGATCTGCGCAGCTTACAAGCCCTGTTGGGGCACAGCTCGCTCAGCACCACTCAGCGCTATACGGATGTGGAAACCGCCCAACTGATGCGCGCCTATGCGGCCGCCCATCCGCTGGGGTAGTTGTCAGAGCTGAGAAATCGGGCCTTTGTCTGTGGGACTGACCACAATCGTCCAGAAATTATCCTTGGCCGTTTGGGGTGGGGCCTGAGGGTCAACAATGGTGTTTTGCAGCATGTCACGTCGCCCATCGCCGTTCACATCGGCAAAATTATGGAAAATGTTGTTGAAGGTGGGCTCGGTCAGCAGCGTGCCCTGCACTTGTGTGACATTCTGTAAGTTGCCTTTGTAGTTGTCGGCCACATAGGCGCGGCTCTTTTGAGCATCTTTGCGAAGGTCCGCTGGGTTTTCGCTTGAGCAGCAATCGGTCAGACCATCGGCCAAACCGGCCAGGAAATAGACAGGTTTGTTGTTGTGATTGCCGGTGACCAAAGCCACGGACCCGGACAGAAATGGGGGAATGCCATAGGCATCGGCCAGATCTGGATCTGGCGTGCCGCTGCGATCCAGATCCAAGTGCAGGTCTTGGACAACAAATCCCTTCAACTGGGGTATGTAATGGATTTGATCTGCCTTGTAGCTGACCGGTTTGTCATAGGTGCCATCACCACGGCCATGCTCCAGTTGTACGCTGGGTTTGTTGCGAGGGTTGAAATCCTCGGCGGCATAGACGGTCACCCGATCCGGAATGTCATCAATCTGGCCTTGGGCATCGGCGGCATAGACCATAAATTCAAATTTTTCCGATCCTCCGGAGGGGGGCGACGGCGTGGTGATGTCTGGCGTTTTCATAAGGCGGTATCCAAATCTTGTGAGGGGGACATTATAAACGAGAGGTCGGCCGCACTTGGGTCGGGTTCAGCGTGACGTACCATTCGTTCTTTTCGATAAACGGAGTATTGGTTTTGCTGGTCAGGCCTTGATCTGTACGCATGATGTTGACGTCTTGGATTTCGTCTGGGACGCCATCTCCATTCCAGTCCATACCCATGATCGAGTGAATTTCCGAGGCCACACGCCCCTGCATATCCAATTGTTGACCGGGAACGATCTGCAGGCTTGCCGATTGGTCTTCGGACATCACACCACGATCAATCATATAGCTCATGGCACCACTGGCATCGGTGAAGGCGTCTTGTCCCTGCAGTTGATGAGCCATTTCAAAGGCGCGAGGCATGGCAATATCCTCGGACGCCATTTTGTCCAAGAGCTCTTGCAGTTCGGCATTCCGCCGGCTTGAGCAACAGTCTGACAAGCCATCGGAGTATGACATCAGCATATTGACCGCACCATGTTCGCTGTCCGGTACCGTGCCGATCATCACATTGCCAGTGAAATTTGCAGTTTTGGCCTGGAAATGCGCAGGGTCAATTGTGCCACTGCGATCTAGATCCAGAGGCATATCTTCTAGCAAATACAGGGTTGTGCCAGACAGCGGGTTGTGTTCCGCGTGAATGCGGTCTTTGGCAATGGGGGTGTCTTGGCCATAACGGACGCTGACACCGTTTTCATCCATGGTTTCTTCGCCATAGGCTAAACTGATGCTGGGCTTGGTCTCACCTTCCGAGGGGGTGATGATGGTCAACCGATCCGGCACATCGTCAATATGGCCATTGGCATCAGCAGCAAAGACCGTAAAGGTCTGGGATAGAGTCCGTTGGGGATCTGGTAATGTGGTGGTAGGGGCGGGAGATAAGGTCATGAATATGGCGGCTTTCTGATAACGCATTGTAGGTTATGTTAACCCCATACTATATTTGTGGCGTAATTATGTCAATACGTGATCGGAATTGTTATGAATCGCCGCTTGCAAATTGCGGATCAGCCGTCTGGCTGTTCCTCCGTTCTGGGGGTGGGCGGTTCACCAAGCCGGATCCAATACGCCCTCTAAAGATAAGCTTTGTGCGTTAATTTTAGAGGGCGCTCAGCAGATATATGTACGTGTAGGGGGAGCCCGATACACACTTAACTTTCAGGGTCTGATGAGTTGGGCAGGCTGTCAGGGCCCGGGGCAGGTTCCAAGGGCTCGACGGCATCAGGGTCCGTGCCATCATCAGGGGCAATGAAATCTAGCAGTTGCTCCAAAGTGTTTTCAAAGCCTTCAGGGCTGCCATCCGTTTGAAACACAAAATAGGCTTCATCAATAACGGGGCTGAGCACGACAGGATAATGCACCCTGGTGGGCTCGGCAGAATTGGCGGTGACGGCCTGCATCACCGCATCTTCCTGGCCATCATCGTTCATATCAATGTGGTAATAATTCCGGGCATACGTAGCGTAGGTTTGATCCTCGGCGACTTCCGAGTTTTCCATCTCTACCATGGCCAGCTCGGTGCCTGGAATGACAAACGTTTTCAAATACGACTCAATACCCTCTTGGTAGCCTTCGGGCATCAGAAAGGGTCGTTCCCGAATGGGGTCATAGCTGTATTTGCTAGAAAACTCGTCGGAAAATCCTTTGAGAAAGCTATAATTCTCCATGGCGTCCATAACGACCGAGGTCGTTTCCCGCTCGCCACTGGCGTGCATGATCGGCGTGTCCAATTTGCCATTGGCGTCTGTATCAAATCGCACATGTGGAAAAGTGATTTCATGCCCCATCACCATTTCTGAACCGTCTGGGCCTTCAATGGTCAGTGTGCGCGACACCTCGGTTTCAATGGAATGAAAGGCACTTTCAGGGACCTCGACGCCATCAAAGTCAGCGCCCGAGACCAAAATGCCTTCAACCTGGATTTGATCACCCGTTTGCTGTTTGATCACGGCCAATACATCCAGCTTATCGTCTACGGTGCCCAAGCCCTTTCCGTCGGGGCCAATATCTTCGGCGTAAACGCTATAAAACGCCATATGGTGCAAGGAAGGGCCCGTGTTGACCTGAGTATCAGCAGCAGGGGGTATGGCAGGGATATGACTCATAAATACACTCCAAATTTAAGAACCTGTCATCCTTATAGGGAGTGCAAATTAACCATGTCAATAGCGTGACTTAATCGTCATCCATTTTCAAGGCTGCAATAAAGGCCTCTTGGGGGATATCCACCTTGCCGAATTGGCGCATGCGCTTTTTGCCTTCTTTTTGTTTTTCCAGCAGTTTGCGTTTGCGCGTGGCATCCCCACCATAGCATTTCGCCGTCACATCTTTGCGCAGGGCCCGGATGGTTTCGCGCGCAATGACTTTGCCGCCAATGGCCGCCTGCACGGGGATTTGGAACATGTGTTGGGGGATCAGCTCTTTCAGCTTTTCGCACATGGCGCGCCCGCGCATTTCGGCGCGGGACCGGTGGACCAAGATAGACAAGGCGTCCACGGGTTCCGAGTTCACCAGGATCTGCATTTTCACCAGATCTTCGGTGCGATACTCACCCATCTGATAGTCAAAACTGGCATACCCCCGTGAAATCGACTTCAGGCGATCATAGAAATCAAAGACCACCTCGTTCAGTGGCAGCTCGTAGACCACCATGGCGCGTGTGCCCACATAGGTCAGGTCTTTTTGGATGCCGCGACGATCCTGGCAAAGCTTGATCACCGATCCCAAATGCTCGTCCGGCGTCATGATGGTGGCGGTGATCCAGGGCTCGGCAATGTTGTCGATGCGCACGGGATCCGGCATATCGGCGGGGTTGTGCAACTCCAAGACCTCACCGTTCGTCAGCGTGATGTTGTAAATCACACTCGGGGCCGTGGTGATCAGCTCAAGATTGAACTCGCGGGTCAGGCGCTCTTGAATGATCTCAAGGTGCAACAGCCCCAAAAAGCCACACCGAAAACCAAAACCCAAAGCCGCCGAGGTTTCCATTTCATAGGAAAAACTGGCGTCGTTCAGGCGCAACTTGCCAATGGCCGAGCGCAAATCTTCAAAGTCCGCGGCATCCACAGGGAACAACCCACAAAACACAACGGGCTGGGCCGGGCGGAAGCCAGGCAGGGGCGTTTCAATGCCCTTTTTCTCGGTGGTGATGGTGTCGCCCACCAGGGCATCGGCCACCTCTTTGATCGAAGCCGTCAGAAAGCCAATCTCACCCGGGCCCAAGCTCTCGACATCTGTGGGTTTGGGCGCGAAGACGCCGACCTTATCAACGCCATAAACGGCGCCCGCTTGCAGCATTTTGACGCGCATGCCTTTTTTCAGCTCGCCATCCAAAATGCGCACCATCACCACCACGCCCAGATAGGGATCATACCAAGCATCCACCAACATGGCTTTCAGGGGCTTGTCGCGCTCGCCCTCGGGCGGTGGGGGCAGGCGGGTGACAATGGCCTCCAGCACCTCTTCGATACCGATGCCGGTTTTGGCCGAAATCATCACGGCGTCACTGGCATCCAGACCAATGACCTCTTCAATTTGCTCTTTGATGCGATCGGGTTCGGCGGCAGGCAGGTCGATCTTGTTCAGAACCGGCACAATCTCGTGATCATGGTCGAGTGCTTGATACACGTTTGCGAGCGTCTGGGCTTCAACACCCTGGGCGGCGTCCACCACTAGCAATGAGCCTTCACAGGCGGCCAGCGAGCGGGACACTTCGTAGGCAAAGTCCACGTGTCCAGGGGTGTCGATCAGGTTCAAAATATAGGTCTCGCCATCCTTGGCGGTGTATTTCAGGCGCACGGTTTGGGCTTTGATGGTGATGCCACGCTCGCGTTCGATGTCCATATTGTCCAGCAGCTGCTGTTTCATCTCCCGTTCGGTGACGGTGCCCGTGACTTGGATCAGTCGGTCCGACAAGGTGGACTTGCCGTGATCGATATGGGCCACGATCGAGAAATTACGGATATGGTCGCGCGGTGTGCTCATAGGCGTCTGTTACCGACTGGCGCGCCAAAGGCCAAGCGCTTTTTCGCCAAATGCCCAAATGTGCATATGGTTTTTTTAACGGGCTTTATACGGATCTTACCGATTTCTTAACTCATGATCTCGACAACTGATGTTCAAACCGGCCTGTGATGAGGCCGATCACAACCCAACGGAGGTTCCCCTCATGCGCGCGCTTCTTGCTGCTTTTACTCTCTCTGCCAGTTTGACGGCTTGTGCTCAAACCCAAGGGCCGGTGGACTATAACGCGCCGCCCCCGTCACAAACTTCGCAAACTCAGGCCCCTGAAGATGTGGCCGCCCCAGGGGTTTCGGAAACCTATCAACAAGACGAGGTCGTTTCAGCGGTCTCAGATTTCTTTGGCGTGACGGCCGAGGCTGCAGGAGCCGCCGTCGAGCGTATCTTTGCCGACAATGGCCGGCCCACGGGCTATATTGCGGGCGAAGAGGTCTCGGGGGCCTTGGGCGCGGGTCTGCGCTATGGCAAGGGTGTGATGACCCTAAAATCTGGTGGCGCCCGGGTTGTCTATTGGCAGGGGCCCAGCCTGGGGTTTGACGCCGGCGGTAATGCCAGCCGGGTCTTTATCCTGGTGTATAACATGCAATCGCCAGATCAAATTTACCGTCGCTTTCCTGGCATAGAAGGCTCCGCCTATGTCATTGGTGGTATTGGTGTGAATTATATGAAAGGCGACCAAATATCGCTCGCGCCGATGCGCGCCGGTGTGGGCTTGCGGCTTGGGGCCTCAGCTGGCTATCTGGCCTTTTCCAAAGAGCGTCAATACTGGCCGTTTTAAGGCCAATCCAAGGTCTTAAATCGGGAAGCGCCCGTTTGGCACGGCGTTTGCCCCTAAGCTTGATGATGCCCAAAATGGGCAGAAAGGCAGGGGCAATATGCTTCAAGATGGAACAAAACGCTTTTTATGGGTGACGGTGCTGGCCTGTTTGGTGGCCGCTGGTGCCATGTTTGTCTTCCACACCTTTGGTCAGCAAAAGTTTGACCCCATCTGGGTGGGTGTGACGTCGATGGCCGTTGTGTACGTCTGGTCGTTGCTGACGGTGCGCTACTAGCCCATTTTGCGGGCGTTGGCCGACAGCCAGTCCATCAGCGCCAATAACACCCCCGAGGCAACGAAGGTGATATGGATGATCACCAGCCAACGCAGGTCGTGGTCAGAATACTTACCGACATTCATAAAGGCCTTCAGCAAATGAATGCCGGAAATGGCCACAATCGAGGCCACCAGTTTTAATTTCAGACCTGAAAAATCAACCTTGCCCATCCAGCTGGGGCGGTCTTTGTGATCATCTATGTCCAGACGACTGACGAAGTTTTCATAGCCTGAAAAAATCACAATCAAGACCAAATTGGCCGCCAAAGACAAATCAATCAAAGCCAAGACCAACAGAATGGCATCATCGGGATGCAGGCTAAGCATCCCTGGCAGGGCGTGGACGATTTCCTGCACAAAGGTGGCCATCAGGATCAACAAGGCAAACACCAACCCCACATAAAACGGGGTCAACAGCCAGCGGCTGGCGAACAGGGCCTTTTCAAATCCTTTTTCGAGACGCTCGCCCATCTTAACATGCTCCGCCATTGGGTCCCCTTTAGGCTCTCAGCTTGCCGTTGGTGGCGTTTTCCACATTGGCGATCACTTTGCTGCCAATGGCGTCAATGGCCTCTTCGGTCAAGGCTTCGCCCGTGGGCGCCAGTGTCACCTCAAGGGCGATGGACTTCTGGCCCTCGGGCACGCCAGGGCCGGTATAAAGATCAAAGATGCGCACATCTGTGATCAGTTTTTTCTCGGCGGCTCTGGCGGCACGGCGCAGGCTTTCGGCCTCCACATCCCCATCAACCACAAAGGCAAAATCCCGTGTCACCGGCGTTTGGTCGGGCTTGTGGAAGGCGGGTTTGGTTTTGTGAGCTTTGACCTTCAGGGGCGGCAGGGCCTCCATCCAAATTTCAAAGCCAAAAGCCGGACCATCCACATCCAGGGCCTTCAAGACCTTGGGATGGATCGCACCAAAGACGGCAACGACCGTTTTACCCAGGCGCAAACCAGCGGACTGGCCTGGGGCCAGACCAGGGTGGGTGGCGGTCATGTCTACAGTCAGGTTGGCGGTGGGGGCCCCCATCACATCCAGCACTTGCATCAAGGTGGCCTTCAGAGTGAACAGGTCCTCTTCGGTTGTGGTTTGCCAGTGACGATTGGCGTGGGGCAGGCGCAGGGCGGTGATGGCCGTGCGTTGGCCCTTGGGCGTATCATCATGATAAACGGGGCCCACTTCAAACAGGGCGATGTCCCGCTCGGCATGGGCCTGGTTGCGACCAGCAGCCAACAACAGCCCCGGCAAACATGAAGGACGCATGTCACTCAGGTCGCTGGCGATGGGATTGGCCAGCTTCAATGATGCCGTCCCGCCGCCGAACAGCTTTGACGCGGTCTCGGAGACAAACGACCAGCTGATGGCTTCGTTGTAGCCGGCATTGGCCAAAGCATACCGGGCGAGGCGTGCGCGTTTTTGTGAGCTGTTCAGCAGACCCTGACGGGGCAAGTCCACAGGCGGCAAAGTGGTGGCGGGTATGTGATCATAGCCCACAATGCGGGTGATTTCCTCCACCAGGTCGGCCTCCCCGGTGACGTCACGGCGGAAGGTGGGCACGCTTACCGTCCAGCGTTCGCCTTGGGCCTCGACGCTGAAGCCCAGGGCCTCAAGACTGGTTTTGATCTCTTCGTCACCGATCTCAAGCCCGCTTAGGCCGCGCACGGTGGCGGGCGACAGGCGCACGGCCTCGGGGGGGGCGGGCAGCTCGCCTGCACTTGCGATCTCGCTGACCTCACCACCGCAGATCTCGACAATCATCGTGGTGGCGGCCTCGAGGCCTTCGATCACATCTCCGCTGTCAACGCCCCGAGCAAAGCGATATTGTGCATCAGAAAACAGACTTAATGTCCGACCGGTTTTGGCAATGGTGGTGGCGTCAAACAACGCGCTTTCCAGAAAGACATCCGTCGTGGTGGCCGAGACGCCCGAAGTCTCACCGCCCATCACCCCCCCAAGACCGAGGACGCCGTTGTTGTCCGCGATCACGCACATCTCGGGCGTGGGGGTGTAGGTCTTTTCGTCAAGGGCGATGAAGCTTTCCTGACCATCACCCATACGAGCATGGATGGGGCCAGCGATCTTGGCTGCATCATAGGCGTGCAGGGGCCGCGCGCGGTCATAAGAAATGAAATTGGTCACATCCACCACGGCATTGATGGGGCGCAAACCAATGGCGGTCAGGCGATCTTTCAGCCACTGGGGACTGTCTTTGATCTGCACACCTTTGATGACGCGACCGGCAAACATGGGGCAGGTCTCGGTGCGGGTTTCGATGGTGATCGGGCAGGCAAAACTGGCTTTAGGAGCATCTAAAGTCTTGGGTGCGAACCGGCCCAGGCCAGCCGCCGCTAGGTCGCGGGCAATGCCCCGCACCCCCAGCCAATCGGGACGGTTGGGCGTAACTTCGAAATCGATCACGGCGTCACCGCCCAGGGCCTCATAGGCCGGTTGGCCCACCGTATACTGAGCGGGATCAAGCTCGATGATGCCATCATGATCATCACCCAACAACAGCTCTCGCGCTGAACACATCATGCCCAGACTTTCCACACCACGGATTTTGGCCTTGGTCAGGGTGACATCAATGCCGGGCACATAGGTGCCCACTGCGGCATAAACCACGGCAATTCCTGCCCGCGCGTTGGGGGCGCCACACACAATCTGCAACGCGCCATCCACCGTGGCCACCGTGCAAACTTTCAGACGGTCGGCATCGGGGTGGGGTTTGGCGTCCACGATGTGGGCGATGGTGAACGGAGCCAAGCGCGCCTGCGGGTCATCGACATGTTCGACCTCAAGGCCAGCATGAGTCATGGCCTCGGTAACGGTTTGGACGTCGGCTTCGGTGTCCAGATGATCTTTCAACCAATTCAGTGTGAATTTCATGGGGAGTGTCCTCGGGGGGATGCGACTTAGCTGAGGCCGGTGGCGGTGCTGGGCTGGTGCAGGGGCGAAAAGCCATAATGCTTCAGCCAGCGTTGATCATTGTCAAAAAAGGCCCGCAGGTCGGGAATGCCATATTTCAGCATGGCCAGACGATCGACGCCCAAACCAAAGGCAAACCCCTGCCAGTCATTGGGATCAAGATTACAGGCCTTCAGAACATTTGGGTGCACCATGCCGCAGCCCAAAATTTCAAGCCAGCTGTCACCGGTGCCGATCTTCAACACCTGGCCATCACGGCTGTAGCCGATGTCCATCTCGGCCGAAGGTTCGGTGAAGGGGAAATGGTGGGGCCGGAAACGCACCTCGACGTCATCCACCTCAAAAAAGGCTTTGACGAAATCCATCAGACAGCCTTTCAGGTGGCCCATGTGAACGCCCTTGTCGATGACCAACCCTTCAAGTTGGTGAAACATCGGCGTGTGGGTTTGGTCGCTGTCGCAGCGATAGGTCCGGCCGGGGGCAATGATGCGTAAGGGCGGTTTCTCGCTTAGCATGGTGCGGATTTGCACGGGGCTGGTGTGGGTGCGCAGCAGCTTGCGCTCACCTTGGTCATCAGCGGAGAAAAAGAAGGTGTCGTGGTGGTCGCGGGCCGGGTGATCGGGCGGGAAGTTCAGGGCCGTGAAATTGTGAAAGTCGTCTTCGATGTCTGGACCCTCAGCCACCGCAAAACCCATATTGGCAAAAATCTCGGTCAGCTCGGCGAACACCTGGCTGGTGGGGTGTACCGTGCCCGTGCGCACATCAGGGCCTGGCAGGCTCAGGTCCAAGGCTTTGGCTGCCAGCTCAGCTTCCAAGGCAGCGTCTTCTAGGGCGGTTTTTTTCTGGGTGATGGCCTCGGTGATCTCGGTCTTCAGGGCGTTTAACTTTGGCCCCATGACTTTGCGTTCGTCCGGGTCCATTTTGCCCAAGGTCTTCATCACGGCGCTGATGCTGCCGGATTTGCCCAAGGTCTCGACACGCACCGCCTCGAGGGCGTCTAGGGTGTCGGCGGCGTCAATGGCGGCCAAGGCTTCGGTTTTCAACTGTTCAGGGTCGGCGGTGGTCATCACGGTCGTCATCTTTTGTCCCTTTGTGGGGGCACGCCAAGGCGGGGCGCGTGCGCACTTTATCGTGTGTTTTTAATAGCGGGTTTTGGTGGGAAGTCCACCAGGGATCCCATTCTGCTCCCAAGGGCGGGTATAAAAAAACGGCGCCGAAGCGCCGCTTTTTCTGATCTATGGTCAAAGTCCGCTAGGCGGCCGCCTTCTTTGCGGTTTCCGCCAAGGACTTGAAGGCCTCCATGTCATGGAAAGCGATGTCGGCCAGAACCTTGCGGTCCACTTCGACGCCCGCTTTGTTCAGGCCGTTCATGAATTGCGAATAGGTTAGGTCGCACTGACGCGCGGCGGCGTTGATGCGCTGGATCCACAGGCTGCGGAAATTGCGCTTGCGGGCGCGGCGATCGCGATAAGCGTATTGCCCCGAACGATCCACGGCGGCCTTGGCGGTGCGGATGGTGTTTTTCCGGCGGCCGCGAAAGCCTTTGGCTTGGTCCAAAACTTTTTTGTGTTTGGCGTGCTTGGTCACGCCCCGTTTCACTCGTGCCATTGTGACAATCCTTTATGCTGAAGCGTGGAACTAGCGGGCGTAGGGCATGTAGGACTTGACGATTTTCTCGTCGGCCTCATGCAGCACCATGGTGCCCCGTTTTTGACGAATTTGCTTGGGCGTGCGCTTGATCATGCCGTGGCGCTTGCCGGGCTTGCCCACCTTGATGCGGCCCGAGGCCGTCACGCGGAAGCGTTTTTTCGCCCCCGACTTGGTCTTCAGCTTTGCCATTTTGCTTCTCCAATTTGCGGCTTTTGCAGGTCAAAAAACCTAGGTTGCATTTGGTTTTGTCACGGCATGGCGTCTGGCCGGACAAAACAGAACGGGTGTCTATGCCGCATAATCCACCAAAAAGCAAGGGGGGCAAAAGGCAAGTGGGTAAGAGATATCTGTTAGATATCCTCTCCGGTGCGCAGGTGATGGGAAATCCCCAAGGCGACGCAAAAGGCGGCACACATCAGGGCCGCCGAGGTCAAGAACGAGCTGCCAGGGCCGAGGGTCGCATAAACAAACCCCGCCAGAATGGGACCAAAAATACGCGAAAAGGCACTGGTGGCCATGTTCAGACCAATGACGCGGCCCTGTTCATGATTGGCCGAGGCTTTGGACAAAATGGCGTTCACCGTCGGGCTTGCGAGCGCCATGCCGATGGCGATCCCACCGGTGGGAATAAACTGAACCCAAACGTTAGGTGACAAGGGCAAGGTCGCGAGCGAGGTCGCCATGATGCCATAGCCCGCCAGCAAAGTGTTACGTTCACCCAAGGCGCTGACCACACGCCCGACTATCACGGCCTGGGAAAAGGCCACCAAAATGCCGATATAAGCAAAAATCAAGCCCACTCGACTGACCCCTAGGCCCAGATGATCCTCGGCCCATAGCCCAAAGGTCGACTCCATGCCGGAAAAACCCGCCGCCATCATCAAGGTGCCAAACAGCACCCGCCCCACCACAGGACGCTTCACAATGCCAAGGCTGGTGATCTTGGGCAGACTGAGGTCGCGGGCCTCATGCATATGCTGGTTGCTTTCCCGTAAAAACAACAGGGTCCCCAACAGCGCAAGCGCTGACATGGCACTGGCGGCCAACATAGGCACCATAAAGGCTTCAAGCCCTTCGCGGCCATGGGCCAGCAGCCCCCCCACCGCCGGGCCAAGGGTAAAGCCGATACCAAAGGCCGCACCGATCAGACCCATCCGGCGCGCGCGCATATCGGGAGGTGTGACGTCTGCCACATAGGCCTGACAGGTCGAAATGTTGCCGCCCAAGGCGCCCGCGGCAAAGCGCACCAGCAGCACCATCTCGTAGCTTTGGGCAAAGGCCAACACCGCGTACGAAAGCACATTGCCCGCCAAGGTCATCACCAACACCGGCTTGCGGCCGATGCGGTCAGATAACCGCCCCCACAGGGGTTCCGAAATGAACATGCCCAACGAGTACGCCGAGAACAAGATGGTGACTTCAGTGGCCGAGGCTTCGAAGGCGCGACCGTAAAACGGCAGCAAAGGAATAACGATCCCAAAGCCCACCAAATTGATAAAGGCAATAAAAAACAGCGTGCTCAACGCCCGCTTTTGTGCGGCTGGAGGCAGGGCGTTGTGGGGCGTATTTTTCGAGGCGGCCGGTTGCATCCTGCCCCCTTACGCGGATGCGTCCGCCATGAAAAGTCGTTTCTGGACGCAGCCTAACGCGGTGACAGGATCATGATCACCTGGCGACCTTCGGCCTTGGGTTTGTGGTCGACCTTAGCGATTTCGTCAAAATCGGCCTGTACCCGCTCCAACAACTTCATCCCGATGTCCATGTGGGCCATTTCCCGACCCCGGAAGCGCAAGGTGATTTTGACCTTGTTGCCTTCTTCGATGAACTTTTTGATATTGCGGGCCTTTACCTCATAATCATGGGTGTCGATATTGGGCCGCAATTTGATCTCTTTCAGATCCACCGTTTTTTGGTTTTTGCGGGCCTCGGCCTTCTTTTTTTGCATCTGGTATTTGTATTTGCCGTAGTCCATGATCTTGCAGACCGGGGGCTCGGCATTCGGAGAGACCTCCACAAGGTCCAGACCAACTTCTGCGGCCATTTCTATGGCGTCACGGGTGGGCACGATCCCTTGTTTTTCACCTTCATGATCAATCACCAAAACCTTTGGTACGCGGATGTCTTCGTTAACGCGGGGACCCGCCGGTTTTTTGGGGGGTTGTTGAAATGGTTTACGGATGGTCGTGCTCCTTCAGTTACAAATCCAGGCTCCGCATAGCAGAGTATTCTGACGCAAAACGGTTAATGGCTTCTATATCTCGAGATATCAAGGGGCAATACAGATATAAACCGCATCTGTTTTCTTTTGGCATCAGGCGAGTGCTTGCAGCGGGGCATCAAATACGCCCGAGGCCCGCATGGCTTGCCATACAGCTTGGGGGTCAATATCAGGCACCGTTTTGGCATGCAAGCAGGTCACCAGCTGCCCCCGGGGCGCTGACAGATCAGGATCTGCGGTGCCGCCATAGAGCACACAGGTGGGCACACCACTGGCTGCCACCAGATGCATAACATCATTGGCATGCCCCAAGGCAAAACGCGCTTGCGCCGCCAAGGCCGTCACCTGCAACACATCAGTGCGGCCACTGAGATCGCGAACGCGGGGGTCCAAACCGGCGATCTGACGCGCCAGCACATTTTCGCCCTGACCGCCCAGCACGGCCACCATCAAATCCTCGGCCAACACGGCCTCGACAAGGGTGCGGTATTTTTCCAACGGCCAACAGGCCGCCGCCGGCACATCGCCTGGGGCCAGCAGCACATAGTCATCCGATAAGCCAAAAAATGCGGGCGTCATGCTGGGTGCACCGGGACGCGCATCAAAAATCCAGCTTAAATCAGTGGCGGGAGCGGTGTTCTCGGCATAAGCATTTTCAGGGCCCAGTCCAGCCAACCACAGCTGATGGGCTTGGCGGTCAAGGGGGTGTCGGCCGGTGTTGGTGACGGGTAAGGGGTGCGAGCACCCCGGCGAAATGCCAGACCATCGTGGGGCAAAGGGCAAAAACCAGCGCCGCAGACCCCGTGTGAAGTCAGAATGTGTCAGGTCATAGACCCATGAAAACGTTTCCGCCCGCAAGGGCTTTACAAAACGATAGGTCTCACGCAGCGTTTTGGGCACCTCCACCACCTCGACATGATCCAGGTGTGGACAGGCCTTGACGAGCGCGCTGTAGGGGGCGGTGACGAGGGCGGTCAGCCGGGCTTTTTTGTGACCTTGGCGGATGGCTTCAATACCGGCCAGATTTTGCACGCAGCTTTTCAGGTCCCCCAGCATCAGCACCAGAACTTCGGGCGGTGGCGTTTGTCGGCGCGTGGCCGGTGCTGGGCCGGCGGAAAACGTAGATACAGAAGAAGACGAACGCGTCATCACGAGGTTGGCCCCAAACCGGTTATGCGCCCTTAATGTGAGCGCTTGAGAAGGCGATCATATACAGACAAGGTCGCCTTGGTCATGGCCTGTGTCGAGAAGTGATCGACCACGTGTTGACGCCCCATCATACCCATTTGATCGCGCGATTCTTGCGGCATTTGCGCCACCTGGTCAAGGGCTTGGGCCAGTGCATGGACGTCCCCCGGCGCGTGCAGGATGCCGGTTCGGCCGGACAGAATGGTTTCGCGATGGCCACCGTGATCACTGGCGACAATCGGTTTGCCCATGGCCATGGCTTCAATTGCGACCCGGCCAAAGGCCTCGGGCTCGGTCGAGGGGCTGACCACCACATCGCACAAGCCATAAGCCGCCGGCATATCTTGGCAGCCGCCCACCAGGTGCACACGGTCCCCAAGGCCCAGACGGTCGCGGGTGCGGCGCAGCTCGGCGGTGTATTCGTGCCGTCCCTGATCTTCGCCCACCAACAGGGCGGTGAAGGGAAACTGCACCTGGGCCAGGGCTTCCAACAGCAGACTTTGGCCTTTCCAGGGGGTCAGGCGTGCGGGCAGCAGCAAAACCAAACCCGTCAGATCGTGAAGGCCCCAGGCCGATTTCAGGGCCTGCAGGCGATCGGGACTGAGGGCCTGGGGGTCAAACTGTTCGGTGTTGGCGCCGCGGGGAATGACCACAATGCGGTCGGGATCAAGGCCATGTTCGGCGATGATGTGGTCCTTGATAAAGCCCGAGTTTGCAATGGTCAGCGGGCCCTTGGTCATGATGGCGTTATAGGCCCGCTTCAGCGCGCCCTGGGCTTTGTAGGTGCCGTGATAGGTGGCCAAATAGGGAATGCCCTCGGCCTTAGCGGCCCAATAGGCGGACCAGGCCGGCGCACGCGAGCGGGCGTGTATCAGATCGATATTATATTCTTGGATCAGACGGCGCATCCATTGGGTATTGCGCCAGATCATAACGGGGTTTTTGCTTTTGACGTCGCGGGCAAAAAGGCGCGCGCCCGCGGCTTCGGCCTGATCAGCCAAGGGGCCGCCCAGGGTGGCGATATAGGCCTCGTGGTGTGCGTCCACCAAGGCCTTGGCCACTTCGACGGTGGTGCGCTCGGCACCCCCAATATACATTTCCGGGATGACTTGCAGGATGCGATGGGTCATACAGTGCCTATAACCCGAGAGGAGCCTATGCGCGAGGAAAAAAACGGACGCCTACCCACGGCCGAAGGGCATGAGATCGCTTGGAAGCGCATTGAGGGCAATGGCCCCACGGTGGTTTGGCTTGGGGGATTTCATTCGGATATGGCGGGCACCAAGGCTGAGTTTCTGGCCCAATGGGCGCGAGAGCACGGGCAGTCATATATACGATTTGATTATTTCGGACATGGCGAAAGCTCTGGTGACTTTGCCAACGGCACCATCAGCCGCTGGCGGCAAGATTGTCTGGATATTCTGGATCAGCTGATTGACGGACCGGTGGTGTTGGTGGGTTCGTCAATGGGGGGCTGGATGGCCAGCCTGTTGGTGCAGGCCCGGCCTGAGCGAATCCAGGGCCTTGTGCTGATCGCGCCGGCGCCTGATTTTGTCACCGAGCTGATGCTGCCAGGCTTCCCGGCCGAAGCCCACGAAGCCCTGGCCAGGGACGGGGTGTGGATGAAGCCATCAGAATATGACGATGGCCCGTATCCCATTACCAAATCTTTCCTGGATGATGGTGCCCGGTGGCGCGTGCTGGAGGCTCCCATCGCCTTTGAAGGCCCGGTGCGCATTCTGCACGGGGGGCAAGATGTGGATGTGCCTGTGGCCCATGGGCTGCGGCTGATGGGTACGCTGACGAGTGCAGATTGTATTTTCCATCTGATCAAATCGGGGGATCACCGCCTTTCAAAACCACATGAGCTCCGGCAGCTTCAGGTCGCGCTCGAAGACGTGCTGGACGCTTGTCATGAGCCCCGCTAAAAGGCCCCGTAAGTGAGAGACAGAACGTGAGGACGCCATGACCATACTCATCACCGGGGCAGCAGGCTTTATTGGCACCGAACTCAGCTTGCGCTTGCTGGCAGCTGGACATGATGTGGTGGGCACCGATAATCTGAACGGGTATTATAACATTGCCCTTAAGCACGCACGCCTGAGCCGGCTTGAAGGGCAGGCGGGGTTTACGTTCCACAACATTGATCTGACCGATGAGGAGGGCATGAAGGCCCTGATCCGCAATGTGGCGCCTGAGCACATCATCCATCTGGCTGCTCAGGCGGGGGTGCGGCACTCGTTGAAAAATCCGCAGGCCTATGTGGATGCCAATGTGAAGGGGCATGTGGCGGTGCTGGAGGGGGCACGGGACCTGCCGAACTTGAAACAGTTGCTTTATGCTTCATCAAGCTCCGTTTATGGCGATCGCGAAGGCGGGCCGTTCAAAGAAAGCGACCCGGTCACCGAGCCAAAATCTCTATATGCGGCGTCAAAGCGGGCGGGGGAATTGATCTCGGAGTCTTATGCCTCGCTTTATGGTTTGCCGCAGTCGGGTTTGCGCTTTTTCACGGTTTACGGGCCGTGGGGGCGTCCGGATATGGCCTATTGGACTTTTACTGATAAAATTCTGGCCGGTGAGCCCATTGATGTTTTCAACAATGGCGAAATGGCGCGCGACTTTACCTTTGTCGATGACATCGTCAGCGGCATCGTCGCCATTTTGGATCACCCGCCCGCGGGTCCGGCCAATCGCATTCTGAACATTGGCGGTGGGCGGCCCGAGAAGCTGCTGGATATGATCCACGTCATTGCCGAGGCCTGCGGCCGCGAGCCCATTTTGCAGATGAAACCCAAGCAAGCGGGCGATGTGACCGTGACCTATGCCGACACCAGCACACTCAAGGCGCTAACGGGTTTTGTGCCGCAAATTCCCATCCAAGTGGGCCTGCCGAAATTTGTCGAATGGCGCAAAGCCCATTCGGAATTTTAGGAAATCCTAATTTAGGGCTCGCTCGTCAGCTTGGCGGGCATCAATTCCACTTCCGGTGTGCAGCGGGAGCGGGTTTTCAGCAAAGAACTGATCTTTCAGCTGATCCCTTAAAATGAAATTGCCATTGATGAAGTCCTCTGAGTAAATCCGATTGCAGGCATACGTCAGGGCATCCTGTTTCCTTTTCTCGATATGAGCCTCATAGGCGGCCTTACCTTCACCCTTGATATAGTCTGCAAAGGCCAATTTGGCGTCTTCATTGTTATGCAAAGCCCCCCCGCGCTGGGACCAGCCATTTTCTAAGGCGCGTTCATTATAGAAATCCGCATAAAAGGAATTGTGACCCCATTCATCACCATGCGCTTTGATCTTATCCTTTTGTTCCTTCATATAGGCCTTGCGCCGTTGGTGAAGGTCTTTTTCCAAGGCCTCATACACCCAATGTCCGTCTTGTTGGCTGGCGGCCTCAAAGGCGTCCTCTCTGGCCCCCAGTTGCTGTTTCAGGGCGGCAGATCGCAAAGCAACAGCCTCGGTGAACTCCTGGCCGGTGATGATGTCATCACCATTCTGATCTATAAAGGCAAAGCGCTCGGTGGCCGCATTCTGGATGTTTTCAGAAAAACTGGGGCCACCCATACCAAAAATATAGTGGTAGATCGGGGGGCCGAGATCTTCTGTTTTATCGAGTCGGCCATTGCCATTGCTATCAAACTGGGGCCAGTGGGCCATCCATTCCGTTTTAGAGACCTCGCCATCCCGCCCAAACAGGCTCAAGATTTCAACGGGGCTGAGAGGCGAAATCTCTGGAATGGGATCTTGTGGCGAGGCCTGTTTGTGCATCAAGGCAATCTGATCGTAGCCCCCCTTGGCGTATGCCGCATTGGTTTTGATCTCTTTGATCCAGGACATCACGTCATAAGGGCTTAGGGGGCGAGAAGACCCTGCGCCACATACATATTGGATGGCCATGTTCTCTAGCGCCATGCCCAGCTCATAATCAGACAGACCCGCCTTGCCGTCGAAATTGTGCAGACGGACCAGGGAAGGGATGTCGGAAATATCAATCCCCACCTCCTCGGCGGCTTGGCGGAAAAGGGCGCCACGCGCCGCTAGGTCCTGTTTCAGGGTTGCCGGGTCTTGGTTGCACAAATCGGCTGAGCTTTGCCCGAATTTGCCATTGCCACATTGCGCATAGTTCAAACCATGTGGAGCGTTTTCCAGGGCATATTCAGGGGAGGTATACTGTGGCTGAGATTCGGAAAATGCTTTGATGATGCTTTCGTCGTTATGCACCAAGGACAGCACCACGGCCTGTTCCCAGGTTTTGGGTTCTGGTGTGGTGGTGGCCCCTGTGGGCGCGGTTGATGTGATCTGCATGTGCTTGCCCCTTTAATTTTACCCCTGAAATGAGATTGCCATCTTTATAAACAAAATGTGTCTTGCTGTATAGGGGCGGTGGCTTTATGGGGCAGGGTGGCACGGGGCTTGCTGAAATTTACGGGCTTGCTGAAGTTTACGGTCAGCATACCGGATTTTAAGCCTCTGCTCAGGGCCTTCTGCTATGGTCCAGACAGTTGAAGACGGACACGAGTGATGAAACGCACATATTTTGGCACAGACGGCATTCGCGGCACCAGCAACCGCTT
Source organism: uncultured Caulobacteraceae bacterium (assembly GCA_937138625.1). Classification (GTDB taxonomy): domain Bacteria; phylum Pseudomonadota; class Alphaproteobacteria; order Caulobacterales; family Caulobacteraceae; genus CAKZPF01. The sequence goes on along the minus strand of CAKZPF010000009.1, from coordinate 111,212 downwards.
CCCTATGACGCCCGAGGTGGCGATGCGCGCCGGCATGGCTGCGGGCAAATATTTTCGCAATGGGGATCGCCGTCACGCGGTGGTCATCGGCAAAGACACGCGTCTGTCAGGCTATATGATCGAACCTGCCCTGGTGGCGGGGTTCACGGCGGTGGGCATGGATGTCTATTTGATGGGGCCGATCCCCACCCCCGGTGTGGCGATGATGACCCGATCCTTGCGGGCGGATCTGGGGGTGATGATTTCCGCCTCCCACAACAGTTACCAAGATAACGGCATCAAACTGTTTGGCCCGGATGGCTATAAATTGTCCGATGCCGTCGAGGTGGAAATTGAACGGCTGATGGACGAGGGTCTGGCCACAGGCCTGGCGCAACCGGTGGATCTGGGTCGCGCCAAACGCATCGATGACGCACAGGCGCGCTACATTGAGCTGTGTAAAGGTGCCTTCCCCCGCCATTTGCGGCTGAACGGGCTGCGTATTGTGGTCGATTGCGCCCATGGCGCGGCCTATAAGGTGGCGCCGACGGCGCTGTGGGAGCTGGGGGCCGAAGTCATCCCCATAGGCGTCGAGCCCAATGGCTTTAACATCAACAAAGAAACTGGCTCCACCCACCCCAATGCCATGGCCAAGGCCGTCAAAGAATACCGGGCCGATGTGGGCATTGCCTTTGACGGCGATGCCGATCGCTTGGTGATGGCCGACGAAAAGGGCCGCATTGTGGATGGTGACCAGCTGATGGCTTTGATTGCCAGCAATTGGCACAAACACAACCGCTTGCGCGGCGGGGCCGTGGTGGCCACCGTGATGTCCAATCTGGGTCTGGAGCGCTTTTTGGCCGAGCAAGGCCTGCGCCTCGAGCGCACCAAGGTTGGCGATCGTTATGTCATGGAGCGCATGCGCGAGGGTGATTTCAACCTGGGCGGCGAGCAATCCGGACACCTGATCATGTCGGATTTCTCAACCACGGGGGATGGCTTGCTAGCAGCCCTACAGGTCTTGGCCGTGATGGTGGAAACCGATCAGCCCATGTCAAAATTGGCGCATACCTTTACGCCTGTGCCGCAAATCCTCGAAAATGTGCGCTTCACGTCTGGCAAACCGCTGGAGGATGAACGCGTGCAGGCGGCCTTGCGTGAAGCTGAATCCGTGCTGGGTGACAAAGGCCGCCTCGTGGTGCGCCCCTCAGGCACCGAGCCCTTGATCCGCATCATGGCCGAAGGCGATGACGCCACCCTGGTGCGCACCTTGACCCAAGAAATCGCCAGTGTGGTGCGCGCGGTCAGTAGCTAAGCTCGGCGCGCTTCGGCCTAGTGCACTTCGGTCGGGGCCAAGTACACTTCACGCTTGTAATATTTGATCGGCTCGCCTGTGCCTGGGTCCGGGTCTTCTGAGGTGTGGAACACATGCTCGGATAAATAATCACGTTGGCCATCGCCATTGGTGTCCAACTGGCCTGAGCGGCTGTGGGTATCGATAAAGCGGCGTGTATCCTCAAGGTTTTGCAGGGCATCATCCGCGCATTTCCAGCACCGCAGGCTGAATGCGCTCGTGTAATCCTGTATACTGTCAGGCAAGGTGGAGAGCGTGTAGCTGTTGGTTTTGGTATTGAGAATGATGCGGCCATTGGCATCCAAGGGGTCAGCATCTCCTGAGTCTTGTGCATAGGAGCTATCATACTGTTGGTTATGATCGAGGTCGAGTTGAACCGTACTGCCATAGGCAAAATTATAGATCTCATGATCGCCATGCTTGGTGACCTCTACACCTTGCAGGCGGGTGCTGATGATCTGGCCCTTGGCGTTTAATCGCTCAATGGTGACGGCGTGCTGGGGGTTGGTCTCAAGTTTGGCCACGTTCAGGGTCACGCGGTCTGCGATCCCATCAAATACCCAATCCCCATCAAATGGGACGGCGGTATCGGCAAGCCAAGTGACAGTTTGGGGCAGGGGGGGCGTGATGCTCATGGATACGGCTCGTCATTCTTTCTGTTTATATCATTAATGATTTTGTGATCATAAGCGGTGGTGCCGTGGTGTCAATGATTTTGCGGCTCCCATGTGGGCGCGTCATGCTCAAACAAAACGGCCCGCCAAATGGCGGGCCGTTGGTATGAGGGACGGTGGCGTTTAGTCGTATGTGCGACTGAGCACCTCTAGATGTTGCAAAACGTCTTTTGAGGCGGCCTCCATTTTATCAAAGGCGGCCTGGGCATCCTCACGGTTGGCGTGGACACAGGCCTCTGCCACCTTGATACCCCAGTGGTGCACTTCTTTATGGGGTTCCGCCAAGGCTTTAAAGCTGGGCTGGTCGGCCACCATGGGGTCATTGACCTTGTCATACCATTTGCCCAGACGGCAGGAATGATGGTCAGAAAGCTCTTTGGGATCGAGCGAGTTCATCCCCACCATGCGTTCGGCCAAGCGCTTTTTCCACAAAACATGGTCAGATTTGGCGCGCTCCACCACATAGCCACGGGGGGCATGGGGCTCAAGCTCGGCAAACTGGTCATTGATGTGATGTTCGCTTTGGGAAATCAGTTTGACTAGGGTTTCCACATCTTGGCGGTTGCGCCCGGCGATGCTGGCGATGTCGCCAATGTTTCTGGAAATATCCGTTGTGGCCTTGCGTTGCTCATCCAGCATATTGGCAATCGAGGCCATTTGCTGGTCCACCTCGGTGATGCCCATGGTGATGGTGCTGACCCCATCGCTGACTTCGCTGACGGCTTCGTCGCCTTCCTGGATGCGGGTGCGGCTGGTGGTCATGGCGGCGTTCATTTCCGTCATTTCCTCTTGCAGCGTTTCCAGGCGCCCCCGAATGGTATCGGTGGCTTTCGAAGTTTGTTCAGAAAGCGTTTTCACCTCGGCGGCCACCACGGCAAACCCACGGCCGGCTTCACCGGCACGTGCAGCTTCGATGGTGGCGTTTAGGGCCAGCAGTTTCACTTGATTAGAAATTTCGTCAATGGTGCGGGCGATGTCACCGATGTGATTGGCGGCCTCGGACAAATTGTTCATACGCGCTTCCAGCGAGGCAAAGGCTTCGCGGATGTCCCCCATGGCTTGGCTGGCGATCCCGGATTTATCGCGGCAGGCTTCTGCGGTGCCGGCGGCTTCTCGCGTGGACTGACTGACGGTTTCGCTCATCTCGGCTACATTTTGCACGGTGATGGCAAATTCTTCGGCGGCGGCGGCAATGGTTTCGGTGCGCGCCGACAGGTCGCGCACATCGCCCGTAAAGCGTGCGGCGACGCACATCTGTTCACTGGCCAGAATGGAAAAGCCCACCGTGCGCTTCAAAAGGCCCCGTGTGTCCAGATTTGCCGCGGACGTGTCGTGGTGGTTTTCAGGGCTTGGTTGTGCTTGTCCCATAGTGCCTCGCTTGGATCTTACGGTGAATATCTAAGACCTTTGGGTATAGTCAAAAAGTGCTGATATATGGTGAAAGTGGTGCTGGCGGGGTGTTTGTAAAATTTTCCCGAACCGTCATAAAAACATCGCGACTATCTGCTACTCTAAGGTATAAATTTTTATCCGAAGCCTGTTCGGAATTTTTATTTAAATGACTGCAGACCGCTTTTTTTGGTTCTGAATTGTATTGATATATTTTTTTTTAAAGGACGATCGATGTTGATCGAAATCACCCATGGGACTGTTTAAAAAAATTGGCGAGGCCATTGTCGGCGCCGTCAAAGACGTTGTCACAGCCCCCTTCAAAATCGCAAAAGAAGCCGTCGAGCTGACCGGTAACCTTCTTGAAGGTGACTTCAAGGGTGCCTTTAAGGACTTAACGGAAATGGTTGGCCCTGCCCTGACGGTGGTAAGTACAGTGGGCACCTTCGGGGCCGGCGGGATTGCCCTAAATCTTGGCAAGCAGGCCGCTATATCCGGACTGAAAAATATTGCCATTCGTGCGGGCGGTGATGTCCTGGGCACCGTTTTGGGTGAGGCTGGCGTGAAAGGCCCTGTGGCCCAGGCGCTGGTGGGCACGGCCCAAAGTTTTGCTGGCGGTGGCTTTAAGATTGACGTGGAAACCGCGGCCAAAACTATGGGCAAGGCCGCCCTTGGGGCGGCTGCCGAAACCGATGGTACGCTCGGGGATATTGCCAAGGTGGCCAATGTGGCGGCCGCGGCGGCCACCGCCGCAGGCGGTGACGATGGCGATGGCTTTAAGTTGGCCAATCTGAAACTGAACAACATCAAAGCTGACGAAGTGGTCGAACTGGCCACCGAAGTGGGCCAAACCGGTGTTGCAGGTGAAGAAATCGAGAACATTGCGCATCTGACCGCAGCCGTCCGAGGCACCCGGGATGCGGCCAAAGACGATGATGGCCTGAAAACTGGTGAAGTGCTTGAAGAGCTCCGCACCCTTGGGGCGTCGGGCGCTTTGGGTGCTGAGGCGCAGCAGGCCACTGCTTTACTAACCAATGTGATCAGCACGGTGAACGGCGCGCGTGAGGATGGTCTTGATGCTGCGGATCTGTTGACCACGGTGAACGCTGTGGCGGCCAATGGACTGCTGGGCGAAGAGGTCCAGCGCGCCAGCCTGATGATCAATGGCGGCATTGAACACCTGAACGCGGTGGGCGAGGATGGCATCCAAGCCCGAGATATCTTGCAAACCGCTTTGATTTTGGCGCAGTCTCAGGCCCAAGACGAAGACCTGCAAAAAGTCGCCGTGGCGGTCAATCAATTGATCACCCATGCCAATGCCGCTGTCGAGGATGGTGTCCAGGCCCGTGAGGTGTTGCAAGCCGCGATGCTGTTGGCGGATGCGGGTGTTGTCGGCGAGGACTTGCAGCGCGCGAGCCTGCTGGTGGGCAGTATGACGTCCGGTGCGCGGGAAGTCGTTCGCGATGGCATCACGGTGCGCAATCTGTTGGATGCGATGCTGACCGCTTCGGCGCAACAGGCCCAAACGGCGGAGCAGGCCCAGATTATGACTGCCGCAGCGGCTCCTGATGCGGAACCCATTGATCTGTTGCGCTACATCAATTCGCCCCAGGCCACGGAACTCGGTCGGGTTTTGGCCACGGTACAATATATTTCCACCACATTTTCAAACACTGATGATCCCGAAGACGCTGGTATTCAGATCGCCGCATAACCTCCCTCGGCTTGCGTGCTCGATCTGAAGATCGAGGGGACGGGTGCCTAATCTCCACGCCCGTCCCCTCACTTTCTTTTCCTTTGGCGTGCTGAGTCGACATGTCGCGTCTGCGTCGCGTCATGGTCCTGTCGAGTGCAGGTGGTGGGGCCGACACAGTTATTAACAGGGGCTTTACGGCTAAGTGTTTGAGGCTTAGGATTTAACCATTCGTTTACCAAAAACCTGTGCAGGGCGGCATTTCCCCCGTTGACCCCAACCCCAACATGAGATCACTATATGTAGGGGTAGGCAGTGGATGGGCCTACTAGAAATAGGGGTTTCAGCGGTTCAGAGCTCTGAGCCTTGGAATCATTGACGGAATTGGCAGCCGAGATTTTTCGTACGCCTTGGGGAGGCAAAAAGACCATGACGACATCAGCAGCGCGGGACATCTTTCAGCACGCAACCAACCGCTTGGCGGCCTTGGCCGAGGAGCGCCCACACCTTCAGTTGGTGCAAAAGGTCGAAACGGATCCCGAGCGCGATGCCCTTCTGACTGAATTTGGCAAGACCACCCTGAAAGACCGCTATTTGCTGCCAGGCGAGTCGTACCAGGAGATGTTTGCCCGTGTGGCCACGGCCTATGCCGATGACCCCGAACACGCCCAGCGCATTTATGATTATATCTCGAAGCTGTGGTTCATGCCCGCAACGCCTGTGTTGTCCAATGGTGGCGCGGCCCGTGGCCTGCCCATCAGTTGTTTCCTCAACAGCGTCTCGGACAGTTTGAACGGCATTGTGGACACCTGGAATGAAAACGTTTGGCTGGCGTCCAACGGGGGCGGCATTGGCACCTATTGGGGCGAAGTGCGCTCGATTGGGGAAAAGGTCAAAGGCGCGGGGCAGACCTCGGGCATCATTCCGTTTGTGCGGGTGATGGACAGTTTGACCCTGGCGATTTCTCAGGGGTCTTTGCGGCGTGGCTCGGCGGCTGTTTATTTGGATGTGCATCATCCGGAAGTTGAAGAGTTCCTTGAGATCCGCAAACCGTCTGGTGACTTCAACCGCAAGTCTTTGAACCTGCATCATGGTTTGAACATCACCGACGAGTTTATGGAAGCTGTGCGTGACGACCAAGAGTTCGCCCTGCGCAGCCCCAAAAACAACGAGGTCATGCGCCGCGTAAACGCGCGCAAACTGTGGCAGAAAATCTTGGAAATTCGCCTGCAAACCGGTGAGCCCTATCTGATCTTCTCGGATACGGTGAACAAGGCCATGGCCCCACATCAGAAACAGTTGGGCATGACGGTGCGGCAATCGAACTTGTGTTCGGAAATCATGCTGCACACCGGTAAAGATCACCTGGGCCAAGACCGGACGGCGGTGTGTTGTCTGTCATCAGTGAATGCGGAAACGTTCCTGGAATGGAAAGAAAACGAACGGTTCATTGAGGATATTTTCCGCTTTCTGGACAATGTCTTGCAAGACTTTATCGATCGGGCGCCCTCGTCCATGGACCGGGCCAAATACTCGGCGATGCGGGAGCGTTCGGTGGGCTTGGGGCTGATGGGCTTCCACTCCTTCTTGCAGTCGCAGAACATCCCATTTGAAAGCGCCATGGCCAAATCGTGGAACATGCGCATGTTCAAACACCTGCGCCGTGGGGCCGATGCGGCCTCGAAAAGCCTGGCCGAAGAGCGCGGACCCTGCCCCGATGCCGCCGATTGTGGCACGATGGAGCGGTTTTCGCACAAACTGGCGGTGGCCCCGACGGCCTCGATTTCGATCATTTGTGGGGGCACCTCGGCGGGGATCGAGCCCATTCCCGCCAACATCTACACCCACAAAACCTTGTCGGGATCGTTCACGGTGAAAAACAAATTCCTGGAAGAGGTTCTCGAGGAAAAAGGCCAAAACACGCCGGAGGTCTGGGCCTCGATCCTGGAAAACGAAGGTTCGGTCCAACATCTGGAGTTCCTGGACGAGTACGAGAAGGGCGTGTTCAAAACCGCTTTTGAAATTGACCAACGCTGGGTCATCGAGCTTGCGGCCGATCGCACGCCGGACATTTGCCAATCGCAATCCTTGAACGTCTTCCTGCCGGGGGATGTGGACAAATGGGATCTGCACATGTTGCATTGGTCGGCCTGGGAAAAAGGCGTGAAGTCCATGTATTATATGCGCTCGAAGTCCGTGCAACGGGCGTCGTTTGCCGGCGGCGAGGACAAAGAAAAGGTCGATGGGCCGATTTTGCCCAAAACCGATTATGAGGAATGCCTGGCCTGTCAATAAGGGGGTGTCCACACTCCCTGCTTGACGCATCTCTGTCGATTTAGTAAAGGTTATGTGTATTTTGTAACCTGTACCCAGGAGGAATGAGATGTCCGGTATCCCCCAAGTGAGCCAACAGGCCTTTATCGAAAAACTGCAAACCGGTGATGAGGCCTGGGTGAAAACCTTGCGCTCTATGGCTCCTGACGCGGATGGCAATGGTTTCCCAGGCGACTCCGAAGCAGACATCCGGGCCTTGGCTGAACAGGTTGACCAAGACACATATTATAAGGTTGAGGCCTCAAAGCAGATTGACGCAGATGAAGTTGAGGCCTTTGTGCTAGAGGCATTGGATTTGCCTCGCCCTGGTCACTACCCCGCCGTGGGGCTGCGCCCAGACGGCCGTGACTATAATTTCTCAGGGGCAACGGTGGAAGACCAAGCCATTGGCGTGGGCGTGACCGCAGGGTTCTCGCTGTGGGCCTCCCAACAGGACTAATCTCAGGTTAAATCAAACCGAGCAATTTTCCTAAAATTTATAAGACATTGCCGCCTTGGTATTCAACAAATGCCAAGGCTTTTTCTTTAATATTGGGATATAAACGGGGAATAGGTGAGAGCGGACTTCTGGGTAGACCTTCGAGAAAAGGAGACCCTATGTCATTGTCCGTGCGCTTTGGCGCCGCCCCCTTGTGTTTAGCCGCTGTGGTCTTGGGTTGTGGCTTCACACTCGCCCAGGCTACCGAGCCTGCTGCTTCCTCATATGCATGGCAAAAATCTGCTTCATGGCAAGAGCCCGCACCGCTTTGGCGCTCCGAAGCGCCTGCGGCATTTTGGGATCGCCTGGCGCACAAGCTGGGGGTGACCATTGATCACGGCGAGACCGCATCGCCAACTGGGGGCTGGAGTCTTGTGATCGCCGATGAAAACCAGGCTCTACACTGGTCATGGGCTGCACCTGCCGATCCCACACCCGCTGACGTTTCAGCCTTTCGGTTGCAGTCTGTACATTTAACCGGTCAACTTCAGGTGGGGTTTGCCCACCAGACGGGGGCGGTGACCTGGATCCTGGGCTACCGCACCGAGAATTTGGACCTGTATCGCGAAGACCTGGAAATGGGGCACTGGGCGGTGATGGTGACCACGCGGTTTTAAAGCCGGGCCAATCATCTGATCCGCTGCTTATAGAAATAAGATCACGCTCAACATATGCGCCAAAGGTTTTATGGGGCGGTGATCGCCCCATCAGGCCATTTTCTTGTGTTTATAGTGATGATCTGGTAAGATTAATGATTGTAATGATTTGAATTTTTATAAATCTGTTCTTTAAACTTATGGTGAACTTACCCTCTCTGGCGTAGCCTTTGCAGAGAGTTCTCCTAAAAGGGGAATTTACATGACCATGTTCAAAACTGAAACGCTGAAGACTTCAAACGCAATGGGTGCACCGATCAAAACGATGGGACTGGCGATGGGGCTGTTGGCCATGACATCCTCGGCCTTTGCCAACGAAAAAAAAGACGATTGGCAACAGGATCTGGGCGAAACCCTGACCACGGCCTTGCACATTGTGGATGCCGAGAAAGCCTTCGGCCCTATGGGGCGTTGGGTGGTCTATGCGGGGTCGGGCGATCAAAACCTGGCTGTCAACTTTGTGGACACGGGTCTGGGCTGGAACCGCCAATTGGGTCACGAGGAAAGCGCGGAGCTGGGGGATGCCCAAATCGGTATTGGCTATCGCCGTGACCGTATGCAGATGGGCTTTGGCTATTTGCACCGCTCGACCAAGGTGGAAAATGTCCGCACTGACAGTGGCTATCTGGCCTTCACCTTCCGTCTGAAATTGAATTAATCTAAGAAAATCAGACTTGTTATTTCTGCGCATCTCAGACACAGACAGGGCATGCGCACCCTTCTGGCCCTACCGGTTATATTGATTTCTTTTGTTTTGGTCTCCTCTCCGGCCCATACCGAAAGCGCCACCTATGGCGTTTTGGTGGAAAATGACACGCTGGGGGGCACAGACCGCAATTACACCAATGGCTTTGCGCTGAGTTACATGGGGGCGGAAGATAACGTCTGGCCCATAATGAGAACCCTGGCCAGCAAAGTGCCATATGTGGACAGCGATAACCTGAGTTTACGGCAGGGTTTGGTGTTTTCTCATGCCATGTACACCCCCCAAGACATCAGTACCCCCACACCGGATCCCAATGATCACCCCTATGCTAGCAGTCTGAAGCTGGGGTTTTTGGTCAACGCCCGCAAGGGCGACCATACCCTCAGCACGGCCATGCTGGATATTGGTATTGTGGGGCCTTCGGCCCAGGGTGAATGGTTGCAAGACAATGTGCACAATCTGATCAATGTACAGCGGCCCAAGGGCTGGGATCATCAGCTGCATGACGAACCCATCTTGAACCTGACCTTCGAGCGTAAACACGCCTGGCGACATGATCTCGAAACCCCCATCAGTCCCATGCAGTGGGAATGGGGCAGCAGCATGGGCGGGGCCGTGGGCAATGAACGCACATACGCATCCCTTGGGGGGTATGCGCGGATCGGCCCGCAATTGGGGCGCGATTTTGGGCCTCCACGGGTTCGGCCTGGCCTGTCAGGCACGGCGGTGTTCGATAATCCATCAGATGTGAACTGGTACCTGTTTGCAGGCCTTGAAGGTCGCGCCGTGGCCCGAGACATTTATCTGGACGGCAACAGTTTCCGCGACAGTGCCTCGGTCGACAAGAAGCCGTTTCTTGGCGAAGCCCAGGCGGGTGTGGTGGTTCAATTTGGCCAAGCCCAAGTCAGCCTGGGATACGTTTGGCGCAGCAAAACTTTCAAGGGCCAGCAAGAGGCCCATCAGTTTGGCGCCATCAGTCTTTTGCTGAAACGCTAGGGGGTAGCAGCTGACGCTTACGCCGCAGCTGGGCCAAACGCTTTTTCAACCGTCGCCAAAAGCGCTCTTTTTCTGGTGCCGGTAGGGGCGTCAGGTTATGGAAAAACTCTTCGGCACTTTTGCGCCAGGTGCGCGTCAAGGCAAAGGCCCGGGCTGTTTCGGGTTTGATCTTCAGACATTGAAGGGCGGCCTCCCGCAAATCCTCACTGACCACACCGGCATCAGACCCCGGTATGATATCGATGGGGCCAGGGGCCGGAAAAGCCGCGACAGGCAGCCCGCTGGCCATAGCCTCGAGGATCACCAGGCCAAAAGTGTCGGTCAGGGAGGGAAAGACAAACACATCCGCATCGGAAAAATGGCGCGCCAACTCGTCGCCCATTTTGGGGCCGGTGAACAGGATATCGGGATATTTCTTGCGCAACTCTTCGAGTTGCGGCCCGCCGCCCACCACCACTTTTGATCCCGGCAGATCAAGCTTCAAAAAGGCTTCGATGTTTTTCTCGACGGCGACACGACCGACATTCAGAAAAATCGGTCGCGGCAGGTCCTTGTAAATGGGCGGCAGATCGGGGCGGAAGCGTTCGACATCCACCCCGCGCGACCACAGACTCAGGTTCTTGAACCCACGTCGCTCCAGGCGTTCTCGCATTGTGGGGGTCGTGACCATCACCCGGCCCGAATGTTTATGAAACGAGCGGATGACCGCATAGCCCGACCACAAGGGCACGGGAAAGCGCGCCGAAATATATTCGGGAAACTGGGTGTGATAGCTGGTGGTAAAGGGCACCTTCCAGTCCCAGCAAATGGCCCGCGCGGTCCAGCCCAACGGCCCTTCGGTGGCAATGTGCACAGCGTCGGGCTCAAAGTCCCGCAAGGTTTGGTCGATCAGGCGTCTTGGTGACCAGGCCAGGCGGATTTCAGGGTAGGTGGGGCACGGGAATGTGGTGAAGAGATTGGGTTCAATGACCTTAACGTCATGACCCATTTCCCCCAGTTCGTGCACCGTGCGCTGCAATGTGTTGACCACCCCATTGATTTGGGGCGACCAGGCATCGGTGACGATCAAAATGCGCATAAACGAGATTTAGCGGTGCCCACTCATCAAATCTAGATGGGGAAACGCCGAAGGCGTAAATATTCTTATTAAGGGCACAGGGCAGGAGAGGAATTCGCCTCAAAAACGATAGGTTTTGACAGATATAATAAAAAATTACACAAAACCGTAAATAAAAATGATGCGTGCCCACCGAGCACAGTCCGTACGCAATCGCCCATATGTTTAGAAATGAGATGAGATATGAATACAATTGTCCCTTCCGCCTCAAATTTCGCTGTTCCTCAAGGGGGTTCAATGGCGCCTAAGGGGCAGTTCACGCTTAATGGGGCTGCGGACGCGCCCCAGGCCGCCAATATTCAGCAGGCCACAGCCGCCAGCCCCATCGGCCTCGAGGCCTATTTTGCCGATGGTGGGCCCCGTCTTGTGTGGGCGCGTCAGGGAGACAGCCTCTTTCAAATCGCCCAGAGAGAAGGCGTGGGCGTTTATGACATCATCAAGGCCAATCCCCACATTTTCCAAAATCACCCCCAAGTGATGGATTATGTCTTCCCATCGGATGTGATGATCTTAACGGCCCCATTGCCACCGGTGCCCGCTCCCATCATCGATACCATTCGCCCGGGCGAAGACATTTTTGCCTTTGCGGAACGCCAGCTGAAGGGCGCGGGTCTCAGCACCCCCAACGACGAAGAGATCCAGGCGGCTGCGAACTCCATTGCCCATTTGAACGGCCTATCCACCTTTCAATTGCAGCTCAGCCCCGGTCAGGAATTGAAACTCAGTGGATCCGAGGTCGAGGCCGCGGCCTTTGCCGCCCAGCTGGGCACGCGCCTGTCATATGCTTTTGACAAATTGGGGGATGGGTTGGGCGCCGAGGTCAAAGCCCAATTGATGAATATGCTGCCCGGTATCATTGCCGGCGCTGTGGTCCTGGGCGGTTTGTTGTTTTTGGGCCCGCCAGGATGGGTGGCGGCTTTGGCCACCCTGGGCACGGCGGTGGCGCTGTCGGCCACCAGTTGGGATGCGGGCAAGTTTTTGGCTTTCCTGCTGGCCGTGGGCCAAGCCAAAGACACCCGCACCGTTGACATCATAGTGTCTGAGTATAAACGCCAAGGCGCGGCCCAAGATGTGGTGGAGGCCGGCCTTGCCATTGGCACGGTGGGCTTGGCGCAAGGGGCGCGGGCTTTGCGCCTGGGACGCTCTACGCCGCCGGCAACCAAGGCGATGGATGAAACCGCAGGGGTCGGAGAGCGCTCGGGACAAGAGATTCTTCGTGCGGGGATCGAGGACAATATAGGCACCGTGGTCAGAACCGCCGATGATCTGGTGGGCACCGGGCGCGGTGTTGAGGCCCTGCCGCATAGAGGGGTCGCCAATGGTCTGCGCCGCGCCGGGATCGATGCTGTTCCCGATCATCAGGCCCTGAGGTTTTTACAGGGCACTGCCGGAGAACCGATCGCTCAGGGCTCGGCGGCCATGAGCCAACCTGCCGCCCAGGCCATGCGGCTGATCAATCGCCCCGAAGGCTTGGCCACTGGCGAACGTATTCAGCGGGTGGGTGATTATCTCTATTTGCCCTTTGATGATGTGCGTCATGTCTTTATGTCCCCGCGTGTACAGAATTTGTTGAACAGCGGCATGATCAGTGCTGATGATCTGGCGTTGGGGTATATGCAGGCTACCGATAATCTCAGCTCGGCCGGGGCATCGGATGTTTTGAACAGCATCGTGCGCCAAGAATACGGGATCAGTATGCAGGGCATCACCAACACCGCAGCTGAGATTCCCGGGGCGGCGGGGCAGGTGCAGATCCAGATCAAAAATATTGTTGCCACTGCTCAGGGGCAGATGGTGCGGGACAATCATCGGATGCTGGATGAATTCCGCTATGTGATCATTGAATAAGCGCGTCATCTCGTCGCAAAACTGACGCTTGCCAAGATCCCGTTTTCCGCCTAAGGCCAAAAGGGATAAGAGGAGAGGCGTCAGATGGACATGTCGTCGGATACACAAGCCACGGGTCAGGATTGGAACACCCTGGACCAAAAAAAATTTTTGGACGAAGACGAGGTCTTGTCCAAGCTTTTGGCTCGGGTGCCGCTGGATCGCGAAGCGCGCAAATTGGTCAAGGCCGAAGCCGAAAGCCTGGTGGTGGGCACCCGCAAGGCGGCGAAGCGCCAGGGCGTTCTGGAAAGCTTTCTGCAAGAGTTCGGTCTCGCAAACCGCGAGGGACTGGCCCTGATGTGCCTGGCCGAAGCCCTGTTGCGTGTGCCCGATGAAGACACCCAAGACCGATTGATCTCTGAAAAAATCCGCTCGGGCGATTGGGAATCCCACCTCGGGCATTCCGACAGTATGTTTGTCAACGCCTCCACTTGGGGTTTGATGCTGACGGGCAAGGTCATCGATGTCGATGGCGAAGTGCGTCAAAATATCGGCGGCTTTATGCGCAAAATGGTCAGCCGTTTGGGCGAGCCTATGGTCCGCGCCGCCATGTTGCAGGCCATTCGCATTATGGGCGAACAGTTTGTGTTGGGCCGCAATATGCGCGAAGCCCTGAAGCGCGCCCGCACTGAAAAATCGATGTGCTCGTTCGATATGTTGGGCGAGGGGGCCCGCACCCACGAGGATGCCGAACGCTATGCCGGTGCCTACATGAAGGCCATCGAAGCCACAGCCAAAGCCACCGAGGGGCAAGGGCCCGAGGATGGTCACGGCATTTCGGTGAAGCTTTCGGCGTTGCACCCCCGTTACCATGACATCAAAACTGACGAGGTGATGGCGGAACTCTATCCCCGTTTGTTGCCGTTGGCCGAGGCTGCTGCCCGAGCCAATTTGAATTTTTGCCTGGATGCCGAAGAGGCCGACCGCCTGATCTTGCAGCTAAAAACTCTTGAGCGTTTGTGCCATGAGCCCGGCCTGAAGAACTGGACGGGTCTGGGCTTGGCCGTGCAGGCCTACCAAAAGCGCTCGCCTTTGATCATCGAACAGGTCCGTCAATTGGCCATGGCTTCGGAACGGCGGTTGATGGTGCGTCTGGTCAAGGGGGCCTATTGGGATACCGAGATCAAAATCGCGCAAATCGGCGGGCATCCCGATTATCCGGTGTTCACCTCCAAGGCGGCCACCGATGTCAATTACCTCGACAGTGCGGCCAAGCTGCTGGACGCAAGCCCGCATCTATATGCGCAGTTCGCGACTCATAACGCCCACACCTTGGCGGCCGTGCGCCACATGGCCAAGGCCCGCAACGTGCCCATCGAGTTTCAGCGTCTGCATGGTATGGGCGAGCCCCTGTACGCGGCGTTGAAAGATCAAGGCGCTAGCGAGCATGTGCGCGTTTATGCCCCGGTCGGCGAGCATGAAGACCTGTTGCCCTATTTGGTGCGGCGTTTGTTGGAAAACGGGGCCAACACCTCGTTTGTGCATGCCCTATTGGATGAGAAGATTCCGGCCGCTGAGGTGGCCCATGACCCGATCACCTCGCTAGAGGCCGCGGGTGGGGTGCGCAACCCCCGCATCCCAGCGCCGTCAAAGCTGTATGGCGAGGAGCGGTTGAACTCCAAGGGCGTAGACATCACCCAGGCGCGCATTCGTCAACGCTTGCAAGACGCCATCGCGGCCTTTGACGCCCTGCCGACACCGGTGGTGACGCCATTGGTGAACGGCGAGCCTGTGATGGTGGGCAAGCCCACCCGTAGCCTCAGCCCGACGGACCGTCGTCGTCTGATTGCCACGGTCCACGAGGCCGACCTGGAGACGGTGCACAAAGCCGACCAAGTGGCCCGCGCTGCCCAACCCGCATGGGATGCCGTGGGTGGCAGTCGCCGGGCGGCCGTGTTGCGGGCCATGGGCGATGCCCTAGAGACCAATACCAACCGCTTGATTGCCATTCTGGCCCGCGAAGCTGGTAAGACATTGGAAGATGGGGTGGCCGAGGTGCGCGAGGCCGTGGACTTTTGCCGGTATTATGCGCACTTGGCGGAAACGCAGTTTGGCGAGCCCAAACGCTTGCCTGGCCCTGCGGGTCAAACCGATCATTTGGAGTTGCGTGGCCGCGGGGTTTTTGCCTCGATTTCGCCGTGGAATTTCCCTCTGGCCATTTTCACAGGCCAGTTGGCGGCGGCCTTGGCGGCGGGCAATGCCGTCTTGGTCAAACCGGCCGAGCAAACGCCTCTGGTCGCTTTTGAGGCCGTGAAACTGTTTTATGCCGCTGGCCTGAACCCGGCCTTGTTGGGCTTTTTGCCCGGGCCAGGCGAGACCGTGGGCGCGACCTTGGTGAAGGAAGCCAACGTGGATGGCGTGTCGTTTACCGGCTCGACCGAGGTGGCACGCCTGATCAACCAAACCTTGGCGCACCGGGATGGTGGTGTGCGCAATTTCATCGCCGAAACCGGGGGGCTGAACGGCATGTTCGTTGACACCAGCGCCCTACGGGAGCAGGTGGTCGATGATGTGATCCTGTCGGCTTTTGGTTCGGCGGGGCAGCGCTGTTCGGCGTTGCGGATCTTGTATCTGCCGGCCGAGACGGCGGACAGTCTGATCCACAGTTTGGTGGGGGCGATGCAGGCCTTGAAGCTGGGCGATCCGGTGGATCCCAGTGTCGATGTGGGGCCGGTGATTGATGAAGAGGCCCGGGATCGGCTTTTGGACTATATTGAAAACCTGAAAAGCAAGGGCACGCTGCACTATCAGATGGAGGCCAAACCCTGGGCCGAACATGGCGTCTTTGTGCCTCCCACCTTGGTGGAGATCCCCTCCCTTGGGGGCATTGATCGCGAGGCGTTCGGGCCCGTGCTGCATGTCATTCGCTATAAACGTTCAGAGATCGCTAAAGTCTGCAAGGAACTGGATGACAAGGGTTATGGCCTGACGCTGGGGGTGCACTCGCGCCTAAACAGTTTTGCTGACGAGATCATGGGCCGCATCAGCGCCGGCAATGTCTATGTCAACCGCTCGATGATCGGTGCGGTGGTGGGGGTTCAACCCTTTGGCGGGGATGGCTTGTCCGGAACAGGGCCCAAGGCTGGTGGGCCACACTCTTTGTTGCGCTATGCCACCGAACGTGCGGTGTCGGTGAACATTGCCGCCCAAGGTGGCGACCCGGAGCTGATCAATCTCGGCTAGGCGTGGTTTTGTGTTTTTGGTGTGTTGAGAGCACTGTCTATGGCGCGCTTACGGCATAATCCCATGGCGCGTGTGATGCCACTCATCAGCAGACAGGCCTCAATGGGTATAGGGACATGGGCGTCCATGCCACAATTCAGTTGCTCGGCGATATGGTGGCTCATGGCGTTGGCGGTGACCGCGACGATGGGGGTGCGAGCATGGCCCTGCTGGGCTTCTCGCGCGCGAATGCGTCGCGTAGCCTCCATGCCATCCATAACGGGCATATTGATATCCATCAGGATCAGGTCAAAGCTTTGATGTTCACAGGCTTCGACTGCTTGTCGGCCATCTTCGGCGTATGTGGGCTCGACACCCAAAACTTGCGAGAGGATAATGCCCAGGACTTGTCGGTTTTGCGCGTTGTCTTCGACGACCAAAATGCGCTCGGGGGGAGCCAATTCGAACGCGTCGTCATCAGTGCTGGGATTGGCGCGCTTAACAGACTTCAGCCCAATGCGTGTTGTGATGGTGGTGCCCTGACCAGGCGTGGTGTCCACCTCGACGGTGCCTTCGGTGCGGTCAGCAAACATTTTCACCAAATAGAGCCCCAAACCCAAACCATCATGGCGGCGGTGTTCAAGATCCTTGGTCGGCAGCTTGAGATCAAACACCTGAGGCAGGATTTCCTCGGGGATGCCCGGCCCTGTGTCCTTGACGGTGATGACGAGATGATGATCGTAGGTCATTGATTGTGGGGCCGGGGCGGCTTTGATGTGGCAAATGATCTCGCTGTTTTCTGGCGTAAATTTGATGGCATTGTTCAGCAAATGGTGAAGTGTTTGACGAACGGACAAGGGATCGCATTCAACCGTTTCCGGGAGGTCAATCTCTGTCTTCAGCTGAATCCGTTTTGCCTTGGCCATGGTCTGCGCCATCATAAAAATCGGCATCAAAATTTCGCGGAGGTTTGCAGATTGCCATTGGGGCTCGTAGGTGTCGTTTTCCAGTTCCGACAACAAAAACATGTCTTTAACCACATGGCGCAGGGTGTGGCTGCTGGCCGTCAAGATTGCTACCATTTTGGCTTGGTCTTCATCCAGGTCAGTGGCTTGCAGGGCCTCGCCCATGCTGGTCATGCCGTTCAGAGGTGTGCGCAGCTCATGAGACATCAAGCTTAGAAACTCACGGCGCACGGCACCCTGTGTTTCGGCCTCTATCCGTGCCAGGCTGTTGGCCTGAAAGGCGTCTACGGCATCAGAAATGATATCGAGCTCTTTTAGCTTGCCTTTGGGGATGTGTAGGTTTTTTTCGCCCCGCGCTATGGCCTCGAGACTTTTTGAAAGGGTATGGGCCGGGCAATCGATCCGTCGGCATAACCACAATAGCCCTAAAACCACGATCGCGGCCATAGCCAGCCCGCTAAGGCCTGCTAGCACCATGGCTTCGGTGGATGTGTGCCAGGGCAGATGTCCCAGAGTTGCCCCGGCCACCATTGCGCCCAAGATCACGGCCACGCAAAGCGCGCTGATCATATAAGTTTTCATACCAATGGGCACACGGGGCATTGATCGTTCCACTGACAATGGTCAATAAACTCCGCACCGTATCAGATAATCGTAAAAAGTGTATTTTCACGTCCTGCAACTTGAGAGTAAGGGGGCTTTGGTGCAAAAGGCTTGACTTGAAATCCTCGTGATTTCACGCCATACGAAGGGCCAAGGAGAACATCATATGGCATCGTATCAATATATTTTTCAAATGCAGGGCCTGTCCAAATCCTATGGGCAGAAGAAGGTCTTCGAGGATGTGTGGCTGAGCTTTTTCCCGGGCGCCAAAATTGGTGTTGTGGGGGTCAATGGCGCGGGGAAATCCACACTGTTGAAAATCATGGCTGGCATTGACACCGAGCACAACGGCGAGTGCATGTTGGCCGAAGGGGCCACCGTGGGCTATCTGCCCCAGGAGCCGCAACTGGATGCCAGCAAAACCGTTTGGGAAAACGTCATAGAGGGCTCGAAGGACAAGCAGCTGTTTGATCAATACAACGCCATCTCCATGAAAATGGCCGAGGACTATTCCGACGAGCTGATGGAAGAGATGACCGCACTGCAGGAGCAGGTCGACGCCTTGGATGCCTGGGATATCGACAGCAAAATCGAAATGGCCATGGAGGCCCTGCGTTGCCCGCCCGCGGACAGTGGAGTTGAAAATTTATCGGGTGGTGAAAAGCGCCGTGTGGCCCTGTGCCGCCTTTTGTTGTCAAAGCCTGACCTGTTGCTGCTCGATGAGCCCACCAACCATCTGGATGCGGAAAGCGTAGCCTGGCTCGAGCATCACCTGAAAGATTACGCGGGCGCCGTCATTTTGATCACCCACGATCGCTACTTCCTGGATAATCTGACGGAATGGACCCTTGAGCTCGATCGCGGCAAGGGCATCCCTTATGAGGGCAATTATTCGGCGTGGCTGGAGCAAAAAACCAAGCGCATGGAGCAAGAAAAGCGCGAAGACGCCAATCGCGCCAAAATCCTGTCCCGCGAGTTGGAATGGATCCGCTCCTCGCCCAAAGCGCGCCAAGCCAAGTCCAAAGCCCGGATCCGGGCCTATGACGAATTGGCCTCCAAGGCCGATCACGCACAGCTGGGCGTGGCGCAGATCAATATTTTCGCCAAAACCCGCCTGGGGCAAAATGTGCTGAAAGTGGAGAACCTGAATAAGGCCTACGGTGACAAGGTTCTGATCAAGGATCTGACCTTCAATCTGCCGGCGGGGGGCATTGTCGGCATCATCGGCCCCAACGGCGCAGGGAAAACCACGCTGTTCAAAATGATCACCGGCAAAGAACAGCCCGACAATGGCACCCTGACTTTGGGGGAAAGCGTCGAGCTGGGCTATGTTGACCAATCCCGTGACAGCTTGGATGACAGCAAAACGGTTTGGGAAGAAATCTCCGGTGGCTTGGATGTCCTCGAGCTCGGCAAGCGTGAGATCAACTCCCGCGCCTATGTTTCAAGCTTCAATTTCAAAGGGCCGGACCAGCAGAAAAAAGTGGGTCAGTTATCAGGCGGGGAACGCAACCGCGTGCATTTGGCCAAAATGCTTAAGCAAGGCGCCAATGTGCTGCTGCTGGATGAGCCAACCAATGATCTGGATGTGGAAACCTTGTCAGCACTCGAAGCGGGCCTTGAGGACTTCCCCGGTTGCGCTGTGGTCATCAGCCACGATCGTTTCTTCCTTGACCGTATGGCGACCCATATTCTGGCCTTTGAGGGTGATAGCCATGTCGAGTGGTTCGAGGGCAATTTCGCCGATTACCTCGAAGACAAAAAGCGCCGCCTGGGCCCTGACGCGGACCTGCCCACACGCATCAAATTCCAGAAATTCGAGCGCGCATAACCCCCAAGGAGGCGGAGACCATGAAACTGGCCTTTATGGGATCTCCGGGCTTTTCGGTGCCGTCGCTGATGGCATTGGTCTCGGCAGGGCATCAGGTGGCGGCGGTCTATTGCCAGCCCGCCAAACCTGCCGGCCGAGGCAAAGCGCTGCGCCCGTGCCCCGTCGAGGTGGCGGCACGGGAATTGGGCCTGGAGGTCCGCACACCCAAAACCCTGAAGGATCCCGAGGTCCAGCAGGCCTTTGCCGATCTTGATCTTGATGCGGCGGTGGTGGTGGCCTATGGAAAAATCCTGCCCAAGACTATATTAGACATGCCTAAATACGGCTGTTTGAATGTACACGCTAGCCTGCTGCCCCGTTGGCGGGGTGCCGCGCCCATTCACCGGGCGCTGATGGCGGGGGATACCCAAACGGGCGTACAGATTATGCAGATGGAGGAGGGCTTGGACACGGGGCCGATTTTGCTGTCCGAAGCCATCGACATTACACCCCAAGACACAACCGGCAGCTTGCATGACACCCTAGCGCACTTGGGGGCCAAACTGTTGCCTCCGGCGCTATCGGCCCTGGAACGTGGCAGTTTGGTGCCCACACCCCAAGCGGAAGAGGGCGTGACCTATGCCAACAAAATCGACAAGGCCGAAGCCCAGATTGATTGGTCCCAACCGGCCCAGCAAGTTGATGGGCATATTCGGGGCTTGTCACCGTTTCCCGGGGCCTGGTTTGATCACAAGGGCACCCGTATCAAGGTGCTGATGTCAGAGGTTACAACCGGCGCCGGGGCACCGGGAACGGTTCTGGATGACGGCCTGACAATTGCCTGTGGTGACGGGGCGGTGCGGTTGCGGACCTTGCAACGGGCCGGTAAAGCCCCCCAAGATGCCGAGACCTTTCTGCGAGGCTATGGCATCGCCAAGGGTGAGACACTGGTCTGATGCCCCGATATAAGTTGACGGTGGAATATGATGGTCGGCCCTATAAGGGCTGGCAACGTCAGGACCATGCCAAAACCGTCCAAGGTGAGGTTGAACGCGCCGTCAAAGCATTGTCAGGCGAAACGGTTACCTTGCAGGTGGCGGGTCGGACTGACACGGGCGTGCATGCGTTGGGGCAGGTGGCGCATGTGGACCTGAACCAGGACTACCCTGCCTATACGGTGCGGGATGCCATCAATGCCCATTTGCTGCCCGAGCCTGTGGCCATTGTGGATTGCGAGCAGGTGGATGCGGATTTCCATGCGCGTTTTTCAGCCACAGGCCGGCGGTATCTGTATCGGATTTGCAATCGCAAACCGCCCCTGGCGGTGAACCATGGTTTGATGTGGCGGGTGCCTTACCCCTTGGATGCCGAGGCTATGCAGGCGGCGGCCGACCGGTTGGTGGGGCACCATGACTTCACCACCTTTCGTCATGCGCAATGTCAGGCCCAATCACCGGAAAAGACCTTGGATGAGTTGTCTGTGGAACGCTTAGGCGACGAAATTCGGGTCACTGCGGCCTCGCGCTCGTTTCTGCATCGCCAGGTGCGCTCGATGGTGGGCACCTTAACTGAGGTTGGTCGTGGAGCCTGGACACCAGATGACGTGACCCGCGTGCTGGCGGCACGGGACCGTGCGCAATGTGGCGTGGTGGCGCCCCCAGATGGTCTTTATTTGGTGGGTGTATCGTATTAGGTTTTCCTAATATCTCAGCAGCTCATTCACGCCGGTTTTGGACCGGGTTTTTTCATCTACCTTTTTCACGATCACCGCACAATTCAGGCTGGGGCCGCCATTGGGATCCGGCAGAGATCCTGGCACCACCACCGCATAGGGCGGCACCTCGCCGTATCGAATATCGCCGGTTTGACGGTCAACGATTTTGGTCGAGGCTGACAGGAAGGTGCCCATGGCGATCACAGCCCCTTCGCGCACGATCACCCCTTCGGCCACTTCAGCGCGGGCTCCGATGAAGCAGTTGTCTTCGATAATGGTCGGGGTGGCCTGCAAAGGCTCAAGCACACCACCAATACCCGCGCCACCCGAGATATGACACCCCGACCCAATTTGCGCGCAGCTGCCAATGGTGGCCCAGGTGTCCACCATGGTGCCTGCGCCGACATAGGCGCCAATGTTCACAAAGCTGGGCATCAGCACCGCATCCGCCGCCACATGGGCCCCGCGCCGCACGATGGCCCCTGGCACCACCCGCGCCCCCTGAGCCGTGAAATCACTTTGCTGCCAGTTTTTATATTTTAGCGGCACCTTATCAAAGGCAGGGGCCCCTAACCCCGCCATGGGGGTCATCGGCCACAGGCGAAAGGCCAGCAAAACGGCTTTTTTCAACCAATCATGGGTGTGCCATTGGCCGTCTATGGGCTCGGCCACGCGGGCGTGGCCGGAATCCAACAGGCTCAGCGCCCCCTCGATGGCGTCGCGTACAGACCCCTGGGTGTCGGGCGTGATGCCGGCACGGGCCTCCCAGGCGGCTTCGATCTCTTGGCGATGGGTGTCTAGGCTCAAGGTGTCGGTCATGCCAATCCTCCGGTCAAATGTTGTAAAAACGGGGCCAGTTGGGGCGTGCGCCATTGCACATGGGCATCCGTGTTGCCCAAGGCATGATCCCCGACCAAAACCGTGGTCATACCCAGATCATAGGCCGGGCGCAGGTTTTTGGCCAAGTCTTCAAACATGGCGGCTTGGTTGGGGTTCAGAGGGTGGGTGGCCAGAAAACTTTCAAAGGCTTCGGGCTGGGGTTTGGGGATGAACGCACTGCTTTCGATGCTGAAGATGCCCTGAATATGATCGCGCAGGCCCAAGGCCGCACACACCCTCTCACCATGCCCCTGGGAGCCATTGGTGAAGATATACACATCGCCCGGCAGACGCGCGATGGCGGCCACCAGATCCGTATCCACCTGCAGTCGATCCAGACTGATGTCATGGACGAAATCCAGAAAGTCATGAGGGTCCATACCGTGATGGGCCATCAGCCCCGCTAGGGTGGTGCCATGGTCGTGATAATATCGCTTTTGCAGTCGCAGGGCCTCGTCAGCCGTCAATGCCAATCGATCCGCAATGAAACGCGTCATGCGCTCATCGATCAAGGCAAACAGCTCGCACTCCGGCGGATAGAGGGTGTTATCCAGATCAAAAATCCAGTGGTGCACATGCCGCAAATCTCGGGGCGTGGGCCGCATCAGGTCAGGTCCGCAATGTGTTGGCGCACCGCATCGAGACCCAGACGTTTTTCCGCCGAGGTCAAAAACACCTCGGGGTAAGCCACCACATGCCGCTTCAGGCCCTCTTGGGTCTCTTTCAGCACCTTGGCCTGGGCGGATTTCGAGATCTTGTCGGCTTTGGTCAGCACCACCACCGTACTGACAGCGGTCTCGTCCAGGGCATCCAGGGCCTCATGGTCGATGGCCTTCAGGCCATGACGGGCATCGATCAGTAAGATCACGCGCTTCAAATTGGCCCGCCCCCGCAAATATAAATTGGCGACATTTTGCCAACGTTTGACCAAATCCCGAGACGCCCGGGCAAAGCCATAACCGGGCAGGTCCACCAAACGAATCTGATCATTGAGATTGAAAAAATTCAGCTCGCGCGTTCGCCCTGGCGTGCCCGAGGCCTTGGCCAAGCCCTTGCGGCCGGTCAGGGCGTTGATCAGGCTGGATTTGCCCACATTGGATCGTCCAGCAAAGGCCACCTCGGGCAAGGTGGGCTCGGGCAGGCCTTGCAAGCTGACCACCCCCAACATGAAATCACAGGGCTGGCAAAACAGGTGCCGTCCTTCGGCGAAATCGCCGTCCTGCTCGGTGGGGTCCGGAGCCTCCCGGTTCATGGACTTAGGCGTCTTTCGCAGACTTGCCCGACAGCTTTTTCAGGAAGCTATCAAAGGGCGTGTCCACTTGGTATTTGCGCATGATCCAATACTGTTGGGCCACTGACAAGACGTTGGACCAGGTCCAGTAGATCACCAGGCCCGCCGCAAACGGTGCCATGATAAAGGTGAAAATCACCGGCAACCAGGCCATGATTTTGCGCTGCACAGGATCCTGGGCTGGCGGGTTCATTTGTTGTTGCAGCCACATGGTGCAGCCCATCAACAATGGCCAGGCCCCCAGCGCCAAAAATCCACCGATCACCGGCACCACGGTCGGGTCATACGGCAACAGACCAAACAGATTGAACACACTGGTGGGGTCAGGGGCCGAGAGATCATTGACCCAGCCATAGAAAGGCGCGTGGCGCATCTCAAGGGAAACAAACAGCACCTTATAGAGCGCGAAAAACACAGGAATCTGGATAAAGATCGGCAGGCAGCCCGCCATGGGATTGATCTTTTCTCGCTTATAAAGCGCCATCATTTCCTTGTTCAGCTTTTCAAAATCACCCTTGTAACGCGTGCGCAGCTGATCCACCTGGGGCTGAACCTTTTTCATCTTGCTCATGGCGGCATAGGATTGATTGGCCAGCGGAAAAAACACCAATTTGACCAGAACCGTCATCAACAAAATCGCAATGCCAAAGGGCGCAGCCACGCCCCAGCTGAGGGTCATATTGGCCAGGAAGTCCAACAGATGGAAAAACGGCTTGGTGAAAAACCAGAACATGCCCCAGTCCACCGCCAAGTCAAAGCGCGGGATGTCCAGGCTCTCGGCATAGGTTTCAATGACGCCCACATCTTTGGCGCCGGCAAACAGGCGTTCGGTTTGGCTCAGGCTTTGGCCCGGCGCCAGGGTTTGCAGCCCGGAGACATAGCGGGCGGTGTAGATGCCATTTTTTTCTGAGTACGCAGCGGCAAAGGGCTTGGACTGATCGGGCACCAGGGCCGCCATCCAATATTTATCCGTCAGACCCAGCCAGCCGGTTTCGGAATTTTGCTTGAACGGGCCTTTTTTGGCGATCTTTTTGTATTTTTTGTCCTCCAGTCGCCCATCGAGCCAACCAATAAAACCTTCATGGGCAATGCCCAAAGCTTGCTCCGGGACATTTTGGCGTCGGATGACACCAAAGGGCGCCAGCTGTACGGCCTGATTGGTGCCATTGGTCACCGTATCGGTGATGGTGAACATCGACTGTTCATCTACTGTGATGGTGCGCTCATAGCTCAGGCCGCCGGCACTGTGGGTCAGGGTCACGGGGGTGTCCGCGGTCAGGGTGCGGTTGGGGCCCGAGATCTGCCAGATGGTGGTCTCAGAGGGGGCACCGGCAATGCCGGTCCAGCCAAAAGCGGCAAAATATGGCGCTGTGCCATTGCCATCACCGAACAGACGCACCAGAGGGCTATTGGGCTCAATGGTCTGGCGATAGCCTTTCAGCTCCAGATCATCAAACCGTCCGCCCAACAGATTGATCGAACCTTGCAAACTGGGGGTTTCAATGGCGATGGGGTCGGGCAGGGTGGCTGACGGGGAGGCTTGGTGGGCGGTTGCCACAGAATCCGCAGTGCCGTCCAGGCTGGGGGGTGTCACCTGCGGGGGTTCGGCCTGCTGGGCCGTTTCCGCTTGCTGCACTTCAGCTTTGCGCTTTTTGGCGGCGGGGTCGACCACGAACACTTGATAGCCGATCAAAATCACCATGGCGATGGCAACGAAAGCCAAGGTGTTGTTGGAATTCTGTTCAGGTTTCATGGGCGGAAAACCATCCTGGTTACGGGGCCGCAGAGGACGTTGAAGATGAGGCTCGGAGGCTTATCAGGCCAGAGCGAACATCGTCAAGCACATCGGCCCAAGCCCGGGTCAAAAGACCATGGCGGGCAATGAAGACATAATCATGCCCGGCCAAGCCAAATTCGGGCAACAGCTGGCGTGCGGCTTCGCGCAGGCGCCGTCGCGCCCGGTTGCGCACCACGGCGTTGCCCAGGCGTTTGGTGGCCGTCAAGCCATAACGTGTCAGGGGCTCGCCGTCTTGGCGGGCGCAACATTGAATGACACAGCTGCGTTTGGGGATGCTGGGGCCGTGACGAGCCGCCAAAAAGCCGGCGCGGGTTTGGATCACGCCCAAGCTCATGCGTAAAATCCAGTGTAAACTAGGCGCTCAGACGCTTGCGGCCGCGGGCCCGACGGGCGGCAATGATTTTACGGCCATTTTTCGTGGCCATGCGCGCACGGAACCCGTGCCGACGTTTGCGGACCAGATTGCTGGGTTGGAATGTGCGTTTCATGGGGTCACCATTGCAAAATCAAAACTGTCAGAAGGGGCGCACTTATACCGAAAGCCACCGGGCTGTCAATGGCTCAGGCTGTGTTGTGACCATTTTTCTGATATCTGAGTTTCCAATGGCTTGGTTTTTCGTATGGGTGTCAACTGTCGCTTAAGCGGCCGACGGTAAACTCTGATCATACCTGGGTTGGGCGCGCACCGCCTTTGCCCACCGGATCAAACCAAGGACAGACCCGCAAATGGGCGATAGCCACCTCAATGCGCCACCCCGGCCCCGTTTCCGCCTGACCCTGTCGGGACAGCTGTTGACGGTCACCTTGTGGTTTGCCTTGGGCCTGCAGGCTTTGACGTTTGTGCCGGCGCTGACGACCTATCGCGAACAGTGGGTGGAACAACGCCTCGAGGATGCGCAACTTCTGGCCCGGGCCTTCCAAATCAGTGACATGTCACCGGCGGGCGTCAGCCAATTGCTGGACAAGGCGGAGATTACGTCTATTCGTGTTGTCCATGATGATGAAACCCAAATGGTGTTTCAAACGCGCCGACGGGTTCCCGACAGTGCCACTGTGGATGTGCGCGATTATGCCTATATGCAATCGTTGACGGAAACCTTTCAGGTGCTGTGGGCGCCGCCAGGGCGGTATTTGCGCTTGGTGTCTTATACCACGCTTGATGATGCCAAGATGCTCGAGGTTATGGTGCCCGAACATGACCTGCGCGTGGGGTTGTGGGGGTATGCGGCGCGGGTGGCGGGCATGGGCACGGTCATTTCAATCGTGTTTGCCCTGCTGGTCTATTGGGCGCTGTCGCGCATGTTTGTGCGGCCGTTGTTGCGGCTGAACCGGGCCATGCGACGGTTTCGCTTGGGGCCAGACCAAGCCGATAACGTCATCACCCCCTCAAAGCGCCAAGACGAACTGGGCCGCGCCGAACATGAACTGGAGCATTTGCAAACTGAGGTGCAGCGGGCGCTAGGCGAGCGGAGGCGCTTGGCGGCCCTGGGCGAGGCTGTGGCCAAAATTGCCCATGATTTGCGCAACATGCTGGCCACGGCCCAGTTGTCGGTGGATCGCCTCAGCGCATCAGCTGACCCAAAAGTGGCCAATCCCGCCAAACGCTTGGCGCGATCAATCTCGCGGGCCAGTGGTCTGGCTGAGGCCGCTATGACGTATGGCAAGGCCGAGGAGCCCAAACCCGAACCCAAATCTCTGGCCGTTAAGGCGGTGATGGAGCAAGCCGCCGATGATGCGGGTCTGAACGGCGCGTGTCAGCTTAAATTGGGAGCGGGGCAGGCGTTAAAACTTTATGTGGACCCTGACCAGGCGCACCGCGTGTTTTTGAATTTGATGAAAAACGCCCGCCAAGCCGGTGCCACCCAGTTGGAGATCAAAGCCAAACTGGCGCGCCGGGACGATGAGGAGGGGGGCGTGTCTGAGGGTCTGGACATCACCGTCAGTGACAATGGCCCCGGCATTCCCGAAAAGTTGCGCGACCGCTTATTCCAGCCCTTCAGTGGCTCGACGCGGGATGATGGCTTTGGCTTGGGTTTGTCCATTGTCCGTGAGTTGGTGGAGCTCAACAGAGGGGAGATCCACCTGCTGCACACCCACAAGGCGGGCACAGCCTTTCAGATCTGGCTGCCCACAGTCGGTTCTGAGGCGGATGTGCCTCAGCGCCCTGAGGGCGCCGCCGTCACATAACCCACTGTGCCTTCACGGCGTTTGTCCGCAGCCCCCACCAGGCTGCCATCGCGCGCGGTGATGCCATGCAGGCCGCTTTCTTCAAAGGTCACCGCTTTCAGGTCAAAACCATAGCGTTTCAGCCCTTCAAAGACATCCCGGCGCATGGTGTCGGTTTCAATGGCCACGGTGTTGCCACGACCAATGACGTTGTGAAGGTCAAAAGCCGTCTTCAGGTCCAACCCCCAATCCAGGTGCGCGACCAGGGCTTTGGCCACATAGATGGGGATGGCGCTGCCACCGGGGCTGCCCAGGGCGCTGACGAAATTGCCGCGGCGATCAAAAACCACCACCGGCGACATGGAGGACCGTGGTCGCTTGCTGGGCTCCAGGCGATTGGGCACGGGCACGCCGTCTTGGTCGGGCACGAAGCTGAAATCCGTCAGTTGATTGTTCAGCATCATGCCGGCGGCCATCACCGTTGAGCCAAACAGATATTCAACACTGGCGGTCAAGCTCGCAACATTGCCATAGCGATCCACGATCACGAAATGGGTTGTGCCCGTGTCTTTGTCTTTGGGGGGTGTGGTGCGGGTTTTGATCGCGGCGGGGGGGACGGTTTCGGCGGCTCGTGGCCCAATGGCCCGGGCGCGTTTTTTCAAAAACCGATTCGAAAGCAAAATGTCCTGTGGCACATCAGCAAAGGCCGGATCCGCATGATAGGCGTTGCGGTCGGCGTTCATCAACCGCGAGGCCTCGGCAAACAGTACCCAGGCTTGCGGGTCTTGGGGGCCGCGTGTGTCGATGTCGGTGTGCTCGAGGATGCCCATCAGCTCAAGAAGGAAAATGCCCCCCGATGGCGGCGGTGGCACACAGAGAATCCATTGCCGATACGGCTCGCACACAGGGCGGCGCTGATGGGCTTTGTACTGTGCCATATCCGTCTCGCTCATGACACTGCCGAGTTTTGCCTTAAGGCTGGCGGCGACAATATCTTCGGCCACTCGCCCCCGATAGAAGGCAGGGGGACCCATGGCTTTCAACGCATAAAGTGTGTCAGCATATTCGGTGTTGATTAGGCGCGTGCCGGAGGTTTTAGGCTGGCCGTTTTTGTCAAAAAAATAGGCCTTGGACGTGGGGTGGTCCGCCAGCTCGGGCGCGCGTTTGATCAGGGCCTCGAGACGTGGGGTGATCAGAAAACCATTTTCCGCCAGCCGAATGGGATCTTCAAACAACAGCGACCAATCCAGCGCCCCATGGCGGGCATGGGCTTTGGCCAACATGGCCACCAGGCCCGGCACGCCAATAGCACGGCCGCTGCGCGCCGCCGAGCGAAACGGCATGGGTTGGCCATTGGCCATCAAAAACTGATCGGCGCGGGCTTTGGCAGGGGCCACCTCGCGGCCATCATAGGCGCTGAGCTTGCCGTTTTGTGCATCATAATACAGCAAAAATCCCCCACCCCCGAGGCCTGAACTTTGTGGTTCCACCAATCCCAAGGTGGCGGCCACCGCCACAGCGGCATCCATAGCTGTGCCATTGGCCTTCAGGACTTTGGTGCCTGCGGCAACCGCCAAGGGGTGGGCGGCGGCGACCACGCCTTTGGGGGCTTGGGTGGTAACCTCGGGCACACGCGCGAAATCAATTGACATGCCGCCATCATCCTGCCCACGGGGTGTGCCCGCGCAGCCCCAGACACTGATGGCAAGGGCGCCCAACAAAAGATGCGATGACCAACGCGCCAGGAGGGAAGGGGGCAAGCGAAACCGCGCGGTGATGACTTTGATTTGTGCTTTCATAAGCCGCGTTGTAATCCATAAGCCCCAAAAGCAAAAGAGGATCTGATGCCGATAAATGCAAACGACACCATCCCCCCAGGCCTGACCCGGGTGCCGGGGCTTGCTGTGGGGCAGGCCCAGGATCTTTCGTTGCGCACCGGCGTCACCGTGATTGTGCCGGATGCCCCGGCCACAGCGGCGGTGCAGATCTTGGGCGGTGGCCCAGCGACGCGGGAATGTGACGCCCTTGGCCTTGATCGGTTGGTGGGGCAGGTGGATGCGGTGGTGCTGGCGGGGGGCTCGGTCTATGGCTTGGCGGCGGCCGATGCCGTGACGCAGATTTTGGCGACCAAGGGTCGCGGCGTGAGGTTGCGTGATGGAGTCCGTCCGGCCCCCATTGTACCGGCCGCCGCGATTTATGATTTGGCCGCTGGAGGGCAAGCTTGGTCAGAAAGCCCATATGCCTCCCTGGCACACCAGGCGATGGACAACCTGGGATCAGACCTTGCCGAAGGCACCGTGGGTGCGGGCACCGGCGCGACGGCGGGGGCGTATGCGGGCGGGGTGGGGACCTTGGCGGCCGAGGTGGAAACGACTGCGGGTGTCTTCAGTGTGGGGGCGTTGGTGGTTTGCAACAGCTTTGGGGCGGTGATGGCGCCCGATGGTCGCGCACCGGTTCAACACCGCGCTTTTGCCGAGTCTGTATCGGATTGGGGGGCAGCGAAGGCTTTGCCCGCCCCAGGCGTTGCGCGCACCAACACCACCTTGGTGTGTGTGGCCACCCATGCGCCCCTGTCACGGGGGCAGTGTTCGCGGGTGGCGCAAATGGCCAGTGCGGGTCTGGCCCGAAGTCTGCGGCCGGTGTTCACACCTTTTGATGGCGATGTGGTGTTTGTCCTCTCGACAGCCCCAGCCGAAGTCCCGCCCTGTGACCTGGCCGATGTGACCCGTTTGGGGGCCGTGGCGGCGGATCTGGTGGCCGAGGCCGTGGTGCGCAGTGTGTTGTACGCCCAGGGCTGTGGTCAGGCGCCCCGATGGCGGCCGAAATAGAGTGTGTGTATTTTCTCGGGCCTTGCCTCTTGCCATGGGCGGATTTTGGCGCTAAGACGCCCGTCTTCAAGATGATGCGCCCGTAGCTCAGCTGGATAGAGCACCAGACTACGAATCTGGGGGTCAGAGGTTCGAATCCTTTCGGGCGTGCCATATAAAAAAGGGTCCCAACGGGGCCCTTTTTTATATGGTGAGGTTGAGAGATCGAACCTCTGACAAACAAAAGCGTGGTTCGAGCCGAAGCGAAGTGTTTCCTGAAAAACGGAGCGGAGACAAGTGAGCGGCAAGGCCGCGAGCTCATCCTTTCGGACTTGGCGCGCATCTTCTTGGCTTGCGAATGGCCGCGATGATCTGTCGCAGGGCTACAAAAAGTGCTGGTCCCGTCAGGGTGCCGCATGCCATCATTTCTGTAAAATGATGAAATATAAGAATTAATTATTTTTCCGTCCTTGCTTGACTCTGAATACTGCAATTGATAATCATTCGCAACTTCGGGGCGCAGGGGTACGGCCTTGCTTCTGACCTTGGTCCGATGCAAACCGATCCCATACAGCGTTCAGGTCCGCGGCGATTTGCCCAGTGGCCGCCAGGCGAAAACGCCATAAATTAAGTACAGCAGGATGAGCAAAATTATGAACACCAAAACCTCCGCATACATTCGCGCCCGTAAAGGTTTGAACCTGGTTGTGGCCGCCTCACTTCTCAGCACCACGGCCATCAGCACCGGTGCCTGGGCCGAGGAGGTCACCAGCACGCTTGATACCGTTTCGGTGGTGGCCACCAAGTCAGAGCAATCGACATTTGACGTGCCGGGGATGGTGGATGTGATCGACACCGATGCGCCCTCAATTGCCCCGGCCTCTGACACCAGAGATATTTTTTCCAACCTAGCCGTTGTTGATGTGGAAGGCAGCGGGCGGCGCAATGGCCAGAACATTGTCATGCGCGGTTACGACAAAGACGCCATCATCATCCAGTTCGATGGCATTCGCCAAAACTTCCAATCCCAGCATGACGGCACCTTTTTCATTGATCCCGAAATGCTGAAAACCGTTGAGGTCGTGCGCGGCGCGAGCTCGGCCTTGTATGGCTCCGGCGGTCTTGGTGGTGTGATTGCTTTTGAAACCAAAGATGCGGCTGACTTCCTCGAGCCTGGTGACAATGTCGGCGGTACAACGGCACTGGGCTTTCAGGATGTGAACGGCGAGTTCCTGGCCTCGGGCACCTTTTATGTGCGCTCTGACACTCTGGATGGGGTGGCCAATCTGAATCTGCGCCGCTCGGGCGATATCGAGCTTGCTGACGGCAATGAATTGAATGCCGATGACAAAGTGGCCAGCGGCTTGGCCAAGCTCAGTTGGTCGCCGGCGGCGAACCACACCTTCAGCGCTCGCGTTCTGGGGTATCAAAACCAAGCTGTCGAGCCCAACAACCCGCAATTGGGCCCAGGTGATGATACAAGTGATCAGACTGCTGATAAAAACGCCAGCTCGATCACCACAAGCCTGCATTATGCCTTTCAGTCTCCGGATAACCCTTGGCTGGATTTGAAGGCAAAAATTTACAGCACCAGCACCGAGGTTGAGGAAACCGTGCGCGTGGCCACCAGCACCAATGCGGTGGGTGATGTGCTGAACCGTCAACTGGACACCTGGGGTGCCAACATCGACAACCAAAGCCGCTTTGCCACCGGCAGTTGGTCGCACACCCTGTCTTATGGTTTGGAATATTATGAAGACGAGCAAAACGGCAGCGACAGCGCCAACGGCGAGCGCGGCGGCGTGCCCGACTCCGAAGCTCAGTATTTTGGCGCTTATATCCAAGATGAAATTCTGTTGGGTCTGGGCGCGGCCGGTGAGCTGCTGGTGGTGCCCGGTGTGCGCTTTGACCAGTATGAGTCCGAAGACCGCACCGGCCTGAGCAACTCCGATGATGCGGTCTCGCCCAAGTTGGGTGTGACCTGGATGCCCATGGACTGGCTGCGTCTGTTCGCAAGTTATGCCGAAGGGTTCCGGGCCCCCAACTTTACGGAGGTTTATACCACCGGCACCCACTTCACCACTGGTGCCGGCAGCAATGTGTTCGTGGCCAACCCCAGCCTGCGCCCTGAAACCAACGAAACCGTCGAGGTGGGCTTTGGCATCGACAAGCGGGACCTGTTTGCCAACGGTGACCGTGTGAAGCTGAAGGCGGCTTACTATGACACCGACAGCAAAGACTTCATCGAAGCCACCATCGCTTTTGTTCCCTTCCCTTGCTGTGGCACCACCAGCAGCACCAATGTCGCCAGCGCCAGCATCAAGGGCTGGGACGCGCAAGCGGCCTATGAGTTCGATCGGTATCTGGCCACCATCGCTTACTCGGTGGTCGAGGCCAAGAACGATGCCACAGGGGCTTATCTGATCAACACCACGCCGGATACCTTCAAGGTGGGCTTGCAGGCCAAACTGCCGGAATGGGACAGCGTGATCGGCTGGCGGGCCACCATTGCGGATGAAAAGAACGAATTGCCGATCAACCCGCGAACCATGGCCCTGGATTCCGCTTACCAGCGTGATGGTTACGTCAAGCATGACCTCTATTACAGCTGGATGCCCAGCCGTGGCTTTGGCCAAGATCTGCGCTTTGACTTCGGCATCGATAATGTCTTCGACAAAGACTATGATCCTGTGTTCTCTGAGGCCACAGCCCCTGGTCGCAATGTCAAACTGAAGGTGAGCAAACGGTGGTAGCCCCTCTCAGCATTGCTCTGCCTCAACCTCCGCGTGGTGCGGGGCTGGGCCGCTGGACGGCGGCCCTGGGGGCTTCGGTGATGCTGAATGTGGCGGTTGTGGCGGGGATTACGCTCGCCCCGAAAACGCCGGCGGCGCTTGAGAGTTGCCCGGTGATGGACATGGCGGTCTATTGGGTGCCCGCTCCTAAGGTGGCCAACCCTCAGCCCACACCGCAGATGGCTGAGAACTCACCGTCAAAGCCTGTGGTAACACCGCAACCCACCTCGTCGGTTCAGGTGGCCGAAGCGGCCCCACCTTTGCCAAGCGTGATGGCGCTGCAGGCCACGCCCACGCGTGCGCACACTGTAACAGCAAACGCCTTGCCCACTCCACGCCCTGCGGCGGCGGTCGACTCATCATCCAAGGCTGCCAACACCATGCCCAACACCACAAATATGGCTCAGGCGGGTGCGGCGGCGCCATCCCCTGCCGGGGCGATGGGATTGGCCAAGCGTGACGTGATCGAAGATGCACAGTATCGCCGCAAAACGACACCTCAATACCCCCGCCGGGCCTTTGCCTTGGGGCAACAGGGGTTGGTGGTGTTACACGCCTATATCGGCCCGAACGGTAAGGCCCAAAACCTGAAGATCGAAGGCTCATCAGGCTATAAACTTCTGGACCAGGCCGCGTTGTCCGCCGTGAAATCTTGGGAGTTTGAGCCGGTTAAACGCAATGGTCAGGCAGTGTCCGCTTGGGTGCGGGTGCCGGTAAACTTCTCCATCCGGGGCTAAGACAGCCCCGTTTTGATATATAAGGAGGTCCTTATGGACATCACCACATTGCCATCAGATCTGAAGGATTTGAAAAGCCGCTACGAAGACTTGAAAGCCGCTGAGCCCAAATTGCGCGCTCGGGACCTGGCGTCCCGCTTGGGGGTGTCAGAGGCCGACCTGTTGGCCGCACGTGTGGGTGAAGGCGTGACCCGTCTGCGGCCAGAGCCCCAAGACATTTTGAAAGCCATTAAGCCCTTGGGTGAGGTCATGGCCCTGACCCGGAACGAAAGCTGCGTGCACGAGCGCAAAGGGGTTTATGACAACGCCAGTTTCTTTGAGCAAGGCAAGATGAAGCATGGCCTGTTCGTCAATCCTGACATTGACCTGCGCCTGTTCATGAGCCACTGGGGTCTGGCCTTTGCCGTAGAAGAGCCCGGTCGTGCGGGTCTTAATCGCAGCATTCAATTCTTCGACAAGGCCGGCGATGCTCTGCACAAGATCTATCTGACGAATAAATCCGATGAAGAGGCCTATCAGGCCTTGGTTCGGGAATTTGCGGCCGAGGATCAGCATATGCCGCTGGAGCTGACAGCCTATTCTGAGAAAAGGGCCGACCGCCCAGACGCGGAAATCGATGCCGAAGCCCTGCGGACCCATTGGACCAAATTGAAAGACACGCACGACTTCTATCCCATGCTGATGAAGTACAAAGTGGGCCGTATCCAAGCCTTGCGTTTGGCCGGAGAGGATAAGGCCTATCGCGTGGAAAATTCAGCCTCTCGTCAGGTCTTGGAAATGGCCCGTGACCGCGAGGTCGAGATCATGGTCTTTGTGGGCAACCGGGGATGTATCCAGATTCACACCGGCCCGGTCAACAAGCTGATGGACTACGAAACTTGGGTGAACGTTATGGATCCTAAGTTCAATTTGCACCTGAACGAGGACAAAATTGCCCAAAGCTGGGTGACCCTGAAGCCGACTGTGGACGGCATTGTCACCGCCCTTGAGGTCTATGGCCACGACAACGAATTGATTGTGACCTTTTTTGGCAAACGCAAACCGGGTATACCCGAGCTTGAGAGCTGGCGCGGCATTGTGGCCGACCTGCCCAAAGCCTGACTGAGCCCACCCCTTGCGGGTGTAACCGGAGATTGATGTTGATGTTTTTGAAAACCCGAATGGTTTCGGCGCTGGCCGCTTGTGTCTGTGCCGCTGTTCTGAGTGCTTGTGGTGGGCAAACCGAGACCGCTGACGAGACCCGACGCGTGGTCATTGGCGGGGCCCTGACTGAAACCCTGTATGCCTTGAACCAAGACGATGGCATCGTGGCGGTGGACATCACCAGCACATACCCAGAAGACGTCACGGACCTGCCCAAGGTGGGCTATCCCCGGGCCATATCCGCCGAGGGTGTTTTGGGCGTCAAGCCCACCGAAATCATCGCCATTGATGACATAGGCCCCCAGGCCGCGGTTAAGCAAATCGAAGCCACCGGCGTGAAGGTGATCACCGTTTCCAAGCCCGAGGATATGCGCGGGGTCTATACCATGATCTCGACCTTGGGCGCGCTGACCGGCACCGAGAAAAAGGCCACGGATCTCGCCAATGCCATTTGGGAAGCCGAGGAGGATCTCTCGCAACGCATCGCCCAGACGCAAAAACCCAAGGCCCTGTTGGTTCTGGTGCACGGCAAAGGCCCACCGATGGTGGCCGGCCGAGGCACGGCGGGCGATGGCATTCTGGCGCTGTCGGGGGCGGAGAATGTTGCCGCTGGCTTTGAGGGCTATAAGCCCCTGACGCCTGAGGCGGTTGTTGAGCTCGCGCCCGAGGTCATTGTCACCTCTACCGAAGGTCTGGACCAACATGGCGGCAGCAGCGGCCTTCTGAGTGCCCCTGGGTTTTCCGAAACGCCGGCCGGCAAGGCGGGCCGTGTGGTGGCTTTGGATCCTCTGCTGTTGTTGGGTTTTGGTCCCCGCACTGTTGAGGCCGCCAATATCCTGTTCGAGGCCTATCACCAAAGCGCAGAATAGGACCCTATGATGCGTCCCGTCTTGCCGCACACCGCCCGCTGGCCCGCTCTGTTTTGTGGTCTGTTGGCTTTGGTGGTGGTGGGTGGTGTGGCCGTGGGCAGCTACCGCATTCCTCTTCAGGATTTGGTGCTGGGCCTGAGTGATCAGCAACTTCAGGTTTTGCTCAATATTCGTTTGCCGCGCGTGGCCTTGGGGGTTGTGGTGGGGGCGGCCTTGGCGGTCTCGGGCGCAGCTTTGCAGGGTTTGTTTCGCAACCCGCTGGCCGATCCCGGCCTGATTGGCATCACCAGCGGTGCGGCTTTTTTCGCCAGTGTCTGTATTGTGGCGGGTGTCACGGCCTTGCCGGGATTGTGGGGCATGGTCGCCCTGTCGGGTGCGGCGTTTTTGGGCGGGCTGATCACCACAGCGGTGATTTTTCGCATTGCCGCGGCAGCGGGGCAAGTTTCGGTGGCCAGCATGTTGTTGGCGGGCATTGCTATCAACGCCATGGCCCTGGCGGGGATCAATTTTGTCAGTTTTCTGAGTGATGATCAGCAGTTGCGCAGCATCAATTTCTGGATGATGGGGTCATTGGGGGGTGCGCTGTGGCCCGCCGTTCTGGTCTGTGCGGCCATTGTTCTGCCGGCCATGGTGGTGGTGTGGCGACAGGCCAAAGCGCTTAATCTTGTGCTGTTGGGTGAAGACGAAGCCCGGTATTTGGGCGTCGAGGTTGAACACCTGAAACGGCATATCATTTTGGGCGCCGCCTTGTGTGTGGGGGCGGCGGTTGCCGTCAGCGGCATCATTGTGTTTGTGGGTTTGATTGTGCCGCATCTGGTGCGCTTGATGATGGGGGGCGACCATCGACGGTTGTTGCCGGCCTCGGCGCTTTTGGGGGCCAGTTTAATGGTGGTGGCGGATAGCTTTTCTCGGGTGTTGGTGGCCCCAGCCGAGTTGCCGGTGGGCATTTTGACGGGGCTGATTGGTGGTCCCTTTTTCCTGTGGCTGATGGCGCGGCAATTTGCAGGGCGACGGCTATGATCGAGGGGCACGATCTGCGCATCGAACGGGGGCGCAAGGTGCTGTTGCGGGATGTCTCGTGTCAGGTGCGCCCAGGTGAAATCTTGGCGGTGATGGGTCCCAATGGAGCCGGCAAATCCACCTTGTTGAAATGTTTGACAGGCAGCTTGGCACCGTCAGCGGGGCACGTCAGTATTGACGGGCAAGACCAGCGGGCGGTGTCCGCGCGGGATTTGGCACAGCGCCGGGCGGTCTTGTCACAAAGCCGAGAGCTGGCATTCCCCTTTCCCGTTGCCGATGTGGTGATGATGGGTCGTCATCCTCACAGCCCAGGCGCCATCACGCCTGCCGATCGAGACATCGCCCAGGCCGTGATGCAGCGCACCGGTGTTTGGGATCTGCGTCACGAGGATTATACGGTGCTGTCGGGTGGGGAAAAACAGCGGGTGCAATTGGCGCGCACCCTGACGCAAATCTGGCCCGAAGCCCACAAGGCACATGCGCCGCGGAAGGGGCACAGTTACATCTTTCTTGATGAGCCCACAGCCGCCTTGGATCTGAAATTCCAGCAAATGATCTTCACCTTGGCCCATGAGCTGAAGGCTGCGGGCTTGGGCATCATGATGATCTTGCACGAGCCCTATCATGCACGCCAGCATGCCGACCAGGTGCTGCTGTTAAAAGCCGGACAGCGTTATGCAATGGGCACCCCAGACGCGGTTTTGGGCGATGATGTGTTGTGTGATCTTTTTGATCTTACGGTACCGTTGTCTCTGAACGGGCCTATGGCTTAGATTTTCGAAAATTTACATGCGTTTGCCAATTGGAAAGGGGTGCGCTTTACCTTGGGCGCATAAGGAACCAGTATGAACGGACCGCGATGATGGGACTTTGGCAAGACTTTGTGCGCAGCTATAAACGCCAACACCTGGTGCTGGATATCGTATTGGTTGTGGCGGCCATATGGCTGATCATCTTGATGGCACACTATGGGCAATTGGGCCAGGCCACACTTTCTGCCCTGTGCGGGTCCGTGCTGGTGGGGGGTGTGGTGGCCCGCGTGATGTGGAGCCGTATGGACAAGGCCAAAGCCACCGAGACCACGAGCACAGCCCTACCTATGACCATGATGGGGCCGGAAACCACACCGCCCAAGGCCGCCAACAATGGCTTTGATAGTGATTTTTTCGAAAGCCTGGCCGAGCGCATGCCGGATCCCACCTTGGTGATTGAACAGGTCGATACGGATACGGAACGCAAGCGCATGATCATCTATGCCAATGCCGAGGCACGGCGGTTGTTTAAACTGCCGCCTGGTCATGCAGACCTTGAAAAAACCATCCGACAAGCCGAGGTTTTAGAAACCATCAACGAGGTCTTTTTGGGCGGGCGCACACGGGTCCTGAGCTATCAAGCCACAGGTGCCGTTGATCGCTTTTGGCGGGCCACTATGTCGCCATTGAACCGGGACCGCAGCCAACCTGTCAAGCGGGTGATCGCTGTGCTGCACGACGAAACCGCCGCCAAGCGCAATGAGCGCATGCGCGCCGACTTTCTGGCCAATGCTTCCCATGAATTGCGCACACCTTTGGCCTCTCTGGCGGGCTTTATTGAGACCATCAAAGGGCCTGCCCGCGAGGATCCCGATGCGCAAATGCGCTTTTTGAACATCATGACCGTGCAGGCGGATCGGATGATGCGTCTGATCAATGACCTTCTCAGTCTCAGCCGCGTCGAGCTTAACGAGCACATCCCCCCGTCAAACGAGGTGGACCTGTCAACGGTTTTACAAGATGTGCTGGATGGGTTGGACCCCATCGCCGAAGAACGCGGCATCACCATCGTCAAGCCGGACGCCTTGCCCACCGCCCCGGTGATGGGGGACAAAAACGAATTGACCCAGGTGTTGCAGAACTTGGTGCATAACGCTGTGAAGTACTCCGATGACAATTGTACCGTGCGCGTGGTGATGGAGGGCGATGTGGACGCCGAGGACGCCTTGACGCCCGCCGATGCGGGCGCGCCTCGGGTGTCTGTGCTCACGCCTGATGTGCACCCTGGTGATCGGTATGTGGTGTTCCGCGTCTTTGATGAAGGTCGTGGTGTTGATCGCCAATATCTGCCCCGCCTATGCGAGCGCTTTTATCGCGTGGAGGGGCAAAAAAGTGGTGACCGCGAGGGCACGGGCCTTGGGCTCGCGATCGTCAAACATATTGTGAACCGTCACCGTGGCGGCTTTATTATCGAAAGCCGTCTGGATAAGGGCTCGGTGTTCAGTGTTTATTTTCCTCGCCACAATGAAGAGCACGACTAGTATTCCGTATACGGACAAATAGTATTTCTCGTGTATCCTAAAGCCTAGACCCGTAAGCCTGAATGAATTCAAGATCTTTGTGCGTTGATCTGCATGTGATCTTGTGTTTGTGTTTGCTGTTGTTTGGTATGCCTAGGGCGTGCCTGGGTTTTCCGCTTGCACTTTGTTAAGTTTTCCCTCATAGTCCGCGCGAATTTTCAGGTCGTGGGGATGGGCTTTTCATGCTTTGGTTTTTGACCGCTTTGGTGCTGGCGTTGATGGGTTTGGTCTATGTCCAGGCTGCGCGCAAGGCCCATGGGTTTGCTCAACAACAGGGTGTGCGCCTGCATTCGCGTCCGGGCTATCACGGCTGGTATGCGGCCTTGTGGACCGGGGTGCCCGCCCTGATCATCTTGCTGGTGGCCTTGCTGCTGCAAGATCGGCTGATGACCGCCATGGTGCGTGGCGGCTTGCCTGCTGAAATTCTGGCCTTACCGCCCGAACGTATCGAGCTGTTCTTGCGTCAAGCCGAGGCCTTGGCCTTTGGTTATGAAGATCTGAGCACCATCGTCTTTCCCGAAGCCGCCTTGGCGGCTGCCGCTGATCATTACGAGCGCTTGAAGTCCCTGATTCGTGGGGCCGTGCTGGCCTTGGTGGCGGTGGCTGCCGTGTTGGGCCTGGTGATGACGCGCCGTCGCTTGGCGCCGGATCTGCGTGCGCGACCAGTGGTGGAACGTTTCGTCAATGGCTTGCTGATTTTGGCCTCTGCGGTGGCGGTTTTGACCACCGTGGGCATTGTTATGTCCTTGCTGTTCGAGTCCTTGCGCTTTTTCCAATCGGTTTCGATTTTCGAGTTCCTGTTTGGTATGAAGTGGTCGCCGCAGATCGCTTTGCGTGCCGATCAGGTGGGCCAGTCCGGCGCCTTTGGTGCGGTGCCGTTGTTTGCGGGCACCATGTTGATCATGGTGATCGCCATGATCACGGCCGCCCCCATTGGCTTGTTTTCGGCCATTTATCTTTCGGAGTATGCCAGCAAGCGCGCGCGGGACATCATTAAGC
Organism: uncultured Caulobacteraceae bacterium; assembly: GCA_937138625.1. Lineage (GTDB taxonomy): Bacteria > Pseudomonadota > Alphaproteobacteria > Caulobacterales > Caulobacteraceae > CAKZPF01. The sequence goes on along the minus strand of CAKZPF010000009.1, from coordinate 70,862 downwards.
CTGTGTTGGAAATTTTGGCGGGTATTCCCACGGTGGTGTACGGCTTTTTCGCGGCCCTAACGGTGGGCCCTTTTGTCCGTTCGGTGGCGGAAACCATGGGTATGTCCGTCCCCAATCAAAGCGCTTTGGCGGCGGGCGTTGTCATGGGCATTATGATCATTCCGTTCATCTCCTCCTTGTCAGATGATGTGATCAACGCGGTGCCCCAGGCTTTGCGTGATGGGGCCTATGCCATGGGGGCCACCCAGTCGGAGACGGTTAAAAATGTGGTGTTGCCCGCCGCCCTGCCGGGCATCGTTGGGGCCTTGTTGTTGGCGGTCAGTCGCGCCATCGGCGAAACCATGATCGTGACCATGGCCGCAGGCCAAGCGGCCAATCTGACGGCCAACCCGTTGGACCAGGTGACAACGGTTACGGTGCAAATTGTGATGCTGTTGACCGGTGACCAAGAGTTTGACAGCCCGAAAACCTTGGCAGCCTTTGGCCTGGGCCTGACCCTGTTTGTGGCCACCCTGTGTCTGAACATCCTGGCCCTACGGGTCGTCCAGAAATATCGCGAGAAATACGAATAATGACGGATATGGCAGCCAGCACGAGCTCTTCCGCGAGCACCACGGACCGCATCAGCAAAAGTCTGGTGAAGCGTCGCCGTGCGGAAAAACGATTTCGTCTGTATGGGCAGATTGCCATTGGTTTTGCTGTGGCTTTTTTGCTGATCCTGTTGGGCAGCATCGTGAAAGACGGCTATCGCGCCTTTTGGATGCACGAGATCCAGTTGAATGTGACTGTGGATGCCGACCGCTTTGCCCCCGAAGGCCAGCGCGACGAGGCCAGTTTGCGTGGGATCAATTATGATGCCATCATCGTGCAGTCTTTGCGGGACAAGCTGGATGTGGAAAACAGCCGCACCAATCGCAAAGCCTTGCGTGATTTGGTCAGCCAAGAGTTTGGATTTGTTCTGCGGGAAAAAGTTTTGGCCGACCCCAGCCTGATTGGTCAGACCTTCAGTTTAACGGCCCCCCTGGATGACCAGGCCGACCTCTATTTCAAAGGCGAAATCAAGCGCAGCGTGGCCGAAGATAACCGCCCGCTGACGGACCGGCAATTGGATTGGCTGGATGAGCTGAAATCCCAAGGTCAGATCAAATCCAAATTCAACACTCTGTTGTTCACGCGGTCAGACAGCACACAGCCTGAAATAGCCGGGTTGTGGGGCGCGATCGTGGGCTCGTTCTTTACCCTAAGCGTGACTTTGCTGTTGTCAGTGCCGTTGGCGGTGGCGGCGGCTGTGTACCTTGAAGAGTTTGCCCCCAAAAACAAATTCACCGACTTTATTGAAATCAACATCAACAATTTGGCGGCGGTGCCGTCGATCGTGTTTGGTTTGTTGGGCTTGGCGGTGTTGATCAATTTCTTTGGCATGCCGCGATCCGCCCCCATTGTCGGCGGGGTGGTGTTGGCCCTGATGGTGTTGCCCACCATTATCATTTCCACCCGCGCGTCGTTAAAGGCGGTTTCGCCCAGTATCCGCCAAGCGGCCTTGGCCCTGGGGGCCTCAAAAAACCAGTCCGTGTTCCAGCATGTTCTGCCGCTGGCTGCGCCAGGCATTCTGACGGGCACCATCATTTCTATGGCTCAGGCCCTGGGCGAGACCGCGCCCTTGTTGATGATTGGCATGGTGTCGTTTGTGCCCAGTGCGCCAGAAAGCGTGATGGCCCCCTCGACGGCTTTGCCAGTGCAGATCTACATTTGGGAAAATGCTTCCGAGCGTTCGTTCCGTGATCGCACCGCGGCGGCCATTATCGTGTTGCTGGGCTTTATGATTGTGATGAACTTGGCAGCGGTTTTGCTGCGCAGGCGCTTTGAGCGCAGGTGGTAAAGATGGATAGACTGATTGAGGATCCTATGACCCAAATTGGCAACGTAACGTCCCAACATGCGCCATCGGCTGCGCCTAAGGAGGCTTTGCAAAGTTCCCCCAAGGCCGCGCCAGACGGTGCCGATCATAAAATTATCGCCCGTGATGTGGACGTTTTTTATGGCGATAAGCAGGCTTTGGATAAAATCAACATTGATATCCCTAACGGGGCGGTGACGGCCTTTATCGGGCCATCGGGCTGCGGGAAGTCCACTTTTTTGCGCTGTTTCAACCGTATGAATGACACCATCGACGGCTGTCGGGTGACGGGTCGGATCGAGTTGGATGGCCAAGACATTCACGAAAAAAGTGTTGATCCCGTTTTGTTGCGGGCGCGGGTGGGCATGGTTTTCCAAAAGCCCAATCCCTTCCCAAAATCCATTTACGAAAACATCGCTTATGGCCCCCGCATTCATGGCTTGGCCACGTCAAAAACCGAAATTGACGAAGTGGTGGAAACTTCTCTGCGCCGTGCGGGTCTATGGGAAGAGGTCAAGGATCGTCTGCATCAGCCTGGTACGGGCTTGTCAGGTGGTCAGCAGCAGCGCTTGGTGATTGCTCGCGCCATCGCGGTCAGTCCCGAGGTGATCTTGATGGACGAGCCCTGTTCGGCGCTGGATCCCATTGCCACGGCCAAGATCGAAGAGCTGATTGATGAGCTGCGCGAGACCTTTGCCATTGTGATTGTGACGCATTCTATGGCCCAGGCGGCCCGTGTGTCACAAAAAACAGCGTTTTTTCATCTCGGTTCACTCGTAGAGGTCGGGGACACTGAGGAAATCTTTACCAATCCACGCGATAAGCGCACCCAGGATTATATCACTGGCCGTTTCGGTTAAGTCTTGAAAACCAGTTCACTAGAAGAAATGTGACAATGGGCGTAGACAGCCAGGCCAGATTGTGACACTTTGTCATGAGAACAATAAGCGTGCTGGGTATGTCGGATCACATCGTCAAATCTTTTTCAGATGATCTTCACCAACTGGCGACGGATATCACCCGTATGGGAGGTCTCGCGGAACGTCAGGTGGGCGAAGCCTTGGACGTGTTTATGCGCCGCAACGCCGCTGGCGCCCGTGCGGTGATCGAGCGCGATACCGACATAGACAATATGCAAAAGGAAATCGAGCGCCAAGCCATTCGCATCCTGGTGCTGCGCCAACCCGTGGCTCAGGATATGCGCCAGGCCGTGACGCCCTTTAAAATTGTCAACGCCATAGAACGCATTGGTGACCTGGCCAAAAACATTGCCAAACGTACACTGGTTCTTGCCGAAGAAAGCGCCCTGGATGCTGAATTGCTGGAGGCCATTGCCGAGATGGGCAAATTGGTGCGCCAGCGCATTTGTGACATTCTGGACGCCTACGCCACCTTAGACCTTGAGGCGGCCACCCGCGTTTGGATGAAAGACGAAGACATCGACGAGCAATTTGACGCCGTTTTTCATAAACTGTTGTCGGTGATGCGCGACCAACCCGAAGCCGTCGAGGCTTGCGCGCACCTGTTGTTTGTAGCCAAAAACCTCGAGCGTATCGGTGACCATGCCACCAACATTGCCGAGATTGTCCACTTTCTGGTAACCGGTGAGGAAATGGGCACCCACCGCCCCCGTGGGGGGAGCGAATGGCCCACCGTCAGTTAACACGAGCGAGGATAGATCCGTGAGCACACCCTATGTTTTGATTGTCGAGGATGAAGACGCCCTCTCGACCTTGATGCAATACAACTTTGAAAAAGAAGGCTATCAGGTGGGCGTGGCCTCTGATGGTGAAACCGCCTTGGCCAAAGTCGAGGAACAACAGCCGGATCTGATGATCTTGGACTGGATGTTGCCGAAACTGTCGGGTCTCGAGGTTATTCGCCGCCTGCGCAGCAAGCCGGAAACCGAAAGCCTGCCGATCATCATGCTGACCGCCCGTGGCGAGGAAAGCGACCGCATCCAAGGTCTGGATACCGGTGCGGATGACTATATGACCAAGCCCTTTTCCATGACCGAGATGCTGGCACGCATCCGCGCTGTCATGCGCCGCGTGCGTCCAGGCTTGGCTGAAGACAAGCTGCGCCATGGCGATATTGTGCTGGACCGCGTGGCCCACAAGGTCAAGCGCGATGGCAAAGACATTCACCTTGGCCCCACCGAGTTCAAACTCCTGGAGCATTTCATGCAGAACCCAGGTCGCGTTTATAGCCGCGAGCAATTGTTGGATGCAGTTTGGGGATCGGATGTCTATGTCGAGGCCCGCACCGTTGACGTGCACATTGGCCGTTTGCGCAAGGCGCTGATGGAGTATCATGATCATGATCCCATCCGCACTGTGCGCTCGGCGGGGTATGCCTTGGACGTTGAAGACTAGGCCGCATCGTATTGAGATGAAGAAGGGGGCCTATGGCCCCCTTTTTTAGGTCTGAATGTGTCTTTTTCAGAATTTCGCCAGAGGCGCGGACATTTATCCACAAAAAAACGCCCGCCAAAAAGCGGGCGTTGTGATGTCAAAAATTCAAGCTCAAACGAACTTGCGCGCCATTTGGCTCAGCTCTTCTTCGCGGCGATTGCGTTTGCGAGCGCTGGGCTGATAGGCCACCTTGGCGTGGGCCTCGCAATAGGGACCACAGCTGTCGGTTTTGCGGCCACAAAAGCGAAATTCTTTGCTGGTGGGATCACCAATGGGCCACTTACACATACGGGCTGACAAGGCCAAAACGGTGCGGGGGCCATCCTTGGGGATCTCCACATGGGTGGTCTCGGGTTCTTTCAGACGCGGCAGCTGGCTTGGGTTCGTGGTTGGTTTTTTGTTGGTCGCAGGACGTGCCTGCGCCTTGTTCGAATAGCGTGGCGCCGATGGCGCCGAAGGGCGAGGGCGCGCAATTTTGCTGCCCGGTGTGCGTGGACGCGCAGGCGTCGCGCGGCCTGACAGGCCCAGACGATGGACCTTGCCAATGACGGCGTTACGGGTTACGCCTCCCATCTGTTTCGCGATTTGGCTGGCGCTCAGGCCGTCGGCCCAAAGGCGTTTCAGTTGCTCGACCCGATCATCGGTCCAGGTGCTTGTGCTCATCAATTTGTCCCCCACAGTTTTGCCCCGCTCACGCGACACACTAAATCTAGTATTTCGGCCAAGAAGTTCCTGGCAGAGCCACAAATTATGGTATTGATTTTTTCGAGCGCCACAACATCCTGTTTTGACTTATCCACAAAGTTCTGCGGGCCTCTATATGTTGTGGTGCCTTAGAGGCTGAAATTTTGCTGTTTTTTCTGTCCCAAGCCTTTGCCTGCTGACAGAAAAGCGCTAAGCCGTGGCCATGGATCACATCACCTCGACATCGTCGTCTGCGGCCTCATCAACGGCCGCAAAATCCGCGGCAGCACCAGCGGATTTGCCGCAACCGCGTCAGTATGGGGCCGTCAATTGGGTGGGGGTCTCGACGCTTTATGGGCGCGAGGTGCACCGCTTTATGAAAATCTGGATGCAGACCTTGTTTGCGCCCATCATCACCAGCCTGTTGTTTGTGCTGGTGTTCGCCGTGGCCTTGAAACGGGCCTCGCCGCCGGCCTCGGGCATAAGCTATGTGGATTTTCTGGCGCCCGGACTGATCATGATGGGGATATTGAACAATGCCTTCGCCAATTCTTCGTCCTCGTTGATCCAGGCCAAATTGATGGGCACAGCGGCGGATTTTCTGATGCCGCCGCTGACGCCCATTGAACAAACCCTGGCCTTTGTCCTGGGCACGGCCACACGCGGGCTGTTGGTGGGGGCGGTGACGGCAGCGGTGTTGGTGCCATTTGCGGATATGCAGATCCAGCACTGGTGGGCGGTGATCTATTTTGCCCTAATGGCGTCGATGATGATGGGCAGCATTGGGGTGTTTGGCGGGCTGTGGGCCGAGAAGTTTGATCACCTGGCGGCCATTACCAATTTTGCCATCACGCCCCTGACCTTTTTGTCAGGTACCTTTTATTTCATCCGCGATTTGCCCGAGCCCTTTTATACACTCAGCCATTTCAACCCGATCTTTTATCTGATTGATGGCTTTCGCTACGGCTTTTTAGGCATTGCTGATGGGGACATTCGCACAGGTATGATCTTTACAGGGGCCTTAAGTGTTGTGATGCTATGGGCTTCTTATCAAATGTTTCGCACGGGCTATCGTTTGAAAACCTAGACCCGGCGCGAGACCTGCACAAAGAAAACGGAGTTGGACGTGACCACAGATTCAGACCCACTGGCCCATTTGATGCCCACCTATAAACGCGCCGAAGAGGTCTTTGTGCGCGGTGAAGGCTGTTATCTTTATACCGAGACGGGCGAGAAATATCTCGATTGTGTCGCAGGGATCGCCACCAACGCCTTAGGGCATGTGCACCCGAAACTGGTGGCAGCCCTGAAGGACCAAGCCGATAAGTTGTGGCATACGTCCAATATGTTCCGCATCCCGGCACAGGAAAAGCTGGCGGACCAGTTGTGCGCGCACAGCTTTGCTGACCTGGTGTTTTTCAACAATTCAGGCACCGAGGCCGTCGAGACCGCCCTGAAAATGGCGCGGAAATATCACGCTGCCAACGGCCAGCCCGAACGCATCGACATCATCACCTTCCAAGGGGCTTTTCATGGGCGCACCTATGGGGCGGTGAATGCAGGCGGCAACCCGGCCTATGTCGAGGGCTTTGGCCCCCGTATGCCGGGCTTTATCCATTTGCCCTTTGGTGACCACGAGGCTTTGAAGGCCGCGATCGGACCAACGACGGCCGCCATTTTCATCGAGCCTGTGCAGGGCGAGGGCGGCGCGCGTGCCGTGCCGGACCAATGCCTGCGCGGCTTGCGAGAGCTGTGCGACGAGCATGGTCTGCTGTTGATTTACGATGAGGTGCAGTGTGGCATGGGCCGCACCGGCAAGCTGTGGGCTTATGAGTGGTCGGGGGCGGCCCCTGACATCATGACCACGGCCAAGGCCTTGGGCGGTGGTTTCCCTGTGGGGGCCTGTTTGTCTACCCGGGCGGCGGGCGAGCATATGATCCCCGGCACCCACGGCACCACCTTTGGCGGCAATCCGCTGGCGATGGCGGTGGCGGGCGCGGCCTTTGAAGAAATCTCCAAGCCTGAAACCTTGGCGCACACCCAAAAGATGTCGAATTATTTGACTCAACAGCTTGAGGGGCTGAAACAGCGTCATCCCGATATCATCGAGGAGGTGCGCGGCAAGGGCCTGCTGATGGGGCTGAAGCTGAAGCCTAACAACCGTGAATTTATGCGTTTGGCCCGCCAGAACCAACTGCTGATCGCCGGTGGTGGTGACAATCTTGTGCGCTTGCTGCCGCCACTGATTGTGACAGAAACTGAGCTGAGCGAGGCCATCGAAAAGCTGGACGCCACCTGTGTGGCCGCCAAGGATTTGGTGGAGGCCTGATGGAATTCGACGCCGACAACTGTGTCGCCGCCTTCGAGATCGAGGACGCCCCCGTGCGGGGGCGCATCGTGCGTTTGGGTGCGGTGGTGGACGAGATTTTACGCCGCCACAACTACCCTGAAGCGGTGGCCAATTTGCTGGGCGAGGCGTGTGTCTTGTCTGTGTTGGTGGGCTCGGCGTTGAAGTTTGAGGGGCGCTTGGTTCTGCAAGCCCAAGGGGATGGTCCGGTCTCTTATGTGGTGGCGGACTATGACAGCTCGGGCGATTTGCGGGGCTATGCCCGCTTTGACGCCGAGAAGGTCGCGGCCTTGTCGTCGGGCGAGTGGGCGCGGCCTGGGGCGCAGACGTTGTTGGGCGAGGGTGCCTTTGCCATGACCATCGACCAGGGCCCCAACATGGATAGCTATCAAGGCGTTGTGCCCATCGAGGGCGAAACCCTTGCCCTATGCGCTGAGACCTTTTTTGAACAGTCCGAACAGGTGCCGACACGCATTCGTCTGGCCGCGGTCGAGCACAAAAGCGGCGAAGACAACGCGGCCGCCTGGCGGGCAGGCGGCGTGATGATCCAGCGCATTGCGGGGGATGAGACCCGTGGGGATACCGAAGAGGGCTGGGAGCGCGCCTGCACCCTGTTTGCCACGGTTGGCGATGACGAGATGGCCGACGATGACCTGACGGCAGATCGGTTGTTGTTCCGCCTGTTTCACGAAGATGGTGTGCGTATGTTCGAGCCCAGCGTGGTGCTGTCACAGTGTCGGTGCTCGCGGGATCGCATCTATGCCATGTTGGCCAGCTTTCCGCCCGAAGACCTGACGGACATGACCAATGATGATGGACAGATCGAGGTCACGTGCGAGTTTTGTTCCCGCAGTTACAACATTCGCCCTGACGAGCTGAAATAGCGCTAGTCACCTGTTCCCGTCAGCGGTGTGGAATCATAGATAAACTCCCAATACCCAGAGCCGGAAATGGTCTTGCCCCGGGCATCGAGATCACTATTGAACCGGTACAGGACCAATTCGTCCACGCCATCGCCGTTTAAATCGATGGGCTGGTCAATGCGGTTAGCATAGTGGCGGCTGCCATCTTTGTTTTCCCACTCCGAGGCATAACGAGTGGCCATCCAATCTGGATTTTTTACCAGTTCATTGTCATAGGGGTCCACGCCTGAGAACGCCGCCAAGGCCTGAACCTTGGCGTTGCCTTCTTGGAATAGCAAAAAGTCATCGGCATTGGGGTCATCGACCTCGACTGGGCGGTGGGAAATGCGGAAGCCATCATCCAGGGCCTCTATCTCCAGCGTCAAGAAATCAGAGCCATCAAAACGCGTGTCAATTTCGCCGTCGCGGTCAAAATCCACGGGCAGTCCATTGATATTGATCTTCCCGCCAGCATCGACGACATTCAAATCAACGGTCTTGATCTTCTCGCGGTCACCGTTTTTCGATATCAGGGCTTTCGCCGTGACCTCGCCATCCGCATCCACGGTGATCTGCAGGCGGTCCATAACAGTGTCGAATTCAACCTTATCAAGGTTTCTGTTGGGCTCAGCGAGCGAAAGTTTGAATTCATAGGTGCCTGGCGTGGTCATTTCAGTTGCCTGTGTAAGGGTTTTACTTTAATCGTATCCTTTCTGTCACAATATCATCAATTATTGGCCTGCGCAAGTGATGGGACCCCAACACGATAACATCTCTTTGACCTGATGGCGTGGCTGGGGCATAGGATGGATTATGACACAGTCCACCGCCGCCGGTGTTTTGCCGGATCATGAAATCCAAGATTTGATCAATCAATCCGTGATGACGGCACAAAGCCCTTTTGACGCCGATCAGGTGCAGCCGGCATCATTGGATTTGCGCCTGGGTGATGTGGCCTGGCGTTTGCGGGCTTCGTTCCTGCCGGGCGCCGAGCACAGCGTCGAGGATCGTCTGAACCAGGGGTTGTTGATGCACAGCCTTGATTTGCGCGAGGGCGCGGTGCTGGAAAAAGGCTGTGTCTATCTGGTGCCCTTGCAAGAAACTTTGGACTTGCCGCCCGAAATCAGCGCACGCGCCAACCCAAAAAGTTCAACGGGCCGTGTGGATGTGTTCACGCGTTTGATTGTGGATCAGTCGAAAAGTTTCGATGACGTGCCGGCGGGCTATCAGGGGCGCATGTACCTTGAGGTCGCGCCCCAGACCTTTTCGGTCTTGGTCAAAACCGGTTGTCGCTTAAACCAATTGCGCCTGCGCCGCGGCGGCCCCGCCACCGAGACGTATACCCGGGATGTGACTGTGGATTTGTCTGGGGGTCTGTGCGGCTATCGCGCGCGCCGTCATGCGGGGGTTGTGGACATGACCCGCGAGGGGGCCATGACCGCACGCGAATTTTGGGAGCCCATTGGTGATTTGCGTCGGGGCTTGGTGCTGGATCCTGGCGAATTTTATATCCTGGTCTCGAAGGATGATGTGACCATCCCGGCCCACGAGGCCGCCGAGATGCTGCCCATTGACCCCGGTGTCGGCGAGTTCCGCGTGCATTATGCAGGCTTTTTCGACCCCGGTTTTGGCACCGAGGAAGCCGGCGGCCAGGGCAGCCGTGGTGTGCTTGAGGTGCGATCTCGTGAGACGCCTTTCGTGCTGGATGATGGGCAGATTGTGGCGCGCTTGGTTTATGAACCGCTGAGTTCTCGACCCCAAGTTTTGTACGGTGAGCAAGGCAGCCACTACCAATCCCAAGGCCTGCGCTTGTCAAAATATTTCACCGCCTGGCCGGAGTAGGCAATAGGCGGTCTGGTGCAATCCCGCTTGCGCCCGTGGCCCAGATGTGCTTTTTCTCAAGCCTAGGCGGGTGTAGCTCAATGGTAGAGCAGAAGCTTCCCAAGCTTAAGACGAGAGTTCGATTCTCTTCACCCGCTCCAATCTCCATCAGTGATCATTTCCATTTGCGCCTTGCCAGGCTTGCCGCATCGCGGGATAAGTAGGCATGGAGCCACTGAACGAGTTTCTCAACACAGAATTGGTGACCCTGGGCAAAACCACCATCACGCCTATGACGCTGGTGGTGGTGATCTTGGTCTTGATTGCCAGTGTCATCTTGGCGCGGCTGGCGCGTGGCGCCATTGGGCGCTTGGGTCACAAGTTTGGCGATGATCGCCAGGGCCTCGTTTATGTCATTCAGCGCCTTGGGTATTATGTCGTTCTGATCATCGGGGTGTTCACGGGGCTTTCGCTGGTGGGCATCGATATTTCGACTTTTTCTGTGTTTGCCGGGGCCCTGGGTGTGGGGATCGGTCTTGGGTTGCAGGGCATGGTTAAGGAGTTCGTCTCCGGCATGGCCTTGATGCTGGACCGCAGTTTGCGGGTGGGGGATTTTGTCGAACTGGAAAACGGTTTGGCCGGTGAGGTTGTCGATATCGGCACCCGTGCCACCCGCATCGTTACCAATGACAACATCGACATCCTGGTGCCCAATTCGACCTTTATCGAGGGACAACTGACCAACTGGACCCATGATGGGGCGACGCGGCGAATTCATATTCCATTTGGCGTGGCCTATGGCTCGGACAAGGAATTGGTGCGCAAAGCCGCGCTTGAGGCCGCGGCCAATGTGCCCTTTACTCAGCCCGATGAAGGCAACCGCAAATCCCAGGTCTGGCTGACCGGGTTTGGGGACTCGGCGCTGGAGTTCGAGCTGGTGGTGTGGCCCAGTTTGGATGCGGCCAAGCGACCGTCTGCGATGCAAGCGGCTTACAATTGGGCCATCGAAGACGCCCTGCGCAAGTATGAGATCGAGATCCCCTTCCCGCAGCGGGATCTGCATCTGCGCAGCTTCTTCGAGACTAAGGAAGGCGAAGCCATCAAGACCCTGGGCCTGAAAAAACCAAGAGCGACCAAGGCCTCTAAGACCTCAAAGGGGAGCAAAAGCAACGATGCCGCCGAAGCCGTGATGGCCCCGGAGGAAACCGTGCGCGAGACTGCAGATACCCCCCAAGGCCCAGAAGCGGGCGGTGGTCAGGGGGCTCATAAAAAATAACCAGACAAATTAGCGGCTTATTCACCATGATTTGCCATGCTGACGTCTATGACGACGTTGGCGGCCCCTCATCAAACGATGCGCTTTTCCGAAGCGGTGCGTTGGATCGGCTTTTTCCTGCTCAGTGTTTATGCTGTGGGGTTCAGCAAATATTGGCTGGGATTTGATGACCTTGTGGGGCCTGGTGGCCAGCCGTTTGGTCATGATTTTTACTGTTTCTGGACAGCCTCTAAGCTGGTGTTGTCAGGAAACCTGGAAACGGTTCTGAACCCCGAGGCCTTTCAGCTGGCGCTTGATAACGGTCTGCCGGGGCAGGTGGCGATCTATCCTTGGAATTATCCGCCGACCTATTTGCTGATTGTGACCCCCTTGGCGCTGTTGCCTTTGTGGCTGTCGTATTTTGTCTTCATGGGCGGTACCTTTGCCGCCTTTTACTGGGCGCTCAGGCGCTTTTTCCCGCGGCCTGAAGTGCTGTGGCTGTTGTTGCTGTCGGGCATTCCGTCGATGAATATGGCCTATGGGCAAAACGGGTTTTTGACGGCGGCCTTGATGGCGGTGGCACTGAAAGCGGTTCTGGATCGCCAGGTGATCATAGCCGGACTGGCTTTGGGCCTGTTGACCTTTAAGCCCCATTTGGGGCTGCTGATCCCCGTCGCTTTGTTGGCCGCCCGACAATACAAAATGATCCTCAGTGCGGCGCTGAGCACATTTGGCTTTGCCGCTTTGGCGGCTTTGGCCTTTGGGCCCGAGGCCTGGATGGCCTTTTTTAACGCCACCTTTTCCATGAGCGGCACAGTGGCCGAGGGGGGCTTGCCCTGGTGGCACCAGCCCACCGTTTACGGCATGATGCGGGGCATGGGCTTTGATGGGTTGACCGGAACCCTTGTCCAAGGCGGAGTCAGCTTGGCCATGGTGGCCATGATTTGGCAGGTCTGGCGCAAGAGTGTAAGCCCTATTGGGGTCGCCATTTTGATGCCGGCCAGCATATTAGCGTCTCCTTATTTGCTGGTTTATGATCTGATGGCCATGAGCATTTGCGCAATCGTTTGGGCGCGACTGGCCATCGAAAATGACAACTGGCGACCCTATGAGCGCTTTGTATTGATGGCTTCGATTGTGGGCAGCATTTTGCTGGCGTTGGGCGCGCAACATGGCGTGGTGCAGCTGACGCCTTTTGCTTTGGCGGCGACCTTGCCGTTTTTGTGGTTACGACACCAAGACCAACAGTCTACCTCCTATGCTTAGCGCATTAGAACGTATCCTGTTGGTGGTGGGACTGATCTTCAGTTTGCTGACAGTCTGCCATTATATCCTGACCTTGGACGGGGCGGTGGACCGGGATGGCGACGTACTGACCCGTGATTTTCTGAGTTTTTACACCGCTGCCCGTATGGCTGCGGCAGACAAGGCGGCTGCGGCTTATGATGCTGACCAGCACCATGCCCACCAGGCCCTATATCAACCTGAGCGCGAAATCCGACGGCCCTGGTATTACCCGCCCGCCACCTTTTTATTGGTGATCGGGCTGTCGGCATTACCACTGGTGCTGGCCTATGGCGTATGGGCCGTGTGCGGTGTATTGGCGTTTTTGTTGTCCATGCACTGGCTGGGGGTGCGCGGTCCGCCCCTATTGTTGGCTTTGGCTCCGCCGGTGGGCGTGGCTGCTTTGGTCGGGCAAATGAGTTTGTGGATTTCGAGTTTATTTGCTCTGGCCATTGGCGCGATGCTGAAGCGCCAGGGGTGGCTTGCGGGGCTGTGTTTAGGTCTGATGACCATTAAGCCCCAATTGGGTCTGATGATGCCGTTTGCGCTGGTGGCAAGTCGTCAATGGAGCACGATCATCATGGCGGTGATCACAGCTGTGGGACTACATGGCCTAGCTTATGGTCTGTTTGGCTTAGCGACATATGAGGCGTTCTTAAAAGCCAGCCTGGAGTTTCGGACCTTTGTGATGGGGCAAGACCCTCTGATGGGTGACCCCGCCATAGGTATCTCAAACCTGTACGGGCTGTTGCGCACCTTTCATGTGCCTGCGGATATGGCCTTGATGGCCCAAGGAGGGCTCGCACTGGGTATGGCGATCTGGGTGTGGAATGTATGGCGGCGTGGGCCTAGCCCTAAGGCAGCTACGGTGTTGATTCTGGCAACCGCTTTGGGCAGCCCTTATATCATGGCCTATGAACTGGTGACATTGGTACTGTCGGTAGGGCTTATGTTTACCACTATGACCATGACTTTAACACGTCCTGAGCATTTGGGACGGTTAACAATGATTGTGGGCGTCATGCTGTCGGGCAGCATTTTGCCCTTGTCTCATATACTGGGTTGGCAAATCGGACTTTTAACGACTTTGTTGGTGTGCGGGGGATTCGCGCTGAGTATTTCCAAAAAATTCTCCTTTATGAACAGTGAATTAATCTCCGCACGTTAACCTTTTACCACTTCTTAAGATCCCTAGGGCCAGATGGAGCAAGGGGCAGGCATATGTCTGCTAATTGTTATCACGGACCGTGATCTCTTTGACCCTTATGCAGCAAAGGGTTACGGTCCACAAAAGGGGTTAAGGAGCCTGATTCGTCATGTCGTCACGCGAGCAAGCCGCCGCACCGAACATTGATTCCGAATCAAAGGAAATCGCCATGGATCTGGCACGCAAGTCCGGCATGACGCTGGGCGAGTGGTTGACCAAAATGATCGTTGAGGGCGATGAGGCGGATACAGCCGGCAATCAAAATATGGCCAGCGGAGGGCAAACCGGTGGTCAAAACCCACAACAGCAGCGCCAGCCGCAATCTCAACCTCAAGCCGCCCGTCACGAAGACGCCGAGGACCTGACCCCGCAAGCGAGCTCTAAGGGCAGTGCCCTGTTTGATCGCAAACCCGGCGAGTCCTATTATTGGCGCCGTGGCGAAGGGGACGCCGACAGCAGCTATTATGGTCATGCCGGCCGCACCGGTGGCGAGTATGAAACGGATCTCGCGCGTATCACTCGGGCCCTTGAGCGCATGTCCAACCGCATCGAGGCCGCCGAACAGCGTTCTGCCCATGCGGTAAATGGTTTGGATCGGTCCTTGGGCTCGGTGCTGTCGCGCCTTGAGCAAAACGAACGTGACCAAGGTGTCGCCAACAAACGCCTGGATGGCGCGGTTGAAGAAATCCGCACGGTGCAAAACCAAATCACCACGCGTTTGAAAAAGCTGGAAGCTACCGGTGGTGATGAACGCAGCCTCGAGGCCTTGAAGTCGCTCGAAGCCGGTTTGTCTAAACTGGCGAGCCATATGTACGAAAGCGAAGCCAAGGCGCAGACCTCGATTGAATCCATCGAGAAAAACCTCTCGAAACTGTCGGGTCATGTTGACCAGCAAATCGTCGAGCTGGGCGAACGCATTCAAACGATTGTGCAGAACACGAGTACGTCTTCAGAGGGCTATTCCGATGATGTGCGCAACACCTTGAATGACGTGACCGAGCGTCTGGAACGGGCCGAAAAGTCCACCAGCACCTCTATCCAGTCTTTGAAGGACTCGATTTCTGAATTGGAAGGCCATGTAAAGTCCAACGGCGGCAAAGCCTCGGGCCCCAGCATGGAAGAGTTTGAAGCCCGTTTCGAAAAACTGACCGACAAGATGAATGATATGGTTGGTCAGGTCCGTTCGGAATTGGTGCAAAAGGTCGAAGAAGCGGCCGCAAAATCCGATATGGGGCAAATCGACCAGGCCCTAACTGCGCTGAAAGCGCACATTGAAGGCGCCGAAGAGCGCTCAGCAGATGCCATTGATCGCCTAGCGGACGAGGTGGCACGCATCGCCGAGGCCATGGACAACCGGGTCTCGAATGTAGAAGGCAAAAGTGCCGGTGCCATTGAAACCATCAGCACCGAAGTGGCCAAAATCGCCGACGCTATTGATGCGAAATTCCGCACCGCAGAAGGAAAAAATGTCGAAGCCATAGAACGTCTGGGCGCCGAACTGGCGCAAGTCTCTGATCGCCTGACAGAACGTCTGGTGGCGGCAGAGAGACGCTCCTCTGTGACTTTGGATCAAATCGATGAGGAGGTGGGCAAGATCTCGGACCGCCTCAGTCAACGATACGAACGGGCCTCGGCTGATTTGGCCGAACGCCTGAAAGCCAGCGAGAACAAAACCGCTGAAATGCTAGAAGATCAGCAAGCGCGTCTAAATGACCGTATCGACAGCAAATTCGTCGAGTTGGATAAAAAATCCGCTGATCTTGTTAGCCCTGTGAATAAGTCCATGGCGGACTTGGCCGCGCGTTTGGATGCCATTGAAAACAACTCAACCCGCCGCGGCGGCGTAAGTGTTTCGGCCCTGATGTCCAAAGCCCAAGATATGACATCTGGCAAAAAGGGAACCCAAGAGGACACACCACCGCAGGTGCACCTGCCCATTCCGGGTGAAGACGAGGATATCGATGTCACGCCAGCGGCGCCGACATCCGCCATCGCTCGGGACACAACACAGACCTCGGACGAGCCCGCGCCTCAAAGCGCTGTGGCCCCGAAGGCGCCAACGGCCAACTACGACGATGCCGAAGACCTGTTTGTGGTCGAGCCACCCAAGATGAACGCGGGCAAACCAACGCCTGAGCCTAAGGCCGATCGCGCTGATCAGTCGCTGTTTGCCTCGGCGCTTGATAATGCGGAAATGAAAGAGCCCGGGCTTGATGACTTGACCCCGGCCTCTGATCCCAAGGCCCGGATCGACACGGCGCTCGAGACCCTGCGGTCTTCAAAGGGCGACGACAAGACCGAAGCGGAAGCCACCGAGCCTGAGGCCCCAGCTGAGCCCCTCCCATTGGGCGCTACGGCGGGCAAAGACTTCCTTAAAGCCGCCCGCGAGTCTATGCAGATCGTTGGTCAGGAAAAGAAAGCTAAAAAAGGCAAAGCTGACAAGCGGATGGCAAAAAAGGCTCCTGAGCCTGTCGCCACAAAAGAGCCCGCCAAAGACAAAAGCGTAGATAAAAACGCGAACGCCAAAGCCACGAAGGCCGACAAAACGCCCCCCAAAACGCCTTTGGCGAATACGGATTTGGATGCCGATAATGTGGTCAGCTTCCTCGATACCATGCCAGAACCCAAAACCTATGCCGCCGCCGATGCCGTACCTGCGGACTATCCGCTGCGCTCAACGGCCTTTGATGACCTGCCGCCTTTGAAGAAGGATAACTCCGGTAAGGCCGCGCGTATGGTCGTAGGCAGTGGGCTTGCGATTGCCGCCGTCAGCGCTGCAGGGTATGTGGCGGTTTCAGGTGGAATGGACAACGCCCTGAAAAACATTGGTGTGGATATTCCGCAGCCCTCCACCTTCCTGCCCAATCTGAAAGACATGGCCAGCTCCGCTATTGCGGCCCCGGCCGCCAAGGATGCGGCGAACACGGGCTCCGAGGATATGGCCGCCCTGGTGATCACCAACAGCGCCACCAAGCCGGTCGCCAACACGGGCACGGTGCAAACCATTCAGGCTCCCCCGGTGACACCAACGCCAGCCGCCCCGAAAGTCATGAGCCTCGCCGAAGCGGTGAAGACCGGCAACCCTGTCGCGCAATACGAGCTGGGTAACCGTATGGCCGCCAAGGGTGATCTGGAAAAAGCCGCCGAGCTGATGAAGTCTGCTGCTGGGGCTGGTCTTGCGGCCGCACAGTTCAAAATGGCCACCTTTTATGAGGGCGGCCAGGGCGTCGAAGAAGACATGGCCCAGGCCTTTCAATGGACCCAGCGCGCTGCCCAGGGTGGGCACCGCAAGGCCATGCATAATCTCGGCCTCTATTACTACTATGGTGACGGCACCACCCAGAACTATGAGCAAGCTGCCAAGTGGTTCCAAGCGGCCGCTGAAATGGGCAATGCCGACAGCCAATTCAATCTGGCCCTCTTGTATGAAGAAGGCTTTGGCGTGAAGGCCAATACTGTTGAAGCCTTGAAATGGTACACCATCGCGGCCAATGCGGGTGACGAGCCTGCGCGGGAAAAAACCATTAAGCTCGCGGCCAAGATGACACCGGCCCAAGTGAACAAGGCCAAGGCGGACGCTGGCATCTATAAGCCCAAGCCTATGAAGGCCGAAGCCAATGGCAACTTTGGTCAGCAGCCCTGGGACATGGCCGCCAACTAAGGCCAAAACCAGTATCGATCTCACAACAGGGCCGCCCCGTGCGGCCCTGTTGCGTTTTGGGGGTGTGCCCACGGCCGTGGGCCATGTATATCCCTGAATATGGATCTCTATTTGCCCATTGCCGGCGTATCTGTAAACGCGATCACCATCGCGATGTTCAGCATGGCGGTGGGCTTCATTTCAGGACTTTTGGGCATTGGTGGCGGGTTCTTGATGACGCCTTTGCTGGTCTTCAGCGGCATCCCGCCAACCGTGGCGGCGGCCACAGCCACCTGCCACATTATGTCGGCCGCCTCGACAGGTGTGGTCAATGCCGGTCGGCGATCCTTGGATGGTAAGATGGCGAGTGTGCTGGCCTTTGGTGGTTTGATCGGGGTGGTCATAGGTGTTGAAGCCATCAAATGGCTCTCCGGCTTTGGTCTGGCCGATATCATCGTCACGCTGACCTATGTTCTGTTTTTGTCGACCATTGGCATCACCATGACCTGGGAAAGCGCGGGTGCCTTACGGCGTATGCACCAAGGCTTGCCCCCCAAGGTTTTGCCCAAGCGCACCTGGGCCCACCACATTCCGGGACGGATGCGATTTCGCACCTCTCGACTTTACATCAGCCCGCTGCCGCCGGCGGGGCTTGGGTTTCTGACCGGCATTTTGGCCGCCTTGATGGGTGTGGGCGGTGGCTTTATTTTGGCGCCCGCCATGATCTATATGCTGCGTATGCCAGGGCGGGTGATCACCGCTACCTCGCAATTGCAGATCATGTTGATTGCCGGCATCACGGCCATGATGCACGCAGGTCGTAACCAAACCTTGGATCTGTTGCTCGCGGTGATTTTGATGGTGGGCGGTGCCATTGGCGCTCAAATTGGCGCACGCTTTGCCATTCGTGCCCGCGCCGAGGTTCTGCGCTTTGCTTTGGCGGCCATTGTGCTGTTGGCGGCGGCCCGTTTGACTTGGGGCATGGCCTTACCACCCGAAGATGCCTTTAGTCTTGTATTGGGGGTGGGTGAATGATGCGCGTTTTTTTTCTGATGGCGATGATTTTATTTATAAGCTTTCCCTTAAATACAAGCGCGCGTACCGATGAAGGGGTGGCCGCAGCCCTGACGGCGGATACAGTCGAGGTTACCGCCAATTTTGCTGGGGCCCGCTTGTCACTTTATGGCGCGATTGACCGGGCGCAAAAGGACGACACCGATATAGTGGTGGTGGTCTATGGCCCCCTCAGTAAGGTGCGCGTAGCCCAAAAGGATCGCGTGCTGGGGCTGTGGGTGGATACGGACCCCGTGGTTTTTGAAGGCGTGCCTGGCTATTATATGGCCGCCAGCAGCGAACCGCTCGAAAACATTGTGCCGTTTGCCCTTCGGCGGTTCTATCAATTGGGTCCCAGTCATTTGCGCCTGCGGGTGCCCAGTCACGAACAGACCATCGAACAGTTTGGCTTGCCGGTTGTGATCTCGGATTTGGGTGCCGACTATGAAACCTATCGCCAGGCCTTGATCCGTCTCATGAGCCGTGAACAGCTCTATAATCTGGATCCTGCCGGTGTACGATTTCTGGATGGGGGGTTGTTTCGCGCGGATGTGCAATTGCCCGCTCGCGCGCCGACAGGGGATTATCTGGTCAGTGTTTATGCCTTTCAAAATGGGCAGCTCTATAGCAAGCGCAGCCGGGTTTTGGCCGTCAATCGCGTCGGGCTGGAGCGCATGATCTATGATGCCGCCCATCAACACGGTTGGATTTATGGCGCTTTCAGTGTCACCTTGGCAGTGGTGTTTGGTTTGGGGGCCACCCTGATGTCACGGCGGCGATGGTTGTAAGCTAAAGGGAGGTATGTTGATGCCGAACACACAGGTTTCCGAAGATCTGAACGGGGCGCAATTCGCACTGTTCCGCCATGCCGAGGCGAAGCCGGCCACGGCGGGCGAAGACGACAAAGCCCGCCCCCTGACGGCGCTCGGTCGGGCGGCGGCGCGCCAAGTGGCCCAACAGATGCAAGGTTTGGGGTTGGTGCCTAAGCGTGCCCTGGTGTCGGCGGCCACCCGCACCCGCGGCACCTGGGATGCCGCCCAAGAGATCCTAAGCGATTGTCAGCCCCGTTTTCATGACCACCTTTATCATGCCCCCGCCACGGTTTTATGGAACAGCCTGACCGAGGCGATGCGCCCAGACAGTCCGGTGGTTTTGGTGGGGCATAATCCGGGCATCAGCAGTTTGGCTTTTCG
Organism: uncultured Caulobacteraceae bacterium; assembly: GCA_937138625.1. GTDB lineage: Bacteria > Pseudomonadota > Alphaproteobacteria > Caulobacterales > Caulobacteraceae > CAKZPF01. The sequence goes on along the minus strand of CAKZPF010000009.1, from coordinate 51,165 downwards.
TTTGACTCACGGACAAGTGGGCAGTCTGTCCTTGGCTATGGTGGTGTGGTTTGAAATTGTTGACGGCACCCCCCACTGTCGGCACGTTTTGCGCCCGACCTAAACCCAGAGACGCCAATGTTTGATCAGCTTAGTCAACTCAGTCATGTTTTCACGCCAGAACGGGCTCACACCTTGGCCATCTCGGCCTTGAAACTCGGGGTGCATGCTCGTGATTATGCGCAACCCGACCCGGTTTTGCAGACGGAAATCGCCGGCTTGTCCTTGCCCAATTGTCTGGGGTTGGCCGCGGGTTTTGATAAAAACGCGGATGTGTATAACCCTATGCTGGGGTTTGGCTTCGGCTTCGTAGAGTGCGGCACGGTCACGCCAAAACCTCAGCCGGGTAATGCCAAGCCGCGTTTGTTCCGGCTGGGCGAAGACCAGGCGGTGATCAATCGCATGGGCTTTAACAATGCGGGTCACCAAGCCTTTGCAGACAATTTAGCAAAACCTCATAAGGGTATTGTGGGGGCCAACATTGGGGCCAATAAAAACAGCGATGATCGTTTGCTGGATTATCGCTTGGGGCTGCGACATCTGTGGGGTCTGGCGGCTTATTTTACTGTCAACATTTCTTCGCCCAATACGCCGGGACTTCGGGCGCTGCAATCTGGCGATCATTTGCAGGCCTTGTTGGGTGGCATCCAAGAAGAACATGCCGCCCTGCGCGCTAAGGATCCCCAGCATAATCCCCCCCTGTTTCTAAAGGTGGCCCCGGATTTGTCCGATGAAGACATCCCGGAAATCATGGCCGCCGCCAAATCTTTTGGTATGGACGGCTTGATCGTTTCCAACACCACCATTGCCCGACCAGAAACACTGAAAAGCCAGCATCGCGACGAGACGGGCGGCTTGTCGGGGCGGCCGGTGTTTGCGCCGTCTACACGGGTGCTGGCGGCTTTTTATGCTTGTGATCCGCAGATGCCGTTGATTGGTGTGGGGGGCGTCGAAGACGGTGCCACGGCACTGGCCAAGATCAAATCGGGCGCCAGCGCCATCCAACTCTATTCGGCATTGGTCTACCATGGGCCGGGCTTGGCAAAGCGAATTCTTGGCGATCTGAAGGCGCGCTTGCAAGCCGAAGGATTTGCAACGGTTACTGAGGCGGTCGGCGTAGATGTCCGGAGCTAGCGAGCCTAGCTCGCCATTTGGCGCAGTTTCTTTTGCACCAGGGCGTGCAGTTCATCGACCACGATCTGATCATCGGGGCTTGGGCCTTCGGTCTCGAGGGCCAGGCGCACGGCATCCAGGTGATTGCTGATGACCTTAACGTCTGCCGAGCCCTCGCGGCCTATGCCTTCAAGATAAATCTTGAGACTATCCAGCATACGCGCGGCCGAGGGCTCACCAGCGTGTTGGCAGAACTCGATGATCTGACACAGCTTTGAAAACAAAACCCGCGTGTAAGAGGGGGCAATGGTTTTGCCACGGCCAACCAGCTTGCGCACCGTATCCAAGTCCAGCTTCAAAACCTCGGCGGCTACACGCTCTTCATCGGACCGCTCCGAGATGAAAATGGGGTCCGTCAGGCGCCGCCAGGGGCCTTGGTAATTGGCCTTGTCACGGCGGCGGCGGTCTGGGCCTGTGTAGGTGGCACTGATGATGAATTTTCGCGGCTTGTGCACGATATCATACAGGCGATCTGATAGGGTTTTGGTGGTGACCGGCTTGGCCACAAAGCCCTCGATACCAGCGTCCCGGGCATCAACAATCAACTGGCGGCTGACCTCGGCCGAAATCATCAGCATGGGGATGCGGCGCAGGGCGTCGTCCTTACGCCCGCGAATATCCTTGGCCACGTCAATGCCGCTCATGGGTTTCATATTGTAATCCAGCAGGATCACATTGGGCAGCCAATTGTTCAGGATATCAAAGGCGATGGTGCTGCTGTCGGCGGTGCGCACTTCGGTGGCGCCCAAAGATTTCAAAACCTCGGCCATCATTTTGCACATGAAGGCATTGTCGTCGACCACCAGGGCCGTCAGGTTCGGAAAGGGCGCGTCAGAACTGCGGATCATACATCACTTATGCCCGAAGCCATTTAAGGAAGGGTAAGTCTAGCTTTGATTTGTGCCAATTGTAATCTTGGTTATCAGAGCTTTAATTGGGGCGGCAATCGCTGCGGCACAGCACCCATTGTTGGCTGCAATTGCTGGGCAGGCCCACCATGGCGCAGCTGTGGCGCTGTTGGCTGCAAGCGGTTTGACAGCTGCGCGCGGCGGCCTCTTGGGGCTCGGTGTCCCAGGCCTGGTTGTTCAGACGCGGTGCAGGGTCCGGCAACAGGGGATCAAACAGCTGCCGGCGGGGCACAGCACCCACAAAACGCAAGGGGCGGGTCGAACCCGTATTCAATTGAACTTGGGGCGGTGCGGCTGTGGGTTCGGTGGCCTGAGGCGATTGTGCCCCAGCTGGCCCAGCCCATAGCAGGCTCACCACCAGCATCATCACCATTTGCAAGCGCACGATCATGGCCCCAGCGTAAGCGCCAAGTCTTTCCGTCGGATTAATGATGATCGGGGCGCGACAAGCGGCCGGTAAATCTCTAAGCGCTAGTCGAGTTTTTTCACAAATTCGACCTGGTGTGGATAGGGGATGGAAATGCCCGCTTTGTCGAGTGCGGCTTTGACATCGACCATCATATCCGTACGCGTTTGCCAGAAGTCTTCTTTTTTGGTCCAGGCGCGCAGCAACATGTTGATAGAGCTGTCGCCAAACTCGATGGCGCCGGCCCAAGGGGCCGGGTCTTTCAGAACGCGTTCGTCGGCGGCGGCGGCCTCCACCAAGGTTTTGATGGCCAGGTTGATGTCATCGTCATAATCGATGCCCACCGCGATTTCGAAGCGCCGCGTGTCATTGGCGGTGAAATTGATAATGTTCCCAGACAAGATATTGCCGTTGGGAATGATCAAGCCTTTGTTGTCCAAAGTTTTCAAATGTGTGGAGAACAGATCGAGGCTTTCCACGGTGCCGCTTTCGCCACTGACCTCGACAAAGTCACCAATGCGATAGGGGCGAATGATTAACAACATCACACCCGCAGCCACGTGACCCAACGAGCCCTGAAGCGCCAAACCCACCGCCAAGGTGGCCGCACCCAAAACCGCGACAATGGAGGTGGTCTCGACGCCGAATTGGCTGAGCACCGCCACAACCGTGGCCACCACCACCGCGTAACGGGTGATAGCACTCAGAAACCCGACAACTGTCTCATCGATCCGCCCTGTGCGGCTAAGTGCTCGACGGGCCAAACGGGAGAGGATGCCTGCACCCCAAAACCCGGCGACCAAAATCAGAGTGGCCAAAACAAGGTTTTTGGCAAAAACGCCAGCCGCCTTCACGAGCTCGGTCGAGATTTCCGTATCCGACGGAGCAAATTCAGAGAGAAATTCCATCATAGGTCCATTGATAGCGTGCAGATGAAACAAGGCAAGTGAAAATTCTGTCGAAAGGTATGGGCTTGACCCCGCTTATTGTGCGGTGCACCATGCGACCATGACAGACAACACACCTGACGACGGCACCGCCTTTGATCGCTTGCGCGAGGTGTCGCATATGATCCTGGATGCGGTGCCCCATGCCCGTGTGCTGGGCCTGAGCCTTGAGACTCTTGAGCCTGGGCGCGTGGTGCTGCGCGTGCCGTACAATCCCAAATTTATTGGTGATCCGGAAACCGGTGTGATTCATGGCGGGGTGGTCACCACCTTGCTGGATAACGCCTCGGCGGTGGCGGTGACCTCGGCCATGGAGAATTATACCTCGACGGCCACCTTGGATTTGCGCATCGATTATATGCGCCCCGGCGAGCCGGGCGTGGACATTTTCGGCGAGGCCATTTGCTATAAAATGACACGCTCGATCGGTTTTGTACGGGCCACAGCCTATCATGAAACGCCGGATGATCCAATCGCCACGGCCCAGGCCAGCTTTATGCTGGACTCCAATGCGGGCCGCCGGGCAGGGGCCAATCTCCAGCCCAAGTCGTCAGCAAAGGGAGGTGCATCATGAGCGCCGGCAGTGTCGCCATCTCCGCCTTGCTTGAGGCCATTCCCTATGCCCGGTTTTTGGGTATGCGGGCCGAACTGGCCGGCGACGAGATGACCGCCATCTTGCCCTATGACGACAAGCTGGTGGGCAATCCTATTCTGCCGGCCTTGCATGGCGGCGTGATCGGGGCCTTTATGGAAATGACGGCGGTGGCGCAGCTGTATGTGGCCCAGGGCCATCTGCGTATGCCGAAAACCATTGATGTTTCCATAGATTATCTGCGCTCTGGCCGGCCCGAGACCACCTATGCCCGGGCCCATGTCACCAAAATTGGCCGCCGCATTGCCAATGTGCATGTGGACGCCTGGCAGGATCAGCGCCAAAAGCCCATTGCGGCTTTGCGCGGGCATTTTCTTGTCAGCCCAAAGGATGACGGCTAAAAGCAAACCATATGGTTTCTCTGGATTAAAGGATACAGCGCCATGACCAATAGCGCCCCGGCCCCTGTTGATGTTTCCGCTTGGCAAAGCGTGGCTGAAAAGGCCCGCGCCTGGCCCTTTGCCGAGGCCCGCGCTTTGTTGAAACGCTTGGAGCGTGCGCCCAAAACCGATGGCCCGGTTGTGTTTGAAACGGGGTATGGCCCGTCGGGCTTGCCGCACATTGGCACCTTTGGCGAGGTGGCCCGAACCACCATGGTGCGCAATGCTTTTCGTGCCTTAACGGGCGACAAGGTGCCGACAGCGCTGTATTGTGTCTCTGACGACATGGATGGTTTGCGCAAGGTGCCGGACAATGTCCCGAGCCCGGAAATCCTGACCGAGGATCTGGGCAAGCCCCTGACGGCAGTGCGGGACCCCTTTGGCACGCACGACTCGTTTGGTGCGCACAACAACGCGCGGCTGCAGGCGTTTCTCGATAGCTTTGGTTTTGATTACACGTTCGTCTCTGCCACCGAGATGTACAAAACTGGCCGTTATGACGAGGTGCTGTTGCGCGTACTGGAACGGTTCGAGGATGTGCAAGCGGTGATGTTGCCGACCTTGGGCGAGGAACGCCGCGCCAGCTATTCGCCATTCTTGCCGTTGTGTCCCAAAACCGGGCGGGTGTTGCAGGTGCCGACCCTTGAACGCAACGTGGACAAGGGCACCATTGTCTTTGCCGACGAGGACGGGGACAAGCACGAAGTGCCGGTGACGGGCGGCCATGTGAAACTGCAATGGAAGCCCGATTGGGCCATGCGTTGGGTGGCCCTGGGTGTGGATTATGAAATGTCGGGCAAGGATCTGATCGACAGCGTCAAGGCCTCGGGCAAAATCTGTCGCGCTTTGGGCGGTACGCCGCCAGCGGGCTTTAATTACGAGCTGTTTTTGGATGAAAACGGCGAGAAGATTTCAAAATCCAAAGGCAACGGCATCAGCATTGAAGATTGGCTGAAATTTGGCACGCCCGAAAGCCTGAGTCTGTTTATGTTCCAGTCGCCCAAGTCCGCCAAACGACTTTATTTCGATGTCATTCCCAAGCTGACCGATGATTATCTTAATCATCTGGATGCCTATGGTCGGTTGGATGAAGCCAAACAAATCGACAGCCCCGCTTGGCACATTCACGCAAGCCAGCCCCCAGCCCAAGGTTCGCCCATCAGTTTCAATTTGCTGATCAATCTGGTTTCGGCGGCCAATGTCGAAGACGAAGACACGCTTTGGGGTTATATCGCGCGCTATGCGCCGGGCACAACCCGCGACAGCCATCCCATTTTGGAGGCCTTGGTCGAGCGCGCGCTGGTTTATTATAAAACCTTTGTCGCGCCCCATAAGCAGCGCCGTGCCCCCACGCCAGAGGAGGCCAAGGCCCTGGCGGATCTGAAATCCCGCCTTGAGGCCTATGACGGCGACCCCACCGACGCCGAGGCCTTGCAAACCCTTGTGTTTGATGTGGGCAAGGCCGCTGAGTACGAAAATTTAAGGGCTTGGTTCCAGGCCCTATATGAGATTTTGTTGGGGGCGAGCCAAGGGCCGCGCTTTGGCTCGTTCATTGCGCTGTATGGCTTGTCTGGGGTGGTGGCTTTGATTGACAGCAGCCTGGTCCCACAGCCCGCATCTTAGATCCCGCTTATTGCATAAAAAAACCGCCCGATCGGGGCGGTTTTTATCTGTGTGCGGCGTTACTGAGTCACCGAGATGATGCGTGAGACCCAGATGAAATCGTCTGATTTCAAGGTGCGTTGCGGTCGGTGCGTGTGCAGGGGGCGCAACTCGATTTGTGTGGGGGAGCGCCGACCCAGGGTTTTCACCAAAAGCTCGCCTTGACGGGTGCAAACCACCACGCGTTGGCCTTGGCGCACGGGCTCGCCGGGGGCGACAATCAGTTTGTCACCTTGGCGGTAGACGGGCTCCAGGCTATCGTCCTCAACCTCTAGGGCAAATGCGCTTTGGGGTTTGATGTCTGCGCCTGACAGGCTTTGCCAACCGGCGCCTGTGGGCGTCCCAAAGGTGTCAAAGCGCTCTCCAGAACTGGCGGCTTTCAGGCCAATCATCAAAACCGCATTGGGATCACTGGGGGCAATGGTTTTTTTCTTTTCGACGCCTTGCAACAGGGAAGCGAAATCCTCGAGCGAGGCCCCTGTGGCGTCCAAAACTTTGGCCAAACTTTCGGTCGAAGGCCAGCGCGGGCGACGGCTGCCCTCGGGCCCCACGCGTTTCGATTTGTTGAAGGCTGTGGGGTCTAGGCCCGCGCGCTTGGCAAGTGCAGACGGGCTGAGGCCCTGTTTTGCCGCCAAAGCATCTAAGGCGTCCCAAATTTGTTCGTGTGTAATCATGATCCTGTTTCCTCAACAAGAATAAAATGTGATAACTTCCCGCTACTTTCACGTAGAATTAGCAAGATCTGCCCAGGAATGCAAGCAAAAAAATGAACTTTTTTCAACTATTTTTTGCGGAAATGTTAAGGGCATGGCGCGGACTCCATCTTCAGGGGGGCGCTTAATCACCTGTTTATCCTCGTGTTTTAAGGTGTTGTGATCACATCAGGGAATTCAGCCAAAAGCCTGAGCTTGCCGTGTCATCTGATCGCGATCGAATGGAAACGTGAGGACGAATGTCTCTTTTTCACGTCTTGCACAGCAGGTCAAGCCACGTCACCTTAAGATTCTGAGTCACAGGAGACACCCATGCCGCATTACACCGCCCCCGTTCAGGATATGACCTTTATTATGGATGAGGTTCTGGGTCTGGATCAGCACCAAGACCTGCGGGGCTTTGCTGATGCGCCACAAGACTTACGCCAGGCCATTCTTGAGGGCATGGCCCAGTTTGCCCAAGATGTGTTGCTGCCCCTGAACCTGCCCGGCGATCAAGAAGGCTGCGTGCGTCACGACGATGGCACGGTGACCCCGCCCAAGGGTTTTGCCGAAGCATATCAGCAAATGACCGAAGCGGGCTGGACGGCACTGGATTCCCATCCCGATTATGGCGGACAGGGCTTGCCGCACGTGTTGGCGCAAGCCTGCAATGAAATGTCGTCGGCGGCCAATATGGCCTTTGCTATGTATCCCGGCCTTACCCATGGCGCCTATAGCGCGCTGTTGCATCACGGCAGTGACGAGCAGAAGCAAACCTATTTGCCTAAGCTGGTCTCGGGGCAATGGACCGGCACCATGAACCTGACCGAGCCCCACTGCGGCACGGATCTGGGGCTGTTGCGCACCAAGGCCGTGCCCCTAGGGGATGGTCGTTACAAGATCAGCGGTACCAAGATTTTCATCAGCGCCGGCGAGCATGACATGGCCGAGAACATCATCCATTTGGTGCTGGCGCGCATTGAGGGCGCGCCCGAAGGCACCAAGGGGATCTCCTTGTTTGTCGTGCCGAAATTTATGGTCGAGCCCGATGGCAGCCTAGGCGCACGCAACGGTGTGACCTGTGGCGCGCTAGAACACAAAATGGGCATTCACGCCAACGCCACCTGTGTGATGAATTATGACGAGGCCACGGGCTTCTTGGTCGGTGAAGAAAACAAAGGCCTGAAGGCCATGTTCACCATGATGAACGAGGCCCGCTTGGGTGTGGCCATGCAGGGACTGGCCCAGGCCGATGTCGCTTATCAGAACGGGCTGATTTATGCCAAAGACCGCTTGCAGGGGCGCGCCCTGACGGGTGCGAAAAACCCTGATGGTCCCGCCGATCCCATCATCGTGCATCCGGATGTGCGGCGGATGCTGATGGAGGCCAAGGCCTTTGTCGAGGGCGCGCGCATGGCCACCTTCTGGACGACCTTGCAGTTGGACATTTCAGAAAAGTCTAATGATGAAAAGGCGCGGGAAAAGGCCGAAGACTATCTGGGTCTGTTCACCCCGGTTCTGAAGGGCTATCTGACGGACATGGGTTTCCAGACCTGTGTGAACATGCAGCAGGTCTTGGGTGGTCATGGCTATATCGAGGAATGGGGCATGTCGCAATTCGTGCGTGATGCCCGCATTGCCATGATTTACGAAGGGGCCAATGGGGTCCAGGCGCTTGATCTGGTGGGACGCAAACTGGGGCAAAATGGTGGCCGGGCCATCATGAGCTTTATAGCTGAGCTCGAAGCTTTTGTGGCTGCTGAAACATCGGATGAAATGAAACCCTATGTCGCGGGCGTTGAGGTGGCCAAGGCCAACCTGCAGCAGTCTGGCATGTGGCTGATGCAAAACGGTATGAGCAATTTTGACAACGCCGGGGCGGCCTCGACGGATTTCTTGCATCAGTGTGGCATCAGCCTGTTGGCCTATATGTGGGCACTACAGGCCAAAGCGGCGCTGAAGGGCTCGGGCGACGCCCAGTTCGATGATGCCAAACTGAAAACGGCGGCCTTTTTCATGGCCCGTGTGCTGCCCAGGGTGGTGATGCACCGCAAGGTCTTGGAAAGCGGGGCCGAGCCCGTGATGGCCCTGACCGAAGATCAATTTTAGGCCTGCCGAGGCTTACGCAAATCCCCCTTTGTTTCCGGGAGCAACTCAGTTAGTTTCGCCTCAGAGGTGAAAAGGATCCACTTATGACCGACTGTTTTATTTATGACGCCGTGCGCACCCCCCGGGGACGGGGCAAGAAGGACGGGGCCTTACACGAAATCACGCCCATCAGCCTGGCCACCCAGGTGCTGCAAGCGCTCAGGGATCGTCATGACCTCGATACAGGACTGGTGGATGATGTCATCCTGGGCTGTGTTGAGCCCATCGGCGAGCAGGGGGCGGATATCGCCCGCACCGCCGCCTTGCATGCGGGCTATGCGGAAACCGTTGCCGGTGTGCAGATCAATCGCTTTTGTGCCAGTGGCCTTGAAGCCGTGAATATGGCTGCCGCCAGCATCATGGCCGGGCAAACCCAAGCCGCCATTGGCGGCGGGGTCGAGAGCATGAGCCGGCTGGCCATGGGCGCGTCGGGCGGGGCCTGGCCCATTGACCCCAGCGTGGCCATTCCCGCCTATTTCGTGCCCCAGGGCATCAGCGCCGATTTAATCGCCAGCAAATATGGCTTCAGTCGCCAAGACTGTGATGCCTATGCCGTCGAGAGCCAAAAGCGGTCTGCCCAAGCGTGGGAAGAGGGCCGGTTTCAAAACGCCATCGTGCCCATCAAAGACGTCATGGGGGTGATGGTTTTGGATCGGGATGAACATATGCGCCCTGGCACCACGGTTGAGGGTTTGGCGGGTCTGAACCCGTCCTTTGCCATGCCCGGCCAGATGGGCTTTGATGATGTGGCCATTCAAAAATACCCCGAGCTTGAGCGCATCAGCCATGTGCACCATGCGGGCAATTCTTCGGGCGTTGTTGATGGGGCGGCGGGGGTCTTGTTGGGCTCCGAGCGGTTTGGCGAAGTGGCAGGCTTGCGGCCGCGTGCCAAGATCAAGGGCTTTGCCATGATCGGCTCCGAGCCCTGCATCATGCTGACAGGCCCCGAGTTCGTTACTCAAAAGCTGTTGGCCAATCTGCGCATGAAGCCCAGCGATATTGACCTGTGGGAGTTGAACGAGGCCTTTGCCGCCGTGGTGCTGCGCTATATGCAGGCTTTGGACATTCCCCATGACAAGATCAATGTCTGCGGCGGGGCCATCGCCATGGGTCACCCCTTGGGTGCCACTGGGGCCATGATTTTGGGCACCATGGTTGACGAGCTCGAGCGCACCGGAAAATCCACCGCCCTTGTGACCCTATGCATTGGCGCGGGCATGGGCGTCGCCAACGTGATCGAGCGGGTTTAGCCCCAAACGGGCCCCGCCCAAGGAGACGAGACAATGAGCACACCAGATTTTACCTGTTTTCAGTGCGAAACCGATGCCGATGGCCTTGTTACCGCCACCTTTGATGTGCCGGGCAAGACCATGAACACCCTGACCCAGGCGGCGATTGCCGAGATCGAGGCCTTGGCCAACTGGCTGAAAGATGACGAGGCCCTAAAGGGGTGCGTCATCACCTCGGGCAAGGACAATGGCTTTTGCGCGGGCGCAGACTTGCAAGAAATGACGGCTCTGCTGACCAAAGCCCAGGGCCAAAGCGAAGACGACAAGCGCGAGGCCTTCAAACTGGCCTTCGCGCTCAATCGCGTGTTCCGGAGCCTTGAGACCTGCGGCAAGCCGGTGGCCATGGCCATCAATGGCTTGGCGCTGGGTGGTGGTCTCGAGTGGGCCTTGTCGTGCCATTATCGCGTCGTGGGCAGCAGCAGCAAAATCCAATTGGGCCTGCCGGAGGTCAAAGTCGGCCTGATGCCCGGCGCCGGTGGCACCCAACGCTTGACCCGGTTGGTGGGCGTGATGGCGGCGGGTCCCCTGATTTTGGAAGGCAAGTCCCTGCGCCCGCAAGAGGCCCAAATGCAAGGCGTGGTGCATGAGGTATCAGACGACCCCGTGGCGGCGGCCAAAGCTTGGATCAAAGGCGGCGGCAAGGCCAAAAACCCATGGGACGAAGACGGTTTCCGCATTCCCGGCGGTGCGCCCCAAGGCAAGGCGGGGCAGATGTTTATGGTGGGCAACGCCATGCTGCGCCAAAAAACCTATGCCAATTATCCCGCCCCAATCCACGCCATGGCGGCGGTTTATGAGGGGCTGCAGCTGCCGTTTGATCGGGCGCTGGAGATCGAAAGCAAATACTTTGTGAAAACCCTGGCCACACCGCAGGCACAGAATATGCTGCGTTCGCTGTTTTTATCGATGCAGGATCTGAACAAGGGTGCGCGACGGCCCAAGGGTGTCGACAAAGACAAGATCGAAAGCCTTGCAGTCATTGGTGCCGGTTTTATGGGGGCGGGCATCGCCTATGTCGCCGCCAAGGCTGGGGTCAAGGTCGTGCTGCTCGACACCAGTCAAGACAACGCCGACAAGGGCAAGGCCCACTCCGAAACCCTGGTTGGCAAGGCGGTGTCCCGAGGCAAAATGAGCCAAGACAAGGCCGACGCCCTGTTGGCCAACATCACGCCCACCACGGACTACACCGCCCTTGGTGATGTGGATCTGGTGATCGAGGCCGTGTTTGAAAGCCGCGAAGTCAAAGAGGCGGTCATTAAACAAGCCGAGGCTCATATGAAGCCCGATGCGATCTTGGCCTCTAACACCTCAACCATTCCCATCACCGAATTGGCCACCTATTCCGGTCGCCCGGATCAGTTCGTCGGCATTCATTTCTTCTCGCCCGTGGACAAGATGCTGTTGGTGGAAATCATCCGCGGCGACAAAACCGGCGACCGCGCCATTGCGACCGCCATGGATCTGGTGATGACCGTAAAGAAAACCCCGATTGTGGTCGAAGATGCCCGTGGGTTTTACGCCAACCGCTGTGTGTTGAAATACATCGAACAGGGTCTGAGTATGGTGGCCGAGGGCGTGCCGCCAGCCTTGATCGAGAACGCCGCCAAAATGGCGGGAATGCCGGTGGGGCCGTTGGCGTTGCAAGACGAGGTGGCCATTGACCTGGGGGTCAAAATCCTCAAGCAAACGGCCGATGATTTAGGGAACGCTTATAAGCCTGGGGCCGTGGATGCCATTTTAAACGGCATGTTCGCTCAGGGTCGTCTGGGGCGCAAAAATGGCCAGGGCTTTTATGTCTACCCGAAAGGCGAGGACAAATATCTGTGGGACGGTCTGTCAGACTATGTCACCGGTAGCCCCCAAAGCTTGGATCCCCAGGATTTGAAAGATCGCTTTTTGTATGCCCAAGCCCTCGAGGCTGTGCGCTCATACCTAAGCGAGATCGTCACCGACCCACGCGAGGCTGATGTGGGATCCATTTTGGGCTGGGGCTTTGCGCCGTGGTCTGGCGGGGTCCTGAGCTTTGTTGAAATGACCGGCCTTGAGCCCTTTATCGCCCGCGCCGACGAGCTGGCCCAAGAGTACGGCGACGTCTTTGCTGTGCCGGATGGCTTGCGTAAAATGGCCGAGCAGGGCGAACGTTTCTATCCTCTGATGGCTGTGGCATAATGCGATCGTGGTAAGGGGCAGGAGAGAGAGGAGACAAATCATGAAATCATCTCACCTGATATGGGCCTTAGGCGTGGCGTCGCTGTTTGGGCTTGTGGCTTGCGGGCAAAATGACAGTGCCGACCAAGACACAGCGGTGCTGGAGGGGCCAAACGTCCCGGCCCCTTGGTACGAGCAACCGTTAAACGTTTTGGGCAACGAGCCCTTTTGGTCGGTGCATATGCGTCCCGATGGCGTGACCTATACCCCCATCGACGCTGAGCCGAAATCATTCCAGTGGATCCCGCCCACCGTCGAGGGCGATAAGGCCACTTTTGCCCTGTCGGGCGATCTGAGCGTCGTGGTGGTGCGCCACCCCTGCACCGATAGCATGTCGGGGCTTGATTATCCCCTGACCGCACAGCTGCGGGAAGGTGACAACGTCTGGCCAGGGTGCGCGGCTTATGCGGATGGCGGCACCGAGGGCGCGCCTGAGCCTCAGTCTCAAACCGCAACCGAGACCTAAGGTCATGGACGCGGGGGGGATCACTTCGGCCACGCGGGCCTGGGTGTGCCGGTCCTTGGTCTGTTTGTGTGCGGCGGTCGTGCTGATGGCGGCGGGGCCGGTACGCCTCAGTGGTCTGCAGGCCGCGCCCGAAACCGGACAGGTGACGTTGTGGTTCACGGGACCAGTTGAGGTCTCGGCGGGCCCGGCCGATGGCGGCGCGCGTGTATATGTGCGCGATGTGGCCTTGCCCCAGGGGCGGTTGGTGTTTCCCAATGGTATGCTAAGCGCCCTTGAGTTTCAGGGTGTGACCGAGGCCGGTGGATATCTGTTTTTAGAAAGCGAAGCCAAGGTCACGGGCGTGGGCGTCAGCCGTGTGGGCACTGAGGTGCGGTTGAAACTGATGACCCCTGGTGACACGGTCGCCTATGGCCCAGCACCGCGGACGGACCGAGGGGCAACCCCAGAACCAGGTGCGCCCGATATTCCTGGAACGCAGGACAATGATACGCCCCTGCCGTCTGCACCCCCAGCGCACGTCAGTGGGGCGGTTCCCGCCACACCCCTGCCGCGGCCACAGACCCCAGACCCAGACGCCGAGGCCCAGCGTTATGCCGAGCAGCTGGCCGAAGCGGCCATGGTTTCCGAGATGCTGAGCGAAACCCTGAAATCGCCCAATTCAGATCTGATGCCTTTGGAAATCCCCGAGGCAGATCTCATGCCACCGGGCGCGTTCCCGCAAGGGGTGCCTGTGCCCTCAGCTTTGGCGGCCAAGAGTCAAACCATGAAGTCCGAACCCATGAAGGCCGAAACCGCTCAGGCGCAGGGGGCTGATCAGGGAAATGAGGCCGAAATCCCGCCGGTGCCCTTGGTGCCGCAAGAGAGCCGCGCCGACAAAGCCAGTGACACGCAGTCACGTGAGACCCCAGCCAAAGCCAACACGCCAAAGCCGAACCCCCAGCCAGAACCTGAAGCCAAGGCCGATCCGGCCGAGGCATCGCGCCAGATGGCGGCACCGGCGCCTAAACCTTCAGGGCAGACGGGCCTTGTGTTGTCTGAACCCCAAGGCCCTATGGAAGAGGCCTTGCAAAAAGGTATCAATGAAGTTGTGTGCCAGACGTCAGCCAAGGCGGTGAAAACAGATCCCTGGAACATGGCCAAGCTGGGCACCCATGGCCGCTGTTTGGTGGTGGCGGGCAAAGAGGCAGAAGCCCGCACCGTGTTTCAACGCATGCTGAGTTTTGATCCCAAAGCCTATGATGCCCATTTGGGCCTGGGCATTTTGGAAAAGCGCGCCGGCAACACAAGCAAGGCGTTTAAGCACTTCAGTGATGCGGCGCGCGTGAAGCCGAAACCCTAGGTATTAAGGACTTTAGTGCTTGATGACCTTAGGGCTTGAGGTCTGATTAAGTCGCCCCAAACCATAACGCTCTGAGGGAACACGTATGGCAGTGCGTCGCATCAATGCGGACACTGCCTAGTTTCTATCTCGCAAACGCTCCAATAGATCAGGATCCAACAACCGGGGGTCCAGCTCAAAGGGATCCTCTTTCTTTTTGGGTTTGGTTTCTGGCTTGGGTGCTGGCCGCTGGGGTTCAGGCTCTGGTTCAGGCTCTGATTTTTTCTTGGGCAGCACCCATTCGGACCCCGGGTCAGGAATACCACCATATCTGAGGTAATCCCAATACTCCATATGAGTGACCACATCCCGCTCGTACAAAACATCTTTAAAAATGCCCTCTTCGGGATCCATCAAAAATTCACGTTTTTCCCAGATTTGGTAATGACCATCCGTGTCGTGGTATTCTGTAGTTCCATAAGCAGGATTGATTTCTAGTAGGGGGTCTTCCGAAAGTTTATAATAATCAAAATTGCGTTTTTCTGTTCTTGGGGGAATGTTGTGACATTGCTGTTCTAAGATCGGCATTTGACGAAGATTATAATTGTATTCTTGCTTGAGGTGTTCAGGAACGCCCTCTGGTGCATCCATATCAACATATCCGATTTCTACGACATAGCTTTCTTTGCTCGTATTTTCTGGTGTTGGGTTTTCAGGGAGCATTAATCTATACATTTTATAACCCTGTTGATCGCAATACTCGCACCAGATAAAATAGGGTGGATTATGATCTTCGTTTGGCTGGCCCATCATGCCGCCCAGCACATCATAATTCATCAACACAATGTTTCTGTAAAAAAGGGCGTTGTATTCAACACAGGGTGCCGCTTTTTTATCAAGATGATTAAGAGATTGGACCTCTACAGGTAAGCGGTTTTCGTTTGATAAGTAGGGACTACCCATGGTGTGGCCTCCATTTTTTCTGTCTGGACTGTCCCATATTTGTCTTTTCTTGACTAGATAAGGTCCGGTGTAAATTTGATTTAGAATTTATTAACAGATGCAAGGGGGGCATATATCAGAGCTGCACCCCATTGCAGGGACACCAAGCATATGCGTGTGGGGAAAAAGCCTAGATAAAAGTCGGGGTGGGGCCAGGGGTCCCATCGTCGTCTTCATCCTCCGACCCTGCGGCAGGAGGAGTGCCGTCAACAAAGCGTGCAGGGGGCGGTGTATCCTGGGGGTTCTGATCTAGGAAATAGACCTGGCCTTCGGGCTCGGCTTCCGGGCCTGTCGCCATGCGGGGGGCATATTCAGGGCCCATACCCTCGGTATAAGGTTCCAAAAGTAGGGCATTGGCCTGGGCTTCCTCTCCGACGCCTGGCAATTGGGACAGATAGCCCTGGGTGCCCACATAGAAGCCTTCCGCATCATCATCAGGATGGCTTTCAGCTTGTGGAGCGTTTTGGGTGTTCGCAGCATAGTAAACGCGCTGGTCTTGGGTATCCGGTGTCGAGGATTCTGGGACAGGGGCCCCGGCGTTTTGCATGGCGCGACGAACCTCAGAAACTGACGTTCCGGGCGCACGACCCAAGAACAAGGCATTGGCCTGAGCTCCGAGACCGACCTCAGGCAAAGCGGTCAAAACCCCAGAGGTGCCGACATAAAAACCGGACTCTTCGGAGTCTTTCGGTGTCGTATCCGTTGCGGCTTTGGCTTGGCCTTGCGAGATCAAAGTGGCCCGGGCCATGGGATCATTGTCTTGACCATCATTAACGTCGGGGGGTCTCTGGCGCTCTTCCCGTTCTTGTTGTCGCTTTTGGGCTTCATAGGCCCGTTCGGTTATATCATCGATATTCTTATCCTGCTGCGGGGACAGGCGTTCGCCAATAGATTTGTGCTTATCTAGAATCACTTTGCGAGCCTCATAAAAGCCCTGTTCCCGGCCCGTTTCCGAAAGAAGGTACGCAAAGGCGGCCTTCTCATCCGCTAAATCAAACAAGGCTTTATGGGATAAGGCATCAAGGGCCGCATCAATCTCGTGACTGCCGACGCCTCTCTGGTTCAACCACGTCCAAACCTGTTGTTTCTTTTCATCAACAGCGGCCTGTATCGGTTTGGCATCAGCGGTTTTAAAGGCCTCGATGGCGGCATTTAAACCGCCTTGCTTATAGGCCTCAACCGCTTGGCTAACGCCATCAGGATCAGCATCAGCAAATGACTTGTAGCCCAACTTCTCGAGCTGAGCCAAGATCTGCGCCCTGGCTTTCCCCTCATCCAAGTTGTATGTGAAGCCCTCGACAAAGCCCGTTCCGTTCACATGATAGTTGGCGACGGCGGATTGAAAGGCTGCGGGTTGGTCCTCTATGGCTTCCGCAAAGCCAGCCTCGGACAAGGCTTCGGTGGCCTCTTCTCTTAGGGCTTTGAAATATTGATTGGCGACCCAGGGGCCGTGGTTGATCGTGGCATTGTTGTCTTGCTTGCCGCGACCTTCCACCCATTCCTTGAACTGGGCATTCGTCGGGGATGCTGTGCCTAAACCATAGGCTTCTTGCACAGCTTTGGTGACGGCCTCCACCTCACGCAGCGCTGAAATGGGGATAAAGTACGGGGTCACAGTCGTGCCAGGTCGCGGCCGGGGAAAGCTGTTGTCCTCGATGCGGGCGTGGGTCAGAGCGAGGGCCTGGTCTGCGGTGCCATTGATGGCGGCTTCCGCCTTGGCGACTGCGGCGGCCTGGAACCCGGCCTCCTTACCTTTCAGCCCCTTCTTAATCTCTTTGGCAAGCTCGGCAATATCATTTTTCAGAGCAGCCGCCTGGTCGACCAGCGCTTGGGTTTCCCGCAAATATTTCATTTGTTCGGTGAAGGCGTCCATCATCGGCTGGGCAATTTTGGGCGCATACTCATCTTCACCCATTTGCGCTTGAAGGTCGTTGTAAAGACCCTCAATTTTCTGGATCGTGCCGGGTGCCGGCTTCAAAATTTCGGCCGCTGCAGTGGCAATATCGAAGTGTTTTTCTAAGCCCCCTTGAATGTCCCCTAGGTCTGCGGGTTTTTTAACCTTATCCAATTGCCCCTTTACGCCTTCTAGGGCGGCTTTGGCGGCCGTCAGGCGCTCGATAACTGTTGTGGTGTCTTCCTCAAGCTTCCGCCGCATATAGGAAATCGGGTGGATGCCGTGCGGCATAAAGAGCTCGTTGGTCTCGGGGTTGTAGCCCAAGAGCGGAACTTTCGTGTCCAGATCGTCTTGCGGCGCCAGGGGATCCTGGCCGCCTTTTGGCTTGTCCGGGTTGGGGGCGTCTTGCACCAGGCGGCTGCCTTGCCGCGCCAGCCAAACCTTGGGACGAGAGTGCGCAGCCGGGGGCTCTTGAGCGCCTGTGGTTTGTGCGGCCGCAGGCGTTGCTATAGAGGTCGGGGCTGAAACTGGCCGCCCCAAGTTTTCACCAGCCCGGGCCAACAACGGGTTTTGTGCCTTTAAGTCTTCGGCGCGTGCCGACAAAGCCTGGGCGTAAGATGTGGTCTGGCCTGCATCTCTATTTTCTGAGGCCGCACGCTCTTGATCGCCCCCCTCTTGGGTCTCGGAATCCGTGTAGGTGGTCGGCACTGCCCGGCCAGGACCGGGGCGTGCATGATCCGGCTGCCGGGAATGGCCGTGCGCCGCGCCACCATCATCGCTATTGATGACCACGGGCTGGAACAACATGGCGTTGGGATCAATGGCATCAATCACCGCCAAGGCCGACGGGCCAGCAAACTTGGTCAAGTCTCTGGCGACCAAAGCCTCCATAGGCGCTGAAGCGCCGGTGGTGGAGGCAGCCGCTTTTAATTTATCAGCCAGGCCCCGGGCGCCGTACATATAAGCCCCCAGCGCCATGGCGGCTTTTTGTTCTGGTGTCAGATCAGATAAATTTAACCCTAAACCCTGATAGCCAGGACGCGTCAATTCATGTTGGAGTTGTTCAAATTTTTTGCCCAGCACTTTGTCATAAAGCTCTTGGGTCAAAGGAATAGATTCGGCCTCTTCCCGGCTGTATCCCAAATCCATCAAAGCCCGAGGGTCAATGCGAACCTGACTTTGTTTGTTATACAAAGCCTGAAACAAATCAGAGACTTGTTCGGTATTTAAGAGATTCTGTTGTGTTGCGCTCCGCGTAACGGTCATATCAGTTTCCCACAGCCGAATTGACGCCCATTTCCAATCACCACGCCCTAGCCATAGCAAATTTTGCAGTCACATTCAATTCGAATATAGGACTTTATGCTTCGTAAATGTTTACGAAAATTAACTCTAAATTTTAACTAATAATTCACGTCAGTCGAAAGCCTAATTACGGCTTAGGATTTCTTGGTTGCCCGTCATCAAAAACCGGATTGATTCCGAAGGCAGCTCGTCAATATTGATGAACACCTCGCCATGGGCATGAGCTTGCTTGTGAAAAGCTTCAATTGCCTTTTCCATCGCGGCTCCCCAAGCTGGGTCTTGCGGCCGTTCGCCGTAGGTTTCGGTATAAAGTCCTGGTACGGCCAGCAAGATTTCCATAGCGGCATCAAAGCCGGCCTTGACCCCAGGGCGGTTGGCATCCAATTCCGTGTCGGTATAGCCCAAAAGACCAAGTTCAGACTTGAACTGCTCCATAACCTCTCCGGCCATGGTGGCGGCTTGCTCGTCGGCGTAAGCGTGCGCATATTTATGGATGCGGCGATCCGTCGAGAAAGAGTACTCGCTATCTTGCGTGGTCTCTTCCCGCTCGCGCTTGCGATAAAGGCGCGAGGAGTCATCAAGGATATGCTGCATGCTCAGGGATAAGCTTTTGTCCTCAGGCAATTTGTATTCAGTATAGAACTCTTGCTCGGGGTCTTTGCGGCGTTCGCGCTTATCGGCTTCGGGCAAATCGGCCCGGCTTTCAATCATCATGTCTGTGAAGTCGCCGCCAACAAACACTTTGGGGGCGGGCATGGTATTGAAAGTTTCGATCAAGTTATTGAAATTATCTGCAAAGGTAACAAACCGATCAACGGTATCACGCATCTTGGCACTCAGCGCGCGCGCTTGGGGTAACAACTCGCTGTCTGCGGGTTCTTGGTATATGCTCACCAGTACGGTCGGCATGTCATAGACATACTGATCTTTCAGCTGGGTCAGGATTTCATCGGCTTTTTGCAGACCGCGTTGGCGAAACATAATTCCCGATTGGCCGACATCTCGTGCCACGGCCTGTGCATATTCTGGGTCTGTCGATAATCGCGGGAAGTCAATGCCTTGGGTGGCGTGCTCGATCAGCGTTTCGGCCAGATCGATGTCCCGAGCCATTTCATCCATCATGTTTTTATTAACATTTGAACGCAGGCCGTCAGTGCCAACGGTTGTGATGGCGTCAGTGGCCCCGGCAGCCACCTGATGGCCTGCTACGCTGATGGCGCTTAGGGCTTCGTCAGCAGCGCCCCGAACCGCCACGGCGGTCGTCAGCTCGTTTTGAAATCCACGCCAAATATTGATCAGCCCATCAGAAGGCACAGGCAAGGGCTCTGGGGCGCGATGGCTAACAAGGTTGGCAGTGGCGGGGTTTGTCATGGTGGGGCTCTGGGGTTGGTGGGCGGGGGTCAGTTGGACGTGGTGGCGCTAGGGTCCTTGCCGGTCAGAAGAAAGATATATTCATCATTGGACAGGCTGGGGATGTCCACAAAGACTTCGCCATGGGCTTCGATGTTGTGATGGAAAAGCTGAACAGCATTTTCCATGGCTTGGTCCCATTGGGGGTCGCTGAGGCTGCCATCGTAAAATTTTGTGTATAGGTTTGGCACGGCCAACAGTTCAGCCATGGCTGCCTCAATCCCAGCCTGAACACCGGGGCGGTTCATATCCAGCTCGCCATTTTTGAAGCCCTGCTCATACAATTTGGTTGCGAATTGGCGATAGATGTCCGCAATCATTTTGGTCGCATGCTCATCAGCACTTTGGTGAATATAGGTGTGAATGCGGCGGTCGGAAAAAATGCGCTGATCTTCCCGAGGCTTGAAGGGGTCATATTTTTTAAGTAGGCGGGGATTTTCGGCCAGCATGGTGTCGCGCGTCATATCCAGCGCCTTATCTTCCGGGAATTTATACTGGGTATAATACTCCTGTTCAGGGTCTTTGCGCCGCTCGCGTTTGTCTGCCTCGGGGAAGTGGCGGCGATGTGCCACCATCTCATCCAAAAACGCTTCAGGCTGGAGGCTTGCAAACGAGAAATTATCGTCGGCCTCAAACAAAGTCTTCAGCGGCGCGAACATCTCGCGCACACGCTCGATCGTGGCCAGCATATCCTCAGAGGTTTGGCGCCCTTCCTCTAGAAGGGGGCTGTCTTCAGCCTCGCCATATATTGTCACCAAGGTCTTTGGCAATTCGTCCATGTATTGATCTTGCAGTCTGATCAAAATCTGATCCGCATTCCGAAGCCCGGTTTGCCGCGCAAACATATTCGTCTGCCCCATATCGGCCGCCACAGCCCGGAGGTATACAGGGTCAGACGCCAAGCGCTCGAGATCTAAATCCTGGATAACGCCATCCAACAACCTGTTGGCCAAGGCGATATCCTGTTGAACGCTTTCCAGCATATTGCGATTGCGGTTGGTGGTCAGCTGATCTGGGGTTGTGCTCGCCACCGCCGCCTGGTGGCCCGACGTCAGGGCCGCGTTGACGGGTTTTGTACTGTCGATGGCCGTGTGGGCACTTTCGGTGACGAGGTTGATTGCCGCACCCATGTTCCCAAAGGCGGTCTGGAAGGCTTGGGCTGTGATCTGCGCCGTTTCAACCAGGCTGCGTCCCAGGCTGGCGGGCTGAGGTTCGGCCCCATAAGCGGTGGGGATGGCTTTGGGTGTGGCGGTGGTGGGCGTGCTCATACGAATTGTCCTTGGCGTGGCGTTAGGGCCGCGGATCATGGGCGTTGACGGACGGCCTCAACTTACGATCGCGATTGTGGGCGTGTGCGCCGCAAGTCATGGAGATTTTTCTATATGCGCCGTATCACTTCAAAGGCGAAATGGCAAGATCTTATTCACTTAAGTGTCGGAACTAAATATAAAGTATAAAATATATATGTCAATGCGGACGTTTAGGATTTTGCAAAAAAATGCCTAGAATCGTGACCACCAAACCAGAATGGGGGCGCCAAAAAAGACATCATACAAAACGCCATAAAAAACCCGCCACGGAGGCGGGTTTTTGCATTTCACGAAGTGCAATTTGCACTAGGTCGCGGCCGTCGCGCCGTCA
This sequence comes from uncultured Caulobacteraceae bacterium, assembly GCA_937138625.1. Classification (GTDB taxonomy): domain Bacteria; phylum Pseudomonadota; class Alphaproteobacteria; order Caulobacterales; family Caulobacteraceae; genus CAKZPF01. The sequence goes on along the minus strand of CAKZPF010000009.1, from coordinate 29,622 downwards.
TTGGTGATCACCTCTGCGGGCATGAAGGGCTGGATATTAATCATTTCAATGCCTTGGTGCTTCAGTTCGTTTTCAAAAAACGTGACAACGTTATTCTTCTGCTCTTGGGTCAAGGCAACGTTCTCGTTATCAGCCAGGTAGCCGGCCTGTTTGGCCATGGCAATTTCAAAGGCGGCCATCACCTCGGGGCGATCAGCGCTGAGCTCGAGCTGCGTATAGCCAGCTTCACCCAAGGTACGGATCAGGCTGTTGCGGGCCAGCTCCATGTAAGCCACCACAGGCGCGTCTTTGTCCTCGAGGCCAAATCTCTTTGGATTTCGGACAAAGGCGTGAATGTGTTTGTCTTCGATGTCGTTGACAGAGGGCAATTCAAATGTATCAGCGATGACAGCGCCATAAGTGTTGCGAATGAAGCTTTCGGGCAGGCGATATTTGCCGTAAAACTCCTCGCTTGGGTCATCATCGTTCTGACGCTTGTCGGCCTTCTCGAGACCGGATACTTCATTCTTGTACGTGCGAAAGAAGGACCCGTTCTCCCAAGGTGTGGGGTCTGTTAAAGTCAGGTCCTGAATCTGACCAACAATGGCCTGAAGTGCGACCTCGCTATTATCGCTGTCAGTGTTCAGTTCGCTCAGGTCTAGGCTCAGGGCGTTGAATTTATCTTGCAGGCGGGCTTTATCGTCGCCCTCAGGCATGGCCTGGATTTGGGCCTGCAGTGCGGTCAAGGCTTCGGTGGCCTCACCTGCATAATTCTTGGCCGTATCGAGCGCCCCGAAGCGCTGCATTATATCGTTGCCCAACTCACGTGCCAGGGCCTCCATTTGTGGGCTGCCCGCAGCGGGAAGGAGGGTGGGAAGGCCAGCCATGGCCGCTTGACGTTGCGCATGGCCATTGGCGATCATGATCTTCACGGCATCCATTTGCTCGTCAACAGATGGGCCGGTGCCTTCGACCGGGGCAGCATCGTCGACATTGGTCACGGCGCCTGTTGTGTCCGTGGCGGTGCTTGTTTCGTTATTGCCTAAAGCATTAGCCGAAAAGTCTTCATTTTCCCCAGTGGGATTGGCGTTTGTGTTGCTGCCTGTTCCCGCGGTGCTCTCACCGGCTCCTGCCTGGCGACTGGTGTTGTCATCACCCATGGCTTCTGGCCCGCCGCCCACAATGCCGGTGAGTGCGTCCCCGATCTTGTCCAGCAAATTGTTTTGTCTGCCATCAATGTGGTCAATATTGTTGAACAGATTGCCGTCATTCCAGTCTTTTAGCTTATCCAGCATGGCTTTGGCATCGTCAGAGTTGCTCAATTTTTTCATCACACCGCTGGGGCCATGAATATTGGCCAGGGCATCCAAGGTCGCGACCACTTCCGGTTCCAGATCACTGTAGTTAACGCCCTGGGCTTCCAGAAGGGCTTTCAGGCCCTTGGCGTTAGCATCCCACAGGGCGTTGCCTTGCTCCTGGATGGTGGCGTCGCCGTAATCATCGCCCAGAATGGTCTGGATTGTTTTGCCCGTGGCAGTGTTTTCACTGGCCCAGGCTTTGTCAGTAGCCATTAAAGCAACGTTGTTATGCTCAGCCACGCGCGCAACAAAGTCGTCGCGCATTTTGTTCAGGGCGCCTGTGTTGTCGTTTGTGATGGTGACGTTGCCGATGTTGGTCATAGGACGAGTCCTCTTGCTTAAATTGTCATAAACGCGATGTGAAATGTACTCAAAACTCAGAATTGTCCCCTTGTTATCACGTTAACCTTTCGCTGACAAGGGTAGTTTGTAAAAAATTTACATTCATTAAGTGCCGCCACCACACGCTCACAACCGCACGTCCACAAGTGGTTGCCATTCCGCAGGCTCGCTCACAGCATATGCCCAGCTGATCAAGGCAAGCGCCCTGGGTGACGTGGGGTGGCCGTGCGTGGCCCTTAGTCCATCAGCACCGGCTCGGCAAAGGGTTCAATATCAACCGTTGGCAGGCCTGCGCGCTGGAGCTGGCCTTGGAAATACAGCGCTGCGCCTTCAATGGCTTGATCCAGGCTCATATTGTTATTCATAACCACACTGTTTTTATGAGCCTGGCGAAGGGCGTCTTGGTAGACTTGATATACGCTCTCGTCCTCTGGGCTGATTTCTAGAATGCTGAACCCAAGCGTTTCCAGTTTGTCCTGGAAGCGCATCTCCAAGCCCTGAAGGTATTGGCTGGCGATGGCATCATAGTGGGCGGGGATGGCAGGGTCCTGGCGGCGGTCGCCATGCACAAAGCCATAAATGTGCTCGGGCATCACGGCATCCTGGGCCGACAGACCATAGGCGTTTTGGATATCGACAATGTGGGTCCCAACGATAAAACTTTGTGGGATGGCGTACTTGCCATAAAATTGCTCGCCGTCGCTCACGGAACGGCGGCCCGCTTTGCGCACATCGCTGACATCGCTGGCCAGATGACGCAAGAATTTATCCTCTTGGGTCGCCATGTGGCCTGTTTCGCCATAGATTTCGGTATAGCTGCGGATACTGGCCGAGGTCTGGTTTTTATGAACGCTCAACAGCTGGGTTGCGGCCTGTAGGTCCCGGTGGGCCTGCTGGTGCCGGTCGGCCAAGGCCATGATCCGGGCTAAGCGCGGATCGCCCTCGTCATAAGACGCAGACAATTCAGCCAAATTGATCAACTGATCATCCAAGGTTTTGTGCAAATCCGCAGCGGTCTTCAGGGCCTCAAGGCGTTGGTGCAGTTCCGCCAGGTTGTTGCGTACCAGGTCTTTGGCCGCCGCATTGGGGTCAATGTCTGACAGGCCTGCAGGCAGGGCCTTGGCATAGGCCTCCAACAGTCTCATGTCACGCTCGGCGCTGGCCAGCATGGGGGCAATGTCCACCTCGAGCTCAAGGGCGGCGGGCGGAGCCTCTGAGGCCACAGTATCAAGACTGGGCTTCAGGATGGGCATGCCAGCCCCATTGCTTTCAATCTGGGGGTGCTGTTGGGTAGCGCTGCTATTAGCATCGGTTTGCGCCTGTGGCTCGCGCACTCTGGGCTCTACAATGGCGCTGTTGGGGGTTGGGCCAGGGCGGGAGCGACCACCAGTCGGGGCTTCGGGCGGTCCCATAGGCAAGCCGGACTCTGCTTGAAAGCCTTCAGAGGGTGGCGCAGATTCTGTTTCAAATGTTTCGGGCATCGGCAAAGCGCTCAGGGTATCCATAAGGCCGCCATTCAGCCACTGTCCCACGGTTTGCATCAAGCCTGGGAGTCCCTCGGCACGCATCAGGTCACGCGCGGCGCTAGGGCCCAAAATATTTGCAGCCGCGTCCACTGTCGCCTGGTCCATCAGGTCTAGGTTGTCATAGGTGATGCCCTCTCGGGCCAGCAGGGTGCGCAGGTGTTGGGCGTTTACATCCCAGATGGTGGCTCCTTGTTCAGCCAGGGTGGCGTCTGCATAAGTGTTACCCATTTTCTTGGCGATGGCTTGCTCAACCACCGTACCCTCGTCGGCCCAACGGTCGGTGGTCGACAGGTCCCAGCCCTTGGCGGTGGCCACCAGGTTGACAAAATCCTGACGTACGGCCTGCAGGGCCGCGGCGGTGTGGGTATCCGTATCGATGGTGCCAATCTTGGGCATGAGCCTATCCTTCCCTGCGTGGTCATGTTGGGCCTTGGGAGAAACCCAAAAAAGGGAAAAACCCAAATAAATCCTTCTCGTCCGCTAGCATGTTAACCCTATTTTGACAAGGCGCTTTGCAAAAAATTAATACCTTATGCCTCGGGGCGGGGCCTGCGGCGGGCACGGTTTTTGCTTGGGCGTATCGCATGACAGCAGCTGATCATCTTCGCCCTTTGACATCCTTGCGGTTTTTCGCTGCGTTGTGGGTGGTGGGCTATCACTTTTTGCCCATCCTGTTGCCGGGGGCTCGCGAAACCATTCCGTTCGTTGAGCGAGGGCGCCTGGGGGTGGAGCTGTTTTTCATCCTCTCTGGCTTCATCTTATCTCATGTGTATTTTCAAGCCTTTGAGAGCAAAGCGTTTGACTACAAAAAATTTGTCTGGGCCCGTTTTGCGCGCGTTTATCCCTTGCATCTGCTGACCATGGCGGTTTTTGCCGCCGTCAGTGTGGCGGCCCTGGTTGTGGGCATCAGCATCAGTGGTGACCTGACCCGTTTGGATACAGTCTGGCAGAATCTGACCCTGACGCACGCCTGGGGTGTGTCGCCGGCGGCGGCCTGGAACACGCCGTCTTGGTCGATCTCGGCGGAATGGTTTGCCTATTTGGCTTTCCCGCTCTTTGCCACCATCGGCATGCGGTTTCGTCATCGGCCCCGGACCTTTGTGCTGGTGGCGGCGGCTTCGATCCCGGCCTTGTATCTGGTATGGGGTGGACTGATGGGATCGGTGATGGCCGATCAAACCATTCTGTTTGGCGTGCTGCGCATCATCCCCACATTTGCGTATGGCATGGCGCTCTATTTGTGGTTCCGTGACGGGGCCTTCCAGAGCCGGCGGGCCTCGGCGTGGCTGACGGTGTGCGCCACTGTGGCCATGTTGGCCTTAGCGGCGCTCGATGCCTTTGACGGCTGGATTGTCATCTCGGCGGGGCTGATCATTTTGGGCTTGGCGGGTTTGGCGCGCAGTGGCGACAAAACCCTGGGCCATCCCGTGCTGGTGTGGCTGGGTGAAGTCTCCTTTGCCATCTATATGTTTTTGTATGTCTGGGAAGTGTTGCTGCTGAAGGTCTATGAAAAATTGGGCCTTTATGTGCCGGGCGAGGCCTTGCACCCGGCATTGTGGTTGATGCTGCCCGTGGGGTTAATGATGATTGCGCCTGCCGCCCATCATCTGGTTGAGCACCCCGCCCGCAACGCTTTGCGCAAACTCTATGGTGGTCTGCGACCCAAGCCAGAGCGCACCGCGACCTCTAGCCGCAAGGTCTAGGGAAGCCAAAGCCCAAACGACTTTTGTCCCGCACAAGAATCTGCCGACATAGCCTTTGCAATTGTGGGCAATCTCGCTATGCATATCCTTTGAGAGTCCACAACGGATAGCTTGCAGAGGTATCTTCCATGCGCAAACAGCTTGCGATCATTTCCGGCCTGGTCAGTTTGGGCCTTGTCACCAGTGCTTGCTCCACCGCCCGCCAGGCGTTGGGCTTGGAAAAAGTAGCGCCCGATGAATTTCGTGTGGTGACCAAAGCGCCCTTGTCTGTGCCGCCGGATTATGCCCTGCGCCCGCCCGCACCTGGTGGCGACCAGCCCCAGACATTTGATGCACAATCGTCCGCGCGCATGGTGTTGATTGGCAAAGAAGCCGCTGCCCGCCGCACTCAGGGTGAAAACCTACTGGTGGCCAAGGCCGGCGGCGACCGTGTCGATCCCAGTGTGCGGTTTGTGGTGGATGATGAAAATGGAGACCTGACCTATAAAACCCCGGACTTTGCCAATCGGGTGATCAATTTCCGGCCCGATGACGAGCGCACGCCGTTGAACGCAATGTCTGAAGCCGAACGGTTGCGCCAGCAGGCCATCACTTCGGCCACGGGTGGCCAGCCAGTGATCATTCGTCGCGAAGAGCCGGGATCCTTTAAACTGCCCGGACTATAAGCCAAGCATATGCTGCGGAGCCTGATCTGTTTTACGCTCGTGTTGCTGCTGACCAGCTGTCAGAAGGCGCAAGACTGGCAACCGCAGATGTTCAAGCTCGACAATGGGCTCGAAGTCATTTTGCTTGAAGATCACCGTGCGCCGGTGGTCACCCACATGGTCTGGTATCGGGTGGGTTCGGCCGATGACCCCGAGGGCAAATCGGGTCTTGCCCATTTCCTTGAGCATTTAATGTTCAAGGGCACGGCGCGTCTGGGGCCTGATGAGTTCTCCAGAATTGTCGCCCGTGAAGGCGGTGTGCACAACGCCTTCACCAACAATGACGTCACCGCCTATTATCAAAAAATCGCCCGTGATCGCCTGGAGACCATGATGGAGCTCGAGGCCGATCGTATGCGCAACCTGCGCCTAGATGAAGACCAAGTGTTGACCGAGCGCGAAGTGGTGCGTGAGGAACGCCGTCAGCGGACCGACAACAATCCCGAAGCCCAACTGGCCGAGCAAATGCGCATGGCGCTTTATGCCGATCATCCCTATGGCATTCCGGCCATTGGTTATGATCAGGAAATTGCGGGCCTGACCCGGGATGACGCGCTGAAATTTTATAAAACCCATTATGCGCCCAACAATGCCATTGTGGTGTTGGCGGGGGCGCTGACATTGGATGAAGCGAAGCGGCTCTCTGAAAAACATTATGGCCCCGTCCCCAAGGCCGATGGCACCGTGCGCGAAAGCCCCGCCATGCCCCAGCTTGTTACCGGGCATCGCTTGTCGCTGAACGACAGCAAGGTGCGAGTGCCGTCATTAATGCGCATGTACATCGCGCCCACCTATACGACCTCGCGCAATTTGCGCGCCCATGCGGTGGACATTGCCGCCGAGATTTTGGGCGGGGGGGCGACCTCGCGGCTGTATCGTCAGCTTGTTGTCAACAGTGGTGTGGCCGCCGAGGCCGGGGCCTCGGTCAACACAGGTGGCCGTTTGGCAGGCGCCTTTTATCTGCAGGCGGTGCCCGCCGAGGGCACTGACCCCGCCGACCTCGAGACCGCCATCAATCAGGTTATCGAGGAATTTATCTTGAACGGCCCGACCCAAGCCGAGGTCACCCGCGCGGCCCAGTCTTTGTCAGCGGCGGCCATTTATGCTCGCGACAGCCAGATGACCATGGCCCAGGTGTTTGGGGCTTCCCGGGCGGTGGGCGAGCCCATTGCCCACATCGCCAGTTGGCCCGAAGACATATTGAAACCCACGCCTGAAGATGTGCGTCTGGCGGCCCACGACATCCTTTCCAAGCCCTATATCAATGGCTGGCTGATGCCCCTAGGGCAGGAGGCTCCGTGATGCGCGCGCCTCTTCTCTTCCTTCGGGTGCTGATGATGGGCTGCGTGCTGGTTCTGGCGGGCTGTGAAGCCCCCAAGCCGATGGACGGCCGTTTGCAAACGGATGGCAACATCGCCGTTGAAACCGTCAAGGTTGCCGATGATATCGACGTCTGGCTGGTGGAAGATCACACGGTGCCCATGGTGGCGCTAGAGATCCGGTTTCTGGGGGGCAGTGTCGAGGACCCCAAGGGCCAAGAGGGCCGCGCCGCCATGATGGCGGCCCTGCTGAGCGAGGGGGCGGGCGCTTGGGATGACGAGGCCTTTGCTCTGCGCTTGGAAGATTTGCAAATGGGGATCTCGGCGGCGGCGGGCGAGGATTCGGTGCGGGTGTCTGCGCGCATGCTCAGCAAAAACCTGGAACCGGGTTTCGAGGTGCTGCAGGCGGTTCTGCGTGATCCGCGCTTTGACGAAGAGGCTCTGCGCCGCATTCGTGATCGGGCGCTTTTGGGTCTGAAGGATCGGGAAACCGATCCCGGCTGGCTGGCGGAAACGGCCCTCAAGGCCGCGACCTTTCCGGACAGCCCATACGCGCGCACCATCACCCAAGAGAGCTTAATGGGGATCGGCCGTGACGAGGTTTTGGCCGCCCATGCTCATCACTTGACGCGCGGACGTATGCAAATCACGGTGGTGGGCGCCATCGGTCGCCAGCACCTGGAAAACTTGATCGAGGCCTATCTGCTGGACGTGCCCAAAGCTGGCGCAGCCCCTGAGCCCGCCACGCTGGCGGTTGATCCCGCCAACCGGGTTTTGAAACGTACCTTGCCGCAACCCCAAACGCGGCTGTCCTATGTGGCCCCGGCCGTAGCCCTCAAGCATGATGACTTTTTCCCCCTGTATTTGGCGGCGCATATTCTGGGCAGCGGGGATTTTTCCTCGCGGTTGATGCAAAGCCTGCGGGTGGAAAAAGGTCTGACCTATGGCGTCGGGCTGCAGCTGATGCATTACAAAGGTGGCGGCATGTTGATGGGCGGCACGCTGACCCAAAACGCCCGGGCTGATGACGCGTTGCGCGCCTTCCGTCATGAATTGCACCATCTGGCCGACCAAGGGGTCACCGCCGAAGAACTCGACGACGCCAAGCGCTATCTGACCGGATCCTTTGTTTTGGGCTTTGATGGCAGCTCGGCCATGGCCAGTCGCCTGGCGGGGTTCAGGGCCCAGGGTCGCGAGTCTGATTATGTGAACCGGCGCAACCAAATCATTCACGAGGTCACCCTTGCCGATGTCAATCGTGTGGCCGCCCAGTATTTCCACCCCAGTCAGTTCACGGTGGTGGCGGTGGGCATTCCCAGCGGCATCAAAGCCAATCAAGTGTTCGCTACGTCCAAAGCAGATCTGAAAAAGGTCGCCCCGTGACCATTCATCGCCTGCCGAACGAAACCATCAATCTGATCGCTGCCGGTGAGGTCATCGAGCGCCCCGCCAGCGTCATCAAGGAATTGGTCGACAACGCCATTGATGCGGGCGCTGATCACATCGAGGTGCATGCCGATGGTGGCGGGCTGAGCCGGATTTTGGTCAGTGACAACGGCAAGGGCATCGGCCGGGACGAGCTGCCCTTGGCCGTTGAGCGCCACGCCACCTCCAAACTGACACCCGATGCCGACGGGCATTATGATTTGCTGCAAATCGCCTCCTTGGGATTTCGCGGTGAGGCCTTGCCCTCCATCGCTTCCATCTCTCGCTTTCGCTTGTCCTCGCGTCAGCAGGGCGCGGATCGGGCTTGGGCAATTGCTGGGGAAGGGGGGCAACTCAGCCCGCCAGAACCCAGTGCTTCGCCCCAAAAATCAGGCACGCGTGTTGAAGTGCGAGATCTGTTTTTTTCAACACCGGCGCGCCTGAAGTTTATGAAAACCGAGCGCGGCGAAAACCAAGCCATCGCCGAGGAAATGAAGCGCCAGGCCATGGCCCACCCCGACGTTGGCTTTGTGGTGCGCCTGGGTGACCGGCAGGTGATGAATGTGCCGGCGCACCAAGACCCCTTGGCGCGGGTGCAGGCGGTGATGATGCCGGGCTTTGCCGACAACGCCATCGCCATTGATTACGACCGGCAGGGCGTTCATTTGGGCGGTTTTGCGGCGGTGCCGACCTTTCATCGCTCGTCTGGTCGGGATCAGTTTTTGTTCGTTAACGGCAGGCCCGTGCAAGACAAAATGCTCAAAGGCGTGGTGCGTGCGGCCTATACCGATGTGTTGGCCAAGGATCGCCACGCGGTGGTGGCCCTGTTTATCACCTGTGATCCGACGTTTGTGGATGTGAACGTGCACCCCACCAAGGCCGAGGTACGCTTTCGGGATCCGGCTTTGGTGCGGGGCCTGTTGGTCGGGGGGCTGAAACACGCCCTGGCCGAGGCCGGGTTTCGGGCCTCGACCCACATTGCTGATCAGGCTTTATCTCGGTTCCAGCCGGGCGAGCTGCCGTCGGTGTCGCCACCCCCCTTTATTCCCAGCAGTGGGGCGGCCCCAGGCCAGTCACCATCCGCTTGGGCCATGCCGTCGGCCGCGGACTTTGGGGGGATGATGACCTCACCTGCGGGCACGGCCGAAGTGACAGAACGCCCCGCAGGGCTGTTCACGCCGGATGCCACGGCCTCCATGCGGGATCATGTCTCTGGTCCTGAAACCGCGGTGGGGAGGACGGCGGTGCCGGACCTGCCCTTGGGGGCCGCAGTGGCGCAGATGCACGAAACCTATATTGTGGCCCAGACCCAAAATGGCATCGTCATTGTCGATCAACACGCCGCCCATGAACGCCTGGTCTATGAGCGTATGAAGCAAGCCCTTAACGGGGGCGCGGTGGCCCGCCAGCAGCTGTTGATCCCAGCAGTGGTGGAGCTCGAGGACGCCGACCAAGAGCGCCTGCTGGCCAAACAATCCGAGTTTTCCGACATGGGGCTGGAGATCGAGGGCTTCGGGCCCGGGGCCATTTGCGTGCGCGCCGTGCCGGCCTTGCTGGGGCATGTGGATGCAGAGGGCTTGGTCAAGGATTTGGCCGATGATCTGGCCGAACATGACCAGGGTCTGAGCTTGAAAGAACGTTTGGAAGAGGTCTGCGCCACCATGGCCTGTCGGGGCTCGGTGCGGGCCGGGCGGCGGTTGACGCTAGAGGAAATGAACGCCTTGCTGCGTCAGATGGAGGCCACGCCGTATTCCGGTCAGTGCAACCATGGCCGCCCAACTTATGTTGAATTGAAATTGCCTGACGTGGAGCGCTTGTTCGGTCGCCGTTAGTGATCAGCGGCATAGCGAGCAAACACAACCTGCGCTGCGCCATAGCTGCGTTTGTCCAACTCTTCATAAGGGGGCGCTAATATAAGGTCCTCGTCACTGCTCAACTCCAGCACCACTATGGCGCCGGGCGCGAGCCAACCACCGGTGTGCAGGGAGTGCAAAGCGGGCGGCAGCAAATTTTTCTGATAGGGTGGATCCAGGAACACAAGATCATAGGCCGCGCCCATGCCCGCCGGTTTAGGGCCCAACGCCGTTGCATCGCGGCGGTGCAGGCGCGTGATGCCAAAGGCTCCGAAGGCTTCGATGTTGTCCCGAATGACCCCGCGGGCGCTGGCTTCGGTTTCCACGAACAAACAAAAACTCGCCCCACGGGACAGGGCCTCAAAACCCAAAGCCCCTGATCCCGCAAACAGGTCAATGGTCCGCGGGCGCGCGCCGTCGGCAAAGGGCGACCAGGGCGCATGCATCAAAATATTGAACACGGCCTGACGGGCCTTGTCCGAGGTGGGGCGGGTTTGCCGCCCACTGGGTGTGACGAGGGGGCGACCCCGAAACTGTCCGGCGGTGATGCGTGGCATGCCCATGTCTTACGAGAGGGGCGCACACCTGACCAGAGAGAATTTTAACGGATGCTATTTCGACAAGGGGGCCAGGGGGGCGCTGGCATACGGCGCGTGGGTTTCTCCTGGCATTTCCACGAGGTCTAAATCAAAAAAGTCTTTCAAATAGCCCGCCCCCACCAAGATCAATTCCAGCTCGTCAGGCGTCAACACAAAGTCCTCGTCTAACAACATCAGCGCACGATCAAAGGCAGCGGCGGCTTCGGGCTCGGCCTCTAGCCAGGATTGAACCGCTGGGTAGTGTTCACGAATGGTGTTTAAGGCGCGTTGCAAAATCTCGGTATGTGAGCTGTCGGTCTCTTGGTCCGTCATCAAATAGCTTTGACCAAATCGGGCATTGTACTCTGTCAAAAGGGTGATATCGCCCTGTTCAAAGCGTTCGATATCCAAGCCCTCTCTCAGTTTGCGGATGTAGGGTTTCATGGCGTCATTGTTTTGGCGCACCTCGGCATGGGACATCAGGTGCACCAGGTTCAGTACGTCCTCCAGGCCTTCGGGATGATCGGTTATGGTTTTGGACAAAACGATCTGATTGTTGGCCACGACATAACTGCTCCGGCCCGTTTTTTTCGAACGGGCAACATCCAAATCGACAGAGCTGGTGATCAAATCCCGAAGTGTATTGCGGACGATGGTGACGCTTTCGGGGGAAAAGGTGATGACCTGGCCGTGTTCATCCCAAGCTTGGCCAGTTAAGGCGATCAAAGCCAGCTCGGCCACCAGTTTCAGTTGAGCTTTGTGATCTCGGGTCAGGGCGCGGCTGGGCGCTTTGTCTGCCGAGTCCAGTTGGCGTTGCCAAACATTGGATCCGGCAAAGCGCTCCATAATTTCCGTCATGCCAACTTTGACCTGATCAGGCAGCTGTACATAGGTCTGCATTTCCTGGGCAATCAGCTTTTTGGCATAAGCTGTGGCCGGCCGAATATAAACCGTGGTGGGAACAGTGGTGGTTCCGGTGGCCACCCCTGGGGGAGGCGAGCTGACTTCAAACGCTGAGGCTGAGGCCTCTGTAAACTCGGTCGGTGTATCGACGTTGGGCGAAAGGGGGGAGATGTGTGTGTCCAGTTTCATAAAGTGAAACATATAATACAAATTAAAAAAATCAAGATTAAATGTGTTGGGTCAATTCTTTCAAGGCGCGGCCCTTGATTTCCTGGGCTTGCCCTTCGGGCAGGGTGCCCAAAGCAAAGGGCCCAAAGCCCACGCGGATCAGGCGATTGACGGTATGGCCCAGGTGTTCGCAAATCTTGCGCACCTCGCGATTTTTGCCTTCGCGGATGCGGATCACAAGCCAAGCGTTGCTGGGCATCTGGGTCTCGAGTTTGGCCTCGATGGGGCCATAGTGAACGCCATCCACACTCAGACCATTTTTCAGACCATCCAGGGCCTTGGGGTCGACATCGCCGCGCACCCGCACCCGATAGGTGCGCTCATAGCCATGTTTGGGCAGTTCCAAATGGCGCGCCAAATCGCCCGATGTGGTCAGCAGCAAAAGCCCCTCGGTGTTCACATCCAGCCGGCCAACAGAAATCACCCGTGGCATCTGGGGGGGCAGGTTATCAAAAACGGTGGGGCGGCCCTCGGGGTCTTTGTGGGTGGTCACATGGCCGCGGGGCTTGTGATACAGCCACAACCGGATGTCGGTGTTCACCTGAACAGGCTTGCCATCCAAAGTGATCAGGTCACTGTCCTGCACACGGGTGCCAAGGTCGGCGGTGGCATTATTGACTTGGACGCGGCCGGCGGTGATCAAGGCCTCGACGCCACGCCGCGACCCCAGCCCGGCTTGCGCAAGGGCCTTGTTCAGGCGTATGCCTGGGGGAGACGAGGTTTGAGACATGTTGCACACTCCGGATGATGAAACCCTTATGCGCACAGCGCTGGAGCAAGCGCAAGCGGCTTCGCGTTTGGGGGAGGTGCCCGTGGGGGCCGTGGTCTATGACCCCGCCACGGACCAGATCATCGCCCAGGCCCACAATCAGCCCGTGGCCAGCCATGACCCCTCGGCCCATGCCGAAATGGTGGCCCTGCGGCGTGCAGCCGAAGCCGTGGGCAATTACCGCCTGACGGGGTTGGACCTTTATGTGACGCTCGAGCCCTGCACCATGTGCGCCGGTGCCATTTCCCACGCGCGCATCCGACGGTTGGTCTATGGCGCGGCCGATGAAAAGGGCGGGGCAGTTGATCACGGTGTGCGCTTTTTCAAAAGCCCAAGTTGTCATTGGAAGCCCGATGTGGGTCGTGGGGTGTTGGCCGCCGAGTCTGGGGCGCTGCTGAAAGATTTTTTTCAGGCGCGCCGGGCGTCTCGCTCTCGTGGCTGATACGGGGTGGGATAAAATTTAAGCGAAAAATTTTTGGGCCGCGCCCTTGACAGTTTGGGGGTGCCCCCCTACCTGCAGTCCGTGATGTTAGCACTTGGATGTGCCGAGTGCTAAGGCTGATCTGTTGATGACAAATGTCTCGATGCAAGGAGGACTGCAATGTCAAGTTTTCGTCCGCTTCACGATCGCGTGTTGGTGAAACGCGTTGAAGAAGAAAGCAAAACCAAAGGTGGGATCATCATCCCCGATACCGCTCAAGAAAAGCCCCAAGAGGGGGAAATTGTGGCCGTGGGCTCAGGCGTTCGTGGTGATGACGGCAAAGTCATGGCCTTGGATGTGAGGCCCGGCGACAAAGTGTTGTTTGGCAAGTGGTCAGGCACAGAGGTTAAGATCAATGGTGATGACCTGTTGATCATGAAAGAAAGCGACATCCTGGGCGTTGTGGCCTAGGTCCATCTGAATCTATCCAATCTAAGGAGAAACAAAAATGGCAGCGAAAACCGTACAGTTTTCCACTGATGCCCGCAGCAAAATGCTGAAAGGTGTCAACACTCTGGCTGATGCCGTGAAAGTGACCCTGGGCCCCAAAGGCCGCAACGTGGTCATTGAAAAATCATTCGGCGCACCCCGCACCACCAAAGACGGTGTCTCAGTGGCCAAAGAGGTCGAGCTCGAAGATAAAATCGAGAACATGGGCGCCCAAATGCTGCGCGAAGTCGCCAGCAAAACCAACGACGAAGCCGGGGATGGCACCACCACCGCCACCGTTCTGGCCCAAGCCATCGTCAACGAAGGCATGAAGTCCGTGGCCGCCGGCATGAACCCCATGGATCTGAAGCGTGGGATCGATAAGGCGGTTTTGGAAATCGTCAAAGAGATCAAGTCCGGCGCCACCCCGATCAAATCGTCGGAAGAAGTCGCCCAGGTGGGTACCATTTCCGCGAACGGTGAGCGGGAAATCGGCGAGATGATCGCCAAGGCCATGGACACCGTCGGCAAAGAAGGCGTGATTACGGTTGAAGAAGCCAAGTCACTGGAAACCGAGCTGGATACCGTTGAAGGGATGCAGTTTGATCGCGGCTACATCAGCCCATACTTCATCACTGACGCTGACAAAATGGAAGCCGTGCTCGAAGATCCGCTGATCCTGGTGCACGAAAAAAAGCTGACCTCGTTGCAGCCCATGCTGCCGATCCTTGAATCGGTTGTGCAGTCTGGCAAACCCTTGATGATCATCGCGGAAGACATCGAAGGCGAAGCGCTGGCGACCTTGGTGGTCAACAAGCTGCGCGGTGGCCTGCGTGTCGCGGCTGTCAAAGCGCCTGGTTTTGGCGATCGTCGCAAAGCGATGTTGGAGGACATTGCCGTCCTGACCGGTGGTCAAGTGGTGTCCGAAGATCTCGGCATCAAGCTCGAGAATGTCACCATGGACATGCTGGGCTCGGCCAAAAAGGTCCGCATCACCAAAGACGACACCACCATCGTTGATGGCGTTGGCAAAAAAGACGACATCGAAGCCCGTGTGGCCCAGATCAAGCGTCAGATCGAAGAGACCTCGTCTGATTATGATCGTGAAAAGCTGCAAGAGCGTCTGGCCAAATTGGCCGGTGGTGTGGCCGTCATCCATGTGGGTGGTGCCACCGAGGTGGAAGTGAAAGAGCGCAAAGACCGTGTTGATGACGCCCTGAACGCCACCCGCGCAGCCGTTGAAGAAGGCATCGTGCCTGGCGGTGGTGTGGCGCTGTTGCAAGCCGTCAAAGCGCTGGAAGGTTTGAAAGGTGACAATGCCGATCAAGAAGCCGGGATCGCCATTGTGCGCCGTGCCCTGCAAGCGCCGATCCGTCAGATTGCGGAAAACGCAGGCGTTGAGGGCTCCATCGTGGTGGGCAAGATCCTCGAGAGCAACGAGAAGACCTTTGGCTTCAATGCGCAGACCGAGGAATATGTCGACATGATCAAGGCCGGGATCATTGACCCCGCCAAGGTTGTGCGCACCGCGCTGCAGGATGCGGCCTCGGTTGCCAGCCTGTTGATCACCACCGAAGCCGCCATTGCCGAGCTGCCAAAGAAAGATAAAGGCGGCGACATGGACATGGCCGGTATGGGTGGCATGGGCGGTATGGGCGGCATGATGTAAGCCCCACCGTTCATCCCCGCGCGTAGGGTGAGCACCTGCGAGCCCGTCTTAATAAAAAGTGCGGGGATCCATAGCAAAAGCCTATCAAACAGGTCGGTGTTCGCACCGGCCTGTTTTTTTGTGCCCTTGACAAATGGGTGACAAAATTCTTGTCTATGGGCATGTCACAGACCGTACCCAATTTTGAATTTGTTGTAGATGTGGCCGTGTCCAGCACGGACGCGTCATGGTTCGATGGCGTGTTGGACACCGTTGTGTTTGATCCGCAGGCGCGCACGGTACGGGTAATCGATGGCGAGACCAATACGGTGATTGCAGATAACCTGCCCGTGTCGGAAACTGAAGGCGCGTTGCTGACGGGGTGGGCCGTGGATTTGGACAAGGACGGCCGAGCCGATCCCGTCACACTCTATGCGGATCAGCTGCGCCACAGCGAACAATCCAGCGGCGGCACCCCGCGTGCCCTGTTGTGGGGTATGTCCAGCCGGGAATACGATGCCATCACCGGGGTCAATCACGCCATTTCGAGTTTCACCGGCCTGCCGGAGGTGGGCACGCGTTATCGGGATCTGAACGGTGACGGGGAAATGGAACGCATCGAAGGCAACGGCCTGTATGCTTATGGGTATTACAATGATCGTAGGGAGCCCTTTCGGGCCGCGTTTGCTGATGCCATAAAGGCCCATACCGATGAAACCTATGAGCATAAAGCTGTCGTTGTTTATTTTGGCCAGCCGATAGACTAAGGGGCATGATGTCCAGCCGCCCCCCGTTCATTCTCAACTACCAAGACGTCCAGGAGCCCGACACCGCCACCTATCCTGGCGATGATGAGCGGTTGTCCATTGGCGCACCAGTGGGTCGCTTGGCGGGGTTGACGCGTTTGGGTGTGCATGTGGAAACCTTGCCGCCGGGTCGCCGCACCTCTTGGCCCCATGCCGAACGCGACGAGGAGGAATTTGTCTTTGTCCTCGAAGGTCACCCCCAGGCTTGGATCGATGGGGAATTGCACGCTTTGGGGCCGGGTGATTTTGTCGGCTTCCCAGCCGGTACAGGCATTGCCCATACCATTTTGAACACCTCAGACCAGACGGTGCGTTTGCTGGTGGGTGGCGAGCGCATCAAGGGCGCAGGCGTGCATTATCCGCTGCACCCCAAACGCAATCAAGAGATCGGCGATCAGTGGTGGGCAGACGCCCCCACGCAACTCAAAGGCGATCATGACGGACGGCCCTAGAGGGCGTCTCAAAATATTATCCGTATAAAAACTGTTGCAATTGCAAATAAAATCCATATTGTATCCTAATTGTTTATTGCCTTGACCAGGGGGCTGACATGAAACCCGGATTGTCCACAGGGCCTGAGGCTCAGCGTGTGGCTCATACGAATACGGCCACCTTTTCCATTCGCCGCGCAAAAGGCGTTGAAACATATAAAGTGCCCATGACGGAATCGGGTGGCGCGCCGTACATTGAATGCGTGGCGGCCAACCCCACCGAGGGAGATCCATTATATGGTTCGGGTGGGCAAGCAAATCTGGTTTTAAAGAATGGCATACCCTATCTGAGGTTCGAGCAGGAGCTGAGCTATGAGACTGATGTTTCGGTCTTTTCAGCCAAGGCTCGTGATGGGCACCAAGAGACCATTCGTGAATGGATGGATTATGACGGGGATGGCCAGGTTGATGATTTCGTCACCATTACCCGCACCTATTGGGCGTCGGATGGATCGGCCCCCTATATCGGGACCCTTGTCGGCGAGATCTTGCACGATCTGGTTCATAAAACCGTACATGTCGAAGAACATCGCACCATTGATTTCGGCGCTGATAATCCCATAGTGCAGCGTGTTGATTGGTCCTCACCAGCCTCTGAACCTGGGGGCTATGGCCTTTAAGATAAAATCTAACTAAGTTTTAAGAGACATCGACCGCGCGCTGTCGCATACTGCGCGCGGTTTTTCGATTCACCAAAGGATAGGGGAGAAGTATGAAAACGAAACTGTTGGCCGCCACGGCGGCATCGGTTCTGTTGATGGCGGCCCATGCGCACGCCGCTTGTACAGACTGTAAGAACAAGGCCGATTATAAAGCCAAAGCGGAACACAAATCCGAGACCATGGCCAAGCATGGCCATCATCATGGCGATAAAAACATCACCATGGGCAAGCCCGCCTTGGGCACCTGGGGTGTGGATCTGGGTTCAAAAAATCCCGAGGTCAAGCCTGGTGACGACTTTTTCATGCACGCCAATGGCACCTGGGTGGAAAAGACGGAAATCCCTTCGGACAAGTCCTATTGGGGGTCGTTTTACAAACTGCGGGACCTCTCGGAAGAGCGCGTGAAAACCATCATTGATGACGCCGCCACAGGGCAGCTGGACAGCGAAGGGGCCGACAAAATCGGGGCGCTTTATAACGCGTTCATGAATACGGACCTGATCGAGGACAAAGGTCTGGCACCGTTTAAAAGCGATCTGCGGGATATCGCCAACATCGACAGCTATGCCGAGTTATCAGAAGCGTTCGGCGAGTCGGGCAAGCGCGGCTGGGACAGCCCCATTGGCGGCTATATCTGGGCTGATATGAAAGACCCCGATAGCTATGCTGTTTATCTCAGCCAAAGTGGTCTGGGGATGCCCAACCGGGATTATTATCTGAAGGATGGCGAGAAGTACGATGGCTTCCGCCAAGCCTATATCAACTACATCAACACCATGATGCACTATGCCGGGTTTGAAAATCCCGGTGATCATGCCCTGGAGATCTATAAGCTCGAGCGCAAAATCGCTGAGGCGCATTGGCCGCCTGAGAAACAACGCGATCCTGTAGCCACTTACAATCCCATGACCACCGCCGAGCTGCAAAGCTTTGCGCCCGGTATCGACTGGCAAGCCATGTTGGATGCTGGCGATGTGGGGCATCTGAAGCAGTTTGTGGTGTCCGAAAAATCGGCCTTTCCGAAATTGGCCGAAATTGTCAAAGACACGCCCTTGTCGACCTGGCGGTCGTACTTGGCATTCCACTACATGGCCTCGAACGCCAGTGTGATGCCCAAGGTCTTTGATGACGCTACCTTTGCCTTCTATGGCAAAACCTTGAAAGGTCAGCCCGAACAACGCGCCCGCTGGAAGCGTGCCGTCAGCGCCGTGGAACAAGGCCTTGGCGAGGCTGTCGGCGAGATCTATGTTGCCCGCCACTTCCCACCTGAAGCCAAAGAAAAAATGGACGCCTTGGTGGCCAATCTGATGAAGGCCTATGAGGTGCGCATCAAAGGGCTCGATTGGATGGGGGCCGATACCAAAAAGGCGGCCTTGAAAAAGCTGTCGACCTTCACCCCAAAAATTGCCTACCCAGAGAACTGGCGGGATTATGACGATCTGATGGTGCGGGCGGATGATGCGGCCGGCAACGCCATGCGCGTGCGTCGCAACAACTATGCCTATGAGGTCGCCAAACTGGATGGCCCCGTGGATGACAAAGAGTGGCACATGACGCCACAGACGGTGAACGCCTACTACAACCCCACCGCCAACGAAATCGTCTTCCCTGCCGCTATTTTGCAGCCACCGTTCTTTGACCCCTATGCCGATCCGGCTGTGAACTATGGTGGTATCGGGGCCGTAATTGGCCATGAAATCAGCCATGGTTTCGATGACAGTGGCTCGCAGTTTGACGAAGAGGGTCGCTTGCGGGATTGGTGGACCAAGGCTGACCGTGTGGCCTTTGACAAAAAAGCCAAAGAGCTGGTGGCACAATATGCAAGCTTCGAGGCCGTGCCGGGACTGTATGTCAATGGCGAGCTGACCTTGGGTGAAAACATCGCTGACCTTGCGGGTCTAACGGTGGCGTATCATGCCTATCAAATGTCGCTCAACGGCAAAGAGGCCCCTGTGATCGACGGCAAGTCGGGGGACCAGCGGTTCTTCATGGGTTGGGCGCAGGTCTGGCAATCCAAATACCGCGAAGATGCTCTGCGCGAACGCACCCTGACGGATCCGCACTCACCGGCCATGTTCCGGGTCAACGGTGTGGTGCGCAACATGGACGCATGGTACCAAGCCTTTGATGTGAAAAAGGATCAGGCTCTGTATTTGCCAACGGAGAAACGCATCCGTTTGTGGTAAACTGCAGATCCTGACGTTTAAAAGCCCTCCGTATCCCTTGGTACGGGGGGCTTTTTTTGTGGGGTCTATACAGGGTCTCTGAACGATTTAGCGGTTGAGTGTATCTAAAAATTAGTAATCGCTAAACAGTCGTCATGATACCGCCGTGTTAGGTGTGCATTCTCTCTTGCGCGCCCATCGGCAATGCGCAACAGTGCTGTCCGCAGTTTGATACACGGAGGATCGCAGAATGCGCACAGGGGATAGCCTACCCAATCGTTATGTTTTCACCGCTGATGTTCAGCAGGCCGATGGCAGCTTTGATGGCATCGAAGACAAGATCATTTTCAAGTCCAGAAAAGACAAATTGATTTATGTCGATGGCGCCACAGGCAAGCGTCACCAGATCGATATGACCAAAGACGATCAGGGCACGCGCACGGCTTATGCTCGCCTGGATATGGATGGCGATGGGGATGCGGATCCCTATATGCTGGTTGAGGCCGACGGCGAGCTGATGGTGCAAGCGGCCTTGGATGCCGATGAAACCCAGGCAGGGTCGCGGGCCAATTTGGTCAGCAACGCCGATCGTCGTGTGGTTTTGAAAGACTACCCCAAACCCCAAGTGGGCGAGTGGGGTCTGGACATGGGCGCCATGGATCGCAGCGTGGACCCCGGTGATGATTTTTACACCTATGTCAATGGCACCTGGCAGAAAAACACGGTGATTCCTGATGACAAGGCTGGGCTCGGGGTGACCACTGATATCTATTACAGCACCTTGGGGGATGTGCAGGCCATCACCGAAGACATTTTAACCGGTGATCACCCTGAAGGGTCTGACGCGAAAAAGATCAAAGATTACTTCAATGCTTTTATCGATATGGAGGCCATTAACGCTGCCGGCCTGACCCCGTTCCAAGAGGACCTGGACTTTATCGCCAATATCGCAACCCGCGATGATTTGATCCGGGCCTTTGGTCAATCCGGCATGCGCGGCTATAGCGCGCCGTTGGATTTTGGCATTGGTGTCGATAAATTGGATCCCACCAAAAAGACCATCTATGTTGGCTTTGGCGGTTTGATCCAGGGCAGCGGTAGCCGCGATTATTACCTGAAAGATGAACATGCCGAGGTTCGCGAAGCCTTCAAGGCCTTCACGGCCTATGCCCTCGAATACTCAGGTCAATACACTGCCGAAGAGGCACAGGACTACGCCCAGAAAATTTTGGACCTTGAGACCGAAATGGCCAAATTGACCTGGCCGAAGGAGCAATATCGAAATCCGGTGGCCACTTATAACCCGGTGAATTTTGAACAGCTGAAGGCCAGTGCCCCCAACTATGATTGGGATCTGTTGTTCAAAAGTGGCAAGCTGCCCGAGCATGATCACTTTGCGGCCGTCGAGCTGAAAGACTTCCAAAAAATGGCGGATTTGATCGAAGACACCCCCATTGATGTCTGGCAAGCCCATATGACGTTTCAGCTGCTGAACGGTGCGGTCAGTCTGTTGCCCGAAGCGTTTCAAGACGCCCGCTTTGAAATGTATGTGAAGCCCAAATATGGCTATCCACAACAAACCCCGCGCGAGCGCATGGCCTTTGCCAAGTTGAATGACAGCCTGGGCGAAGCCATCGGCAAATACTATGTCGAGAAGCACTTCCCCGCGGCCTACAAGCAAGACATTGAAGGCTTAGTCGAAAATCTGCGAATGGCCTATCATCAAGTGTTCCAAGACAACACCTGGCTGGATGAGCAAACCAAAGCCGCAGCCCTGACCAAGTTGGATAAAATGTGGGCCGAGGTGGGCTATCCATCAGACGAAAACTGGAAAGATTACTCCCAGGTCGATATCCGCCCTGGCGATGCAGCGGGCAATGAACGGCGCTTGCGGCAGTATGAAATGGAAAAATCTACGCGCGAGTTCAAGGAACCTGTGAACCAGGGGGAATGGCTCAGCCCACCGCAAGAGGTGAACGCCCACTTTATCCCTAGTCGCAACAAGATCGTCTTTATGGCTGGCTACTTACAGGCGCCAAACTATGATCCCAATGCGGACCCTGCGGTCAATTATGGGGCCATTGGCTCGACCATCGGCCACGAAATGGGCCATGCCTTTGATGATATGGGCTCGCAGTTTGACGAAGCGGGGCGTTTGCAAAACTGGTGGACAAGCGAAACCCGCGCCGAGTTTGAACGCCGCGTGTCTGGCCTTGTTGAACAGTTCAATCAATACGAACCGCTGCCGGGGCTGAACGTCAATGGCGAGCTGACCTTGGGCGAAAATATTGGTGATCTGGTCGGGCTATATATCGCTTATGAGGCTTATCAGATTTCTCTGAATGGCCAAGAAGCCCCAGTGATCAATGGTCTGACAGGGGATCAGCGCTTTTTCATGTCGTATGCGCAGTCTCACCGGGCCAAACGTCGCGAGGGCTCATTGCGGAACCAAGTGATGACAGACCCGCATTCACCTGATGATTTGCGCACCAATGGCATCCTGCGCAACTTCGATCCGTGGTATGAGTCCTTTGATGTCTCTCCGCAGGATGAAATGTATCTACCACCGGAACAGCGTGTAGACGTGTGGTGGGACTAGAATATTAGTACATCCTCATATAAAAAACGCCTGCCAGATGGCAGGCGTTTTTGTATTCGGATAAATTCAGCCCCTAAGCTTGGTTGCCATCCCACATCTCTTGCAGGGTTTTGACCATATCATCGGCGGGCACGGTCACTTGGCCGGGGCGTTCCTCGGCCCATTTTTCGCGGCTGTCGATACGCTGGGCCAATTGCCGCCCCAGCTCGAGATTTTTGATGGTGACGGTGCTGTCTTGGCGTTCATCCTCGCCGACAATCACGGCCGCAAAGGCATTGCGGCGATCGGCGTGTTTCATCTGGGCCTTCATGCCCGATGTACCCACATAGACCTCGGTGGAGATGCCGGCTTGGCGCACACGTTCCGCCAGCAGGAAACTGTGGTCGGTATGCTCGGCGTCCAGCACCAAAACCATCACCAACGGGGCGGGGGCCTCGATCGTCTGCCCGGCCGCCTGCAGGGCACTCACAAGACGGCTAACCCCAAACGAAAAGCCGGTGGCGGGCACAGGTTGCCCGGTAAACCGCGTCATCAGATCATCATAGCGCCCGCCGCCACCCACGGCGCCAAATTGCACGGGGCGACCTTTTTCGTCTTGGACTTGGATGTTCAGCTCGGCCTCGAACACCACGCCTGTGTAGTACTCGAGCCCCCGCACAATGCCCGGGTCGAAGACAAAGGCCCCTGGTGGATGGCCAAGGGCGGTGAACAGCGCATCCATCGCGCGCAATTCCGCCAATCCCGCTGCCCCTTCGGCGTGCCCGCCCACAACACCCTCAAGGGCCGTCAGCGTGTCTGCACGAGTCTCGCGCCCCGCCGTGGAAAAGGCCAACACGGTTTCAATTTGTTTCGGGGTCAGTTTGGCCCCGGTGGTGAAGTCGCCACTTTCGTCTTTGCGACCATCCCCCAGCAAAGCGGTCACACCCTCAAGACCCAGGCGATCCAGCTTGTCCAAAGCTCGCAAGACAATCAACTTTTGTGTGGGGTCGCTGACCTCGGCCATATCCAGGGTGGCATTCAGCAGTTTGCGGTTGTTGATTTTGATGCTGACCTGCTCGTCACTCAGCCCGGCAGCGGTCAAGCCTTTGCGCGCAATCAGGCAAATTTCCGCGTCGGCGGCGGGGTTATCACTGCCGACAATATCGGCATCACATTGCCAAAACTCGCGGAAGCGACCCGGCCCTGGTTTTTCATTGCGCCATACGGGCCCGGCGGCATACCGCCGATACGGCTTGGCCAGGTGTTGCCAATTTTCCGCCGCATAGCGGGCCAGAGGCGCGGTGTGATCATAGCGCAGGGCCATCCACTGCTCGTCATCATCTTGCAAGGCAAAGACGCCAGCATTGGGGCGATCATCATCGGGCAGAAACTTGCCCAAGGCATCGGCATATTCAAAGGCCGAGGTCTCAAGCGGCTCAAAGCCATGCTGACCATAAATGGCGGTCACGGCCTGGATCAGGCCCTGTTCGGCGCGAACGGTTGGGGCGGTTTTATCGACAAACCCCCTTGGCGCGCGCGCTTTGATCTTCAGCGGCTTTTTGGCCTTTTTTTGTTTTGGTGGATTTGGGGTTTGGGTGGATGTGTCAGCCATCAGGCAGGCTCCTGGCGTTCGTGTTGCCGCATATCGGTGACCACTTTTAACAAGGCCTCGGTCGAGGGGTCAAAGGCGGGATCCCGCGCCCCTTCAAGACGCGGTGTCAGGGTGCGCGCCATTTGCTTGCCGAGCTCGACCCCAAACTGATCGAACGGATTGATGCCCCACAGACGACCCAACAGCGCGGTTTTGTGTTCATAAAGCGCCAACAGGGCGCCCAAGCGTTTGGGCGTCAAACGATCGAGGATCAGGGTGGTGGAGGGCCGGTCGCCCTCAAACACCATATGGGGGGTCAGGTGTTCGATTTCTTGATCGTTATAGCCTTTGGCTTTCAACTCTTCACGTACCTTGGATTTGGATTTGCCCCGCAACAGGGCCGCGCCTTGGGCCAGACCATTGGCCAACAGCGCCTTTTGGTGCCCGTCATGGCCATCGCGACTGTTGGCCACCAAAATGAACTCGACGGGGATTTTTTCCAGGCCTTGGTGCAGCATTTGGAAAAACGCGTGCTGGCCAGTAGTGCCCACATCGCCCCAGACCACAGGACAGGCCGGATGCTCTAGGGCGACGTTTTTGGTGGTCACGCCCTTGCCGTTGGATTCCATTTCCAGCTGCTGCAAAAACCCTGGCAAATAGGCCAAGCGACTGGCATAGGGCACCACGGCCCGGCTGCTGGCCCCCAACAAACGGTTCCACGCGTCCAACAGCGCCAGATGAACGGCCATGTTGTCTTCAAGGTCGGTGTCGCGCACATGGGTGTCCATGACCTCGGCCCCTTGCAACAACTCGTCAAAGGCGGCCCAGCCCAAACTGAGGGGGATGGCCATGCCCGCAGCCGACCACAGGGAAAACCGACCGCCCACCCAATCCCAAAAGGGAAAGATGTTGTCACGGCTCAGGCCCCAGGCTTCGGCGCGTTCCGGGGCGGCGGTGGCGGCCACACAATGCTTGGCAAGCGCACCTTCGCCCAAGTGCGACATAAACCATGAACGCACGGCCTCGGCGTTCATCATGGTTTCAAGGGTCGTGAAGGTCTTCGAGACCAACACCACCAGCGTGGTGGCGGGGTTCAGGCCTTTCAAAGCCTCTTGCAGTTCCGCGCCATCAACATTGGCGGCAAAGGTGGTGGGCAGGCTGTCGGGGCCTTTCAGGGCGTTGACCACCAGTTTGGGCCCGAGGCCCGATCCCCCAACGCCGATGTTGACAATGGCCTCGACGGGTTGCCCCAGCAAAGCACCTGATCGTGCACTGTCCACCAGGGTTTTCAGCCGTGCGCGGGTTTCGGCGGCTTTTTTGGCCGCAGGCACCCCGTTCGATCGCAGCGCCGTGTGGCCCGCGGCGCGGCCTTCGGTGATGTTAACGGGCGTCATGGAAAACAACTGATCTCGCCAAGTCAGCAGATTGCGCTCCTCGGCCCAGGCATAAAGCGCTTTTAAGGCCTCCGGCGTCCAGCGTTGCTTGTCGGTGGCCAGATGCAACCCAGCCGCTCGGCGCGTGAAGCGGGTCACCCGTTCGGCATCTTCGGAAAACATATCCGCGATCGGGCTGTGGGCTTGGCGGGTGGCCAAGTCTTGAACGGCGGCGAAGGCTGGTGTGGGGGATCCCGTGCTCATGGTCAGTCCTGTGGCTGATTCAATTCAATCCTGTCTCTTAGGCCAGCCCAGGCCGTTTGTCACCTGGCTGCCGACATCTGTTTGGTGAGATACCGCCAGCGTGGCCCAAGGCTTGCACTGTTTCTGTTAACGCCTGTGAACCCTAGGTCCAGAAAGGATTTCGGTGCCAAAATGCGCCAATCACGACCCCCATCGCGCCCTGTGGTGCCCCATATTATTGCGGCCTTTGCCTTTTTTACGCTGATGGCCTCGGCTCAGGTCATGGCCCGAGACCTTAAGAGTTTGGCAGCCAATTCCCCTGAAACTGAGGTGACGACCCCGATCCTCGAGCCCATGCCCACCCGTGTGTTGGACTTGGATCCATGACATGGTGGGCTTGATATGAACCCGATAAGGATTGTGTTGATGATGGTGCCCCGATCAGTTTGTCTTGCGGCTTTCATGGCTCTTGTTTTGGCTGTACCCGCGAGCGCTGCCGAGACAATGGCGAAGGAGGAAGCGGCCAAGGCTGACATCCGCCAAAACGCCAAAGCCTTGCTGAGCGAAACCCAAACCTATTCGCAATCCCTGAGCCAGCATGAGGGCATCATCGCCCCTGACGGAGATTACGCCGCCGCCATCGCCGCCCTGGCCGAAAAGGCCGCCAAAACCAGTTCTGCCCTGCGCAACAGCCATGACGCCGACGAGGATCTTGCTTGTATCCTGAACGGCATCGCGCAGGATCTGCCCCGCCGCTACAAAGCGGTGGCGGAGGCCAAAACGCCCGAGGAACAAGATGCGGCGCTACGAGAGATGAGCCGGCTGCTGGATGACAGCACCGTGATTGTGCAATAGGGGGTTATTGCCGACGCAAAAAGGCCATGCGTTCCAGCTCGACTTCCGTACCATCTTTGCGGGTTTTATAGACGCTGATCACCTGATCCGGCACATTATCTCCGTTCATATCCAGATCATATTTGCGCACCTGTTTGGGGCCGCCCACCAAACAAATGGCCGGGCCAGTCGCATATTCGATCTGACCCAAAAACTCCTGACCCATCTGAATTTCGGGGCTGAAGGGCGTGATGGTATCTAGTCGGCCATCCCCATCTGCATCGGCGAAAATCGAGGGCATATCTTTTGGCGGCGGCGCAAATATGCCAGAGGAGTTGTGTTGGAAGCCTTCACGTGTGCCATGGTTCATATCTATGGTTTTGATGAGGACAATGGCGCCGTTGTCATACAAAGACACATCATAGTCTTGCAATTGTGGCGGCAAAGCTCGCGAGGCTGAAGGCGTATAGGGGCGGTTCGGCTCGTAGTTGGTCATGGCTTGCTGCCCCCAGCCCTCTTCGTTGTGGCGGTGGGCGGCGAAATGCTGGGATGGGTGTGTGGGGGCGGCTTGGTCTTGCAGGGTCTCAAGGTATTGCAGATTTAAAGATTGGCTATGCGGTTGGGGAAAGGTCACACCCTCGTCATGGGCCAAACAGATATAGACACGCCCATCACTGTAGATTTGCAAAATGTCTGCGCCACGGTCCTCACCTGAGGCGCGGGGTGGCGTAAAGGTTTCGTGACTTTGGCCACAGGTTTGCCCTTCGGTTTTGTCGCGTTTCTTATGGTTATCGGCCACAAATCGGTACATGTGATTTTGCCGATCTTGGAAGTGGCCGGCGGGGTCGATATCAACGGGAATTTGCAGGACCAGTTTGGGGTCTGAGTTTGGGGATTGGGGTAGAGTGGACATAGGGATTTCCTTTCACAAGCGCTTCTGCTGCTGTACCAAGGCCCTTATTGGGCTGGACGTTGGCCGTTGGAAAATTTGGGATAAAGATTGCGCACCAAGCTGACTTTTCGCTCTGGCGTGCCGTCCTCGTTGTATTGTGTGACGACCTTTTCATACGTCACTGTGCGCATATAGGGTTCGGTGTCTTCGTCATCGCCAATACAGGCATCAACTATGTGCTTGACGCCTTCAAGCTCGCTATATGGAGCTGTTTTCAAAGCCTCTGGGCCCAGGACATCACCGGATAAGGGCAGAATGTGACCACTGAGGCTGTTGGGGGACTGAGGGCTCAGATAAAGATCCTGGGCCTGGAAATGGGTTTCAAACGACTTGGCCCCACGGTGTTCCAGATCCTTGCCACCATCTATGACCATATAATCATAGCCAATGCGTTCCCGCTGTTCAGGACTGTAAACACGGATGGTGTCGTCTTTGCCATCATCATTGATGTCCATTTTGAATTGATATTGGCCCTCTTCATTGAAGGGAATGGTGCCACGCAAGGCAATGGCGCCGTTTTCATAAAAGTGCGGCCGTAAGAAATCTGGGCCTTTTTTCTGTTGCGTTTGATTATAGTGCTGGACGAACAGCTTGACGCTGCTCTCATTGATGGGAAAAGCACTCTGCTTGCCCAGTTGGAAGGCGATGGGGGCGTCATCCTCTGACAAAGGCAGCTCAGGCATGATCACGCCCTGATCCGCACCCAGATAAATGGCCATATGGTCCCCGGTGATGTCCACCCGTTCTAAAGGTGTGCCGGCCTGAAGGGTGTAATCAAAGGCGTTGCGCTCGTAAAAATTACGCTGCGCGACCATATGATTGCCATCAGTGAATGTGCCAAAGATCGTAATGGTTTTGGGAAACGCAAAGCTTTGGTAGCTATGTGATCGTGTGCTGAGCGCATGTGTGGCCGCGTCTGCGTGTTCATTTGTGGTGGCGGTCGCGGATGCTTCAAAGTGTGTTGGTGCTGTGGCCACAGACAAGGCTTCGGCCGAAGCCGTCAAACTGGTGTGCATATTTTCCCCCGGTTTTTTCTTTATACTGAGGAGTTAAGCATGCCGTGACCGATTTGTGAAGATGGGTGTGGACTTTTTTGAACAACCCTAATGGTTTTCGGGACTTATCAGCGCCCGTTTCACGATTTCCGGGGTCAACAGTTGGGGCAGAATCACTTCGTTTTCGACATCCGGGTGATGGATGACATACAGCGGGACACCGTTGCGGCCATATTTGGCCAGGGCCTCGGTGATGGCGGGATCTTTATTGGTCCAATCCGCTTTCAAGACGGTATAGCCCTCGTCCTGAAGGGTGCGCTGTACCGTATCGGCAGAAAGGGCCACGCGCTCGTTCACCAAACAGGTCACGCACCAGGCAGCGGTAAAATACAAAAACACAGGGGCCCCCTCGGCTTTTAGGGTTTCCAGGCGTTGGGCACTATAGGGCTCGGGCGCGAGCCGGGATGTGGCGTTGGGCAGAGTGATTTGCACAAACACCAGCACCAAAGCCAACAGCCCCACCACCAATGTGGCCAACATGCCCTTGTGGCCCGAACGTTGATAACGGCCATAGGCCCACAGGACAAACGCCGTCACCACACCCAACACAATGGCCATCGCTGTCAGCTCGCCCCCGGATTGACGGACCAAGACCCACAGCAGCCAGCCGGCGGCTCCGTACATGGGAAAGGCCAGCACTTGGCGGAAGGTTTCCATCCAGGCCCCGGGGCGTGGCAGACGGCCCGCGAGCGCCGGCACAAACGACAACACCAACAGCGGCAGCGCCAAACCCAAACCCAAGGCGGCAAAAACGGCCAAGGCCACAGGCGGGGTCTGGGTGGCGGCAAAGCCAAGGGCTGTGCCCATAAAGGGTGCGGTGCAGGGAGCGGCGACCACCACGGCCAGCAGGCCTGTGAAAAACGCCCCCCATGGGCTGTCAGGGTCATGACGGTGGTTGCCCAGAACTTGCAACCGTCCGCCCATCTCGAACACGCCAGAGAGATTCAGACCAATGGCCAACATCACCACCATCAAGGCGGCCACCACAGGCGGGGATTGCAGTTGAAAGCCCCAGCCCAGATGTTCACCCGTGGCACGCAAAACAATCAAGACGGAGGCAAGCGCCAGAAACGCCACCTCGACGCCCAACAGAAACACCAAACCTTGACGACGCAGAGTACGAGGCTGGTGGGCATGTTGCGCCAAGCCCGTGGCTTTCAGCGACAACACCGGGAACACACAGGGCATCAAATTTAAAATGATACCCCCCACGAGTGCCAAACCCATGGCCCAACCCAGCGTAACCTTGGCGGGGGTGGGGGCCGTATGTTCCGAGACGGTCACATCAGTGCCGGTGGTGCCGGGGGGGAGGTCGCCTGGGTTGGCCTTGACCTCAACAGCGGTTTGGCCAGGCGCATCCAACACCACCACACCGGTGATCTGGTCGGGTGCTGGCCCCTTTTCCAGCCAATAGCCGGCGGGCAGGTCGATCTGAAAGCCCTCAGGGCCATACCGCAGAGCTTGGGGGGCGCTGTGGTCAATCAGGCCCCCATCATAGGGATAAAAATAGGCGCCCTTGGTCACCGTCTCGGGGCGGAAGTCTGGCACCTGCACGGCCAAGGTGGCGCCTGTGGCTGTGGGCTGCCAATGTGTGATCCAATCGGCTCTGGGGGCCGGGGCTGCGGCC
>CAKZPF010000008.1 GCA_937138625.1 uncultured Caulobacteraceae bacterium | reverse complement strand
AACGCTCACCCCATAACGGGCCGCAATCGTGCCCAAACGCTCGCTCGGGTATCCAACCTGAACCAGCTTGGGGGGGACTTTGTCCTTCCCCTCATCCCCTCCCCGGGGGGGAGCCGGGATGTGCGGTCTAACGGAAAAATCAGGAAAAAATGACATAGGCATCTGTGTCATCATCTGGCCAATTATAAGTCGGTCCATTTTTCTTTTTATGCCCTCGCAGGACACTCCCATGACGCTTTAAAGTTTATAACATTACGATTGGTGTACACAGATCTAAAAAATTTGGCCAGTACAAAATTCTATTTTTTGTTCAAAATTTAAATGGTCGTGTGACAATCACCCAAGCGGAATTCGCATTAGCACCATGGTTTCCCGCCTTGCATCTTGTTCATTGCAAAGCGCTGACAGACAAAGAAAAAGCCGCTCAGGCGAACCTGAGCGGCCAAGACTTCCGAGGGAAATCAAAGGTTACTTGGTTGGGGCCTGCATGGGCTCCAGAGCCAAGGTTTCTTGTGCGATTTCCGTGCGCTCAGCTTTTGGTAGAGCGATCAGGCCTTTATCGGCCAAATAACCATCTTCTGACATGGCAGCGTCAGAAACATATTCAGCCAAGAACTCTTTCATGCCAGGAATGACACCCACGTGAGCTTTCTTCACATAGATGTACAGGCTGCGCGACAGAGGGTACTTGCCTGAAGAGATGTTGTCGTAGGTGGGCTCGACGCCATCAATTTTGGCCGCTTTAATTTTGTCGGCATTTTCTTCATAGAACGAATAGCCAAAGATCCCGATTGCGGTCGGTGTTTTGGTCAGGGTCTGCACGATGGCGTTGTCATTTTCACCAGCGTCGATCCACGCGCCATCTTCACGGATGGTGTGGGTCACGCCTTTGAAGGCTTTCTTGTCATCGGATTTCAATTTTGACAGCACAGGAATCTTAGCGCCACCTTTTTCCATGGCCAATTCCAAGAAGGCGTCACGGGTGCCCGAGGTTGGGGGCGGACCGTATGCTTCGATTTTGGTGCCGGGCAGACCGGGGTTCACATCGCTCCAGGTTTGGTGCGTGTTTTTGGTCACTTTGCCCGCAATGACGGTGTCTTGGGCCAGCGCTTGGTATAGCTGCGCACGGCTGAGGTTCAGGGTTGGCGCGCTTTTCTTCTGAGCGACCACGATGCCGTCCAAGCCGACCTTCACCTCAACGATATCGGTGACGCCGTTCTTTTGGCACATTTCATACTCAGATTTTTTCATGGGGCGCGAAGCGTTAGTGACATCGGGGAATTTTTCACCCACGCCAGCACAGAACAACTTCATGCCGCCACCGGTTCCGGTGGATTCCACGATCGGCGCCTTGTTGCCGGTCTTTTTCGCGAATTGTTCAGCCACGGCGGTGGTGAACGGAAACACGGTTGATGAGCCCACAACCTGAATGGTGTCACGAGCCATCGCCGAACCGGCTGCTGCAATCCCAGCAACCGTAACGGCTGTCATCAAAGCCTTTTTCATATTACGTCCCTTTCTTGAATACGTCCCAAAGTTCAGCGCGATCAGCGCCAACACACACCCGAGTTATAAAAGTCCCTGCGCGGGCGATGCCGCGCAGGGATTATTATTGCCGTAACGGCTTACCAGTCGATTTGTGAACGCAGGATGAAGCTGTCCACATCGCCTGAGCCATATGGGCCGTCATCAATGCTGGCGTTCACGTAGTTCGCCGAGAAGCGCACGTGATTGATCGGCCACCAGTTCAGACCCACAACCGTGGTGTTTTGCTCACCACCGTTGGTGTTCAGGGTCGGAGACGCCACAAACGCCGGCATGGTGTCTGAAGAGCTCAGATCCAGCACATCGTAACGCACAACGGCTTCCCACGCACCAGGACCACCATTGGTGATCGGACGGGCCACTTTCGGACGATCGAAAGCGCCTTTGCTGGCTTTGTAGGTGCGGCCTTCACCGGTCAGAGACCAGGTCCCCAGGATGTACCAACCATCATAGTCAGGGCTGGTGCCGCCAGCGGTGGCGTTATCAGCGTCCAACATGGCGTATTCACCTTGGATCGACCATGGGCCTTGGTTCCAGGCACCTTCGATACCGAAGGCGGTGTCACTGTCAGCAAAGCTGCTGGTCTGCACCCAACGTGGCGCGTTGTCGGTGCCGGCTTTGGCACGGTAACGCAGAGTGCCGCTGTCGCCAGCGTCACGGTGACGCGCCCAGATACCCAAGTGAGCTTGACGAGTGTCTTCGTTCACAGGTGCGAAGGTGAAGCGCGCATTCAGGCTGGTGGATTCAGAATCCGGCAGCGTCATGGTGCTGGTGGTGGTGCCACCCATGCCATCCAGAACGGTGATCGTCTGGCTGCTGTCACTGTCAGCAGAGTTGATGTCATCACCGAAGATACCAACACTGAAGGTGTGGTTGTCACCGCGGTTGGTGAAAGCCAGACCCAGCTGACGGCCGAAACCGAAAGCTTCGGTGAAGGACGAGCGCTCAGCCGTTGAGATGAAGCGGCTCGAGGTGTGGTTTTCCAGCGACTGGAACGGCTTGAAGTTACCGATCAGCACCGAGTTACCGCCACCCATGACCCACTCGATCATAGCATCTTCAAGATCGGTGGTGCCTTCTTTGGATTGCAGTTCAATTTTATATTTGAACGACTTGCTGATGGAACCTTCGGCACCCAGACGAATGCGACGGGCGCGGAATTCGTTTGAGTCATAGTCCATGCTGGTGGTGTTTGCACCCGAGGTTTGGCTGACATCCCCATCAGAGACGACATACTCGTGCTGCATACGACCTTTAACTTTGAAAGAGCTATCTTCACCGCTGAATTTCGGTGCACCCTTCCATTTGGTGTCGACGGCATCGGCGGGCGATGCCACACCCAGCGCAACGGCCACAGCCGCGCCACTGAGAAGTCCAAGCTTTAAGCGCATTTTGGTTTCCCTCATTTTGCGTTTCAACAAAAACCCAATCCCACGCGAGTCAAACCAGAATCAGTTTGCGACCCCGCGAAATTCGGATGCGAATGCCTTAGCGTGTTTTTATGCCACATTCAGCAAAAAAGGGGGCGCCCCCTCGCATCGCGCTCAGCAAATACGATAAATGATGCGTTAACGCAACAGTAACCCTTGAAAAATAACCACTTAGTTCCGCATACGGATATTTCAAAATCCCATTTTATCCTTCGTATTTCCAAGAGATACGGCGCTTTTCACCTTGCGCAGGGTGGTGTTGTTATGGCCGTATCTTTGTCAGTTTTCGAATATTGGCTTTTCTGTCTCGGCCTGCCGATTCGTTTTTGTCTTTACAAAGGCTTGGTTTTGGCCTTATAGAGCGATTTCCGGCGGACCCGCCCAAGGGACGTATGTCTTTTCGTCAGATCCGCGAAGCCGCTAACGCCGGTCCAGGCGTGTGAGAATCACATGTCGCCTTGAGGTCAAGTGCCCCTAGGCTCATGCCCGGTTCGATCACATCACTTCAGCGGCGCGGTGTTTTAGCCGACCGCTTACAACCCAGGGGGTTTCGTGCAGTGCACAGATACCAGTCTCCCCTGGACCTGGTCCGCGAGCGGCCTTCTGAGCATCCCGTTGCCTGTGTGCGACGCGGTGCCGTAGCCACCGCCGCCACCTGGTTCAGGACCACATTCGAACACCAGTCGTTTCCGACCAAGGTTCTGTATGCCGTCAAGGCCAACCCAAGCCTTTGGGTATTGGAAGAGCTGTACGCCGCGGGCTTGCGTCATTTTGATGTGGCCTCGGTGGATGAAATCGCTTTGATGCGTCGGCATTTTCCCGATGCGGCCTTGGCCTTTATGCACCCCATCAAATCCCGCTCGGCGATCCGGGCCGCCTATTATGACCATGGCGTGCGCACCTTTGCCTTTGATTGCCTGGAAGAGCTCGACAAGCTGAAAGCGGAAACCGGCAACGCCCGGGACCTGACGCTGATCTTGCGCCTGGCGGTCTCGGCCACAGGGGCCAACCTGCCCTTGACCGGCAAGTTCGGCGTGGCCTTACACGAAGCGCCCGCCGCCCTGTTGGCCGCGCGCCACGCCACGGACGCCAAGGTCGGCGTGTCCTTTCATGTCGGCAGCCAGTGCATGCGCCCCACCGCCTATCGCGCCGCTATGGCCCAAGCCCAGCGCGTGATCGTGCAATCGGGTGTGATGGTGGACATTGTTGACGTGGGCGGCGGCTTCCCCAGCGTTTATCCTGGCATGACCCCGCCACCGATGGAGGATTATGCCCAAGCGATTTTGGCGGGCTTTGAGGATATGTCGGTGTCCGAGCATTGCGAGCTGTGGTGCGAGCCCGGTCGCGCGCTGGTGGCCGAGAGCACCTCAGTCCTTACCCGTGTTGAGATGCGCAAGGGTGACGCCCTCTACCTCAATGATGGCTCTTATGGCACCTTGTTCGATGCCACCCACGCCAAATGGCGTTTTCCCGTGCGCCTGCACCGCGCCACGGGCGACGTGTCGCAGACTCTGAAGCCGTTTCGGTTTTACGGGCCGACGTGCGATTCGATGGATCACATGCCGGGGCCGTTCTGGCTGCCCGCCGACGTACAAGAAGGCGACTATGTGGAAATTGGCATGCTGGGGGCCTATGGTGTGGCCATGACCACGCGCTTTAATGGCTATGGGTCTGTGGAAACCGTCGATGTCGACGACGCGCCCATGTCCTCGATGTATGGCCTGGCGCCGGCCCACATCTCCCTGCCCCGCGAGCGCGACGAGACCACCGTTGTCAAATTCGTCCGGCCGAAACAGAAAAAACGCCGCCGGAAGTAACCCTTTCAGACCCCGAAGGAGCCATCCCATGGACCATCAAACCCACAACCGCAAAGCCCAACTGCTGTCGAAAACCGTCGAGCACATCGACTTCACCAGCTTTGATGCCCGCCCGATCATCGACAGTATGTCGAAAATGTCCTTCACCTCGCGCGATCTGGCCCGTGCCGCCGAGATCTATAACACCATGCTGCGGGACAAAGACTGCTCGGTGATTCTGACGCTGGCGGGCTCGACGTCTGCGGGGGGCTGCATGCATGTCTACCGCGATATGGTGAAAAACGGCATGGTGGACGCCATCGTCGCCACCGGGGCCTCGATTGTGGACATGGATTTCTTTGAGGCCTTGGGCTTCAAACACTACCAAGCCGACAGCGCCGTCGATGACCGCGAACTGCGCGAGATGTACATCGACCGCATCTATGACACTTATATCGACGAAGAAGAGCTGCAAGCCTGCGACCACACCATTTTTGAGATTGCCAATGCGCTTGAGCCCAAAGCCTACTCATCTCGCGCCTTTATCGCCGAAATGGGCAAGTGGCTGGCGGATGGCAATGCCAAAAAAGAAAGCCTGATCGAAGTGGCCTATAAGGCCGGTGTGCCCATCTTCTGCCCCGCCTTTGTCGACAGTTCGGCGGGCTTTGGTTTGGTCAAGCACCAAGTGGAAAACGCCAAGGCCGGTAAGCCCACTATGGTGCTCGATGCCATCGCCGACTTCCGCGAGCTGACCGAGATCAAAATCAAAGCCGGCACCACGGGCCTGCTGATGGTCGGTGGCGGCGTGCCCAAGAACTTCACCCAAGACACCGTGGTCTGCGCCGAGATTTTGGGCATCGAAGCCGAAATGCACAAATATGCCGTGCAGATCACGGTGGCCGATGTGCGCGACGGGGCGTGCTCCAGCTCGACGCTGAAAGAGGCCTGTTCGTGGGGTAAGGTCGATGTGGCGCTTGAACAAATGGTCTTTGCCGAGGCGGGCTCGGTCATTCCCCTGATCGCCTCTGACGCCTATCACCGCGGTGCCTGGAAAGACCGGACCGCGAAGAAGTGGGCAGGGATTTTCGCTTAGCAAACTCCGCGAAGGCGGGAGTCCAAGCAATATCTGTTCTCTGGATCCCGCCATCAAGTCGCGGGGTCCAGCTTTACCCCTCTCCCACAGGGAGAGGGAGCGAGCGAAGCGAGGGGTGAGGGGTTACCCGGCGAACAGAACAAAACGCCACGTCATAAAAAAATCCCTATCCCCTCATCCTAACCTTCTCCCTGTGGGAGAAGGAACAATCGCATAACTTGTCATCCTCGGGCTCGACCCAGCACATAAAAACTCCGCTCATCCCCGCGCAGGCGGGGATCCATTCAAGATGTGGGCAAGCTCCATAATTGCAGGACAAGTTGCTTGGATTGGCTCGTAAACTCCCCTCTCTCCGCTTCGCTCCGGGTCCAGATCGCGGCTTCGCCTTGTCTGGGATGAGCGGATGGGGGGGTTTTGGGAGGGCTTATTTATAAAACTCCACTCGCCGGTCGCGGAAAAATCCCCAGGCGCGCCATAGGCCGAGCCCCTGCGAGGCCGTTCTAAAAAAACACCGCGCGGCACAACTAAACTATGCGTAAAATTCAGGTCTCCTATCCCGAAAGAACCCCCAAGCGGCCCGATGGGTTTTCAGGAAATCGAGATCGAAGGTGGCGGTGATCACGCCCTCTTCCGTCCGGTCGAGCTCCGCCCGTTTGTCGCCGCGATGATCACAGATAAAGCTGCTGCCGTAAAAGGTCTGGCCGCTGTCCTCGGTGCCCACGCGGTTCGCGGCCACCACCGGCACCACATTGGACACCGCATGCCCGATCATTGCCCGCTGCCAAGGATCGCGGGTGTCTAAGCCCGCATCATGGGGCTCGGAGCCTATGGCGGTGGGGTAAAACAGCACCTCAGCCCCTTGGCGGACCATGGCACGCGCGGCTTCGGGGAACCATTGGTCCCAGCAAATGCCCACCCCAATGGCGGCGTGACGCGTCTGCCAAACCTTGAAGCCCGTATCCCCCGGCCGGAAATAGTATTTTTCCTGATACCCCGGCCCGTCGGGAATATGGGATTTGCGATAGGTGCCCAGGATCGCCCCATCAGCATCCACAATCACCACGCTGTTGTAATACTCGGGCTCCGCGCGTTCATAGATCGACACCGGCAGCACCACGCCCAGCTTGGCCGCCACCGGTTGCAAGGCCGTCACGCACGGGTGCTCGGTGGCGGGAAAAGCAGTCTCGAACCATTTTTCCTCTTGGGTCGTGCAAAAATACGGACCCTGGAACAGCTCAGACGGCAAAATGATCTGCGCGCCCTGTTGCGCCGCCTGTTCAATCAAGGCCACGGTGCGGGCAATGTTGTCTTTCAGATCCAACCCATAATGGGTTTGCAAGGCGGCAACGGTCACAGAACGTGGCATCAGGCGGGCTCCTGTTGGGTGATGCAATGAAACGAACCCCCGCCCGTCAGGATGGCCAGGGACGGCAGGCCCATGACCGCGCGGTCGGGGAAAGTGGCCTCCAAAACCTCCAGTGCCTGCGGGGCATAGGTGTCTTCATAGGTCGGCATGATCACCGCACCATTGGCGATGATGAAGTTCATATGGCTCGCGGGCACAATCTCGCCGTCCACTTCGATGCGCCCCGGCGATGGGATCTCGATGACCTCAAAGCCCGCGTCGCGCAAACGACTTTGGGCCGCGGCATAGACGGCGGCATGGGGGTCATCATCGCCAGAGGCCGCCGGCACCGCCACCCGCCCCGGTCCCACAAAGCGGGCCAGATTGTCTACATGCCCATCGGTGTGATCGTTCACGAGGCCATCATCCAGCCAGACCACGCGACGCGCGCCCAAGGTGCTGGCCAGCAAGCCTTCCCACTGGGCCTCGGTGATACCAGGGTTGCGATTGGGGTTCAGCAGGCACTGACGGGTGGTCAAGATCACACCTTCGCCGTTATGGTCGAGCGCGCCGCCCTCCAAGATCACGTCATGGCACAAAGGCACTTGGCCAGCTTGGTGCGCCATCCAAGCGCCGATGCTGTCGTCATGCTCCAGTTGGTATTTGCCACCCCAGCCGTTGAATTCAAAGCAATGGGCCTCGGTGGTTGTGAAAATCGGGCCTGTGTCTCGCAGCCAGATGTCGCCAAACTTGGCTTGGAGAATGGTGATGTTGTCCGTGCCCGCCAGCAGCTTGTGGGCCGCCGCTTCGGCCCCTGGCCCCATCACCACCAGCTTAACGTGCTCGCGGCCCACACCGGCGAGCGTTCGCGCCAAGGCGGCCACCTCGGCCTGAGCCTGGGGCAGGTCGTCTTGCCACAGCTCGGCATGGCTGGGAAACCCGAGCCACAGCGCTTTGTGGGGGGACCATTCGGCAGGGATCGGCGGTGTCTGTGTCATGTTTTGGCCTTTAGCACGCCGCCCCGTCATCGCCAACGCCAATA
The DNA here is from genome assembly GCA_937138625.1 of uncultured Caulobacteraceae bacterium. Classification (GTDB taxonomy): domain Bacteria; phylum Pseudomonadota; class Alphaproteobacteria; order Caulobacterales; family Caulobacteraceae; genus CAKZPF01. Next base: position 6,296 of record CAKZPF010000008.1, on the reverse strand, counting down.
TGGCCGCTGCACCATGGACAACGCCCCCTCTGTCAGGCTAGGGCTGGGGGCGAACAGGCAGGGCGGATCATGACCACACCTCTGACATCTTCTGACGCTTCTTTTCCCTATACCTCTTTTCCGTGGGCGCGTGCGGGGCTGGTCTTGGCTCTGGCCATATTGGTGGTGCGCATCACGGGTCTGTTTCTGACCCCTATCAATCTGGGGGGAGATGAGGCGCAATATTGGCTGTGGGCCCAGGATCTGGATTTTGGTTACGCTTCAAAACCGCCCCTGATCGCCTGGTCCATTTGGCTCAGCACCACGCTGGCCGGCAGTGATGCCGAGGCCTGGGTGCGCCTGCCCTCGAGCCTTTATCACACCGGTACGGCCCTTACGCTGATGATGATTGGGCGGAAGCTTTACGGCCCGCAAGCGGGCTTTTGGGCGCTGGTGATTTTCCTGTTGATGCCGGGGGTGCAGCTGTCTTCGGGCCTGATTTCCACCGATGCGCCCTTGTTGTTTTTTTGGTCTTTGGCCTTATGGGCCTATTTGCATATGCGGGAAGGGGGCTCGTGGTCATATGGCCTGGCGCTGGGGGGGGCCTTGGGCCTTGCTATGCTGGCCAAATATGCCGCCGTCTATTTCGTGTTGGGGGTGGCGCTGGATCTGGCTCGCAACCAGCACGCTCGCCGGAACGTTCTCTCGGCCGCAGGGGCGGTGGCCGTCCTCGCCTTTGTATTGGTCATCAGTCCCAACATTTGGTGGAACCTGCAAAATGGCTTGGCCACCATCAGCCACACCGCCGACAACGCCAATTGGGGCACGGGGCAAATGTTCCGCCTGCCCCAGGCCCTTGAGTTTTTTGGCGCGCAATTTGTTGTGTTTGGCCCGCTGGTCTTTGGCGCGCTCCTGGCCATCCTGTGGCGCAGCAAAGACGAGACCACACAGGTTCTGAAGGGCTTTGTCTGGCCGATCATCTTGATTGTTGTGATCCAGGCCTTTTTGTCCCGCGCCCATGCCAACTGGGCCGGGGTGGCCTATGCGGCGGCCAGTGTGCTAGTGGCGGGCGTGATGGTGCGGCACCATAAGAAATGGCTGCTGTGGGGCACGGTGGCGCTGCAGGTCAGCTTGGGCGCCGTGTTTTATACAGCCGGGCTATCGCCAGCTTTTGCCGATGCCACCGGCATAGGCAAATCGTTCAAGCGGGTCCGCGCCTGGCCCGAGACCACACAGGCCATTGACCAAATTGTCAAAGTTTATGGCCCCTTTGACGTGCTGGCGGTTGACAACCGGCTGATGTTCAACACCCTGGCCTATTATGGTCGTGACCTTGATCTGCCGCCTTTGCGCATGTGGCTTTATGACGGGGCCCACAATCACGCTGAACGCACAGCGCCGCTCGAGGAAAACCCAGATCTGCGCGTGCTGTTGATCTCGACACGTGACGATTATCGCCTGCGCCAAGCCGCCGACTTTGAGACCTTCACGCCTCTTGAGACCGTCAGCATTCCCCTTGCCCCCGGCAAGGTGCGGACCTTCACGGCCTTTGCGGCCACAGGTCATCATCGCCAGGATCGGTAGTCCCTTATATACTTCACAGTATTATTGAATATGCGCACCGGTACCCCCAAAAGAAAGGGGCCCGGGGTTGCCCCCAGGCCCACAATCCCTACATCGATCTAAATCAGATGATTTAGAAGGTGATGCTGATGCTCGAGCGGCGGTTCAGCGGCTCTTTCACACCATCTTTGGTCTCCACGGCGGGATCGGTCTCGCCACGATAGTCCATGTTGATGGTGTCCTTGGCAACACCCATACCCGACAGGGCATCAGCCACGACTTGGGCACGACGTTGCGACAGGCCCAGGTTGTACTTTTGGCTACCGGATTTGTCGGTGTGACCCACGATGAAGACACGGGCCGCGCCATTTTCTTTGGCGTAGTCAGCGGCTTTCATCACGATGTCCTGAGCTTCAGCCGTCAAAGTCGCCTTATCAAACGGGAAGTAGACAATGAAGTCCATCGCTTCCGCTTCTTGCACCGGGGCCGGCGCAGGCGCTGGCGGCGGCGGTGGAGGCGGAGGAGGTGGGGGTGGTGGTGGAGGCGGAGGAGGCGGAGGCGCCGCAGCCGTATCCGGTTGGCTGAAAGCCCAACGGAAGCCCAACATCAAGGAATTGTCGGTGTAACGACCAGCATCCAAGGTGCGAGCGGTCCCGCCAACGGTGCCATCAAAATCAAGATCGGTGATGCCAAAGTGACGATAGCTGAGGTCGACATTCAGACGCTCAGAGGCCATCCAGCTCAGACCCAAGATCCCTTGGTAAGCAAAGCCAGTTTCGGCATCGTCGAAATCAACGGCCGCGGTGGTGACATTGGTGGTGCCTGACAAGTTCAGGTCAGCACGACCAGCACCCACACCCACACCGATGTAAGGACGAACCGCCCACTGGGTCGGCACATCATAAATCAAGTTGGCCATCGCCGACCACACATCGAGGTCACCCATGGGGTTGTCCAGATGGTCAACAGTGGTGCCTTGATCCAGCACGAAGCCGTAATCTTGGGTGCGGTAACCCAGTTCGAACTCAGCGCGCCAGTTGCTGTCAAAGCGATAGCCAACCGTACCGGCAGCCATCCAATCGTCTTCCAAATCCACATCCCATTGGATCGCAGTGCTTTCCACGTTGGAGTCCAGCTCATCTGGCAGGTGGTAACCAGCACCCAGCCCGCCATACCATTCGGCCTGTGCACCACCGGCCAACAGCATGGCCACTGCCGCGGCGCCAGCCATCAGTTTCATTTTCATCGTTATACCCTTTCTTGTTTTTGCCTCATCGGCAGAGCGTGCCCATGACAGGCGTTTGGCACAAACACGACGCAAATCGTCCCGTTTGCATCCTGGGACTTTCTTAACGGTTTCATCCGAACAAGAGAAGCGGTGAAAATGCCACACCAGTGGGTTAAATTCGCACCTAAACCCATAAAATCCCCATAAAAAAAGTGGGCCCGAAGGCCCACTTGAGGTTCACAGCTATGTATTTACTTAGGCGCTGATCACATCATTGAACAGATCAGATGTGTTGTTGTTGAAAGGCGAATCCATGACGCCACCAAAACCACCGAACATGCTGGAGATGTCATAGTTACCACCGTTGGTGTTCATGTAGTCTGTATTCGACCCTTCGGTCCAAATGGTACCAACGACGTCATCACCTTGGCCGATGTTACCATCTTGGTTGGTATCAGCAAGCACATCACCGCCTTGGGTGATCATATCCACCGAGCCATCCGAGCCCATGTCGATATCATACCCGCCATTGCCATTCTGGCTGGCTGTGCCAACCTGTTGGTCACCGGTGTCGATCTTGCCGTTTCGGTTTTCGTCTTCATAGACTTTGTCGCCTTTGATCAACAGGGTTTTATCGGTTTCCCCATTGCCATCGGTGTCAACATCGACACGGCGGACCTTATCATCCTGGTTGCCATTGCCTTGGCCTTGGTTGTTGCCTTTGCCGCAACCGCCGCCTTGGCCGCCGCCTTGTTGGCCGCCACCGCTAGGCTGACCGCCGCCGCACTGGCCGCCGCCACCTTGTTGACCGCCGCTAGGCTGTTGGCCGCCCTGGTTTCCGCCAGAGCCCTGGTTACCGGGTCCTGGACCAGGACCGGGGTTACCACCGTTACCGGCGCTGGAGCCCAAAGACCCAGGAGGTAGGCCCAAAGCCTCTTCAAGGGCGCGCAGATAATCATCATCAAGGTTGGACATAGCGTTTAGGAAGGCTGCCTGCTCTTCCGGACTCAACTCACCGAAAGGTTTGGAGATGTCATCCCCGCCGCCAATCTGGCCATCTTGGCCAAGGTCAACGATTTGTTCGTCACCGGGCGCGTCAGTACCGGGGTCCAGCCATAATGGGTTGCCATTGGCATTTTCATAATACAACGGCATCAAGTTGCCAAAGTTAATGTCATCGGCGGTGCCGATTTGACCATCTTCACCGGCATCAACCACTTCACCGTCTTCGTTATAGAAGTCGTTGTCACCGTCTCCATTGGCATCACCAATTTGATGATATTCCTGACCATCGGCACCCATCACAGGGGTCGTGGTTTGGAAGCCATTTTCGATCGGCAAACCATTGGGATTTGAAGGTGGCGTATTCGAAGTCGAGGACGTGGTGTTGGTGGTGTTCGCTTCGATGTTCGAATCGAAGTTCGAGTTCAACTCCACATCTGCCTGTTGCGACTGCGCGCTCTGTGCCGGAGGAGGCGGTGGTGGAGGCGGTGGAGGTGGTGGTGGGGGGGGAGGGGGGGCAACGTTTACAGTCATATTTTCGGTCTCCTAAGACTATGTTTGTGTTGAGCGCCATGCGGGCTTTGACCTCTTCATGGCAAAGGCTGGCCGTTCACTGCCCAGTGTTGTGTTGTCAGGTGCAGTGCCGGTCAAATCTGTCCTGATGCGCCAACGATGCGGCACAACGGCAGAATTCAGTTGTGATGTGGAAAGTGCCCTAAGGGCAGACTCGTCAACAGAGTAAGGCTGTCATGGGGTCGGTCTCCTTTATCACTCATGTCGCTTGGTTTTTTATTGCGACTTATTATTTATCTTTGCGGGCTGCTGTTATGGGGTTGTATAATGAGATGACCTATACAGTCCCTGTGGAACAGAGCACCAATCAACAGAAGCAAACGTATTAATCATTTGTTTCCTATTATTGCTATGATTGGTGTCAGGTCAACCCAAATCCCCGGGCCGGCGAATTGTGACGGCAAATTTGTCGTGGACTTCATCTGTCCGTCACAGCCGGCCTGTTCAGCTTACCAGCCCATCGGCATACCCCACATGTTTATAGGGTGATGGTAATGCGCGTACTGTGCATGTTGGCGCGCATGATCGATAACGTCGCGACTGGGCCAGGTGTGAATATTATAGTCTGTGCCTCGGCGATTATTAAAAATACCCCCTGTCATATTATAGTCGTAACCCAGCGGATAGCCCGAGCCATATCCGGTGTTAAAACCGGTGCCCAAAGTGGTGCCAATGACGCTCGAGAATAAAGAGTTAGAGATCTCAGGAAACCCGGTATTGGTGCTGGGCGCTCCCCCCATTCCTGGGTATCCATACCCCTGGCCGTAGCCATGCATCGGCATATCCGGGAACCAGCCCCACCCGCCTTGGTCATAACAATGGTGCGGGCAATTGTGGTCATCGTCTTCGAGGCCTAGGGCCTCTTGCAGAAATGGTGGCAGATGTTCGAGATCATCGGCATACATCTCTGCATCCAACTCATAATCATCTTGTGTTTTGACACAGCCATCAGGGCCAACGGTCTTCAGCTTAGCAGAACCGTCTTCATAGAGTTCGATATAGTCTGCCAGGCCGTCCCCGTTCACGTCGACATCACAGCCCAGCATATCCAAGCGCCACCGCCCAAGGGTAGCGGGCTCATCCGGCGTACATCCACCATGGTGTCCATGGCCGTGGCCGCCATGATGACCGCCATCCCCCGAGCCGCAAGGCCAAGAAGGGAAGCTGTCAACATTAAAGTCCATGGCATTGAACACGTGTGACAAGGCCGTGTGCAACGTCTTCAGCAGCATCAAAGCCTGATTGGTGCCCATACCCATCCGGTTTGCGTGAAGGGTGTGGGGGGCATACGCCATGGGAGCGTTTGCGGTCGTATACATAGCGGTCTCCTATTTTTCTTTGACCGGTGATCTGTGCCACCTGGCCCGTTTGCCCTTGTCAGAAGAAAAAACCGTGCCAGAACTCGCCTCTGAGGTGTCTCCGGAGAGGCGAAAAGTGGAATTTTTCCTTATTTTTCAGAAGAATTTCGTGTTCTGGGCGCATCCTTCTCCCCCCAGGGGCAATCCACAGGCGCACTCGCCGGTCAGGCGTTTTGCCCGAATTTGGCGCACTTGAGCTTCAAAATGAGCCAGCCTTAGCCCAGGTGTAGTGTTCTGAAACAGCACAGGCGCGGGTGGTGGGAGGCAAAAAGAAAAGGTGACTTGCATTTTTTGCTGCGCGCGCTAGGACAGGCCCCTGGTCCGTGATCGTGATCGCTGGCCAGCCCACAGGCCTGACCACCTGGGGGGATGACGGGAAAGATGCCGGAGCGGTCGCGGTCTTTCCTGTTTGTTCGACCGCCGCCATATGTTGGCGTGTAATGGAGAGGTGCCGGAGCGGTCGCGGTCTTTCCTGTTTGTTCGACCGCCGCCATATGTTGGCGTGTAATGGAGAGGTGCCGGAGCGGTCGCGGTCTTTCCTGTTTGTTCGACCGCCGCCATATGTTGGCGTGTAATGGAGAGGTGCCGGAGCG
>CAKZPF010000007.1 GCA_937138625.1 uncultured Caulobacteraceae bacterium | reverse complement strand
GATCGCCATAGCCAGACGACAGGCTCGGGTTCAGCTCCAGCAACGTCTCAACGCTCACCCCATAACGGGCCGCAATCGTGCCCAAACGCTCGCTCGGGTATCCAACCTGAACCAGCTTGGGGGGGCTTTGTCCTTCCCCTCATCCCCTCCCCGGGGGGGAGCCGAGGTGGCCAGCAGCGCGCTTTCCATAGCGGTTTTCAACGCGTCGTATGGAGGGATTGTGGCGGGCAGCGGCGTGTGAACCAGGGGCATGCGGCGAACTCGATAACTTTAATGATGTTGGGTTAAGCTTGGCATGTACTGGCTTAGGCAGCGTTCGTCAACTAAAATATATAAATAATTTACAGTATCCGCATGCGGAACATTTACGTGTAAAGGCACACTTCTGGTCTCGGCGCTGCCAAGATTTGTCTTAACAAAGTCTAAACGACCCTTGCGGTTTCGAGCCAGTGTGGCAGGCTGAGGGCATGATGAGCGCGCCCCGATTCCCAATTCGTACTTATGTTTCCACACGGACCTGGCGCTTGGCTGGGCTGGCGGCGGGTTTTTTTCTGCTGACTTCGTGTGCCAGTTTGCCCACCGAGACACAGCCTTTGCCGCCTGAAAAGCGGGCCTATGGCAATTTCTTGGCCGGTGAGTGGGCCTCGCAGCATGCCAATTTCCCAACGGCTGTCGATTTTTTGCAGGAAGCCTATCGCCAAGCGCCGGACAGCGAGGCTGTGGCTCATCGCTTGTTTTTGGAGCATCTACGCCAGGGGCGGTTATCCCAGGCCAAGACCGTGGCCAAAAGTTTGCGCGCGGATCCCGTGATGGCGCCTTTGGCCAATTTTGTCATTGGCACCCATGCCTTGGCGCGACGGGATTTTAAGGCGGCACAGGCGGCCTATGCCGAGACGGGCAGTTTGGGCTCGGCGGGCTCGGCAGGCCCGATCTTGGGGGCCTGGGCGCATTTGGGCCCCGGTGATGTGGAGGCGGCGCTGAAAACCCTCGAGCATGTCCCCGCCAAAGATGATGCCTTTGTGCTGACCACCAAGGCTCGCATCTTGGATATGGCTGGCCGGTGGGAAGAGGCCGAGGCCGAGTATGCCGCCTTGTGGCAAGCCCGTTTGTTGACGGCGCATAATGTGGTGGCGTTTGGTCATCTGTTGGAGCGCTTGGGGCGCGTGGATGAAGCCGAGGAGATCTACACGACCTTCACGGCGGCCTATGGCGTGCATCCCCGTGTGATTGAAGCTCTGAACACCCTGGGCCAGAAACCCAAACGCACCGAGGATGACGTGCGCGTCGGAGCCTCTATGTCGATTTTTGGCCCGGCGGCGGCCATGACCGCCACGGCCGACGTGGATGTGGCCATGATCTTGTTGCACATGGCGCTGGAGCTGAACCCCGATTTGGATGCGGCCCGCGTGCTGTTGGCCGAGGTGTTGTCACAGCGTGGCGCGTTGGAAAGCGCGCAAAAGGTGATTACCGAGGTGCCCAAGGACTCGGTCTATTATTCCAGCGCGGTTTCGGTTCAAGCCTTTGCTTTGCGCCGCATGGGGGACGTGGACGGCGCCATTGGTATTTTGAAGTCTGGCCTAACCCAGGAGCCTGCCAACACGCGCATGTTGGCGGCGCTGGCGGATGTGTATCGCGTGGAAAGCCGTTTTGCCGAGTCCGAGGCCACCCTGAACCGTTTGCTGCATTTGGATGATAGCCAAACCGTGTATTGGATGATGCGGGGTATGGTGCGCGAGCGCTTGGGCAAATGGGATCTGGCGGAAAAAGACCTGCAATATGTCATCGAGGTTCAACCCAATAATGCCGAGGCTCTGAACTATTTGGGGTACAGTTGGCTGGACCGGGGCTTGCATGTCGATGAAGCCATGGATCTGATCCAGCGCGCCGCTCGTCTGAAGCCGCAGTCGGGGGCCATTCGGGATTCGCTCGGGTGGGCCTATTATCTGCAAGGGGATCTGGAGCGCGCGGTGCGTGAGCTTGAGACGGCCGCAGCCCTCGAGCCCGGAGACGCCACCGTCAATCATCATTTGGGCGATGTTTACAACGCCTTGGGCCGTGATCAAGAAGCGGTATGGCAATGGCAACGGGCCCTGACTTTGAACCCGCCCGCCAAAGAGCGCGCGGAGTTGGAACAAAAGCTGGGCGCTCATCGCCAGGGGGACGAGAGCTCGGCGGTGCCTGCGGTGGCGCGTGCCGTTGGGGGCTAGTCCGGTGCCTGATGCCTTGTGGCAAGAGCTTGCCCCCGCCAAGTTGAATCTGGCCCTGCATGTGGGGGCACCCCGTGCGGATGGCTATCATCCGCTGTGGTCGATTGTGGCCTTTGCGGATGTGGGGGACCGCTTACGGTATACGCCGTCAGATCATTTGCATCTCAGCGTCGAAGGGCCTTTTGCTGGGGCGCTTGCTGATGAAGACCCCAACACCAATTTGGTTCTGCGGGCGGCCCAGGCCTTGGCGGCCGAATTGGGCCACAAGGCCACGGGTCAGCTGCATCTGCACAAGGCCTTGCCGGTGGCGGCGGGCTTGGGTGGTGGGTCGGCGGACGCGGCGGCGGCTTTGCGGCTGTTGAACCGCGCTTGGGGGGCACAGCTTTCTCTGACCGCTTTGGCCGAAATCGCCAAGCCGTTGGGGGCTGATGTGCCGGTGTGCGTGCAGGGACAAGGCGCCCTGATGACCGGCATCGGGCACGACCTGCGGCCCATGGATCTCTTGTCGTTTCCGGCCGTGTTGGTCAATCCGCTCCGGCCATGTTCGACGGGGGCGGTGTATCGGGTTTTTGATGAAAAGGCTCAGTTTGCCAAAGATTTGGATCGAAAGATTGAAGGGGACTGTGATGGGGAGGTGTTGACCCACACCCGCAATGATCTGCTGGCGGCGGCTTGTGCCGTATGTCCCGAAATCAATGACGTGTTGACGGTGGTCACCGCCCATCCCGGCACGCGCTTGGCGCGGCTGTCGGGTTCAGGGGCAACCGTTTGGGTGATGATGGAATCGCGAGAGCAAGCAGAGGATTTGGTCAATGCCATCCACACCCACCACCTCCACTGGTGGGCGGTGGCAACACAGGTGGGGGCGCGCCCAGCGGACACAGGGATCTGACGTCTTGGCTGGACACCTGAGGCAGAGCGTGTAGACTGTCACAATAAACAACAGGGGGGAGTTCGATGACCGAATCATCTGAAACCACAAACGAAACCAGCAAACGTGACTTGCCTATGAAAATTGCCAAATACGGCATAGTGGTCATTGTCTTGTTTCTGTTCATTGGCCTGATGTTACCAGCCAAGGTTGAAGTGGAGCGGCAAATCGTTGTCGACCAAGACCCCGATACGGTCTTTGCCACCCTGAACGGCTTCAGCCGGTTTAACGACTGGTCGCCCTGGGCCGGGATTGATCCCAACACCCAATACACCTTCAGTGGCCCCTTGATGGGTAAGGACGCGGCCATGTGTTGGAAAAGCGAGCATGAGGACGTGGGCAGCGGTTGCCAAACCATCACCGCTGTTGACGGCCATAAGCGCATTGAAACGGCCCTGGATTTTGGCGCCCAAGGCACGGCCAATGGCTACTATGAAGTGGGCATGGCGCCTCAGGGCACCTTGGTGATTTGGGGCTTCGAGACTGATTTTGGCTGGAACATCGTGGGCCGTTATTTCGGTCTGTTCATGGATGGTATGATCGGCGAGCAGTATGAAAAAGGCCTGCAGCAGTACAAAGCCATGGTTGAAAAGATCCCGGCCTTGGACTTCACCGTCGAGAAAATGTTTGTCACCCACGTCGAGCCCCAGCAGATGCTGTATGTGACCGGCGAAACCAAGACCAATGTCTCAGCCATCGGGGCGGCTTTGGGTCGCGCCTTTGGTCAGGTCGAGGCCTTTATGAACCGTCATGGCCTCGAGGCCTCAGGGCAGCCCATGGCGATCGCCACCCGTTGGGATCCGCAAAACGACGTCTATGCCTTCCAGGCCGGCGCCCCGTTTGAAGGGCCCGCCCCGCAAATGAGCAACGGGGTGCAAATGCAAATGACCTACGAGGGCAGTGTGGCCAAGGCCGTGCACACCGGCTCCTATGAGACCATGATGGTGACCTACAGCACGCTCGAGCGTTACATTCGCTTTTTGGGTCTGCAGGTTGCCGGCAACCCATGGGAGGTCTATGTGACCGATCCGTCACAAGTGGCGCCAGACGATCTGGTCACGGAGATCTATTTCCCTGTGACTCTTGCTGAGGCCGCAACCACGGATCCGGCTGCAGAAGGGCAGGGGATGCGAGAAGCCGCACCAGAAACCACACCCCCCGAGGCGGCTGCGGCTGACGCGTCCCCAGACACTGATGCTAGCCCTGCCACACAAGACAGCGCAGAAACGCCAGCGGTGGATGCAGCAGCCATGCCAGCTGACGCAAACTGATCGAGACACCATACACCCTATTGGACCCGCCGCTTGGCGGGTCTTTTTTTGCTGACGGCTTGGGCCGCCCTGGCCACGAGCGCGGAAAGATACGAGCGTGGAAAGATCATGGATGTGACGTTTTCGCTGTTGTCTTTTGGGGGTTAATGCCGGTATCCCTCTGAGAGATCACAGACCAAGGGGCAAGGAAACCAAAGATGACGGATCGTCCGCCCAGTTTTCAAGAACTGATCCTGCGGCTGCATGGCTTTTGGGCCGCGCAAGGCTGCGCCATTTTGCAACCCTATGACGTCGAGGTGGGGGCGGGGACCTTGCATCCCGCGACCGTGCTGCGTGCTTTGGGACCCAAGCCCTGGAAAGCAGCCTATGTGCAGCCATCACGGCGGCCTGCGGACGGGCGCTATGGTGACAATCCCAACCGCCTGCAGCATTATTATCAATATCAGGTCATCCTGAAGCCCAATCCCGACAATCTGCAGGATCTCTATCTGCAAAGCTTGGCAGTGCTGGGCATTGATCCCAAGCGTCATGATATCCGCTTTGTCGAAGATGATTGGGAAAACCCCACCGTTGGGGCCTGGGGCCTGGGCTGGGAGGTCTGGTGCGATGGCATGGAGGTCACCCAGTTTACCTATTTCCAACAGGTGGGCGGTTTGGACTGCAAGCCAGTTTCAGGCGAGCTGACCTATGGCCTTGAGCGTTTGGCCATGTACATCCAGGGCGTCGATAACGTCTATGATCTCGATTTCAATGGCCAAGGCCTGAGCTATGGCGAGGTCTTCAAGACCAACGAGGTTCAATTCTCGACCTATAATTTCGAGTTGGCTGATGTGGACACTCTGCGCCGTCAGTTCGATGATATGGAACGCGAGGTCAAACGTCTGCTGGCCACCGGCAAGCCTGTGGTGCTGCCGGCCTATGATCATGTGCTGAAGGCCAGCCACCTGTTTAACATCATGGATGCGCGTGGGGCCATTTCAGTGACCGAGCGCGCGGCCTATATCGGGCGGGTGCGCAGTCTGTGTAAGGCCTGCGCCGAGGCCTGGGTGGCGGTGGAGGCCGACACCACCAAGGAGCCAGCGGATGTCTGAGACAAACACATCGATGAAAACATCTGAATTTTTGCTGGAAATTCGTTCAGAAGAAATTCCAGCTCGCTTTCAAGAGCGCGCCAGCCAGGACCTGAAGCGTCTGGCCGAGGCGACACTCAAAGACAGCGGCCTGTCGTGGAATGCCCTGCGCACCTTTGTGACGCCCCGCCGTTTGGCCCTTGTCATTGACGGCTTGCCCCTGACCCAACCGGACCGACGCGAGGAGCGCAAAGGCCCCCGCGTCGATGCCCCTGACAAAGCCATCGAGGGCTTTTGCCGCTCGGTGGGCCTCAGCTGGGATCAGCTGGACCAGCAAGAAACGCCAAAAGGCACATTTTATATCGCCACCCTGGAGCATAAGGGTGCCCAGACCGCCGATGTTTTGGGCACCATGATCACCGGCATTTTGGCTGATTTTCCTTGGCCCAAGTCCATGCGCTCGGGCACGGGCCAGGCCCGTTGGGTGCGACCCATCAAGGGGCTGGTGGCGCTGTTTGATGGCCAGGTGGTGCCGGTGGCTCACGAGGGATTGACCGCAGGTGCGGTCACCAAGGGGCACCGCTTTATGGGGTCGGGTGCGGAGTTTTCAGTTGAAAATTTCGCAGACTATCAAAACAAGCTGCAGCAGAACTTTGTGATCCTGGATTGGGCGGACCGCCGCGATCGCATCGCCAAGGGCCTGGCCACGGTTGGGCAAAACAAGGGCCTGACGGTGGCGGAAGACCCCGGTCTGTTGGACGAGGTCACGGGCCTGGTGGAATGGCCGGTGGTGATCATGGGCGATATGGAAACCAAGTTCCTGGAATTGCCCGCCGAGGTCATTCGCACCACCATGCGCAGCCACCAAAAATATTTCACGGTACTGGACGCCAAGGGCAAACTGGCCCCGCATTTTGTCACGGTTGCGAACATTGAGGCCGAAGACGGCGGCCAGGCCATTGCCCGCGGCAACGCCCGGGTGTTGGCCGCGCGCCTGAACGATGCGGCCTATTTCTGGCACAAAGATATCGGCAAGCCCCTGGCCCTGAACCAAGACGATTTGCGCCGGGTGACCTTTGCGGGGGATATCACCTTGCACGCCCGCACATCCTGGATCGAGCGGCTGGCCCCCGCCATTGCCAAATCCATTGGTGCTGACGACGACAAAGTCGTGCGCGCCGCCCAGCTGAGCAAATGTGATCTCGTGACCGGTACCGTGGGCGAGTTCCCCGAGCTTCAGGGGGTGATGGGACGCTATATCGCCACCTATCAAGGCCATGACCCCGAGGTCTGTGATGCCTTGCGCGACCAGTACCGGCCCAAAGGCGACGAGGCCGCCACCATGCCCAAGGTCTCGGCGGCGGTGGCCCTGGCGGACAAGCTGACCCATTTGGCCTATTTCTTTGCCACCGATCAAAAGCCCACAGGCTCAAAAGATCCCTTTGCCTTGCGTCGCGCCGCCATTGGCACCCTGCGCATCATTTTGGACAATGACTTGCGCCTGTCGCTGAACGGTTTGATCGCCGCTGGTCACGTGGCCGCGCCCCAGCCCGATCAGTGGCAAGAGGCCGCTTATGAGCTGCAAGGCTTTTTCCTCGATCGCCTGAAGGTGTTTTGGCGGGATGCGGGTTTTGCCCACGATCACATTGACGCCGTGCTGGCCACTGGCGATGATGATTTGGTGCGGTTGCAGGCGCGGCTTGTGGCGCTTGGGGCCTTTTTGAAAACCGATGACGGGGAGAACCTGTTGGCCGGGGCCAAACGGGCGCTCAATATCCTGAGTGCAGAAGAAAATAAGGACGAAGCCTTCACCCCGGACCCTGATGCCAGTGTGCTGGCGGATCCGGCGGATCAGGCCTTTTTGACGGCGCTGGCCACCGCCGAGCCCCAGGTGCAAACGGCGCTTGAGGCCGAGGATTTTGCCGCGGCGATGACGGCGCTCGCGGGTTTGCGCGGGCCGGTAGATCAGTTCTTCGAGGCCGTGATGGTCAATGATCCGCAGCCAGACATTCGCCTGAATCGGCTAAAGCTCTTGTCTCGTTTGCGGGTTTTGCTGTATCGGGTGGCTGACTTCAGCCAGTTACAAGGCTAGATCAAGATTTTTTGGAGGCTCCGGTGACCATGGACGCAATCGCAACCGACAACACGTCAACCACCAGCAACAAATGGGTCTACACCTTTGGCGGTGGCCAAGCCGAGGGGGATGCCAGTTACCGCAACCTTCTGGGCGGCAAGGGGGCGAACCTGGCGGAAATGTCGGGGTTGGGCCTGCCGGTGCCGCCGGGATTTACGGTCACCACCGAAACCTGTGTGCAATATTATGCCAACGATCGTCAGTATCCCACCGCCCTGAAAAGCCAAGTTGAGGCGGGCCTGCAGCACATTGAAACCATCACCGGCAAGCAGTTCGGGCAAAAGGCCAATCCGTTGCTGGTTTCGGTGCGTTCGGGCGCGCGGGCGTCCATGCCGGGAATGATGGACACGGTGCTGAATTTGGGCCTGACGGATGAAACCGTCGAGGGCTTGGCCGAGCTCTCGGGTGATGCGCGCTTTGCCTATGACAGTTATCGCCGGTTCATTCAGATGTATTCTGATGTGGTCTTGGGCCTTGAGCATCATATGTTCGAAGACATCCTGGACCGCCACAAAGACGAGCAGGGCTATAGCCTCGATACCGATCTGAGCGCTGAGGATTGGAAAGCGGTGGTCGTGGATTACAAACAGGCCGTCACCGACGAGCTGGGCCACGACTTCCCCCAGGATGTTCACGAACAGCTGTGGGGGGCCATTGGCGCCGTGTTCAAAAGCTGGATGAATGATCGCGCCAAGGTCTATCGCCGATTGCACGACATCCCCGAAAGCTGGGGCACAGCCGTGAACATCCAGGCCATGGTCTTTGGCAATATGGGCGAGACCTCGGCCACTGGCGTGGCCTTTACCCGCAACCCGTCAACGGGTGAGAATCGCATTTACGGCGAGTATCTGATCAACGCCCAGGGCGAAGATGTGGTGGCCGGCATTCGCACCCCCCAAGCCCTGACCAAAGTGGCACGCGAGGAAATGGGCGACACGGCCCTTTCGATGGAAGAGACCATGCCCGAGGTCTATGCCGAGCTTGCCAAGGTCTTTGACCAGCTGGAGCGCCATTACCGCGACATGCAAGACGTGGAGTTCACCGTCGAGCGCGGGCAGCTCTATATGCTGCAGACGCGATCCGGCAAACGTACGGCCAAGGCGGCCTTGAAAATCGCCGTCGATATGGCCGCCGAAGGTATGATTTCTGAAGACGAGGCCGTGCTGCGCGTGGACCCCTCAGCCCTTGATCAACTGTTGCACCCCACCATTGACCCCAAAGCCCATCGCGATGTTTTGTCCACCGGTTTGCCGGCATCACCAGGGGCGGCGGTCGGCCAGGTGGTGTTTGACGCCGACGAGGCGGAGCGCTTGGCGGGCCAAGGGGAAGCCGTGATTTTGGTGCGTGAAGAAACCAGCCCTGAAGACATTCACGGGATGCACGCAGCGCGGGCCATTATCACCTCGCGTGGGGGGATGACTTCCCATGCGGCGGTGGTGGCGCGCGGCATGGGCCGGCCCTGTGTCTCGGGGGCAGGCGACGTGCGCATCGACGAAAAAGCCAAGCGCTTTACCGTGCGTGGCCGCACCCTGCAGGCCGGGGATATCATAACGGTGGATGGGGGCGCTGGGCAGGTGCTGTATGGTGCGGTCGATATGATCGAGCCCGAGATGACCGGTGATTTTGCCAAGCTGATGGCCTGGGCCGATGAGCACCGCCGTTTGCGGGTGCGCACCAATGCCGAAACGCCCGCCGATTGCAAAACCGCTCGTGGCTTTGGCGCCGAGGGCATTGGTCTGTGTCGCACCGAGCATATGTTCTTTGAAGAGAGCCGCATCGCCGCCGTGCGCGAGATGATTTTGGCCGAAGACCGCGAGGGCCGCGAAAAGGCCTTGGCCAAGATCTTGCCCATGCAGCGTGCGGACTTCCAAAGCATTTTCGAGATTATGGCCGGGCTGCCGGTGACCATCCGTCTGTTGGATCCGCCCTTGCACGAGTTTTTGCCCCACACCGACGAAGATGTGGCCAGTGTGGCGGCGGCCACGGGCTTGGATGCCAAAAAACTGATGCGCCGCGCTGAGGAGCTGAAGGAAACCAACCCCATGTTGGGCTGGCGGGGCTGCCGTTTGGGCATTGCCTTCCCCGAGATTTACGAGATGCAGGTGCGCGCGATTTTCGAAGCGGCCTGTGCCGTGAAGCAGGCCTCGGGCGAAGCGCCTATGCCGGAGATCATGCACCCGCTGGTGGCCACCGAGGCCGAGATCCGCATCTTGCGGGAGCTGACCGATCGTGTCGCCAAGACAGTGATGGACGAGACCGGTGTGATGCTTGCGTATCTGGTGGGGACCATGGTCGAGTTGCCGCGCGCCGCCTTGCAAGCCGGGCAGATTGCCAAGCACGCCGAGTTTTTCTCTTTTGGTACCAATGACCTAACCCAAACCACCTTGGGCATCAGCCGCGATGACAGCGGTCGGTTCCTGAACCCATATCTTGACCAAGGCATTTTCGAGCGCGACCCTTTTGTCAGCATTGACCAAGACGGCGTCGGGGATCTGATGCGCTTGGGGGCCGAGCGCGGCCGCGCCACCCGCGAAGGGATCAAGCTGGGGATCTGTGGTGAGCATGGCGGGGATCCGGCCTCGATCGGGTTCTGCGAAGGCTTGGGTCTCGATTATGTCTCCTGTTCGCCCTATCGCGTGCCGGTGGCCCGTTTGGCAGCAGCCCAGGCGGCATTGAAGCACGCACAATAGGACACCGATGATCACACTGCTCACTCGCCTGATCCGAGCCAGCATTTTCGGCGTGCTGACCTGGGGCAGTCTGAGCGTGTTGGGCGCACCGGAGACAACTGCGCTCTATATTGGCGTTTTGGTGTTTTTGATGGCTATCATCAATCTGTTGGTGGGCATTATCAGCTTGCCCTTGGCGTTCATCATTCTGTGGGCCATTGCACATTTGCTGTTTGGCGTGAAAGGCTTGGAAGGCAATCCCGAGCTGAACAGTGACCAGCGCCTGGAGGCCTTGGGGGAAAAAGCCGAAGCCCTGAGTGAGAAAGCTAGCGAAGCCGCCGAAGGCGTTCTGAGTTCGGTAAAAGAAGTCAGTGCCAAATCCACCCTCGAGCGTGTGCGGGAGCTGAAAGCCATGCGGGATGAAGGCTTGATCACGGACGCTGAATATGAACGCCTGCGCGATCAGGTGATTTTACAAGACGCGCAATCCGCCCCCCTAAGTGAAACCGTAGACTGATCCGATAAGCGATTAAGTTCGTAAACGCGGCAGACTCAGGCCCAATTTGGGTTGCCCGTCATGCTGGCGGGGAAGATGGCGATAAAGCTCGGCTGGGCGGCCACCCGTGCTGGGTTTGATCTGTCCCGTGGGTTCAACCAAGCCAGACTTTTCAACTGCCCGCCGAAAGTTTTGTTTGTGCAATCGTCCGCCCGCAATGGCTTCGGCGGCCTCTTGCAGCTCAGAAAGCGTGAAGTCTGCGGGCATCAGCTCGAAGATGACAGGACGATATTTGATTTTTGCCCGTAAGCGGGAGACGGCGGTGGCCAAGATCCTCCTGTGATCCGAGGTCATGGTTTGACCAATCGGCGGGGGGGGCGCATGCAGATGGGGGCGGTCGCGGGCGGCCTCGGGCACCAGTCCGGCTTCGTACAGCAGTTCATAGCGCTCCAGCACGCGCTCTTCGTTCCAGGCCTCGGGCAGGGCGAAGGTGGCGGGCAGGCGGGCTTGGTTGTCGGCGCTTTGGGCCCAGGCGGCAAGCGCGGGTTGGATGGTATCGGTGATGATAGAGGGCGCGCCCACCCGCCAGTCTTCCCAAGGGAAAAATTGATGCACCGGTCGCCAACGGGCCTGGGATACGCGGGCCGGTTGGGCATCAGGCGTCAGGGCCAAATAGCCCACGGAAATCACGCGGGGCGGTTTGCCGGTGTCGGTGACATCCAGGCCCAAATCGGCGCGCGGGGCCTCGCGGCCTTTATCGCCGAAGGTATAGAGCTGCTCGACATAGCCCACGTCAAACCCAGCCTGATCTTCAACGAATTGGCGCAAGGCCAGCTCGAATGTACGGTGATGCTCGGCGTCGAAGGGACCATAGGGCAGGGCGGGGCTGCCCTCGTTTTCGACGCACAGCACATGCAAATCTGACCCTTTCAGGCCCAAGATCACGGCACTGATGCCAATGGTGATGGGGGGAGTCATAATGATCTTATGCGGACTTGAGCGCCGACTGGCAAGCTGCGTCTTTCTGTCCTCTGGTCAACATGTCTCAAGGGGTACATATTGATCTCCAGCAACAGGAGGATTGCATGACCTTATCCAGAATCACATTGCGTCTTGCTCGTAACCCAGGAACCGACTTTCCTGATGGCGACCCGGATCGTGGCTATGTTCTGGTGGCACCATTGACGGCGGACAAACACCTGGACGAGGGGGCCTGGAAGCAACACAAAACGCGGTGCACCGTTCGTCACTTTTCGCCGGATTTACAAAACCCTGAAATGGGCGTTCTGAACCGCCGGGGAAACAATTGGTTTTTCGATTATGATGCGGATCGCACCGATGATGATGAACCCATTTTCAAACTGGGGCTTCACAGTTTCGATCCCAACGAGTTTGTGACCATCACCGATGAAGACGGTACGGCTTGGACCTATCGCGTCACAGAGGTTGTAGCGGTCTCGGAAACCGCCTAGTCACAGCTTAGACCCCACATTGACCGCGGTGGCGCAGTTTATGGTCGGCCAGCACACAGGCGACCATGGCCTTGACCACAGGCACGGCGCGGATGGCCACACAGGGGTCATGGCGTCCAACCACCTGAATCGTGGTGGTTTGGCCATCATGTGTGACGGTTTGTCGGGCATGGGCCACCGAGCTTGTGGGCTTGAAAGCCACGCGGGCGGTGAGCTCCTGGCCTGTTGAAATCCCGCCCAAAATGCCGCCGGCGTGATTGCTGAGGAATTGGGGCTGGCCGTCATCGCCCATGGTCATCTCGTCGCTGGCGCTTTGTCCATCCAGCTGGGCGGTGGCAAAGCCGCTGCCAATTTCTATGCCTTTGGCGGCCGGGATGCTCATCAAAGCTCCCGCCAGATCCGCATCCAGCTTGCCGTATACAGGCGCCCCCCAACCGGCGGGGATGCCTCGGGCGCGCACGGCGACAATCCCACCCAGGCTGCTGCCGGCCTTGCGGGTGGCGGTCAGGTGATCTCGCCAGGCGTCCTCGGCGGTTGCATCAGGGCAAAACAGGGGGGATAGGGGTACGCGTGACCAATCGTCAGGCACGGGGGACAGAGCGTGTGTGCCCAGCTGCACGAGGGCGGCTTCGATGCGCACGCTTGTGCCCAAAATTTGTTGGGCGACCACACCGGCGCCCACCCGAATGGCCGTTTCGCGTGCACTGGCGCGGCCCCCGCCCCGGTGGTCGTAATGGCCATATTTTTGATGATAGGTGTAATCCGCATGCCCAGGGCGATACACGGTTTCCGTGGTCTGGTAGTCTTTGGGCCGAACATCAGTGTTTTCGATGACGATGGCGATGGGCGCGCCGGTGGTTCGGCCCTGATATACGCCCGAGAGGATACGGCAGCGGTCGGCTTCTTGGCGTTGGGAGGCCAGGGGGCCGCCCGGCTTACGCGCATCCAGTGCCGGTTGGATCAGATCTTCGGATAGTTCAAGGCCAGAGGGGCAGCCATCAATGACTCCGCCAATGGCGGGCCCGTGGCTTTCCCCAAAGGTGGTGACACGAAACAGATGTCCGAAGCTGTTATGACTCATGCAAATGGGTGTAGCGCGCTTTTGGGGTGTGCGCCAGCAATCGCCCGCACAAAGGGTTAGGCGGCGTCCGGTTTCACCCAGCTGGCGACAAACTGATCCAGCAGATGACGAAAGCCTTCTTCGGATGTGATCTTGGGCGTGACGTAAAGATCGCCGTTGTCTTGAAGATCACCGTTGACTTGGCCCTTAGGCGCGTTCAGTCCTCGGCCCGCCAGCCGCAAGGTGTGACCCGGGCGATAATCGTTGGGCAGCAACACACGCACGGGACCCGCCGGTGTGGGCACAACGATGGCGTCCCCCGGGCGCATGGATTTCAAACGCAGGGGCACAGTGGTGTGGATATCCCGTCCGACCAAACGATACAGATCATGACTTTTCACGCCCAAGGTCACATAGGCATCCCCGGCCTGACCGCCATGCTTGCCGGGGTGGCCCAGACCTTTCAGGCGAATAATCCCGCCGGGCATTAACCCCTTGGGGATGCGCACCAAACTGCGTTTGCTCGTGGGCAGATCCACAGCCAAGGGGGCCGGGTCGATAAAACGTTCGAGCGAGACCGTCACACTAAGGCGCACATCGTCCCCGACCACGGGTTGGCGCCGCAAATTCAGACGCCAGGGCGTAATGGTCCGAGGCTTTGGTGGGGCCGCTGCCGTCCGCTGGGGTTGGCGAAGCGGTTGGGCCTCCAGCGTCTTGCACAGAAACTCATACGCTTGTTTGGCATCCAGAAAGTCTTGAACAGCGCCGTGTTGGGTGGCGTGGGTCTGGCCATGATCCGGGTGGGTGGCTTTGGCCCGTTGCCGCCAGGCTTTTTTCACGGCCTGTACGTCCGCACCCGGGGGCAAATCCAGGGCAGCATAGGCTTCATCCAGGCGAAGGGCGGTGTTCGTGTTCACCCCATCAGTTCTGATCCCATATGGTCAACAGGGTGTTAATGGCAGGTCAGAGTTTCAAAAGTCTACGTTGCTTGACATTAAACCGTTATCATATAGAAATGATCTATAAATAATCTGTGGGAGGACGAAGTGATGAGCACCAACATACCCTATTGGGCCACGGTGATCGCGAGGACAGCGGAGACAAATGGACAGCCGGGTTTGCAAGACGCCGAGCTGGAGGCCGTGATCGCAGAGTTGAATTCTGGTGATAATGAAGTCGAACGCTCGGTGGTCACCAAGCAAGAGTTGTACGATTACATCCATAACCATTGGGACGCGGCTGAAGAGGCCAAGAACATTTGCCAAGCAGAAGACTCAAGTCGCTTGGTAGAGGTTTATGAACAAGAGGCCAAAGGGTTTGAGGAAGCGCGCGGCACATTGTACTTGGACTATGATCTTGATGATCAATACAATTTTCGCATGAAGTCCATTTTGGTTGAAGATTTAAAAGACTTGCTGAAACAAGCGGCTGATCAGATATAACCAGCAGGACACAAAGGACAATATAAGGGGGGATGCATACGATGACGTCAAGGCCAGACTGGCTGCAGCAATTGGCCAACGCTGCCGACCGGGATCACACAGGGCTGAGCCATGACGAGGCCGAGAACTTTCTGAAAGCGTTAGATACAGATCGCACGCAGACACTGAGCCTCTTGGAAGTGCGAACATTTTTATCAGGACAGCTGAGCAAAGTGACAGCGGCTGCCGTAGCGGCAGAAGCGGCGGCGGTTCAGATGGCCAGTCAGCCCGGGAATGATATCTACAGCCTCATGACCAGTGACAATCAGGCCGGACTGTATCAGGCTCAGGCTGCCGATTTTCGTCGCCAGGCGCGACAGTTGCAGCAGGCTCTGGATAGCTTGGGCCACCGTTCAGAATTTAATGCTGGCGCCGATTGGGATGTCTGCACGCTTGCGGAACGGTTGGCCACTTTGCGTCCTGAAAACCAGTGACGGCAAGGGCTGAGCAGATGACGTTTCCCACATGGGTTAACAGCTTGGCGGAAAGCGCAGAGTTCAACGGCAAGCCAGGCTTATCCACCAGGACAAGCTGAGAGGGTGGTTAACCTCTTTGGACGAGAAAAATTATAAGTCAGAACAAAGAAGAAGGTATACGATTATGAGTGAAGCACCATGCTGGACCCCATATTTGGCCAGCGCCATTCAAAAAAACTTTGAACCCAGAGTTTCGGATGCAGATCTTGATAGATTTTTGCAGGAGGTGAACACTGATGGTGGCAACATCAGCCGTCAGGAGCTGAGCACCTACGTGAAGGCGCAGCATGATTTTTACAGTCGGCAATCTGAGCTGGCTGTCCGCAAAGTAGAATGGCTCTATTCCCAAATGGATCAACCACAGCAGCAGGCTTTTGATCATCAGCTTGATACATATCATTCCCAGCTTCAAGGGACAGACAGTTTGGGGGATTTGCTATCTGTGCGTGCCATAGCCTGTGAAGAGATGGATCAGATCTCATCTGAGGCGGTCAACACCTATAAAACCATGATTGCCGGATCCAATCATGATTTTACCGCAGATATGTTTTCACAGGCCTCTGATCATCTTGGGCACAGCAAGGATCTAGACCCTGAAACCCCTGGTACACAAACCGAGGTGACGGCCGAGCAACTGCGCACTTGGCTGCAGGCTGTGGAATTGGACTAATCGGACTTTGCGGTCGGCAAGGGGCATGCTAGCACCTTTTTATGACCCGCAAAGACCCCTCCATTCCGCCCACGCCTGACCAGGATGACTATGTGTCCCGTGACAAGGCCTTACCGCCACTGGACACGGACGAGCCTTTGGCGCTGTTTGCCGATTGGTTCGCGGAAGCGAAAAGAACTGAGCCCAATGACCCCAACGCCATGTGCTTGGCCACTGTCGATGAGGGCGGGCTGCCGGACGCACGCATGGTTTTGCTGAAAGACTATGATGCGGACGGGTTTGTGTTTTACACCAACCTCGACAGCGCCAAGGGCCAGCAACTGGCAGCCAACGCACAGGCCGCTTTGGTTTTTCATTGGAAATCCCTGCGCAAGCAAGTGCGCATGCGCGGCTCCGTGCAGCCGGTAACCAAGCAAGAAGCCGATGCCTATTTCTCCACCCGCGCGCGGGATAGCCAAATTGGCGCTTGGGCCTCGACACAGTCCCGACCGCTGGATGGTCGATTTGCCCTGGAAAAACGTATAGCCGAATATGGCCTGAAGCATGCGGTGGGCACGGTGCCGCGTCCGCCCCATTGGTCGGGCTTTCGTCTGCAGCCTGTGCAAATCGAGTTTTGGCGAGACCGCGCCTTTCGCCTGCATGACCGGTTACAATTTACGCGCCCATCACCGGATCAGCCTTGGGAAAAGCGGAAACTGTTCCCGTAGGGCGAGGCCTTTGTTCTCGTCATATCCGCAAATCTGTGTAGAACGGAAATATGGAACCGGGGAACGAGCCAAGCACTGAACCATCCGCTGTGATGGACCCACGTACGGTGCCAGCGCGCCTGGTGGTGTTGGTGGCCGGTGTGGGAACTTTGGCCTTGTCGGTGGCGCTGCTGTTGACGCCCTGGCTGGGCAAGCATGGCGGACTTGAGGTCACCACCGCCTTTCACTGGACATTATCCCTGAGCAAAACCGGGGCGCTGTGGTTGGCCGCCCTGAGTTTGATGGCGGTGTACGGGGCCTTGGTCACAGGGTTGGCGCGGCGCTGGATGACCATTGCGGTCGCCAGCCTGTTGGTAGCGGGTTTGGTGATGTTGGGCCAGGTGGTGTTGCAGACGGCCTATCGCAACGCGCCGCCATTGTGGCAGTTGCAAACCGATTGGGACCATCCCATTGCCTTCACCTCGCGCCTACAAGAACGCCGCACCCATGCCCCACCGCCCCATGAAAACGTTGCCGAGATTCAGGCCAAATGCTGCGCAGCGATTGCGCCCCTGACCCTGGAGGCCGAGCCCACCTTGGTTTACCGGCTGGCGATCCAGGCGCTGCGCAAGGCCGGGTACAAAATCATCAGCGATTACCGGGCCTATGGCCAAATCGAGGGGATGAGCAAATCCGCCTGGTTTGGGCTGGAGCAGCATATGGCCCTGCGCATAATGGGCTTGCCAGATGGACAGACGCGGGTGGATGCGCGCTGGGCCGCGAATCAAGCCCTGGGTGAGCCCGCCACCGGGCGGCGCGATCTCAGGAATGTTTTCGAAATTTTGAAAGCCGATCTGAAGGCACACCAAGCCAAAAACGAGGCCATTCGCGCCACGCGCCCACAACCGCGCTAGGCGGCTTGGGGCCGCAGTCGATATTGGCTTGTCAGGTCAGGTGTGGTGCTGTCGGTGGCCACCCGGCCATCTTTCAACAGTTTAATCATATGGGCCAGAACGCTGTGGCAAGCGGCGGGATGTAGGCTCGTGTCCACATCAGCATAAATCTGTTTGACCATGGCGGGGATGGTGGTGGGGCCGTTTTGCAGATAGCTCAGAATGGCCGCTTCGCGGGCTTCGCGGTGGGCGATATAGGCCTCAATGAACGGCTGTGGTGTTGTGATGGGAGGGCCGTGTGTGGGCCATAGGGTTTGAAAGTTCATGGCCAAAATGCGCCGTAAGCTGTTCATATAATCCGACATATCGCCGTCAGGTGGGGAAATCACACTGGTGGACCAGCCCATAATGTGATCACCGGAAAACAGGGCCTGTTCCTCGGCCAAGGCGTAACAGATATGACCCGAGGTATGACCCGGCGTTGCAAGCGCCGTCAGCGTCCAGCCGGGGCCCGTGAACGTGTCCGCATCTTTAAGGCCCACATCCGGTCGAAAATCGAGATCATCGCCCGCTTCGAGGCGCACTTCGCTGTCGGTGGGGATGGGCACTTGGGGGCTGGCGTAAACCTTGGCACCAAAATGCCGGGCCAGGCGGCGGGCCAAGGGCGAGTGATCGAGGTGGCCATGGGTGACAAAAACATGGCTGACCTGTTCCCCGTCAAGGGCGCTCAGCAGCGCTTGCCAATGGTCCGGCAGGTCTGGGCCGGGGTCGATGACGGCCACCGTGCCATGGCCGATGATGTAAACGCCTGTGCCTGTGAAGGTGAAGGGGCCCGGATTGTTGGCCACCACACGGCGAATCAGCGGGCTGACGGCCTCGGGCTCGCCATATGTGAAATCAAAATCACGAACAAAGGGGATCACGGTGGCGGTCCTGCCTTTTGAAAGATCAATTGCGTCAGGGCTTGGCCCAGCTGTTGGCAGGCATCTAAGCGCTGATGTAGCGGCAAAACAAGGGGGGGACCCATGTCGGTTTTGTTAGAATCCACCACCGTGATCTCGCCACTGGTCCGATCACGGAGAATATCCAAGCCACCCCATTCCAGACCCATTTTGTCATTAAAGTCTTTTATGGCTTCGATTTCTTCTGGGCGAAACACCTCCAAAGGCTGCAACAGATCACAGCGCGAATTGTGGTTGGCAAAGCGGCTGGCCAGCGGACGGCGTTTGACAAAAACACATATGGGTATGCCATCAACACAAGGCGTGCGCAGGTCCACCACCTCGTCGCCAATTTGGTTTTCAACCAGGCGTTGATAGGATTTGTCCGGTTGGGCCGGGCAGGGCGCTTGGCAAACGCGGCCATCATGCACGCCGTTGGCTTCGCCTTTTTCCACCACGGGGCCGGAGTGGGTGGTGGGATCCACCGCCAGGGGCAAGGCAAAGACCTGATCAGCCACGGCGGTGACGGTGGATTTACGCACATCCGTGGCTCGCGCATTGATCAAGGGCGTGTCGGTTTGGGGCGCGGGGCTGTGGGCGGTGTCTTCAAATGCGACAATCACATCGGCGCGGCTGGCGCGACTGAGACGCAGCCCCGCCACCCAGGCCGCGTTCCAGATCAAATGCCAGGGGCGCGCCTGTTGGGGCGTAAACCCCAGCCGAGGCCCTGGACCCGCACGCCACCGCCGCCAAAGGCCGCAGGGGTAAACAATTAAAAACAAAAGAAAACCAAGGGCGACCTCATGCCAAACCTCAGGTGTCAGCGGGATCCGTTGGCCGGTGGTGACCACCCGCACCGATCGCCCCTGCCAGCGCAGATCAGACCACCAGGCCATGGGCATCCTAACTTGGTGCTGATTTTGCAGAAACGGGGGTATGACACACCGATCCTCTTCCCGATACGCCTCGTCCCGTACACACCCCAGGGCCACACAGGCCCGCGCCCAAGCCGTAGCCATCGAGGCCCGCAAGCGCGGCCGGGATCGGTTTTTTGTGTTGGGCTCGGCCTTTATGATTGTGATCTATTTGGCTTTCAGCCATGCCTTTGCGGCCAATGATCCCGCGCAAATCGAGGCTTCGTCTTTGCGTTTGATGCTGCCTAAGGCCACAGGACCTGCCCCCAGCGGTGCGCCCCAGGTGCTGCAGGCTGACTATGGTGTACAGCCTTAAAGGCACCCGCTAACCTCTCTCAATCTTTATGAAAACGCGGCCAGGCGCTCCGGCAGATGGCTTAGGTCATAGCCCTGTTCACGCCCGGCAGCGATGGCATCATCCATGCTGATCTGCCCATTGCGCACGGCGGCCACGGCCCAAACATTGGTCGAGCGCGTGCCCGATCGGCAATGGGCCAGGATGGGGCCCGTTTCCGTTTTCAAAATCTCTTGGGTTTGGTTGACAATCTCGGGCGTTGCCGGGCCTTTGAAGGGCAGGAAATAATAGCGCAAGCCCATACTTTCAGCTGCGTTTTGAATATCTTGGTGGTTGGGCTGACCGGCTTCTTCGTCATCGGGGCGATTGCAGATGATGGCGGTGTAGCCAGCGTCGGCGGCGCGCTTGACGTCATCGACGGTCAGTTGCGCACAGACGGAAAAGGTTTCCGTTAAAGGCTTGAAATGAGTCATGTCGGCACAATGGCGCAAATCTAATCCGTTGACAATTGCCTTTCAGACGTGAAAAGTCCGCACCCGTTGACGACAGGATTTGAGCCACGGTCGGGAGTCTTATGCTTTCTTACATCATCAAACGGTTGCTGATTGCCATCCCGACTTTGTTTCTGATCACCACCATGGCCTTTTTCATGATGCGCGCCGCGCCGGGCAGCCCGTTCGATATCGAGCGCAAACTGCCGCCTGAGATCGAACGCAACATCAAAGAGCACTATGGTTTGGACAAACCGCTGATCGTTCAATACGGCGATTATCTGAAAAACGCCGTCCGGGGAGATTTCGGTCCCTCGTTGAAATACAAAGACAAAACCGTTGCCGAAATCATTTCCGAGGGCTTTCCCGTCAGTATGACCATTGGCGTCAGCTCCATTGGTTTGGCCACCATCATTGGGCTGATATTGGGCTCGATTGCTGCCATACGACAGAACACGAGCGCGGATTATGCCGTCATGGCCTTTGCTATGTTCGGAATCTGTATACCCACCTTTGTGGTTGGGCCGATATTGGTGTTGGTTTTTGGTTTGAAGCTCGCGTGGTTGCCGGCGGCGACCTGGGGCGGGGGGCAACTTGAATATCTGATCATGCCCGTGATCACCTTGGCCTTGCCACAAATTGCCATCATTTCCCGTCTGGTGCGTGCAGGTATGGTCGAGGTGATGCGTTCGAACTACATCCGCACCGCCCGCGCTAAGGGTTTGTCCGAGCGCGAAGTCGTCATCAAACACGCCTTGCGGGCTGCGATTTTGCCCCTGGTCAGTTATCTGGGGCCAGCGGTAGCGGCACTGCTGACGGGCTCGCTGGTGGTGGAACAGATTTTCCAATTGCCTGGCCTGGGCAAGTCTTTTGTCACCGGGGCCATGCAGCGGGACTACACCGTGGTGATGGGGGTGGTGATTCTGTACGCCAGCTTGATCATCGCGCTCAACCTGATCGCCGATATTCTCTATAGCCTTCTGGACCCACGGGTGAAATACAGCTGATGACGACCGCAGAGACCCCCAATGCCGAACTTATGAAAACGGCGGAGATCAAAAGCCGCTCGTTGTGGGATGATGCCCGCCGCCGCCTGATGCGCAACAAGGCCGCCGTGGCCAGCATGGTGCTGTTGGCTTTGATCACATTGACCGCCATTTTTGGCCCCTATTTCATGCCTTATGAGTATGATTTTATTGACCGCGACAATGTGCTGATCGGGCCGGATGCGGCCTCGCAGCACTATTTCGGTACCGACAGCCAGGGGCGCGACCTTTTGGTGCGGTTGCTGTATGGTTTGCGGGTGTCGTTGGCGGTGGGTCTGACGGCCACCACGGTCTCCTTGGTTATTGGCGTGATTTATGGTGCGGTTGCAGGCTATGTCGGCGGTTGGGTTGACAATCTGATGATGCGCTTTGTGGATATTCTCTATTCCTTGCCTTTCATCTTTTTTGTGATCATCCTGATGGTGGTTTTTGGCCGGAACTTCATTTTGATGTTCGTCGCCATCGGGGCCGTTGAATGGTTGACCATGGCGCGGATTGTGCGTGGCCAGACCATTTCGTTGAAGCAAAAAGAATTCGTCGAGGCGGCGCGCGCTGCTGGCGTACGCCCCACGGGCATTATCTTTAAACACCTGGCGCCGAATGTGCTGGGCCCGGTGGTGGTTTATGTCACCCTGACCATTCCAGCGGTGATCCTGGCGGAAAGCTTTCTGAGCTTTATTGGTTTGGGTGTGCAGGAGCCGCTGACGTCACTGGGGGTTTTGATTTCCCATGGCGCGGCGAATATGGAACTGGCGCCCTGGTTGTTGATTTATCCCGCCGTGACCATGGTGGTGACGCTGTTCTGCTTTAATTTCATTGGGGATGGTTTGCGTGACGCCATCGACCCCAAGGATCGGTGATCAAGCACCGGTGATGCTGATCAAACGCCTGAGGGTATCGAGTTAAAAAAAGGGAGGCCAACGGCCTCCCTTTTTCATCATATATCCAAGCGATACCTAGGCTGTGATCTCGACACAGCAAGGTTTAATATCGCTGGTCGCGTCTTCTTGGATCAAGGCTGCGAACTGCTGAGCCATGTTTTCCTGTTCTTTCACGTCTTGTGTTTGGGTGTTTTGTGTTTGTTGTGTGGCAGTGATCATGGTGTCCTCCTGTTGGTTGATCACAAAGGGAGCGGCCTAGTGCGCATCGCGCGCCTTGGCCGCGTTCATCAGGGTCTCGACCGCATCGGGTGTGGGCCATTGTCCCTGTTGAACCTGGGTTTGCACGTCTTTGACGGCCGTTTGAAAAGTGGGATTGGCTTTCATGGCGTCCATGGTGCTTTGTGCGAAATAGGGCAGATAGGTCACGGTTTCTGTGAAATCCGAGACCGCTGGCTTTTGGAAGGTTGCGGGGAAGCGCGTGGCGATCCCAAAACGGTTCTCGGCCAGGCGGGCATCATAATCCGCTGCGATGTGATCATAGATCGCGCCGGTGTAGTGTTCTTTGTAAGGGCCATGGTCGACGATCGTGTCCCCAAAGGGCTGGTCCAGCATATGCTGGGCCCGCACACCCCGATACAGCAGGGCGGGCATATCAGACGAGTCCATCGGGTCCGGCACCACATCATGATCATTCACGGTCATGGCAAAGCTGATGGTGGGCACGCCAAACCAACTGTTGGTGGGCACTTGGCCTTTGACCATGGCGTGGGTGTCCCCGATATCGCACATCACATTGGGCAAATCGGGCACAAAGGCAATGCGGCCCTGGCTGATGTCATCTGTGACGCTGCGGATGGATTGGCGCACATCATCGGGGCACACCACGGTTTGTTGATAGCGCTGGTGGTGATCCAGCTGCACCAGTTCAGTCTTGGTTGCGCCATTGGCTTCCCAGGCCGTGCGCAGGAACTGATAGTTCTCACAGGCGGGCGGGATGAACCCGGTCAGGCCAATGGCGGCAAATTCTGCGAACAGCAGCATTTGTTGACGCGTCAACTCGGCCAGTTTCGCTTCGGTGATGGGGGGCAGCGCAGTGTAGGCAGGGTTTGATTGATAATAGTCGGCCAAATGCTGCACACTGTCAGTTTTGGCAAAGCGCAGCATATAGCCCTCCAGGGCCAGTTGCTTAGCCTCCAAAGTCTGTGGATCGAGGTGGTCCTGGTACGGAGTCATCGCTTCGGCCGCGATTTCGATGATTGTCTCTGAGCCCAGGCCTGCGCGGGATGGCGCCGGGATGGAAAATGCGGGGTGAGAGGTTTGCGCTTGCGTCTTTTCAAGCGTGGCAAAAGGCCGGTCTGCTGACCGCACCAAAGGGAGAGTGTTCATGATAAAGGTGTCCTGTAAGCGCGCTCAGGTCAGGCCTGAGCCAGTTTATAGCGAAGCAAGCTTGTTACAGGGGGGCAGGGGGCGCTTGGGGGGCATAAGGCTGCACCCAGGCGCGCAAGGGGGGATTGTGGCGCACCAGCCCATAGGCGCTGTGCATGTGTGTGGGTTGAGGTGCCGCCACCACGATCGGATCTGGCAAGACCGGACTTTGCCCCATTAGGGCATAAGCGCAGACGCTGTCGGCCTCATGGGTGGGGGATGAAGGCTCGGTGTTCGGTGTCAGGGTCTCAGCACCCTGGGCCGTGCAGATCACCAGTGGGGTTTGGCCGTTGTCGCCCCCCAAATTTGGCATAAAGCCCGCAGGGATCAACGCTTGGACAAAAACAGCAAGCGCGAGCCACAGGCTAAGGCAATAGCGATGATAGGCGGTGCGAGTCATCACCTTTATGGCTAGTGCGCGGCCACAAGGAAGGCAAGTGCCTTTCGATTGGGGATGGCGATTTCTTGCGCTTGCCAGCTTATTGCACGCGGCGTACCCGCACCGCGCGCTGATCCCCGACTTTCATCAAGTAACTGCCAAAGGCGGCGGTGCGGATGGAGGCTTCGATGGGCAGGCGGCGGGGGCGGCTGAGGCGATCGTCGATTTGCTCCCAGATTTGTCCATTGTCCAAAAAGAAGATCCAGGTCTCGCCGCCGACATGGCGCATTTTGGTGACCAGGACATCAACGCTGTCAATGTCCTCGCCGGGCAAGCCAAGCTTGGGCAAACTGGGCAGAGAGAAACCAAAGGCTTCGCGCTGCACGGTTTTGACCTTGTCTTTGTCATAGGCGACGATCTCACCTTTGTCTTGGGCGGCCTTAAGCGCGCCCACCTGTTGATCATAACAGGCCAGCCGGTCGGCGGGGTCGGCAATGTCACGGCACGCCACAACCGGTGACAGCGGTGTGGGATCCTCGGCCAAGGCGGCCGTGCCCGTCAACCAGACGACAGCGCCAAGGGCCATCCCCATCACTTTGTATGTTTTATGGCGAGCGCAGCGGGCCAGCAACGGGGAAAGGGTGAGGGGAAATGGGCGCATGGTGGGCTCCTGTTGGCAACTGGAGATCTCTTTACAATCCCCGTGTCTCGTGTCATGTCCCTAGCCCTACTGAAACTCAACGGGAGGTGCAAATGGCTTTTGCCCGCATGTTCGCTGTATTGGCAATGATGGTCACATTAACCGCGTGTGGAGGCGGGCAACCGGAGACCGACCCCGATAGTGTGGTCTTCCACCAGGGCAATACCTCTGAGCCCTTGTCTTTGGACCCCCACAAAGCCAGTGGGACCTGGGAAAACAATATCATCGGCGATATGTTCATGGGTCTGACCACCGAGGATCTGGACGCCAAGCCCGTGCCCGGTATGGCCACGGCCTGGGAGGTTTCCGAGGATGGCAAGACCTGGACCTTCACCTTGCGCGAGGCCAAGTGGTCGGACGGTGAGCCTGTGGTGGCCCAGAACTTTGTCGATGGTTTTCGCCGCATCCTGACACCGAAAACCGCTGCGCAATATGCTTCGATCCTGTATCTGATCAAAAACGCCGAGCAAGTGAACAACGGCAGCTTGCCACCCGAGGATGTGGGGGTGCGTGCCATTGATGACAAAACACTTGAAATCACGCTCGAGCATCCGGCACCATTTTTGCCGCAACTGTTGATGCACTACACCACCTTTCCCCTGCCCAGCCACGTTTATGAAAAGGTGGGCGAGCAGTGGATTCGCCCTGAAAATGTGGTGACCAATGGAGCCTTCACCCTGAAAGAGTGGCGTCTGGGTGATTATGTGCATGTGGCCAAGAACGAAAATTTCTGGGATGCGGAAAACGTTTGCCTGGACGAAATTTTCTACTATCCGACAGTGGACACCAATTCCGCCGAGCGCCGCGTGAAAAAAGGCGAGCTGCACGCCAACACCGATTTTGCATCGAACCGCTTGCAGCACCTGCAAAAGACTATGCCGGATTTTGTGCGCGTGCACACCTATCTGGGCGTATTCTATGTGGTGTTTAACACCAACAAAAAGCCTTTTGATGATCCACGCATTCGCACGGCCCTTTCTATGTCTATTGACCGTGAATTTATCACCGAGAAGATTCTGAAAGGTGGCCAAACACCCGCTTATGCCTTTGTGCCCCCAGGGACCGCAGGCTTTGAGAGCATTTCCGAGGTGGCTTGGGCTGATTGGTCTGCCGAAAAGCGTAAGGAAGAAGCCAAAAAGATCTTGGCTGAAGCAGGCTACAGCCCTGAAAACCCCTTGGTGATTGAGCTTCAGTATCGCAACAGTGCGGACCCCAAGCTGATTATGCCAGCCATTCAAAATGACTGGAAATCCATCGGCGTCGAGGCGGATATCATCTCGATCGAAACCCAAATCGCCTATGATAATCTGCGGGCCCGGAACTTTATGGTGGCCGATGCCGGCTGGATCGCTGATTTCAACGACGCCTATAGTTTCCTGTATCTGATGGACTCGCGCACGGGACCACAAAATTATGGGGATTATAAAAACCCAGCTTATGACGCGCTGTTGGAAAAGGCCAATAACACCAAAGACCCTGCCACCCGCGGCCGTCTGTTAGCGGAAGCCGAGCAGATTATGTTGAATGATGCGGCGGTAGCCCCGATTTATTTCTACCAAAATAAAAATCTGGTGGATCCAAACGTGACGGGCTGGAAGGACAACATCACCGACATCCATCGCTCGCGTTATAAGTGCTTCAAAAAATAATTGCTGCGAATTGCAATGGAAAAGCCGGGGGTGACCCCGGCTTTTTTTTGGATTCGTCCCAGGCAAGAGATCTGGGTTTTCCCAGGCGTATCCTTGAAATTTTATTCTCCTCTCAGGTGAATTGGTTTGTATACGAATTTTAATGTGGCAATTATGCTGCGAATTCATCTGAAGCCGTATCGCTAACACAAGTTAACGTTGACGAAAGGTTTTTGTGGTGAAACGCTATTTGTACTCTCAGGAATGGGCTTATGCACTGGGGGTGCGCAGGGGGGCGCCGAACGCGACATGGCATGCGGTCATGTTTTGTTAACGGAATCCTCTGGATAAAAAAATTATAACCGACTGAGTTTTTCTGGAGGACGTTATGAAAGGGTTCAATTCACGTGGTCGCTTGCTGACTACCACGATGATTGCCGGGGCCATGGCCACTGCCGGGGCGTCGATGGTCTCTACCCCTGCCCAAGCGCAAGAAGCCGCCGGCGAGGTGGGCACCGTTGTCATCACCGGTTCGCGCATTGTTCGACAAGATTACGTCTCTAACTCGCCGATTACGACTGTGGGTGCCGAAACCATCGCCAATTCGGGTGCGATTACGGCGGAAACGGTCCTGAACCAATTCCCGCAGTTCGTGCCGTCTGTGGGCTCGACATCTAACAACCCCGGTGGATCCGGTGCCGCGCAGGTGGACTTGCGTGGTATGGGTGTGAACCGGAACCTGGTGCTGATCAATGGTCGCCGGGCCATGCCATCGTTCTCTGATGGTACTGTGGACATCAACACCATTCCTGGCGCTTTGATCCAAAAGGTTGAAGTGGTCTCGGGTGGTGCCTCGGCCGTGTACGGTGCGGACGCCGTTGCGGGTGCTGTGAACTTTATTCTGAAGAACAACTTCCAAGGCTTTGAGGCCTCGACCCAGTACGGGCGTTCCGGCAAAAATGATGCTGAAACCTTCTCGGCGTCAGCGGTGATGGGTGGTAACTTTGCCGAGGGCAAAGGTAACGCCGTTTTGTCATTGGATTACGCAAACCGGGCCGAGATGAACAAAGACGCCCGTGATTTTGCCAATGATGCTACCACGGCCACATCTTTCTTCCCCATGGGGGGCTATTTCGTGGGGGCCAATGCGCCGACCCAAGAGGCGGTTGATGATCTGTTTGCTACCTATGGCGTGACAGCCGGGTCGGTCTTCAATTCCGAAATTTTCAGCTTCAACCCCGATGGCTCATTGTTTAACAACAGTGCCTCTTCGGACAACTTGGTTGAGAACTTTGGTTATCCGATTGATGACCGTGTCTCGAACTTCTTCTGGACCAATGGTGGCGCCAACCCAGCGGGTCGCGAGCGCTACTCGTTTAACTTTGAGCCACCAAACAAGTTGATTTTGCCACTTGAGCGGACAACCATGACCGCTTTGGGCGAGTACAACTTTAATGAAAGCCTGACAGCCTATACTCAGGTTAACTACACCAACTACAACGCCACCTCATCCTTGGCACCGTCTCCGGCGCCCACGGCTCCGAACCCAGATGGCTCGGGCTTCTTCTTCAGCGTGCCTTACGACAACCCGTATGTGCCGGATGATTTGGCCACATTGTTGGCTTCACGGGATGATCCGGAAGCCGACTGGTTGTTGCGTCGTCGCTTTATCGAGCTTGGCCCCCGTCAATCCACCAATATCAATAACATCTGGAATGTTTTGGGTGGCTTGCGCGGTGAGTTCAGCAACGGATGGCTCTGGGATGTCTGGGCCAGCCATGGTCGCTTTGACAAAACCGAGATCCAGGACGGGAACGTTCAGAACTCCAAAGTGGAAGAGCTGTTGGATGCCGAAGACGGCGGTGACGCGCTCTGCGGTGGCTTCAATCCCTTTGGCTACGGCACGATTTCAGAAGAATGTGCGGACTATGTCCGTGTGATCGCCAAAAACGCCACTTACCTTGAGCAAGATATGTTCGAGGCTACTGTTTCGGGCGATCTGTTTGATCTGCCAGCTGGTACGGTTTCATTTGCTGTCGGTACCCAATACCGCAGTAACGATTATCGCTTTATTCCTGACCAAATCTTGTCGTCTGGGGACATTTCCGGCTTTAACGTGCAGCAAGAGCTCGAAGGGAGCATTGATAGCCTCGACTATTTCACCGAGGTCTTTGTGCCACTGGTACGTGATGTCAGCTGGGCTCAAGAAATCAATATGACTCTTGGCGCGCGCTATTCCGAGCATAGCAATGCCGGTGGCTTGTTTGCCTACAAAGCGGAGGGGGAGTGGGCCTTTAACGACTCATTCCGTGTTCGCGGATCTTACCAGACCGCTATTCGGGCGCCGAATATCTCGGAGCTGTTTGCCCCGCAAAACGCCAGCAACCCTGCTGCTGCTGACCCCTGTAACGTGGACAGCCCGCAGCGTACTGGTGGCAATGCGGCCGCTGTGACCGCCTTGTGTGAAGCGCAACTGGTGGCGGCCGGTCTGAGCTCAGCCGATGCTGAAACAGTGATGTCGACATTTATCCAGGGCACGGGTCAGATTGGTGCCTTGGTCGGGGGTAACCCCAATGTGAGCGAGGAAACCGCTGACACCTATACCTTGGGTCTAGTGTTCCGCTCGCCAATCGAAGACGGCATCTTCTCGCGCCTGACGGCATCTTTGGACTGGTACTCGATTGACCTGGTGGACGCCATTGGGGCCATCGGGGCGGCTCAGGGGTTGTCACGCTGTTATGACCCTGACTTCAACGAATCCTTTAGCAGCAGCAACTTCTACTGTGCCTTGTTCCAACGTGATCCAGGTTCGGGTGATGTGCGGAACTTCCAGCAGTTCACCCAAAACCTGGGTGGGATCAAAACCAGCGGTGTCGACTTCCAGGTTGACTGGCGCTTTGGTCTTGACCAGTTGGGTCTGTCTGAAAACGCTGGTGACATGAGCGTCAATTTTGTGGTCACCTACCTGAACGAATTTGGCTTCCAGCCTCTGCCGGGTGATGACTACGACCAACTGCAAGGTACGATTGATGGCAGCATCGGGACCGCATTCCCCGAGTGGAAGTGGACCTTGACCACCAGCTGGAAAAAAGGCCCGCTGACGGTCACGCCTTCGATCCGTTATATTGGCGCGATGGAACATGCCCAAGCCAAACTGGGCATTGACCCATCAGCAACCGGTACGGATGCGACCTATTACATGGATGTTTCGGGTTCGTATGACCTGAACGACACCTGGACGGTGCGTGCGGGTATTAACAACTTGCTTGACCAGGAGCCCCGGATTTACGCTCCGGCCGTTCAAGCCAATACAGATCCGCAGACCTATGATATCATCGGTCGCCGGTACTTCCTGGCTCTGAAAGCGCGCTTCTAAGACACGCTTTCGATACAAGACAACAAACCGCCGCCCTTCAGGGCGGCGGTTTTGCTTTGGGGGGAGGCAGGGTATGTCAGGCTGCGGGCAAGGGCAGGTGCAGCGCGGGCTATCCTACAGATTGCTTATGAGCTGACGCGTGCGTTGGTTCAGGCCTACATCGCATGAAGCGCTGTAGCGTTGCGTATCTGCAGGGGGGTTGGATCAGTATTCTGCGGTTAGGACCCGCCCACGCAGAGAGACTTAGCGAGGCTTAAAGCCCCCGATCAGTAAACAGGGGCTTATACGTGTATCAAGCCAATGAATCTCAGCCGCCCGTGACCCTATTGGATCTCGGTGATGGGGGCGGTCACTGTGGCCTTGCCTTGGGTTTGCGCCTGGGCTTGTAGGGCTTTCACGTGGGGGCTGTCCAGAAGGCCCGCAAAAGCCGCCAGTTTCATTTGGGCCGAAATGTTCGATTGCAGCAGGTTCTGGATTTCCTCGAACGGTGAGCGCTCGGCCGGGAAGCGTTTCAGGCGTACAGGCTCATCTGCGGGCAATTCCGCCAAGCGTCGCGCGGTGTTGATGGCCGTGCGCAGGCCGCCGATGCTGTCCACCAGTCCCAGCTCTCGGGCCTGGGCACCGGAATAGACACGGCCTTTGGCGATATCTTCAACTTGGCTGGGGGGCAGTTTGCGCCCATCGGCCACTTTGGCGGTGAAGTCATTATAAACGCGCTCAAGCAGGCGGTGCATTTTCTGACGTTGGCTGGCGGTGAAGGGTTGGCTGGTATCCATCGAGGCAAAATCATCACCCACCGTGATGGTTGACATGTTGATGCCATAATTGGCCAAAGCCTTGCTGATGGCGACCTTACCGCCCACCACACCAATGGATCCGGTGATGGTGCTGGCGTTGGCGACAATGGCATCCGCGCCGGTCGCCACATAATAGCCACCCGAGGCCGCATACGGGCCCATGCTGACCACAACGGGCTTGCCCGCCTTTTGTGCGTCCTTAACGGCGGCCCAAATTTGATCCGAAGCCACGGGCGAGCCTCCACGGGAATTGACCCGGAAAACAATGGCTTTGACGTCTTTGTTGTCAGTGGCCGCGCGGATGGCATCGGCCACTTCATCGCCCAACATTTCCGGATCCCGTGGCAGTCCTGGCACGGCTTCGGGGCTGCCGGTGATGATCAGGCCTTCGCCACCCACGATGGCGATGCTGGGCCCGCGGCCCGCGAACATCTTTTTGGCGTGGGGGTAGGCGGCGATGTCCATCAGTTCTGCTTGATCGCCTGCACGGGCCAGGGCGGCGTCTTCGGCCTGTTGGTCATAGCCAATTTCATCCACCAGACCAGCGGCCTGGGCGTCCATGGCCGATAGGGGGCCTTTTTGCAGTCGGTTTTTCAGCTCGGCAGGTTGCAGGTCACGCCCCACGGCGGCCAGGTCGGCGCTGGTGTCATACAACGATGTCAGCAGGGCTGTTGCCGCTTCTTTGTGGGCGGGGGTGTAGTCTTTGTGGAGCAGGGGGTCGGCCGCGTTTTTGTATTCATAAAAGGCCATCAGCTCCGGTTGGATTTCAAATTTATCCAGCAGGCCGCGGAAAAACGGCGTTTCCATGCTCATGCCCGTGGCCGCCAGATCGCTGGAGGCTTGCATCCAGATCTCGTCAGACGAGGATATGGCCATATAGGCCAGCGGAGAGGTGATGCCCTGCGAGTGAGTGATGACAAACTTGCCTGCCTCGCGGAATTCATTGATGGCGGTGCGCACTTCCTCGGCGGTGGCAGGATCCAGACCGCTTTCTGCGGCGCGGATGTACAGGCCTTTGACGCGATCATCCTTTTCGGCGGCCATCAACGCTTGGACCACGCCCACAGTGGATTGTGCGCCGTTCAGGCGGCTGACGAAATCTCGGGGCTGCTGATCGGTCATGGGCAGGCGCAAATCAAGCTCCAGCACCACGGCGGACGGCATGACGGGCTCGCTGGGTTTGGCGTTGGCGAGGGCAATCATCACCAGCACCACGGGCACCGCCACCAAAAAGAGCATCAAGCCCACAAACACACCGGCCAGAGTGACAAAAAACTGCTTCATCGATCGAGATCCTGTTTCCACTGTAAACCCTGACCATAGACATCTTACCCGCCAGTGCAAATGAGCATTTTGTCAGACTGTCATTCTTTTCACGCTGGCTTTCTTGGGAGGGAAAAGGCATTGTCGGAATGATTAGAGGAGTATTTTCATGGTCAAGAAGCCAACGGTATCAATTAGTAGCCTTAGCTTTTCTGGTGGTCAGACCTTTTCTTTGAAGTCGTTTCATAAAGTAATTTTGGTTGGGCCTAACAATAGCGGAAAGTCACAAACCCTTAGAGAAATTTTTAGTGCAGCTCAAAATGGAAAATTTGATAACAATTTGGTTGTATCTGGTATTACAATAAATAAGGATGGGGGTTCGAATGATTTGAAGGATTTTTTAGATGAAAATGCTGATGTTATGGATGGGTTTTATTTCTATAGAGACCGTCAAATAAATCAAAGTACTATCAATGATTTTGTAGGCCCGTATCTTTCAAATAGTTTTTTTCGATTTTTCGTAAAAAAATAGATGCAGAGGATAGGCTTAGCGTATGTAAATTGGAGAATAATGTATCATCGGATGAACACAAAAGTAGGCCACAACAGGTTATTTACTATAACGATAATTTGATGCATTATGCAAGTGAGTTATTTCGTTCTGCATTTGGGAAAGATTTATTTATAAATTTTCGTGGCGGCCGTCAAATTCCTATTCATGTGGGGGCTAAACCGCCCATTGAGAATGGAGAAGACCGCCTTAGTGACAGCTATATCGATAAAGTCAGGGCCAATCCACTTCTTAACCAGCAGGGCGATGGCATGAAGAGTTATGCTGGTATATTATTTGAAGCCATCATAACCGAAAGAGATATCACATTAATTGATGAGCCAGAAGCTTTCTTGCACCCGCCGCAAATGCGACTTCTGGGGGAAACCTTGGCGAGAGAGGTTAGGGGTCAATTGTTTGTAGCTACGCACAGTAGTGATATTCTCAGGGGATTTTTGACAGGAACTCAAGGGGGTGTCCGAATCTTGAGAATACAAAGAGATGGTGATGGTAACTCCGTATTTGAAGCTGCCCCAGAAGTTATTAAGGAGCTGTGGGAACGTCCAATCCTACGATATTCAAATGCTCTGGAAGGAATATTTCATGAGCAAACAATTATATGTGAAGATGACAGCGACTGTCGTCTGATGAATGCTGTCGCAGACTTTGTTAAGGGGGAATCGCAATTGCAGTGGGCTGATACTGCTTATGTTCCTGCTGGAGGCAAGCACAATATTCCCAAGATTGCGAGTGCACTAAGAGGCATAGGTGTGCCAGTTAAGGCTATTTTTGATTTGGATTTTCTTGCAGACTCTATGCTTGCCCGTGAGGCTGTTAAGGCTTTTGGCGGTAAATGGGAAGATATCGAGACACTGTGGAACAGGATTGATTCAGCAGTCCGAGAAGGTAAGGATGCTAAAACTATTGATGAAATCAAGTCAAAAATTATTGAATTATGCCAGGATGAGTCAGAAAAACTTCCAAAAAAAGAAATCATAGAGTTGATGAAGCAAAAATCCGTGTGGTGGAATGTGCGAAGATATGGAGAAGACGCTTTCCCTCGTGGGAATGTTAGAGATGATTTTAAACAATTAAACAACATTCTCAGCTCATTGGGCATTTTTCTTGTAACTGTTGGTGAGGTGGAAAATTTTTGTCCTGATATAGGAGGGCATGGCCCCAAATTTGTGACTAATCTTTTATCTAAGGTTTCACTGAAAGATGAAAGATTGAGAGGATTGCGTGAATTTGTGAAAGCTGTCCATCTTGATGCCTAAGGTAAATAAATTATATCTTTTTTGTGTGTTGGGTGCCGAAGCTGTGAATCTATGAGGCTCGATAATGAAATGGTCGGAGCGAGAGGATTCGAACCTCCGACCCCCTGCTCCCGAAGCAGGTGCGCTACCAGGCTGCGCCACGCTCCGACCGTGGGGGCGTTATAAAACCAAGGCTGGGCCAAAGCAATGGCAGAATGATATGGCAACGGCAGAATGGCATGGACATTCGGCCAAAACGGGTTTGTGATGTCGTCACGCGCAACAGGAGACCCCAAGATGAAATACCCAGTTTGGATTCCGGCCGTGGCGTTGATGCTCACGGGGTGTGCAACCGATTCCGTCGGGACCAGCCAGGGGCCCAATTGGGGTGGCATTGCCCGTGAGGTGCTGGAGGGCTATGGCCAGACCACGCCGGGGGCCGCGGCCCTGTCGGAGGCACAAATCGTTGCCGGCTTGAAAGAGGCCTTGACCGTGGGCGCGGGCACGGTGGTGGCGCAGCT
Source organism: uncultured Caulobacteraceae bacterium (assembly GCA_937138625.1). Taxonomy (GTDB): domain Bacteria; phylum Pseudomonadota; class Alphaproteobacteria; order Caulobacterales; family Caulobacteraceae; genus CAKZPF01. The sequence goes on along the minus strand of CAKZPF010000007.1, from coordinate 57,381 downwards.
GGGGCAGGTGGACGGATTCCGGCTCGATCCCAAAATCCACATTCCGCTGCCCACGCAGTTGCAAAAGGTCGATGCGGCCTTGCGGATGGTGGGCATGAACAGCCTGACCCAAGACCTGGAGGCCCGCCTGAACCGCGTGGCGGAATTGGTGACCCCGCGAGCCGAGCAGCTGTTCATAGGCTCCATTCGGCAAATGACCTTGACCGATGCCCGCGAGATTTTGTTCGGCGGGAAAAAAGACGCCGCCACCCAGTTTTTCCGCCGCACCATGGGCGCGCAGTTGGTGACAGAGATCGAGCCGATCATCGAAAGCACCCTGGCGGAATCGGGTGCTATCAAGGCCTTTGACCAGGCCACGGGCCGGTATAATCAGCTGCCTTTGGTGGGACAGGTCACAGAGGACGCCAAGGCGGATCTGAACACCTATGTGGCCAACAGGGCTGTCGATGGCATTTTTTATTATATCGCCCAGGAAGAAGCCGCGATCCGCGAGAATCCTGTCAAGCGCACAACCGAGATTTTGAAAGTGGTTTTTGGGGCGATCGACTAGGCTTTGGGCAGGGGTGCAGTTTCTGGTGATGAAACGCACAAAGGGGTATTGAATTCTTTACGGGCTTTGGTTAGTAGGTATGAACGCTTGGCGCGCCAAGTGTCCCGGTTTGGGGGATCGTTCAATGGTAGGACTGCGGTTTTTGGTATCGCCAATCTAGGTTCGAATCCTAGTCCCCCAGCCAATTTATTCATATTTGATTATAAGCCTTGGTGGTCTGCAAAGTTGCAGATTCATAATCGATTTGTTTTTTTAATTATAAAATGTATTTCGCATTAATGGTGTCGATATCAGGCCGTATGGAAATTTTACGCGTTAAGTCTGACCCTCCCAGTGCCAGGCCAATTAAGCAGCATATTTAAGACCTGTTGTTTTCATGGTTCTGGGTGCCATAGATGGTGTGTAAATATATAATGCGAGAGGGATAAAAAAATGAGTATATATGAATATCTCCACAAGGATCATGAGGAAATTAAAAGCTTGATGGGGGAAATAAAAAATCTTGGCCCAAGTCATTATGACATTGAGAAGCAGGACTATTTGTTTAATATTCTTAAGAAGAAACTTATTATTCATAGTGATGCAGAGGAAAAGTCATTTTACAATCCTCTGAAGTCTTATGTGAAAACTAAAGAAGATGTAGAGCACGGCATTGAAGAGCATGAAGAGGCCGAGACCTTGTTAAGGGAGCTAACAGATGAGGCACTGAATGGGGCTGCCTGGCATCAAAAATTTCTTAAGTTGAAAGAAGCGGTTGAACATCACATTGAGGAAGAAGAGCAAGATGTCTTCGAGGGCGCAAAGAAAGTTCTTAGCCCTGAAGCAGAACAAAAAATGGAGGCGGAGATGAAATCGCTTAAGCACCAGCTGGGTTCAGAGCGTGATATCGATGAAAGACACACAGTTTAAAGGGGGACGCGCATGTGGTTCAGCGGCTGGGAAAATTTAGGAGTTATCACAATTAAAGGTGTGGTCTGTTTTGTGGGTCTGATATTATTATTGAGACTTGGGGGAAAAAGAACACTGACTAAAATGAATGCGTTCGATTTTATTATTACTTTTACAATTGGTTCGACTTTGGCCTCAATAATTACGAGCAAGAGTTTAGCAATCGCCGAGGGCATAACGGCATTAGGTATTATTATATGTATGCAATATATTATCGCTTGGCTTGAAGTTAGGGTGAATTGGTTTCAGAAATTAATCAAAGCAGAGCCATCTGTGCTATTTTATAAAGGGGGATTCAATACTGAAATTATGAAGAAGGAACGGATCACCAAAATCGAAGTATTGGCGGCAATGCGTTATAATGGCTTGGGCGATCCGTCTGAAGCAGATCTGGTATTAATGGAAACCGATGGGCAACTCAGCGTTATCCCACGGAGTCAAGATCGCCAAGAGTACGGTGTATTACAGACCATCGAGTCATTTGAGCCTAATCATTAAGCCCCTTTAATCATAGGCACAGTAAAGGGTTTTATAGCATCTCTACTCGTTAATCCTATGAGTTTTTCCCAATACTGTGGTTCCCTTATGACAATTTATCTGTTAGGGCACGGGTCACGCTCGCAATCAGGTGGGCTGTCAAATGAATAACATAAGGAATTGATACGATGGGTAAGTTGGGTGATTGGCGTCGTGCTGGTGCATTGGCACTGGCTGTGATGATGGGCACAGCGCCCCTGGCCGCCGAAGCAGCGCCAGCGGTGTCTGGTAAGAACGGTAAAATCGAAGCCTCTGGCGGGACCATCAATGACGAAGAGTCCGGGTTTATTGAGGGGGCCTACACCATGCCGTGGGGCGAAGAGCATGGCCTGCAGTTTGATGCTTCGGTCGGCTCGGTCGATGGCGATCTGACCTATGGCGGTGCCGTGCACCTGTTTCAACGTGACCCCAGCTCGGGTCTCGTGGGGGTCTATGCCAGTTATCACAACATTGATACTGGGGCCTTTGATGTGGCCATCGGTCGTGCGGCGCTTGAGGGCGAATATTACAGTGGACGCTGGACGTTGTCGGGTATGTTCGGGGCCGAGTTTGGTGACATCTCGAAGGGCGTGTTTACGATCGCCGAAGTGTCCGTTTATCCGATTGACAACCTGCGCCTGTACCTGGGCCACCATTTCACCCAAGGTGACGAGATGGGCAAACTGGGTGCCGAGTGGCAAGTGACTTCGAACGCCAACACCGGTGTGGCCATGTTCTTGGAAGGTCGCGATGGCGCCAATGGTTATGACTCGGTGTTTTTGGGCCTGCGTATGTACTTTGGGGATAACAAAACTCTGATCCGTCGCCACCGCGAGGATGATCCGCAAATCCGCATGCAAGAAGACTTCTTTGCCGTGGATGCGGCGTGTGGTGATGGCAGTTGTTCAGGCACGCCCGCACCAGTGGTGGCCACCGAGGAGGAAGATGAACAGCCGACATCGGGTGGATCCACGGTTTGCCCGACGTTCATTTCAACCATTGCCTATGATCCCTGTATCGAGTTTATGTACGGCGAATAATCCGGGATTAAACTTGACTTGAAAGAACGCCGGGCAAACTGCCCGGCGTTTTTTTAGCGATTGATCAGCATGGTGGAGTTTTGCAGGGCACGGGTCAGGGCTCCAGGGCGCGGTAAGCAAATCAGATACCGAGAGCGCCATTGCGGACGGTACTGGTTTTTAAAGCGCCGCAGCCCCGCAAACCCATAAAGCCGTTCCCCGTGCTGAAAAGCCAAGCTGCCGATGCGCTGCCAGGCGGGCGCCAAACGGTGGCTGGCCATACCAGCCAGAGGCGCCATCCCGAGACTGAAGATCTCGTAGTCCTCGGCCTTGGCGTGTTCGATCAATTTTAGGGTGAACCAGGTGGTGGTTTTTGGGTGCACATCTGGGCCAAAGCGCATGAGATCATAAGACATTTCAGCCTTTTCAGCGCCACACCAGAGGTTGGCAAAGGCTTTCATGTTCCCATCATGCCAAACACTGGCCCAGGGGAAGTGCCGCAGATATGCCAGATCAAAACGGCCCAGTGAAAAGGTCTTCTCTCGTCCCGCTTTGCTGACCAGCCAGGCGTCGGAAATCTGACGCAGGGTGGTGGCGTGTGTGTCCCAGTCTTCAGGCCCATGAAAGCGCACCTCATAGCCTTCGCGCTCGACACGGTTGCAATAGGTGCGCAGGTCACGAAAGCGTTTGCCCTCGGTCGTAAAGCTTGCCAGTGGTATGCGGGCCTCTTCACCAATTTTATGAGCCACCAGACCGGCATCGGCAAAGTAATCCAGATGTTGACTGCGGACCTGGTAAAACACGGGCTGGGCACCATGAAGATCAGTGAGCTCGCGAAACTGCCAAATCAGATCCCGCCACCGATGGTCGGGGCCTACGGGCTCGCCCATGGCGATCCATGTGCTGCCGATGATTTGGTACATCAAAAAGGCATCACCCTTGGGGTGCATCAGGAACCGTTTGTCCCCCAGTAATGCCAGGCCAACATTGGCTTCGGGGGCGGCTTTGGTGATGGTTTCGATCTCAGGCGTAATGGGGTCGCGTGTTTTCGGCAAGCGAGCCCGGCCAAACACTCGCGCTGTCAGCAGCCCCAAACCCAAGACCATCAAAATCAGTGAGGCGCGCATGAACCGGGGCGCTTCGGCCATATAGGCCGTGCGCCACCAGCTGGTGCTTTTGTAGGTGGCATCGCCAAAGGCCCATAACCCCACGGCAATGGACAGTCCCACCACCAACAGGCTGAGGCTAAGCCATCCCGGGGAAAGCGCGTTTTGCCAAATCGAACCTTTGCGATAAAAGGCCGGTCGGGCCAGGATCAGCAGAATGGCACTGGCCGCCAACACAACGGTTTCTTCCCAATTCCCCCCCTTGAACAGCACGAACACCGCTGCGCTAAACAACAAGCCCACCGTGACGTGCCAGGCGCTGTCAAATCGGCGATAAAGGGGATAAGCGAGCGCGATCAGCAAAAAACCAATGACACTGCCCAGAAGGTGAGAGACCTCAACGAGGGTTAGGGGCACCAAGTCGCGCAGAAGTTTAAGGCGCGCATCCACAGAAGGGGTGGCGCCCGAGAGCAACAGCATGGCCCCCATACCGAAGCTGATGATACCCGCAAGGCGAGGGATCTGCGGGGTCAGTACCGACAAGGCTGGGCGGGCAAAGCGCATGGGCATATAGGCCTGGGTATCAAGTTCCTAGGCGTTATGCACGTAAAAAGCTTAGGGTTGTTTTAAAGCCCACAGCGCAAAGGCATAATCAAGGGCGATGTCTTTCAAGAAGTCATAGCGCCCCGAGGCACCACCGTGTCCAGCCTCCATATTGATTTTCAGCAGGATGGGATTGTCGCTGGTGGTGTGGTCGCGCAGTTTGGCTGTCCATTTTGCGGGCTCCCAATAGGTTACGCGCGGATCCGATAGGCCGCCGGTGGCCAGGACCGGCGGATAGGCCTGGGCGCTGACCTGGTCATAAGGCGAATAGCTGGCGATCAGCTCGTAATCGGCCTTGTTGGTGATGGGGTTGCCCCATTCTGGCCATTCCGGCGGGGTCAGAGGCAGGGTGTCATCGGACATGGTGTTCAGAACATCGACAAAGGGCACGGCGGCGATGATGCCGGCCCAGAGATCAGGGCGCATGTTGGCCACCGCCCCCATCAGCATCCCCCCGGCCGAGCCGCCATAGGCAACGATCCGGCCGGCCTGGGTGTAATCCTGTTCAATGAGGGCTTCGGCGGATGAGATGAAGTCTTTGAAGGTGTTTGTCTTTTTGTCCTTTTTGCCGTCAAGATACCATTGATAGCCCAGATCCGCGCCCCCGCGAATGTGGGCTGTGGCCCAAATCACGCCGCGATTGACCAAAGACAAGGCCCGGATGGAGAAGGTGGCATCCATACTCATGCCATAGGAGCCATAGCCATAAAGCAACACAGGCGCTGAGCCATCCGTGGGGGTGTCTTTGTGCATCAAAAGGGTGATGGGAATCTCGACGCCATCATGGCCTTTGGCCATCACGCGTTTGGCGACATAGTCAGCGGGATTGTGGCCCGAAGGGATGATCTGTTCCTTTACCTGAGTGCGGTCACGGGTTTTCAGATCATAATCAAACCACTGTCGCGGTGTGGTCGGGGATTGATAGACAAAACGGATCTGGTCGCTTTCGAACTCGAGACCACTGCTGAGGTCAAGGGCATAGGCCTCTTCCGCAAAGCTGATGGCGTGGGTTTCGTTGCTGGGCATATGTGTGATTAAAATTTGGTCCAGTGCCTTGACGCGTTCTTGGCGGATCAGATGATCATAATTGGCCAGCAGGCCGGTGACGAAGTGACCAGGGCGGTGGGGCAGCCAGTCTTGCCAATAGGCCCGTTCCGTCTGATCGAGGCTGGTTTTGGCGATTTTGAAATCCACGGCCCCATCGGCATTGGTCAGCACATAAAAGGCATCGTCCAGGTGGGTGACGCTGTAGCGCACACCGTCTTCGCGTTTGGCAAAACGTTGTGGGGCTGCCGTGGGGTCGCTGGCGGGGATCCACCAGGTTTCCGACGTGGTGTGATCACCGGCGGAGAGAAAGATGTAGTCCTCGGACTCGCTGACATCGACCGACAAGAAGAAGCCAGGGTTTTCATCTTCATAGACCAATGTGTCTTGGTCGCCGCCAATGGGGCGACGGTAAATCTTGGCGGGGCGACCGTTCTCGTCGCGCCAAATCCAAAACAGATACTGTGTGTCTGGGCTGATGATGAAATCCCCCGTCGAGCCTTCAATCACCGGGCCCACGGCTTTGCCGGTTTCCAGATCCAAAACCGTGATGCTGTAGTACTCGGAGCCTTGTGTATCGACGGCATAGCCGAACAGTTTGTGGTCGGCGCTGTGTTCAAGATCGCCGAGGTCAAAATAGTCATGGCCCTCGGCTAAGGCATCGGTATCGAGCAAAATCTGCTCCTCGCCGCCCTTGCGGGGTTTGCGAGCAAAAATAGGGTGCTGAGCCCCGGCGGCATACCGACTGTAGTACTGCCAAGGACCATCGGGTTCGGGGGCCGAGCTGTCATCGTCTTTGATGCGGCCCTTCATTTCCGCGAACAAAGTGTCTTGCAGGTCTTCGGTTTCGGCCAAAACGGCTTGGGTGTAGGCGTTTTCGGCTTCCAAATGATCCCGAATATCAGTGGGCAGGGCCTGGGGATTGCGCATGACCTCTTGCCAGTTATCAGCCTTCAGCCAGGCGTAATCGTCCACACGCTCGAAGCCCAATTGGGTGATGTGTTTTGGGCGTTTTTCGGCAACGGGGGGCGTGGGCATATCAAAACCTTTTTCTGCGGTTGGGGCACAGGCCACCAGCACGGCGGCCACCATCGGCAAGAGTGTGTATCTCATCATGCCTGTGTTTCACCACCATCTGGCAAAAAGCGCAAGACGATGCCGTTCACGCAATAGCGTAAGCCCGTGGGTGGGGGACCATCGGGAAAGACATGACCCAAGTGCGCGTAACAGCTGGGACATTTGATTTCCGTCCTCGTCATGCCGTGGCGGTGATCGTCTTGGGTCTCGAGGTCGGTTTTGGTTTGAAAAAACGAAGGCCAGCCGGAGCCGGAGTTGAATTTGCTGTCGGAAGCAAACAAAGCCGCATCACACAGCGCGCAGTGATAGGTGCCTGGGCGGTGTTCATCCAACAGGGGGCTCGACCAGGGTGGCTCGGTGCCACAGGCCCAGGCGACGGCGTCTTGTTGGCTTTTGTTTTGGCTCATGACCCAGAAATGGCATGAAAACCATCAAATTCAAGTGGGTGATTAGAGATTGTTAACACACTCGGGCGCAAACTGGCACCATGAGCGCGTTCGATAATACCAAACCCATTGAGTTGGATGACGACCTGGTGGCTGTTGATGTCAGCCAGGCGCCCGATATGACATCGAAAGCCCGTCGGACTTTGGCCCGGCGCTTGGCGGATGTGATTTGTTTGCCCCAAAGCCAGGTCAACGCCTTGGAGCGTCATATTGCCGGTGATTTGCTGGTGGAAATGCTGCGCGAGGGCGATCGCAAGCTGCGCGAACAAAGTGCACGCCGTATGGCCAGTTTGGTGGATGCGCCCACCGCGATTTTGCGTCTGTTGATGCGTGATGAAATCGACATTGCTCAGTACATTTTGCAAGACAGCACCGCGGTCACGGATTCGGATTTGATCGAGTGCGCACAGCACGCCAGCCAGGCCCATCGTCTGGCCATCGCGCGACGCAAGCAGGTCAGCGAAGTGGTGTGTGATGTGCTGGTGCAGATCGGTGAACATGATGTCATCGAAGCTCTGTTGCGCAACCGTGGCGTCATCTTCTCGTTTAGCGCTATGGACAAGATCGTGGCCTTGTCACGCGATACGACAGGTTTGATTCGACACATCCTGCGCCGTGAAGAGCTGCGCCCCAGCCATGCTTATGCCATGTTCTGGTGGTCAAACGCTGCCGAACGTCTCGAGATCATTCAGCGTTTGGCCATTGGTCGGGATGTATTGCAGGATATGGCCGGTGATGTGTTTGCCATGGCCGCCGAGGAAGGCTGGCAAGACCCGCTGGCGCGTAAAGCCTTGCAATTCATTGAGCGCCGCCAGCGCAACCGGGCCGCCATTGACAAAAGTCCCTATGATAGCCTGGAAGATGCTGTGGCTGTGGCCGCTGAAAAAGGCTTGGATCGCGAACTGACCCAAGAAATGTCATTTCTGTCTGGCCTGAAGCCCGCCACAGGGGCGCGGATCTTTACAGATATGGGCGGTGAGCCCATCGCTGTTCTGTGCAAGGCCACGGGCCTTAAGCGTCATAACATCGAGCTGTTTTGGAAAGCCCAGCGGCGATCGACCACCACCGAGGCCGGGGAAATCCACCCGGCCCTTGAGCGATCAATTTACGTGTTTGACATTCTGACGGTCGATAAAGCGCAAACGCTGCTACGCTATTGGAACTGGTCTTTGACGGCGTCTTTGACGCCTGAGCTGATCCGCGCCATTCGCGAAGGCTCGGCCGAGGGCAGTGTGGATGAATTCTCACCCCCATCACGGGCCGCAGCTTTGGTGTTCAGTAAGTTTTTTAACAAATAGCCTGTCTGGATAGTTTTTTGTCCCACTTTTGTGGAAAAAGTGGGATTTTGTTTTCTTTTTGTATTGTCAGACCCCTGGTGTCTGATGTATGTGCACCGTTCCCTAAAGATGTTGAACAAGAATAACCCATGAGGTTTATAAGGTTATGAGTGCAAAACTTGAGATCATTGAAATGACGGCTGACATTGTTTCAGCGTATGTTGGTAACAATGCAGTGGATTCGACGGCTCTGCCAGGTGTCATCGAGCAGGTATATGTGGCCTTGAATGGTGTGGCAGCCAATGGCGGCAAGGAACAAGAAAAATTAGAACCCGCCGTGCCGGTGAAAAAATCGGTGACCCCGGATTATATCATCTGCCTGGAAGATGGTTTGCAGTTCAAATCTTTGAAGCGCCATCTGACTTCCAAATACGATATGACCCCTCAAGAATACCGTGAAAAATGGGGTCTGCCGGCCGATTATCCGATGGTTGCCCCCAATTACGCCAAGGCCCGTTCGCAGCTGGCCAAAAAAATGGGGTTGGGTCGCGGAAAAGCTTCCAATTAAGTAAAACATACTCGCGATAAACACACAGTTTTGCGAAACTGTGTGTTTACGTCTCTATGCTAATTTGACTGGTGTGGATGGAACCAAAATGGGGACAACATGCCAGTCGATTTTGCTCGGGTACGCGTTTTAATTCAGGATCCCAGTGTGATGATGGGGCAGGCCACAAAGGACCTGTTGCATTTTGTTGGCGTTAAGCATGCGCATATGGTGCGTACAGAAAAAGACGCCATGGCCAGTTTGATGCTGATGCCCTGGGATGTGCTGTTCACCACTTGGAACACGGATCAAGGCAATGCCAATCAGTTGGTCACGCGTGTGCGCAAGGGTGATTTTGACATCAATCGCTATACGCCCATCGTGGTCACCAGTTCAGCGGTGACGCCGTCATTGTTGCAGGCGGCCCGTGATGCCGGTGCCCACGAGGTTCTGGGCAAGCCCCTGACCGGTCAAATGATCAAAGACAAGGTGGGGGCGATATTGTTGCGTCCACGCTCATTTGTTGCCAGCGACGAGTTCTTTGGCCCGGACCGTCGTCGCCGTGAAACCGAATACAAAGGCCCCGATCGACGCCTGGGACGGAATCGGGCTAAAGCCTCTTCAGGGCGTTGAGTCTGTAAATTGGGGACTCCGTAGACTCGGCTGCAGAACGACCAATACGATCCCGAAACAATCTTTGCTGAATAGGGCCTTGCCAAGGGGTTAAGGCTTGATGAATAATGATTCGGGTCTGGTGATGAAAAATGACCGGACTGGGGGCTGAAATGAGCCACTGAATCTGAGGTTCGAGTTTAGCAGCGTAAGTGTGCAAAGATGTTTGCGGGGGCAAATCGCGTGTATTCTGGTGACGAGGCCATGGCGGCACATCGAGAGCTGGTCCAGTATTGGATGAGCAAGTGCAAAGATGGCCAGCTGCCTGGACGCCAAGACATTCACCCACGGGATTTTATCAAACACCTGCCCACCATCAGTCTGATCGAGATCGACGAGGCGGATCAGACCAGTGACAGTCCACAAGAAGACGTGGCCCATACGGCAGCTAATCCAGATGCACACTATAAGATGCGTTTGGCGGGCACGGGCCTTCGGGACATTTACGAAGGTGAGATCACCGGCAAAACGCTGTCCGAAGTCTATCCTGAAGCCCAGGCCCAATATTGGCGGCAGCAATTATCTGAAGTGCGCGAGCAGGCCAAACCGGCGGCTGGCGCGGCCCCGCTGGATTGGAAAGGCAAAGATCACTTGGTGCAGCTGTGGTTGCGTTTGCCTTTGGCGTCTGATGGCAAACGGGTCAACATGATTTTGGCCTTTGATGCCGTTGTGGCGGCAGGCCAAAAAGCCGCCTAAGTCGCCTTATCCGTACCCATTTTCTAAGATTTGATCAGGCCAGGGCGCGCACACTGTGCGTGATCAGATGAAGTTGATGTATCTCCACTGATCTGAGAATGGCATTGGGGCCAGAGAAGATTTGCAGGTCTCCGCGCGCCTGTTCTGTGGATGTCGGGTCTGTGTTCACGTGCAACAGTCGCCCCAAACGTGGGCTGGGCCAGTCTGGGCTGGTGACCAGCACAATTTGCCCCAAGGCATTTGGCAATTGTTCGGCGTTCAGCGCCTGACAGACCAGTGTTTCCCCCGCCAGAAATGGACCACATGCCTGCACCATTCTGATGGCCAGGTGTCGTGTATCCAGCTGGGGCCACATGAATTGACCGGGGCTTTGGTTGCCGAGCGTGCCATCATGCTGCGCAAACATCAGCGGCGTGGTCTGATCCTGCGGAGCCGGCAACAAAGCTGTGGCGTGCACGCCCAGGGCCGTGCCTATGCGCTCCAGCCAATCGATGGACAAACGCATGTTGCCGGTCTCGAGTCTGGAGACAGATTGGGTGGTTGTGCCCAGTTGTTCTGCCAGCTGTGTCTGGGTCATCCCCCGATTTTGTCGATAGTGTCGTATCAAATTTTCCATGGTCCTGTAAGGGCACGAGGATTTTGTGCCTATTGTTCTCCTTTGTGGTTATCCACCCTCTGGACAAACCTCTTAATTTACATATACCGTACATTGCAACAAAAAAATTTACGGAAGGGGAGACAAAATGGGTATGGCAGCTTCATCACGCGATCTTGAAAAAGCTGGTTTTGTACAGCATGTGGTGGCCCTGAGGTTCGGCACATCCTTGCAAGATATCCAGGCGGCAACACGGCGCACGGCCTCGGCGGCCTTTGCGCGCCAGGTGGCCATGTATCTGACTCATGTGGCCTATGAGCTCAGCCTGTCACGGGTTGCCGATGCTTTCGGCCGCGACCGAACCACCATTTCCCATGCCTGTCACCTGATCGAGGATATGCGTGATGATTATGGCTTTGATCATCAGCTAGAAATTCTTGAAGGCTTTTTGCGCGGCGCGCCGATTTTCAGCGAAACCAGCCAGGTGCAGTGATGATGTCCGGCGTTGATGACAAAGCCCTTTGGCGGGTGGTGCGGGCGCTGCGGCGGCCGGGAGCCTGCTTGATAAAAAGCCCGCGGGGTGGAGGTGAGGTGCGCGATCAAAGGGACCAGCGGCGCCGGGTGATGGCGCGCTGTGCTGCGCCCGTATTCAATCGCCTGCAGCTGTTGGGTTTGGTGCGGGCCGAGGGGCCGGTATGGCGCCTGAGCGCGGCGGGGAAAGCGTGGCAGCCTTCATCCCGCACATCTGTATGCGAAGCCGTCCAGACGGCTGGTCGGTCCCCGTGGCAAATGGCGGAAGACGGACAGGCCCACCCCTTGCCCGATCGGCGGCTGCAAAGTGCAGTGGATTGGCTGAGCCTGCGCCGTGACAAGGATGGCTGGGCGCTTACCGCGGCTGAGCATCAGGCGGCCGAGACCTTGCGGGCCGATTGTCACCAAGCGGGTTTCATGGGCCAAGGGGCGGTGAATTGGTTGCGGGTGGGTGGTTCCTCGGGCCATGGTCTGCAGGACCAAACCGATCATCGTTTGGCGGCGCGGCAACGGGTGATGGCGGCCTTGCAGCTGTTGACTAAGGTCGAGAGCGCGGCCGTTATGGATATCTGCGTGCAGCAAACGGCTTTGTCCGCCGCCGAGCGCAAATTGGACCAATCTCGCAAAGGGTTGCGCGCGATTTTGAAAGCGGCGCTGAACCGGCTGGCTGGTCATTATGGATATGCGGCAAAGGGCCGTGGAGACCGCCTAGGCCGCTAGCGCCTGGGCCTCGGCTTTCAAGCGTTCAGTCAGAGCAACCAAGCCGTTGTTGCGCTGACTGCTGAGGTGTTGGGTCAGATCAAGCGCCTGAAAAGCCGATTGAAAATCATAGGCCGCTATTTCTTGGGCCGAAAGATTGTCCACCAGGCGCAGCGCGATCGCAATCAGCCCCCGCACAATAAAGGCATCACTATCGGCCTGGATGGCGGGGCGGTTGTCTGCTCCGGGTTTGACCACCAGCCAGACTTGGCTCATGCAGCCTTTCACGCGATAGGCTTCGGTTTGGTAAGTCTCGGGCAGGGGGGGCAGGCTTTTGCCCATGGCGATGATGTGCGCATAGCGCTCCTCCCAGCTGTCCAGGAAGTCAAATTCGTCTTTGAGATCATTCAGTGCGGTCGTCATCCCCCTTTATGTAAGGGGTTTATCATCTAACGTCCAGAGAGACAGTCCCCCACATCGTTATAGGCGTGCCGACCGAGGCAGAAGGGCTCCTCATAACGGTAATGCACCGCAGAGAAACACTGGAACAGTTGCAGACGCGCCATGTCCAAGCACTGATTCAAACGGGGGTTTTTCACCATATCGGGGTGCGGCGCCATATTGAGACTTTTGTAGGCCGCCAAGGTCAGCGCCGTGGTCACCAATGGGGTTTGCTTGGCGGTGGCGGCTTGGGTTGGGGCAGTGCTCAACAGGTCTTGCATATTGGTGAGACTGAGGAGGGCACCTTGGTTGCGTTGGGCGGCCTCGGTATCGAATTTGGGGCTTGGTGTGCTGTAGTATTGCAGGCTTTGCAGATAGGTGTGTTGCACAGGGGCGGCCTTGGCGCTGACCGCTTTCAGGGTGGCGGTGCGACTGCCGACGCGGGCGCGGTTCTTGGCCCAGCGCTGGCTTTGCAGGCTATAGGCCTCGCTGGTGAACTTTTTGCCAATGGCTTCGTAGGATTGGTCCACACGGTTAAGGGCTTGGGTGACCCGGGCTGCGGCCGTGCGGGCGCCGTTGAACTGATACACAGCATCAGGGTGTAGGGCCAAGCGCCGCCCGACGGCGGCGGGGCCATGGGTGCGGGCCATTTCTCGGACGGCGGCCACGAACTCGGCGTCTTGGGCGGCGATCAGGCCCATATAGGCCACATAGCCCTGGCTGATGCGCGAGATGTCCATGGGCGTTGAGTTTTTGATGACCATCTCCATGGTGCTGACCCCTGTTAAGGGGGTGCGGGCGCTGTTTTGCGCGATTTTGTGTGCCTGAATGTAATCACCGGCCTTTTGCACCAGGACATCTTCTTGCAATGACAATTGCGGCAGCATGGCGTGCTCTTGGGGCTCAGGCGGTGGAGGTGGGGGGGCGTCGGTGGTGCAACCAGTCAAAATCAAGCCTGAGGTCAGAACCAATCCCAAAGCCAGCTTGGAAAGGGGGCGAAGGCGGTGGGGCGAATGCTGTTGGGTTCGGCTCGTCATCGGGACCTCGTTTACAGGGTTTAGAAAAGGGAACGTGTATCGATTTTGGGTCTGTTGCGCCGTGTGGGTCAAGTGGCCCTCCAGCGAGCCGTGTGGTTTCCGCATAGCCAGCCCCCCTAAAAATGCAGGGGCGGGCACGCCATCGAAGAAGGGGGTTTGCACTGGGCAAAGGTTAACAGTATCTTTGGTGTTGATATCTGAGTCGCAGATCGCATTGGAATTCCATGACTCAACACAATAAACCGTCACCGTCTTCGCCCAAGGCCTCTCCTGCGCCTAATGTCACGGCACGTCACGTGATGCCGCCGTCGTGGGTGCAGCGCCTCAAAACCTTGCATTTGGCTTGGGCGGCGGCGGTGTTGCCGATGTTCGCCGTGGCCTCGACACAGGCCCAGTGGCACTGGGGGCTGATGGGGGCTTTGGGTATCAGTGTGATGCCGGCCATGTGGGGACTGCTGTTCTGGCGACAGATGGATCGTCTGACGGTTCAGGTGCTGATGTTAACGTTGTGGGTGTTTGCCGCCGTGGGTGTGACATTTGTCTCCGCGGGGGTGGGGTCGCCCTATTTGATGTGGTTGTTTGGCGCGGTGGCGGCGGCCAGCTTGATCCCCCGTCGTGGGGCGATGGTCGAGGCCTTGGCCTTGGCGGCGTTGGGGGTGGTAATGGTCATCACCTTGCAAATGGCGTTCCCCCAAACACAGCAATTGTCGGCCTTGATGTCGCCGGTGACGGTGGGTTTTGGGGTGATGGCCATTATGGCGATCTTGGCGGCGGCCTTGTTGGGCCGGCCCGCGTTTCAGCAAGCGCGCAGTCTGGAGCTGAACAAAGCCCAAGAGGAAATTCAACGCTTGCAGGCCCGCGAGGCTGAGTTGCTGCAAGAGAAAAAAGAGGCACTGGCGGCCTCGAAAGCCAAATCGCGTTTCTTGGCCAATATGAGCCACGAGCTGCGCACGCCCTTGAACGCCATCATCGGCTTTACGGATGTGATGAAGCAAAAAATGTTTGGCCCTTTGCATGTGAAATATGCGGAATACGCCGAACTGATCCACGACAGTGGCCACCATTTGCTGGAGCTGGTGGGTGACATTCTGGATATGGCCAAGATCGAGGCTGACAAATACACGCTGGATCTGGATGTGTTCGACGCGCGCGATGCCATAGAGGATTGCGTGAAGTTGACGCGGCGCTCGGCGGATGAGGCCAAATTGCAATTGCAGGCCACCTTGCCCGACGTGGTGGTACCTGTGCGTGCCGATCGCCGGGCCATCAAGCAAATGGTGTTGAACCTGATTTCCAATGCTGTGAAATTTACCCCAGAAGGTGGACATATCTTGGTTGGGATGACGGTGGCGGATGGCGATGTGATCATCAGCGTGGCGGACACGGGTGTGGGCATTTCCCCTGAAGACCTGAAGCGTTTGGGCACACCCTATGAGCAAGCGGGCTCAGCGGCATCCCGGGCCAGAGGCACCGGTTTGGGCCTTTCGCTGGTGCAGGCGCTCAGCCAGCTTCATGGCGGTCATATGGAGATCCATAGCCAACTGGGGCAGGGCACAACCGTGAGCTTGCGGCTGCCCATCAAAGCGGCGCGTTTACCCGAGACCGATGAAGAACCCGACCCCGGCCCAGCGCGGGCTTTGTTGGAGACGGTGCGCGTGGCTGCCGACGAAAACCTTAAGACGCCGCCGCGCGAATAAAAGCCCGCGCCGCAGCGAAGTCGCCCACCTCGAAATATACACGTTCCACATATTCAGGCCGGTTGCCGCGTGCGGGGATGGTCAGGCGGGCCTCGATGGCTTCGCGGGGGTCCAGGTTTTCCAGATGGTTGATGGCGGCATCGGGAAACAGATAGGCCATCGCTTGGGTTTGTCCGCTTTGGGTCAGGCTGGCATCGGCCACCATTTTTCCCTTGGCAAAAAAGGGTTGTGTGGCCCCATAGGGCGGCACACGGTCCTTGAGGGGTGTATTTTTATCCGTACTGCGGAAGGTGACACTGTTCAAGAAACCCGCGCCCACAGGCTCGGGCGCGCGACGCGGGTCACGCATCATCAACACCACGGAACGTGGCCGGGCCAGTTCGCCGTCCACAACCAATAATAAGCCCTTTTGGCCATTGAACTCGGCGACGCCAAAGCCATACTGGGCCTGCGAGGTTTTGGCGGTTTGGAAGACGCGCCAGCGGGCAGTGCGTTCAGCGGTATAGCGCTGGGCAATCCAAGTGCGCACATCGCCCGGGAACCGCATTTCCGTGTATTTGTGATAGGCGGAAAAGGCGCTTTCCACCCGACCGGCAATGACCTTCATGTCCGGGGAATTGCAGTCCCATCGATTACCGGCCGAGGCGGCGAAGCGTTCAATGGACTCGACAGATTTGGCCGGTGCCCCGCCGCGGATCATGGCCCCACGGGCTTGGACCATAGCGGCCTCGAGCGCGGCGCGGGTTTTGGCATCAAACAGTTTACAACGCGCATCCGCCGCCAGCACCGCCGCGCGCTCGTAAAGCGCATCTTCGGCAGCGGGGGCGGCAGTGGCCGAGGTGGCAAGTCCCATCAGGAACCCGGCCACCAGAGCGCCTGCCAGATGATGGCGATAAAAACAGTTTGGCCGCATCGTCCGTTCTGGTGTGGTGGTGTTTGGTGTGTTCAAGTGTTTAAAATAGCGTAAAGCCGTTTTTATAGGGTAAAGATTGGGTATGCGTCTAAAATCAGTCATCTGGGTTCAAGCCATCATCAAACGAGCCGAGGGGGGCGGGGCGTTCGCCACCATTTTGCACAAAGGCGAGGCCAATGCTGGGGCCATTGTGGTCGTGGTGGATGACGGGCAGGTGAACAGCCTGTACCATCAAAGTCGGGATTGGGACACCAATGAATTGGTCTGGCGAAAACAGGCCCAGCCAATGGACGCACAGGCCCTATCAGAAGTTTTGGCACGGTTTCGTCAACGGGACCCGGATTTATGGGTGGTGGAGATTTGCGACAAATCCGGCCGGCATTTCCTCAGCGAGCCCGTGATTGAAGAGGGCTAAGCGGCGGCCAGCGCCTTGGTGAAGCGTACGGTGCGACCGGCCAGATCCACTGGCAAACGGGGATAGAGGTCCGCAAGCGTGTCGATAGCGGGGCTGGGACCGTTCAGAGAGGCCAACAGCTTGAACAAAGAGACATCGAACTTTGACGCGCGACATGCGATCGCTAACCCGGTTTTGTCCTGTGACATCAAAAGCTTGACCGCTTGTGGGTAGTCAAGCTCGGTCAGGTGGCAAAAGGCGGCATAAAAAATGCTGGTCTGACCATCCCGCCACAATTTGGGCAGGAAAAATGCGGACAGCAGGCCGGACTCAAGACGGTCTTTGACCGCCTGTTGGGCTTCGGGCCAGTCTTCGGGGTAGTTGATATCACAGCTCAGGCACGAGGCCTTGGCATGTTCGAGGGCATCTTCGACCCGAATGGGGCTTAGGCCTGGGTTCTTTTGCACGGTGCGGGCCCGCAGGCGCAGCTCCAACATCACCGCGAAGTCCATTTTGGCGCTGTTGATAGCGATATTTTGGTCGGATTGGATGGAAATTTCTCGATTGAGGATGTCAGCGTAGCGCTTGAATTCTTCAAGGTCCTCGGAACTAAAGATCTGAATATGGCTGCCGAACAGAACCTGGGAACAAGTGCCCTCGGCCCGTGTGATCATGCGCTGGGCTAGGTCCGGAAAACTGTCATCCCAGCGCATAGGCGTAGGGGTAAACAGATCGGTCGCCTGACGCATGGCTTGGCGCCGCGCATCGGGCGGGGAAGATGGGGTCAGGTCCACCAGAGCTCTGAACAGCTGTGACATCGCGCTGACCCCCTTAGGTGCTTATTGGCCTTGGGCCTGCTGCTGAGGGAACGACCACTTGATGTCGGATTCCACTTGCGAGGGATCCGTGGTCACGGGGCCCGTGGGTGCCGGTGGCAAGTCTGCGTAGGGATCCGTTGGCGCTGGTTCGCTGCCGGCCTCATCACCCATATTCAGCGGGGCGGCTGCGGCATCATTGCTGGCGGCAGCCGGTGGAATTTCGGCGGGTGCTGAGGCGTCTGGTGCAGCTGCGGGGGCAGGGGCCATGGCCGCATCCATAGTCGCGTCAGCTGGCGGAATTTCCTGTGGTGGCGCTGTGTCTTGGGCCGGCACACTCGCGGGGGGTGTTGCGGTGGCCGCATCTTCGGCGGCATCAGCAGCGGGAACCTCAGCAACAGCCTCGGCCGGGGTCACGTCTTCCGGCGTGGGCTCAGGGGCTGGTGGTGGCGGCGCGGGTGGCAGATCCGCATACGGGTCGCTATCGGCGGGCGCTGCCTCTGGAGCGGGTGTCATCTCGGGCTCGGGCGCTGGGGGCGGCTTGGGCATGGCCTTTTCAGCGATGCCTGTGTCGCAGCACTGCGTGGGGATGGGGGTGGTGACATCCGGCTTCATCACGCACAGGCCCATTTCGCCACCATTGATGGCTTTATCAATATAGCTCCAGGACCGGCAGTTGGAAAACCCGTCACAGACCTTGGCGCATTTCTCGGGCGTGGGGGTGTAGATGCGCATGACACTTTGGCCAAGGCGCACGGCGTTTTGGTCGATTTGCGTTTGTGCAAAAGCAACCGGTGTCAATAAGCTTGAAGCCAATGCTACCGTTGCGATCGTTCTGATCATGGGACCTATCCTCTGCTAGTTATGCGGAAAGCCATGCCCTCCGCGAATCATGAACACGGGTTAACGATGGGCTGAGTTCGTTAACGAAGCGTTTCATTTGTTAACGCTGTGCGGAGGGAGCCGGTGGGGGCTCGGGCGCTTGTGGGGCCACATTGGCACGTGGCGGGGCCGGGGGCGCCATTTCGGCCTCCAGGGCTGCAGCCTCTGACATCAATTGCAGGGTCAGATCGCGATAGAAAACCAATGTTTTTTCTGCATCTTCCTCTTGGGGTGTTAGGTCCGGTTTGCTGAAACTGCTGGCAGCCCGTTCGCCGTGCAATTTGGACATCACGCCGTGCCAAATTTCTGTGGGTAAGGCGCCACCCACCACCTTGTGCATGGGGGTGAAGTCGTCGTTCCCGACCCAAACGCCGGTGGTGTAAAGAGGCGTGAAGCCAACAAACCAGGCGTCGCGATAGCCTTGTGAGGTCCCCGTTTTGCCGGCGACATCTTGGTTTTTCAGCTTGGCGCGTTGGGCGGTGCCGCGGCTGACAACCTCGGTCAGCATATCGACCATGCGGCGCGACAACATGGTGTCGTAAACTTGGCGGCCCTCGAGATCCGGGTGACGATACAGAATTTCACGACCCGCCGTTTCGATCGATTGGATGAAATGGGGTTGGCGCAAACGCCCATCATTTTGAAAGACGGTGAAAGCGCCGGTGAGTTCCAGCAGGTTCACCTCGGACGTGCCCAGGGCCAGGGAGAGGTTTGGGTCGAGCTGCGAACGAATACCAAAGCGCCGGGCCATAGAAATGATTTTTGGCGGCCCGACCTCTTGTCCTAGGCGCACGGCGACCGTGTTCAGGGACTTGGCCAGGGCTTCGCGCACGCTGACGGGGCCTACGTATTGGCCATCAAAATTGCGTGGAGACCAGCCGGCAATGGTGATGGGGGTGTCTTGGCGGAAGTCATCGGGGTGAACCCCCAGCTCAAGGGCTGCGGCATAGACAAACACCTTGAACGTTGATCCTGGCTGACGCTGGGCCTGCGCCGCGCGGTTAAACTGACTGTCGGCGTAAGATTTGCCGCCCACGAGTGCGCGCACGGCCCCGGTTTTGTCCAAGACCACCACGCCGCCCTGTTCGGCTTTGGCGGATTTGGCTTTGCGCTCGAGGTGCGTTTGCAGACTTTGCACGGCGACGGCTTGGATGTCTTGATCCAGCGTCAGGCGGATCATCAGGTCGGGGTGGTCGGTGCCCACCAGTTCTTGGGCCTTGGCGGTGGCCATATCGAGGATATAGCCAAGCTCGCCTTCACCTTTGTTTTTCACAGGTTTGGGCGGGTTTCTGAGAGCGGCGATGTAGTCTTGGGGGCCGATGACGTTGGACTCCAACATTTTTTTCAGCACCAGACGCGTGCGCCGGCGGCTGTCTGAGATGTTATCCGTGGGGTCATAGCGGCTGGGGGCCTTGGGCAAGGCCGCCAGCAGGGCCGCTTCGGCCACGCTGAGGTCAGTGGGCAGTTTGTTAAAATAGGTACGGGCGGCGGCCTCGATGCCATAGGTGCCTTCGCCGAGGTAAATGCGATTGAGGTAAAGCTCGAGGATTTCATCCTTGCTGAGCATGCGTTCAATTTTCAGCGCCAGCCAGGCTTCTTGGATTTTACGTTTCAAGGAGCGCTCGGGGGTTAAGATCAGATTTTTCACCAGCTGCTGGGTAAGGGTCGAGCCACCCTGGACGGTGTGTCCGGCCTTGAGGTTGGCGGTGAACGCGCGGCTGATGGCTTTGGGGTCGATGCCGTTGTGTTCGTAAAAGCGCACATCCTCCATGGCCAAAAAGGCACCGGTGACATGTCTGGGCAGGGTCTGGACCTGGGTGCGGCGGCCGTGTTTCGGCCCACGGGTGGCGATGACTTGGCCCTTGCTGTCAAGAAAGGTGTAGCCAGCGGGGCGATTGATGCTCCACAAGGCTTCGCGGTTGGGCAGGGGCGGCATATCGACAAACAGGGTGCGCCACAGGTACACTCCTGCAGACAACGCGATCGCCAAGACGGTGAGCACCAGCGCCCGAATAATCCAGCGGCGCTTGTGCTGACGGCGGTCGGTGCGTTGTTCTAGGTCGGCTCGGAAAGGCTGAGGCACAGACGATTCCCTTGTGACGCGAAAGACGTAAGCTATTACATATGGCCACTGAGAAGAAAACCCATTTGCGAGACCGGTTTTGGCAGCGGTTCGCCTTGTCGGATTTGCACCAAGCCGAGTGGGAGGCCTTGTGCGATGGCTGTGGGTTGTGCTGTCTGGTCAAGGCCGAGGATGAAGACACGGGCGAGGTGATGGCGACCGCGATGGTCTGTAAGCTGTTGGATACCCAGACGTGCCGCTGTACAGATTATGCCAACCGCAAGGCCCAGGTGCCGGATTGTATCCAACTGACGCCCGAGACCGTGACCCAATATGGCTGGTTACCGAAATCGTGTGCCTATCGCCGATTGGCGGAAGGACGAGACTTGGCCTGGTGGCATCCCCTGGTTTCAGGGGACCCCAACACCGTGCATACGGCGGGGGTGTCGGTGCAGGGTCTGGTGGTCAGCGAAGCGGATGTCCACGAGGATGACCTGCTGAATTGTCTGGCGCCTTGGTTTGATGTCGAGCGTGGCGGGGATTAGCGGGGCTTTATGCTCGTGATTTGGTCTGATTATATTATTTAAATCAATAGATTAAGAGAAAAAGCCAAAAAGAAATCCTGTGGGGATGGCGCGACCCTATGATGGGGCATGTCCGAAAAAAGGGAAACGGAAAGCGGCCCGGCCAAATCCGGGGGCGATGAGGGGATGTCTTGGCTGAAGCCGACACAAGCCCGCCTGAACAAGCTGGCCGCACAAGACCCAGGGGATGATCCCAGTGATATCGCGGCGCATGCGCGGGCCTTGGTCAGTTTAAGCAAGGCCGTGGTGGCGCTTGAAGACTGGATCCGATCACAGCAAAAGGAGCAAGATATGGAGGAAGACGCCCGTGCGGAACATGCCCGCTTGCGAGCCGAGCTGGAGCGCCGCTTGGCTCGCCTGCGTGCCGAAATCTCAGCAAAGAGCGCTTCTGCAGAGTCTGAGCCCGGAGCAGGTGACGGTTCTGATGACGAATTGGGCCTTTTGGGCCCGCCTGGATCAGATAGCCCCTGAGGGCCCTTGGCGGCATTGGCTGTTTATGGGGGGGCGAGGGGCAGGCAAGACCCGCGCCGGGGCTGAATGGGTGCGCGCCGAGGTGGAAGCCGAACGGGCCGGGCATGTGGCTTTGGTGGCCCCCACACTGAACGATGCCCGTGAAGTGATGATTGAGGGACCATCGGGATTGCTGGCCACGGCCATGCCAGGCTGGCGGCCCCGGTACGAGCCTTCTCGGCGGCGGTTGGTTTGGCCCAACGGGGCGGAGGCCTTTGCCTTCTCGGCAGAAGACCCCGAAAGCCTGCGCGGCCCACAGTTTGATTTGTCGTGGTGTGATGAGTTTGCGGCCTGGCGTTTGGCGGATGAGACGCTGAACATGTTGGAATTTGCCTTGCGATTGGGCGCAGCCCCACGGGGGGTGGTGACGACAACGCCCAAGGCAACGGCAGCGGTGAAGCGGTTAATGGCGCGGCCAGATGTGGTCATGACGCATGCCCCCACGGCGGCCAATGCCCACAATTTGGCCCCTGAATTTATGACAACTTTGCAGGCGATGTATGGCGGCACCCGCTTGGCCCAGCAAGAGCTTGAGGGCCTGGTGGTTGAGGATCATGACGCGGGGGTCTGGACCGTGACGCATCTGCATGGGGTGCACACCGCACCGCCCGAACGGTTTGATCGCCGTGTGGTGGCGGTGGACCCGCCCGCCAGTGTGGGCCGAGACGCCGATGCCTGTGGTTTGGTGGCCGTGGGGCGCTGTGGCGATCGGGCCTATGTGTTGGAAGATGCAACCGTGCAGGGGCAAACGCCCCAGGCCTGGGCGCGGGCGGCCGTGGCGTGTGCGCGGCGGTGGCAGGCAGAGATTGTGGCTGAGGGGAACCAAGGCGGCGAGATGGTGCGGACCTTGTTGCAGCTGGAGGGGGCAGAGGTGCCCGTGACCTTGGTGCATGCCCGCCTGAGCAAGCGGGCACGTGCCGAGCCGGTGGCCGCTTTGTACGAGCAAGGGCGCGTCAAGCATACGGGACAATTCCCGCACCTGGAGCAAGAGATGCTGGATTTTGGCCAAGGTGCCCAGAGCCCGGATCGGGTGGATGCCTTGGTGTGGGCGGTCAGCCATTTGATGCTGGCCGGTGGCGGACAACCGCGCCTGCGCGTTTTGTAGAGATGATGAAAATGAAGGGGAGGGCGACATGGCCTTTTGGCAGACGGTCATCAATCGGGTGAAGCCGGGCGGGCGTGGACTGGCCGAGCAGAAAAGCCAAAGCCAGGCTCTGGTCTCGGTGCACAGTGTGGGGCGGCCCGTGTGGACGC
Organism: uncultured Caulobacteraceae bacterium; assembly: GCA_937138625.1. Classification (GTDB taxonomy): domain Bacteria; phylum Pseudomonadota; class Alphaproteobacteria; order Caulobacterales; family Caulobacteraceae; genus CAKZPF01. The sequence continues at coordinate 34,466 of CAKZPF010000007.1, read as the reverse complement.
CGCGGGACTACGAGGCTTTGGCGCGCGAGGGGTTTGCGAAAAATGCCATTGCCTATCGGTGTATTCGCATGGTCGCGGAGGCCGCCGCCAGCATTCCGCTGGAGGTGCGCATCAACAAACGCCGGGACGATCAGCACCCGGTGGCCCAGCTGTTGGCCCGCCCCAACCCCGAGCAAGGCGGCCGCGATTATTTCGAGGCCGCGTATGGGTTTTTGCAAACGGCGGGCAATGCCTATTTGGAATATTCGGATTTGGGGGATGGGCACGGCGAGCTTTATGTGTTGCGGCCCGACCGGATGAAGGTCATTCCCGGGGCGCAAGGTTGGCCGCAGGGCTATGAGTACAGTGTCGGGGGGCGGTCCATCAAATTGACCCGGGATGGGGATGGGTTTTTGCCGGTGTTGCACCTGAAGCTGTTTCACCCCGCCCATGATCATTATGGTTTTTCCCCCCTTGAGGCCGCAGCCTTTGCCATTGATATCCACAATGCATCCGGCGCGTGGAACAAGGCCTTGCTTGATAATGCGGCGCGGCCATCAGGGGCTTTGGTCTACAGTGGGCGTGAGGGGGCTGAGCACCTGACCGCCGAGCAATTTGATCGCTTGAAGTCCGAGCTTCAGGACGCGCACACGGGACCCCAGAACGCGGGCCGGCCGGTGTTGCTGGATGGGGGGTTGGATTGGAAACCCATGTCCATGAGCCCATCCGACATGGATTTTATGCAGGCCAAGAATTCCGCGGCGCGTGAGATCGCCTTGGCCTTTGGCGTGCCGCCCATGCTGTTGGGCATTCCGGGCGACAACACCTATGCCAATTTCCGCGAGGCTCAGGTGGCCTTTTGGCGGCAAACGGCTGTGCCCTTGGCCGAGAAAACCGCGCGCATGCTGACGGCTTGGTTGGGCACGCGGTTTTCGGGCCTGAGTGTGCATTGTGATCTGGATGAGGTCACGGCGTTGTCAGCAGAACGCGAGGCCCTGTGGGCGCGCTTGGCGGCAGCAACTTTTCTGAGCGACGAGGAACGTCGCCGGATGGCCGGTTTGGACGCGGGTGACGGGGCGTCATGATGTTGACCCAATCCCCACAGATCACCTGGCGTATCAGTCGGCAGGTGTCTTTGGCGCTGTTGTTTGCCATGGCCATTCAGACCGCCAGCGCCTTGATTTGGGCGGGCCGAGCCGGGGCGCGGCTGGAGGGTCTGGAGGCGCAAGTGGCGTCCCAGCATTTGGTAGCCGAGCGCCTGGCGCGTCTTGAGGAACAAGCCCGCCAAGCGCGCGAAAGCTTGGCGCGGATTGAACGAAAGCTAGAGGCCCGCTGAGGCCTGATAATCACAAGAGACAAAATCTATGGATGAGTTGCGGTCTGGCCTGGTGGTCGAGGGCTATGCCTCGGTATTTGGGCTGAGGGATTTGAATGATGACGTCGTGGTGGCCGGGGCCTTTCGCGACAGTGTGGCGCTGGTGGGCGCTGGGGGCGTGAAAATGCTGTACCAGCACGAGCCTGACGAGCCCATTGGCGTCTGGACCGATATCTATGAAGATCATCACGGCCTTTATGTCGTGGGGCGGGTCTTTACGGACACGAGCCGTGGGCGGTTGGCCGCGCGCTTGGTGCAGGCGGGGGCCTTGGATGGGTTGTCCATTGGCTATCGGGTGCACGGCAGTCGCCAGGATGACACCCGGCGGCTTCGGTATTTGACGAAATTGGAGTTGTGGGAGGTGTCGTTGGTGACCTTTCCCATGCTGCCGCAGGCCCGCGTGTCGCGGTTCGGTGGCGAGGTGGCAAGCGATCAGCTGGCCGCACAGACCGCGCAGTGGGCGCATCAAAACTAGGGAGATCCTGAACAATGAGTATGGAAAAGAAAACCGCTGCCGCCTCTGCGGGGCAGCGTGCCGCTATGCATGAAATGATGGCGGCTTTCGAGGCCTTTAAGGCGGAAAATGAAGCCCGTCTGCGCAACCTCGAGAACACGGGTCGTGTCGATCCGCTGTTGGAAGAAAAACTTTCACGTATCGACAGTGCCGTCACCGAGACCAAATCCCGCCTGGACCGCATGCATCGCGACAACAGCCGCCCCCAATTGGAGGGCAAGTCCGCTTGGGCGGATATGCCCAGCGAGCACAAAGCCGCATGGGACCAGTATTTGCGCAAGGGCGATATCAGCGGCCTGGGGCATTTCGAGCAAAAGGCCCTGTCGGCGGGGTCTGATCCGGATGGTGGGTATGTGGTGCCTTCTGAAACTGAACGTTTGATCGACATGCGCCTGAAAGAAATTTCGCCCATGCGTGAGATTGCCAGTGTGCGCCAGGTGGGCACCACCACTTACAAAAAACCGGTGAGCCTGGGGGGCATGACCTATGGTTGGGTGGCGGAAACCGATAGCCGCACCACCACCGACAGCCCGACCCTGAGCATGATCGAGTTTCCAACCGCTGAGCTTTACGCCATGCCGGCGGCGACGCCGACCATTATTGATGACGCCTTTGTCAACATTGATGAATGGCTGGCCGATGAGCTGCGCCAGACCTTTGCGGCACAAGAAACGGCGGCCTTCGTTTCCGGGAATGGCACCAACAAGCCAAAGGGCTTTCTGAGCTACACAACGGTGGCCGAGGCCTCGCACGCTTGGGATAAAATTGGCTATATCGCCACGGGCGCTGATGGGGCCTTTGCCAGCAGTGATCCGGCGGATGCCTTGATTGATTTGATCTTTGCGCCCAAGGCCCAGTTCCGACCCAATGCGCGCTTTGTGATGAACCGGCGCACGGCTTCGGTGGTGCGGAAGTTCAAAGATGCCAATGACAATTACATCTGGCAGCCGGGTTTGAATGCGGGGTCGCCGTCCACCTTGTTGGGCTATCCCGTGACCGAGATCGAGGAGATGCCGGATATCGACAGCGATAGCTTCTCGATCGCCTTTGGTGATTTCCAGCAGGGCTATCTGATTGTTGATCGTGCGGGCATTCGCATCTTGCGCGATCCCTATGCGGCCAAGCCCTATGTGCTGTTCTACACCACCAAGCGTGTGGGCGGGGGTGTGCAGAACTTTGACGCCATCAAGCTGTTGAAGTTCGCAGCGTCCTAAGCGGGGGCGTGTGTGGGCTCCCCTGGTATGGGGCTGGGGGAGCCCTTTTTCCATTATCCAAAAGGCAAGATCATGAGCATGACGGAACTGAGCCCGCCGGCGACAGAGCCCCTGAGCCTGTCCGAGGCCAAGGCCCATCTGCGGGTGGACCACAGCGATGACGACAGTCTGATCACCGAGATGATCGTGCAGGTGCGCCAGCATTTGGAGGCGCGTTTGGGGCTGGCTTTGATTCATCGCCAGGTGCGCGAGCGTTTTGATGGTTTGGGGCGCGATCCGCGCATGTTGAGCCCCAGTCTGCAGCCTTTGGGCGCAGTCAGTGCTTTGCGGTACAAAGACACATCCAATGCCGAAACGATTGTTGGATCTGATGCGTATCTGGTGCTGACGGGGCTGAATGGGGCGGTGTTTGCGGTCTCGGGCTCGGGTTTGCCTGCTCCGCAACGCCTGAAAGGTGGCATTGAGCTCGATTACACCGCTGGGTTCGGGGTGGAGCCGGAGGATGTGCCCGCGCCTTTGCGTCAGGCGTTGTTGCGTCTGTTGGCAGCGGCCTATGAGCATCGCGGGGACGAAAAGGCACCAGGTCTGGATGTCGATGTCGAGATGCTGATCGCGCCCTTTCGGCAGGTGCGGCTATGATTGGCCAGTTGAAGCATCGTGTGCAGCTGATGGCTCCGGTCGAGGTTGAAGACGCCGCCGGCGGCCGCAGTCTGAGCCTGACCAGTATGGGTTTTGTGTGGGCCGCGGTTGAGCCCACGGCACCGCAGACGATCACGAACACGGGCCGCGACCTCAGCCAAACGCAATATGAGATCACCATTCGTCATCGTGCCGATGTGGCCCCGGGGTGGCGGGTGCGTCTGGCGGGGCAGGATCTATATATCCAAGCGGTCACGCCTGTGGACCTCAGCAATCGCTATCTGCGCTTGTCATGTCAGGGAGCGGCCCAATGAGCGGTGTTGTCTATGACGTGCAGGCGGCCTTGGTGGCGGTTTTGCGATCAGATGCCGACGTCAAGGCGGCCTTGGGGGATCCCGCGCGCATTTATGATGTGCCGCCGCGTGAAGTGATCACGCCCCTGGTGGTGGTGGAAGCGGCGGAAAGTCGCCCCGTGCCTGCCGATGGCGGCGGCCTGGAAGAGCACATTTTTACCTTGAGGTTGCTGTCGAAGTACCAAGGCGCTGCCGAGGTGCGCGCCGCCCAGGCCGCTATGGCGGCAGTTATTGAAACCAGCAGTTTGCTGGTTAGCGGTGCCACGGTGATCAACCAGCAGGTGCGGTATCGCGATTGTTTTCGCGGGCGGGATGGCCGCTCGCAGCAGGGTGTGATGCGGATCAGAATTGTCACGGAACAAGAAAGCGAGGCCTGAAGATGAGTGCGCAAAAGGGACGGGATGTCCTGGTGAAAATATATGATGGCAGCGGCTATGTCAGTGTGGCCGGGCTGCGGGCACGAACGATTTCGTTGAATGCCAAAACGGTGGACGCGACAGATTCAGACTCGAGCGGGGCTTGGCGCGAGCTGTTGGCGGGGGCGGGCGTGAAGTCAGCCACGGTGACGGGGGCGGGGATCTTTCGGGATGCGGCGTCAGATGCCTTGGTGCGCACGGCCTTTTTCGAGGGCACGGCACCAAATTTTTCCCTGACCCTTCCGGATTTTGGTGTGATCACGGGCCCCTTTCAGGTCAGCAATCTGGATTATGCTGGGGATTTTGATGGCGAGGCCACCTTTGCCATGACCTTGGTTGCGGCAGGGCAACTGAGCTTCGTGGCCGACTGATGGGACCGCAAGCTGTGAACACAGCCCGTGGCGAAGTGGCCGTACGGTTGGGCAATGAGGTCCATGTGGTTTGCCTGACCCTGGGGGCCTTGGCCGAGATCGAAGGTTTGCTGGGTGTTTCGGGCACTGAGGCCTTGGGAGCTCGCTTCCAAACCCTATCGGCGCAAGAGGTCCAGGCCATGGTCGGGGCCGTGTTGCGTGGGGGCGGCCGGGCACCTGAGGGGACCCTGCCCAATATGACCTTGAAAGAGGCGGCGGCAGCACTTGTGGCTGCGTTTGAGGCCGCGTCTTGAGCCAACACCAGGATGGCGAGCAGTGGCGTGCCGCTTTGCGGCTGGCCTGTTGGCGCTTGGGGCTGTCGCCGCAGGCCTTTTGGGCCCTGAGTGTGCGCGAGTGGCAAGCCCTGGTTGGGTCAGAGGTGAGTCCGGTGCTGACGCGCGGTGATCTTGAGGGTTTAATGCAAAAATTTCCGGATGAGACGTGATGACAGAGTCGAATTATGATGGTGAAAATCGAGGGTTAGGGCTTGATCTTCAGAGCGATGCTGAGGCGCTGCGCCAATTGGCCGAAGGCCCGGGGCGGGAGGCGGCGGAGTCGTTGCAGCGCGCCTTTGAGCGTACGGGCAAAAGCATTTCCAGCACCCTGGCACGAGCGGCCAAGGACGGGGAGCTGAGTTTCCGAGATATGGCGGCGTCTGTGGTGCGCAGCCTGTCGCAGGTGGCCATCGAGCGCTATGTCAGCGGGCCTTTGACCAAGGTGTTTGAGCAAGGTCTGGGCAATCTGCCGATTTTTTCAGGCGCGCGTGCGGGTGGTGGCCCGGTGACGGCGGGTGGAGCCTATTTGGTGGGGGAACGCGGGCCGGAGCTGTTCGTGCCCCATGGCACGGGTGAGGTTCAAGCCCAGACCCCATCGGCGGGGCCGATTGTGGTGAATTTGCACCTGCCGCCGGGCACGGATGCTCAAGGGCTTGTGCGGTCCGAGCAACAAATCGCTGCCAGTTTGGCCCGGGCCACGCGCCTGGGGCAACGCAGTCTGTAGTGGGGGGCGTGGAGATGGCGTTTCATGATATTCGCTTTCCGGTGGCCATTGGCTTTGGGTCGTCGGGTGGGCCCGTGCGCGAGACCGAAATTGTGCGGCTGTCGTCTGGCTATGAAGTGCGCAATGTGCGCCTGGCGCAGGGCTTGCGGCGGTATAATGTTGGGGTGGGGTTGAAGACTTTGGACGATTTGCACACGGTTATCGCGTTCTTCGAGGCGCGATCGGGGCAAATGCACGGTTTTCGCTTTCGCGACCCTGCGGATCACCAAAGCTGTATGCCGTCGGGCACGGTAGCGGCCACAGACCAAAGTTTGGGCACTGGTGACGGCAGCACTACGACTTTTCAGCTGCAAAAGACCTATGGTGATGGAGCGGGCAGTGTGGCGCGCGCCATCACCAAGCCCGTGGCGGGCACGGTGCAGGTGGCGGTTGATGGCGTGACGGCCGATGCGGCGGATTATGCTGTCGACACCACGACGGGTGTCATCACCTTTGATGCCGCGCCGGGGGCGGGGCTGGCGGTGACGGCGGGGTTTGGCTTTGACACGCCCGTGCGCTTTGACACGCCCCATTTGGATGCGGCTATCGAGGCGTTTTCGAGTGGCCGGTTTGTCTCCATTCCCCTTCAAGAAATCCGAGGTTGAGATGCGCCAGATACCCAGTGGCTTAAAGGCCAAACTTGAAAGTGGTGCGACCAGCCTGTGTCGGTGCTGGCTGATCACCCGCCGTGATGGTGTGGTCATGGGCTTTACGGATCACGATCAGGACCTGACCATCGAGGGGGTCACCTGCAAGGCCAACACAGGGTTGCAAGCCGGTGAACTGGAGAGCGAATTGGGTTTGGCCGCAGGGCTGGGGGCTGTGCAGGGGGCGGTGCAGGACGAGGGCTTGAGTGCTGAGGATTTGCGCAACGGTTTGTATTTGGGGGCCGAAGTTCAAGAATGGGTGGTGGATTGGCAAGCGCCTGCCGATCGCGTGCATCTGCACACCCAAACCCTTGCTAAGCTAAACGAGGATGACGGTCGCTTTGTTGCCGAGCTCGAGGGGCCCATGGCGGCTTTGGCCAAACCCATGGGGCGCGTTTATGGGCGGGACTGTGATGCCACATTGGGTGATGGGCGTTGTGGCGTGGACTTGGCGGATGAAGCGCTGTCGGCTTCGGGTACGGTGACGGCCATACTGGGCCCTCGGCATTTTGTGGTCAGCGGTTTGGCGGCCTTTGCCGCAGGCTGGTTTGACCGGGGCACGTTAACCTGGGGCACGGGTGATAATGTTGGTCAAGACCACGTCGTCAGTGTGCATCGGGTACGCGATGGCGTCCACGAGGTGCATGTGCACTCCGAGCCGGATGAAAGCGTCCAGCTGGGCGATGGCTTTGAAATCATAGCGGGCTGCGACAAGTGCCTGAAAACCTGTAGGGACAAATTCAACAACATTCAGAATTTCCGTGGGTTTCCCCATATGCCCGGCGATGATTTTATCCTGTCAGCCCCGCGGGCGGGCGAGCACAATGACGGGGGCTCGCAGAGCGCCTGATGACTGTGGATCGCGAACGCATTGCTGCCGAGGCCTTGGCCTGGGTGGGCACGCCCTATGTGCATCAGGCCAGCATCAAAGGTGTGGGCTGTGATTGTTTGGGCCTTGTGCGGGGCGTGTGGCGCAGCATCGAAGGCGACGAGCCCTGGGTGGTGCCGCGCTACAGCCCCCGATGGGACGAGACCACCCCTGCCGAGCCTCTGTTGTGTGGCTTGCGGCGGCACTTTGTCAGTCGGGGACAAGAAATTGAATTGGGGCGGGTTTTGGCCTTTCGCATGACGCCGGGGGCGCGGGTGAAGCATTTGGGCCTGGTCACGGGGCGCCGTCGCCATCAGTGGAAAGTGACCCATGCCTATTGGGGGCGGGCGGCTGTGGAAAGTTGGCTAAGCCCATGGTGGCACAAGCGTTTGGTGGCCAGCTTTGAATTTCCGTCGCTGGCGGCACAATCACAATAAGGACCGATCATGGCACAATTGATTTTGGGCGCAACGGGGGCCGCCGTGGGCGGCAGCCTGTTGCCCGGTGGTTTGGGCATATTGGGGGCCAGCGTTTCCGGCTCGGCGCTTGGCGGGTTGGTCGGCGCGACCGTGGGCGCGCGGGTGGACGGGGCCTTGGCGTCCGTGTTTGCGCCCACACGTCAGGGGCCGCGACTGTCGCATTTGCAGGTGCTGTCCGCCCGCGAAGGCGCACCCATCCCCAATGTTTACGGGCGGGCGCGGGTGTCGGGCCAGGTGATTTGGGCGGCGCGTTTCAAAGAAACTTCGGACACGCGGCGTGTGGGCTCGGGCAAAAGCAGCACCAAGGTCGAGGACTATAGCTATAGCCTGAGTTTTGCCGTGGCGATCTGTGAAGGCGAAATCGACAGTGTGGCCCGCATTTGGGCCGATGGGCGTGTGCTGGATACCGAGGGCTTGGCGGTCAAAGTTTACAAAGGCACCGACGACCAAATGCCTGACGCCACCATCGAAGCCATCGAGGGTAGCGGCCAGGTGCCGAGTTACAAGGGTGTGGCCTATGTGGTGTTTGAAGATTTTCCACTGGGCCCCTTCGGCAATCGCTTGCCGCAATTGGCCTTTGAGGTGGTGCGCAAGCCGACACCCCTGGTGCCCGAGCGGGATCTGAACACGCAGCTGAAGGCGATCAATCTGATTCCCGGGGCTGGTGAATTTGTTTATGCCACCGAAGGGGTTTCGCGGCAGTTGGGGCCCGGGCGGGTGCAGGGCGAAAACCTGTATGCGGGGCAGGGGCCGTCTGATTTCGAAGTGGCGCTGGATCAGTTGCAAGCGGCTTTTCCCAATCTGGAAACCGTATTTCTGGTGGTCAGTTGGTTTGGCACGGATCTGCGACTGGGCGCTTGTGAGATCAAACCGGGCGTCGAGCAAGCCGACAAAACCACCACACCCCTGAGCTGGCAGGTCAATAGCGTGTCGCGGGCAGGGGCACATGAGGTCTCACAGGTGGGGGGCAGTCCTGCCTTTGGGGGCACACCATCGGATCAGACTGTGTTGCAAGCCATCGCAGCCCTGAAGGCCCGAGGATACAAGGTTGGGCTGTATCCCTTTCTGATGATGGACATTCCCCCTGGCAATGGCTTGCCGGATCCTTACGGGGGCGCGGAACAGGCAGCCTATCCGTGGCGGGGTCGTATAACGTGTCATCCGGCACCTGGTGAAGCGGGCAGTCCGGACAAAACCAGCGCCCTTCAGAGTGAGGTTGAGAGTTTTTTTGGCGCTGCAGAGGCCGCACATTTCATGGCAGGTGCTGGCACCACGACCTACAGTGGGCCGGCGGAGTGGTCGTTTAGGCGATGTGTGTTGCATCATGCCCAGCTCGCGGCCATGGCCGGCGGCGTAGATGTGTTCATCATCGGCTCGGAGTTGCGAGGCCTGACCACCTTGCGCAGTGGAGCGGATGTCTATCCCGCTGTGGCGGCGTTGCAAGACCTGGCTGCTGAGGTGCGCGCCCTGTTGGGCGCAGGACCCGAGGTCACCTATGCGGCGGATTGGGCCGAGTATTTTGGTCATCAGCCCGCAGATGGCAGCGGAGATGTGTATTTTCATCTGGATCCGTTGTGGGCGGACAGCGCCATCAGCAGCGTGGGCATTGACTGGTATCCGCCCTTATCAGATTGGCGGGATGGGCATGATCATTTGGATGCCGACCTGGCCGATGACGTGGCGGATCATGGCTATTTGGCTGGGCGGATGCGGGCCGGTGAGGGCTATGAGTGGTATTATGCTTCGGAGGCTGATCGCTACGGCCAATTGCGTACAGCCATCACCGATGGAGCGCATGGCAAGCCTTGGGTGTTTCGGCCCAAGGACCTGACCGCTTGGTGGCAAAATGCCCATTACAATCGACCGGGGGGTGTGGAAAGCGCCAGCCCCACCGCTTGGCAGCCCGGGGGCAAGCCGGTGCGCATTGTCGAGTTCGGGGTGCCCGCCATCGATAAAGGGCCAAACGCGCCCAATCTGTTTGTTGATGCCAAAAGCGCCGAAAGCGCTGTGCCACCCTTTTCCACCGGCGTTCGTGATGCTGTGACGCAACGGGTGGGGCTGGAGGCCATGCTGACGGCCTTTGCCGATGATCAGCTGAACCCTGAGGCCACGGTCTACGTCGGGCGTATGTTGACGGCGGATGGCCCGGCGGCGTGGGCATGGGATGCGCGGCCCTATCCAGCCTTTCCAGCCTATGGTGGGGTGTGGGCGGATGCGCCCGCTTGGTCTGTAGGGCATTGGCTCAATGGTCGGGCCGAGGCGGTGCCCCTGGCGGATGTCATCACCGATCTTCTGGGGCAGTGCGGGGTGAGTGATTTTGATGTCGCGGGGGTGCGCGGTCTGGTTAAGGGTTTGGTACGCGATCGCACTTTGTCGGCGCGGGATATGTTGGAACATCTGTGTGCCGCCCACAATGTGGTGATGAGCGAGCAAGCGGGCACCTTGGTCTTTCGTCATCCGGCACCGCAGCCATTGTTGACGCTGGATGATGATATGCTGGTTTTGCCAGCCGATGGGCCACGCCTGCAGGTGAGGCGGGAGCCGGCGGTAACCCCCAAGCTGCGGGTGCAGACTGCCGATGTCTTGAATGATTTCCAGCCCTTGGTGGTAGAAGTGGGCGCGGGTGATGAGATTGTCGAGGTGGCGTTGCCCGTGGTGGCGGACCGCATCGAGACCGAGCAAATGGCCCAAAAGATAATGGCGCGTATGACTTGGGGCGCTGAACGGGTGCAGCTGCGATTGCCGCTGAGGCATTTGGCGCTAGAGGTTGGGGATACGGTGCGGTTGGCTGTGCCGCCCAAAGCCGAGGGGCTCTATCTGGTAGAACGTCTGATGGTGGGCCGGACGCTAGGGGTGCAGATGCGGCCCGTGGGGGCAGTGCCGGTGCAGGCGGGATCTGTGCTGCCGGTGTTCAGTGTGCGCCAAGCCACGGGCACGCCCCAGCCGGTGGTCTCGGTTTTGGATCTGCCAGTTTTGGACGGTTTGCCCACCGAAGGTCAGCCCAAGGTCGCGGGCTTTGTCAGGCCCTTTTCCGAAATGACGGTGTCGGCCGCGCCGGCGGGCTTGGCAAAAACGCCGCGGGCCGTGTTGCGACAAAACGCCATTATGGGCGAAACGGAGTGGGATTTTTATCCCGGACCCATTGGCCGTTGGGATCGGGGCAACCAGGTGCGGGTTAAGCTGTATGGTGGGCAGCTGAGCAGTGAGTCTGCGTTGGCCGTGTTCAATGGTGCTAACCGCCTGGCCATTGAAGGTGCGGACGGACGCTGGGAAGTGGTGCAATTTCAAACCGCTGAATTGGTCGCACCGTTGACCTATGAGCTCAGCCATTTTTTGCGCGGGCTTGGCGGCAGTGAGAACTTGACGGGCGCGCCGGTGCCTGCTGGAGCGCGGGTGGTGGTTTTGGATGCAGCCGAGCAAGCGGCAGAGGTCAGCGCTGCCGAATTGGATATGGAATTGGAATGGCAGGCCACGCCGCAAGCGGGTCAAGCCAAGCAGATCCTGAGCCGCTGGCAGCAGGTGGCGGCCGAGCCCTTGGCACCTGTCCATGTACAAGCGCGGTGGCAAGGCGCAGATATGCATCTGGGCTGGGTGCGCAGAGCCCGCCTGCGCGCAGACAGCTGGGCCGGGGATGTGCCGCTGGATGAAACCACAGAAGCCTATGAGGTGACGATTTATGAGGGCGAGACGGCCAAGCGCACGCTTTTGGCCTCGGGACCTTCGGTGACCTATACGGCTGCTGAGATGGCTAGCGATTTTCCCTATGGGCTACCCTATCCGCTGGTGGTGGGGGTGGCACAGCGGGGGTCGTCTGGTCAGCCAGGGCGCGAGCGTCGGGTCCAGGTCTGGCTGTCATAAGACCTGAATTCTGTCCCTATGAGCGAATGCACGGTTTTCGGGAAAAAATAAAATATCAACTATAGGTAGTTGATTCGGGCGCGTGGTTTTGATATAACAGAATTAAATCCTAAGTATGGATTGCGTCCCATGAGTACTTCAGACATTCAGGTATTGGCTGCGTTTTTAAACGTGCTGCAGGCGAGCGAAGATTATGAATATGCCTGTGCCATTCTATCAGTCCTAAGAAATCGGCAAAAATACACGCGCGGTCCTTTGCGGCAGGCCGTGGTCTCGTGTTATCAGCCCGAAGGCGTGGCCCAGGTCAGTTTGCTGTTGGCGCAGGGGCAGGTCAGCGGTGCCGAGATGGCGCGCAGCTTGTTGCAAGACCAGATTGAGGATCCAACGACCGGGGCCGTGGCGTTTCATTTTCATTGGGAAAACCAGCATTGGGCCGAGGGGCAAGAGCCCTGTGCCTTGATTGGCAGCAGCTTTTTTTATCGCTTGTCGGCAGGGCATTCGACGGGTCTTGGGGCGTGGGCTTTACAAAAAAACACCCAGCACCCGCCAGCATTCACTTGAAATTCAGCAGAACCACGCCAGGATGAGGCCATGTGTCGTGTGCTGTCCTTGGCGGTGGTTCTTGTGGTCTTTGGTTTCGGTCAAGGCATGGCCCAACCCTATGGGATGCAAAATTCACTACAAGATCGTGCGCGTGATGCTGTGCAAGCTGGCGAGTTTGTGCCCCTGGCCGACATCGTTCAGCGCTTACAGCGGCGCACGCCGGGGCGGTTGTTGGATGCGCAATTGCGACGCGAGGTTTACCGCATTGAGTGGCTGAGCCAAGATGGCCGGCGCATTGACTATCGGGTGCACGCCGGCACCGGGCGCATTTTGTCTGTGCGAGGAGAATGATCATGCGGGCCTTGGTTGTAGAAGATGATGCTGATCTGGCGCGAAATCTAAAATCCAGTCTGAGCGATGAGGGCTATGCTGTCGATCACGCCGACAACGGCGAGGATGGCTGGTTTATGGGTGACAGCGAGCCTTATGACGTGGTGGTGTTGGATCTGGGCTTGCCGCGCTTGGATGGTGTAAGCGTGCTGAGCAAGTGGCGCGAGGCGGGGCGCAGCATGCCAGTATTGATCTTAACAGCCCGCGATGGCTGGAGTGAGAAGGTCAAGGGGTTTGATGCGGGGGCCGATGACTATTTGGTCAAGCCGTTTCATACTCAGGAGCTGCTGGCGCGGATGCGCGCCTTGATCCGGCGCGCGGCGGGCAAGGCGGACAGTGTGTTTGTCAATGGAGACTTGGTCATTGATCCCAAGGCAAAAAGTGTGCGCTTGGGGAATGAAGACGTCAAATTGACGGCCCATGAGTACAAAACCCTGCATTATTTGATGGTTCATGTCGGCGAGGTGGTGTCGCGGACCGAGTTGACCGAACATATCTATGATCAAGATTTTGATTTGGATTCCAACACCATCGAGGTTTTCATCGGACGGTTGCGCAAAAAAATTGGGGCCGAGCGCATCGAAACGGTGCGCGGGCTGGGCTATCGGTTAAAGCGCGCCCCATGACGCTGTCATTGACAGGCCGCTTGGTGGCCCTGGCCGCCGTTTGGGCGGTGGTGGTCTTGGGCTTGGGCGCGGGCATTCTTTCAAATTTGTATGCCAATGCCAGTCTGAAACGCTTTGATGATGAGCTGGGTCAGATGGTGGTCTATTTGGCCTCGGCTGTGGAAGTGGACGAGCAGCAGACCCTACAAGTCGCCGATATGCTGAACCCGGGCTTTGACCGGGTATTTTCGGGGCAATATTGGCAGGTGGCGCAGCACAATCCGGATAAAGACATCATTTTGGCGCGCTCACGGTCGCTGTGGGATCAGGATTTGCCGCTGTTGGGCGAAGATGATTTGGGCGAGACCGTATATGGTGCTGCGACGGGTCCCCAGGCCGAGCCTTTGCGCTTGGCGCAGATGTCTTTGACTGTGCCGGGGGCGACAAAGCCCGTGGTGTTGACGGTGGCCTATGACCGGCGGCCGTTGAACCGAGATGTGCGCCGGTTTGCCTCGGTCATCATCATGGCCCTGGTGGCGCTTGGCGGGATTATGGTGGTGGCCGTGGTGCTGCAGGTGCGGGTGGGATTGCGGCCTTTGTATCAGATCGAGCAAGAGGTCAGCGCCGTACGGTCCGGAAATCAAGCCCGTTTGACTCGGCATTATCCAAAAGAGCTGCGTGCTTTGGCAGCCGAGCTCAATGCCCTGCTGGACCATAGCCAATCGGTGGTGGAAAAGGCGCGGGCGCGGGTGGGGGATTTGGCTCATGCCTTGAAAACACCTCTGGCCGTGCTGTCGGTCGAGGCGGGCCAAGAGCAAGGGCCGTTTGCCGACCGTGTCAAAGATCGTGTGGCTGCCATGAGCCAATTTGTCGAGCGCAGCTTACGCTTGGCGCGGGCTACGGCCCATTCAACGGGTATGGGCGCGCAAACCGATGTGAAGGCCACACTGAACAGCCTTTGTCAGATGTTCAGAAAAATTCATGCTGACAAGACCATCCAGTTCACCATCGAGGGGCCGGATCAACTGATGTTGCCTCTGGAGCGTCATGACCTGGAGGAGATGTTTGGCAATCTGCTGGACAACGCAGCGAAATGGGCTCGTACGCAGGTGCGGGTGTCAATCAAAACATGCGACGAAGGCATTGTGGTTGGTATTGACGATGATGGACCCGGTTTAAACGAAGACGAGCGCCAAACGGTTCTGAAGCGGGGCGAGCGTTTGGATGAGGCCGCGCCGGGCTCAGGCTTGGGATTGTCAATCGTGCGCGATTTGGCCGAGGCTTATCAGGCGGACCTCAGACTTGCTCGCTCGGACCTGGGCGGTTTATCAGTGAATATACGGTTTTCCTGATTTTCTATTCGCGTGCTGGGTGAAACACTAGATCTCTCAAGTCAACATTAACGCCTCTTCGGTATGCTTCTCCATCAGACAGTGGGGAGTGATGCCGGAGTTAGCCCAAGACAAAATGCAAAAACTCGAGGCTTTGTTTGGTGTTTTGCCGGACAAGGTTTTGAAAACGCTGACCCAAGCGGTTTCGGCGGGGCAGGCGGCTGGGGATACCTCTTTACCCTATGACGATCTTCTCGATCTTTTGAAAAAAAGCCTGGGCGATGACGAACCAGATGCCCTTGAGCACATGCTGCTGCAGGGGCTGTTGCCATTTGTGGCCGAAGACGAGCCGGTGTTTGGCCAACCCCTTAAGAAAAACGAGTTTGACGAAATTTGGGCGATGTTGAAGACTGAGCTGGCCCCCGAGAAATTTGAAGCCGCTCGCGCCGATTTCGAAGCCACTCAAGACGGCATTGAAAAGGGCGAAATCAAAGAGCCACTGGACGAGGAAGAAGAGTTCGACCCCGAAGCCAATGACCTGCCCAAGGTTGAGGTGCATCCACTGGAAAAAATCGCCAATGCGCTCAGCACCTCCTTATCAGAGGTTTTGCAGGAAAAACTGAGTGGCGGCGCCAAGGCGCGTAAGAAAATTTTTGGTTCCGGCGAAATGGCACAGGCCGCCGAAATTGTTGCCGGTTTGTTGGCAGCGACCCAGTACATGCGCCGTCATCTGAAGACCTTGCCGGAAAGCTTTGAAATCCGACACAATGACGATGTGAAGCTGTGGCGTCGCCGCTATGAGGATCTCTCTCGGGCGTCTTCGGATGCCGGCCTTTATTTCATGTGTATGGCGGTCAGTCGTATGCCGCGGCCCTCGCAAATTTTCCGTGTGGTCTCAGAGGCGGCCGGTGGCCGCAGCGAAAGTTTTGTCAGCGAAACCGAGCTTTCTGCCGTTGGGGGATTTATCGCGGGCAAGGCCGAAGAGCTGCTGTCCTTAATTGAAAAGTTTGACCCTATGGCGGGCAAGCAAGAAGTCGATACCATCAACAAGGCGATTTCTAAGGTCAACAACATCAGTATCGACCTCGAAGCCGCCTTTGGCGAGGAAAGCCGAGGGCCCTGGTCTGTCAGCATTATGAAAATGTGTGCCCAGCTGGGCGGCATGATGGAGCAAAACTTCAAAAGCGCCACCAAGGCCTTTGACAAGGCGTTCCCCACCACCAAAAAACAATTGCTGCCCCGTGTCTTCAGCCACATTCCCAAAATGAACGGCATGCCCCAGGAGGACGCCTTGACGGCCGCCAAGGGCTATGCGCGTTTGATCCACGGTCTGCATAACATTTCATCCTATTTGGGCTTTGGCACTGCGCGGCATGCCGTGGCTACGGATTTGGAGAAAAAATCGACGGAATATGTCGAGCAGCTCTTGGATATGATGAAAGATGACGAGCGCGAGGACATGGAGCAAATCCTGGCCTATGGCCAAGCCATGTCTGAATTTGTTGATGCGCTGTGTGGCGTGCAGGCTGGCGAGCAAATTCGCCGCCGCATCCGCAGCCAAGCCCCTAAACCCGCTGAAAACTCCAAGGGAGGGGCATCAGATGATGGATCTGAGACAGAAGATCGCATTGACCTTTCCGCCTAAACTGGCCATGCAGCTTTTATGCTGCTTGGTGTTCTGGTTGTTTCTCTAAGTTTTGCGGGCCTTCTGGGTCTGGTGCTGTGGCGCGGCTTTGCGGGCGCGCCTGTGGTTTGGCGCGCGGCTATGGCGCTGTTGCCGGTGGCGGCTTTGGGTCTTTATGCCGTGCTGGGCACACCAGGGCAGGGGGCGCGACCTTTTGCTCAGGCCCAAGCCGAGCGTCAGGCGGCGGATCCCGCGCGCCTGAGCCCGCAAGAGCATATCCTGCTGCTGGAAGAGATCGTCAAGCGCCATCCCGATGACGCCGAGGGCTGGCAACATCTGGGTCGTTTGTATTTGGCCACGGGTCGGCCCGAGGAAGCCATGCAGGCCTTCCGCCGGACCATCACTTTGCAACCTGATCTGGGCGCAGGTTATGCGGCCTATGGCGAAGCCCGCGTGAAGGCTGCGGGCGGCCGTGTGGACCCAGGGGCGGTCATGGCCTTCGAGGAAGCTTTGGCCCGGGACCCCCGCTCCATTCCTGCCCGATTTTTCATGGCGCTTTCTTATGTTCAAACCGATCAAATGCCCAAGGCCGAGCAGGCATTCCGGGCGTTGCTGCCAGACTTGCCGTTGGACGCGCCCCGCCGTCCTATGGTCGAGGCCATGGTTAGTAAGCTTGCGGATATGAACACAAACCCAGACAAGGAGAAGGCGTCATGAGTCTGTGGCCCAAAGGACGCAAAGCCCGCCGTCGGCTAACTATCATCATGGTGGTGGGGGCGGCGCTTGCTGTGGCGGTCGGCCTGGCCCTGAGTGCTTTGCGCGACACCGTGGTGTTTTTTTATGGCCCCAGCGAAATCGCCGAAAAGGCGACACCGGGCCAAACCGTGCGTCTGGGTGGATTGGTGGCCATGGGCAGCGTCGAGGAATTGGGGCCGCAGGCCGTACGCTTTGTGGTCACCGACCAAGCCCAGACGGTGCCGGTAGAGTATGTGGGCACCTTGCCGGATCTGTTCCGCGAGGGCCAAGGCGTGGTCGCCGAAGGGCAGTTGACGCCCGAGGGCCTGTTCAAGGCCAAAACCATTCTGGCCAAGCATGATGAAACCTATATGCCCCGCGAAGTGAAAAAGGCGCTTGAGGCTTCGGGCGAGTGGCGAGGCGAGGGGGCCGAGACCTCAGTGCTGCCCACGACGGGCAAAGCCAACCATGAGGATGGGTCCTGATGTTGGTGGTGATCCCCGAGGTTTCTCATTTTTTGCTGATGATGGCGTTGGTGCTCAGCTTTGGCCAGGCTGTGGCGGTGTTCGCGCCAACTTCCGGCGCGGTGGTGCGTGGGCAAAGGGTGATGGCCACGGGCTTGACGGCGGTGTTGGCCCTGAGTTTTTTGGGCCTGATCTGGTCGTTTGTGACCTCGGACTTTTCCGTGCGCGCGGTGGCGGAGAACTCGCACACCGCCAAGCCGTTCCTGTATAAAATTGCAGCCGCCTGGGGCCACCACGAAGGGTCGCTGGTGTTGTGGGTCTTGATCTTGGCGCTGTTTGGCTGGTGGGTCAGCCGTTTGCGGGCCTCGGATCGATTTATGCAAGTCACGATGGGGGTGCAGGGGGCCTTGATTTTGGCTTTTGTGGCTTTGATTGTCTTCACCTCGAACCCGTTTTTGCGCCTGGACCCTGTACCGCTGCAGGGGGCATCGCTAAACCCGCTGCTGCAGGACCCGTCCTTGGCGCTGCATCCGCCCATGCTGTACGTGGGCTACGTGGGCTTTTCCGTGGTGTTTGCCTTGGCGGTGGCGGCTTTGGTGACGGGGCGTGCCGACGCGGATTGGGCGCGGTTGGTCCGCCCGGTCAGCTTGGTGGCGTGGTCGTTTTTGACCCTGGGCATCGGTTTGGGCTCGTATTGGGCGTATTATGAGCTCGGCTGGGGCGGCTGGTGGTTTTGGGATCCGGTGGAGAACGCGTCCTTACTGCCCTGGCTGTCGGGCACCGCCTTGATCCACAGTTTGATCGTGCTGCAAAAACGCGGTCTGTTCGCGGCTTGGGCGGTGTTTCTAGGTATCATTTCGTTTTGCTTGTCAATCTTGGGCACTTTTTTGGTGCGCTCAGGTGTTTTGACCTCGGTCCACGCCTTTGCCATGGACCCTTTGCGGGGCTATGCGGTGTTGCTAATTTTCTTGCTGTTCGCTGGCGGTGCCTTTGCGCTTTATGCTGTGCGGGCCCATCGCCTGAGCACGGGCGTCGAGGCGCCTGAGTTCACCATGACCTCGCGCGAGGGGATGATGACCATCAACACCGTGGTGTTGGCCGTGCTGACCCTGACGGTGCTGGTGGGCACGCTTTATCCGTTACTTCTAGAAGGCTTAACCGGCCAAAGCATCAGTGTCGGGCCGCCCTACTACAACCAGGTTTTTACCCCCATCAGCGCGCTTTTGTTGTTGATGCTGCCGGTGGGCAGTGTGATGGCTTGGCGGCACGTGGGGGAGCGGCCCAAGCGGTTGTGGGTGCCGGCGGTGGTGGTGATGTTGTGCGGCGTTTTGTTGACCCTTTGGCTGGGTGTGGCGCATCTGTGGCCCATCGCGGGCTTGGTGCTGGGGGGCTGGGTGGTGCTGTGCAGCGTGATTGACCTCTGGCAACGCCCGGTGCGTACGGTTGGCGTTTGGGGCATGGCGTTGGCCCATATTGGTGTGGGTCTGTTGGCGGTGGCGGCGGTGGCGGAAACCGCGTTTCGGGATGACATCACGCGCCCCTTGGCCATTGGCGAAAGTCTGGAGATCGGGCCCACCCAGCTGACATTGAGACGGGTGGGCGAGGTCGATGGCGAAAACTATGTGGCCATGCGTGGTCAAGTCGAGGCCACCTTGCGCAACGGTAAGCAACAGACCTTCTGGCCCGAGCGGCGTTATTTTCCCGCCTCGGCCCAAACCACAACCGAGGCCGCCATCCGCACCACGCCCCTGGGGGACCTGTATGTGACCATCGCCGAGCCGAAGATGCGAGACGGTGAGGCGGTGTGGCCCGTGCGTGTGGCGCGGCACCCCATGATTCCCGCTTTGTATTTAGGCATGCTGTTGATGGCCTTGGGTGGGGGGTTGGCGGCCTATCAAACCTATCGGCGGCGGGGGGCGTGATGATCGGACGTTTGGTTATGGTGGTTCTGATGGCGGCCGTGATGGCGGCGGCCGCGCCCGAGCCAAAGCCCGAGCTAGATGTGGACAATCCTTTGCTGGTCACCCCTTTGACCGAGTCTCGTACCCAAGAACTCTACCGGGAAATTCGCTGTCTCGTGTGTTCCGGTGAAAGCTTGGCCGACAGCACCTCGGACTTTGCCAAGGATGTGCGGGCGATGATTCGCCAGGATATGGCCGCGGGCCTGAGCGATGCGGACATTCGCGGGCGCTTGCAGGCGCGCTTTGGGGATCAGATTCTGATGCGCCCGCCCTTTCGGTTGGATACGGGTGCGCTGTGGTTGGGGCCGTTTGTCCTATTGGCCATTGGTCTTATTGTGGTTTGGCGACAATCGCGGCGGCGGCGGTGCCCTCCCGCGTCTTGATGGCGGCACGGGGATAACCCCACAGATTTACGCCTTGTAACTTGCTGATCTCATACCCATTTGGCAGGGTGTTCATATATCCGAATTTGATCAGGGACCTCTGCCATGACCACATCGTCTTCATCCTCATCATCATCTCGTCGTCCTGCTCGTCGGTCTCGGGCCTTTTTGATGGGCACGGGGCTCGGTGCGGTATTGGCCGTGGTGGCCTTGGGGGGCGTGGCCTTTCACTGGCCCGAAACCCTTGGCTCGGCCACTGCCGAGACGGTCAACAAACAGGTGCAGCTGCCCGGTGGCACCACCGCCCCCATGAGCTTTGCGGACATCATCGACCGCGTTAGCCCCGCGGTGGTGACCATCAATGTCACAACAGAACGCGAAGCCCAACGGGTGCCGCGCCTGGGGGACATTCCGGGCTTTGAGAACTTTCCTTTCCCGTTCCCGCAACCCGAAGAAGACCCTGAACCCCGCGAGGCACGGGGCATGGGCTCGGGCTTTTTGATCTCAACGGATGGCTATATTGTCACCAATAACCATGTGGTGGAAAAGGCGAAATCCATCATGGTCACCTTCAATGATGGCCGTGAGCTGTCAGCGGAATTGGTGGGGGCGGACGCCCAAACCGATTTGGCCGTCCTGAAGGTCGATGGCAAAAACTTCCCCCGTGTCAGTTTTGAAAATCGCACCAAGCCCCGCGTCGGCGATTGGGTCATCGCCTTGGGCAACCCCTTCGGCCTGGGGGGCACGGCGACGGCGGGCATTGTCTCGGCTGATGGACGGGACATCGGCGGGCCGTACACAGATTTCATCCAGATCGACGCCTCCATCAACCGGGGCAATTCCGGTGGCCCCACCTTTGATGTTTATGGCCGCGTGGTCGGTGTGAACACCGCCATTTTCTCGCCGTCTGGGGGCTCGGTGGGCATTGGCTTTATGATTCCGGCGGATTTGGCCGACAAAGTCACCAAACAGTTGATCGAAAATGGCGAGGTGAAGCGCGGTTGGTTGGGCGTGGTCATTCAAAACGTGACCGATGACATTGCCAACAGCCTCGACCTCAGCGAAGAGCGCGGGGCCATTGTCGCCAATGTCACCCCGAAAGGCCCGGCTGACAAAGCCGGTGTCCAAGCCGGTGATGTGGTCATCTCGCTCAATGGTCGGGCCATCGAAGATTCCCGTGAGCTGACCCGCCTGGTGGGTGATGTGCGCGTAGGCGAGGTCATGACGCTGGAGGTGCTGCGCAACGGCACCCGCAAAACGCTGAAGGTCAAGGCGGGCCTGCGGCCTTCGGACGAAGATTTGGCCGAGGTTTTGAACGGACAAGACTCGGCCGAGGACGAGCCCGGCAGTGGTCTGTTGGGCAATCTGGGTCTGGATGTGCGCAGCCCCACCGCCGCCGACCGGGCGCGGTTCCGCTTGCCGGACAATGCCCAGGGTCTGTTGGTGGCGGGTGTGTCGCGAAACTCGGAAGCGGCGCAAAAGGGCCTGCGGCCCGGGGATCTGATCGTCGAGGCCAGTGGCAAGCCCATGGATACGGTCGGGGATCTGCGCGCAGCGGTCAAAGCCGCCAAAGACAGCAAGCGCAATGCGGTGTTGCTGTTGGTGCGCTCGCGCAATGTGCAACGCTTTGTGGCCCTGTCGGTGGACGAATGAGTTTGCGCGTCCTGATCATCGAGGATGACGTCCAAGCCGCCGCCACCGCCCAACGCGAGCTGGAGGCCGTGGGCTGGAGCTGTGATGTGGCGGCCGATGGCAAAACGGGTGCGGATCGGGCGCGCACCGGCACCTATGATGTGCTGGTGGTCGATCGCATGCTGCCCGAGCAAGACGGCCTGAGTGTGGTCAAGGCCCTGCGGGACGAGGCCATTCAAACCCCGGTGCTGTTTGTCACCGCCCTTGGGGATATCGAAGACCGGGTCGAAGGTCTGAAGGCTGGCGGGGATGATTATCTGGTCAAACCTTATGCCATGTCAGAGCTAACGGCCCGCATCGAGGCCATGGCCCGCCGCCGCGCCCGCGAAGGCGAGCCCACCAAACTGCGCGCGGGCGAGATTGAAATGGATCTGATCGCGCGCACGGCGCACCGCGCCGGGCAAAAGCTGGATCTGCAACCGCGTGAGTTCAAGTTGCTGGAGTTCTTTATGCGCAACGCCGGCCAGACCGTCACCCGCACCATGCTGTTGGAAAAGGTCTGGGGCTATCATTTTGATCCGCAAACCAATGTCATTGACGTGCATGTGTCGCGCTTGCGGGCCAAGATCGACAAAGATTTCGAGACGCCGGTGCTGCAAACCGTGCGCGGGGCCGGTTACCGGCTGGATGTCTAGGCGCCGGTGATGCGCCTGCGTTGGCCCCGAACCACCACCTTTCGGCTGACGGCCTTTTACATGGCCTTGTTTGCGGGCTCGGCCTTTGCCTTTTTGGCTTATGTTTATCTGTCGACGGCGGGCTATTTATACCGGGTGGCGGATGAAACCCTGCGCCGCGAGCAAGCGGTGATCACCGAGGCCTATGCCCAAGGCGGTGCCGATGCCGTCAACGCCTATATCATTGGCCAAATGGCGCGCGGGGGTGATGTTTTGTACATGTTGCAAGCCCCGAATGACGAGATGATTTCCGGCACCCTGACGGTTATGCCCGATGGGGGCTTTGACCCGCGTGGCTATGTGCGGTTTACCTATCACGCGCCCTTGGTGGATGGCGGCACCGAAGACCACGTGGCCCGGGGGTTGCGCCTCGATTTGCCGGATGGCTATCAGGCCTTTATCGCTGTGGACCTGGGCGAACATGCCCATTTCATCGTGCAGATTTTGCGCGCCATTTGGTGGGGCGCGGCGGTGGTGATCGTCTTGGGCCTGGTGGGCGGCCTGTGGCTATCACGAGGCGTCGAGCGACGTGTGGCCGCGGTGACGCGGGTGTTGCGGGCCGTACAAGCCGGCGACCTGAGCGCGCGGGTCCCGGTGTCGGGCGCACAAGACGAATATGATGTGTTCGGTCAGCACCTGAACAGCATGCTGACCCATATCGAGGAACAAACCCTGGCCCTGAAATCGGCGGGGGATGCTATGGCTCATGACCTGCGCACCCCGATGACTCGGCTGAAAACAGGCCTTGCGCGTCTGGAGGACCAAAGCGATGGCCCCAAGGCCGAAGCGGTGGCGGATCTGGTGACCGAGGCCGAGCGGGTGTTGGCGATTTTTTCCGGCATTTTGGCCTTGTCGCGCCTTGAACAGCGGGCGGCCCCGCCAGATATGACCACGGCTGACCTGGTGCCGGTGATCGAAGATGTGGCCGAACTGTACGAGCCGGTTCTGGAGGACGAAGGCCTGAACCTGCGCACCGAGGTTATGGGGCCATTGGTCTGCCGCCACAGCCCCAGCCTGATGGCGCAGGTGCTGACCAATCTGTTGGACAACGCCTTGAAATATGCCGATGGGGCCCAGACCATCGCCATCACCGCCCGCCATGACGATGAGCAGCTGACCCTGCGGGTGGCCGATGACGGGCCGGGCATCGCGCCCGATGATCGTGCGCGGGTGCTGAACCGGTTTGTGCGTCTCGATCAAAGTCGCAAGGCGGTCACGCGCCGGGGCGTGGACGCGGGCTTGGGCCTGAGTTTGGTAGACGCCATTGCCCGCTTGCATGGTGGGCGTGTGACCTTGACCGAGGGCTTGGCGCGCCCTGACGGTGGCTTTGGCTTGGCCGTGGAATTGACCTGGCCGATAAATCCCTCGACAGTGCGGGCGTGACGAGCTTAGCCGAAAATCTGTCTGCCTGTGAGTGGCCCCTGGGTCTCGAGATCCTGCGTGATGATGCGGATTTTGATCTGTCTGATCTGAAGGCCCGCGCCGGAAAAGAAAATTGGACTGTGGCCTTTGCCCAGGCTGCGGACCGCCTGCGGGTGATCTGCAAGGCCGCCCCCTATTTGCATAACCTGTTGCGGCGCCTGCCGGATGTGGGCACGGTGCTTTCCCGTCCGGTCACCGATACGGTGCACGCCTGCATTGATAGGGTCGAGGATTTAGACGCCGACACGGATCAGGACACCGTGAAACGCATCTTGCGGGTGCAAAAGCGGCGTTTGCATTTGGCCTTGGCCTTGGGCGATTTGGCCGGCACCCTGGATGTACAAGCGGTGACCCGCGCCCTGAGCCATTTTGCCGATGCCAGTTTGCAGACGGCGGTGCGGGTTCTGAGCCAGCAAGCGCGAGACAAAGGCACGCTTGTCGACGGTCGTCAGGGGCTGGAGCTTGAGGGGCTGTTTGTCATCGCCATGGGCAAGCTGGGCGCGCAGGAGCTGAATTATTCCAGCGACATTGACCTGAGCATTCTGTTTGATACCCAGCGGTTAGAATTGAAACCGGATGCGGACCCGCAGAAGTTCTGTGTGCGCTTTGCCCAAAATCTCAGCCACCTTTTGCACAGCCAAACCGCCGAGGGCTATGTCTTTCGCACCGATTTGCGCTTGCGGCCGGATCCAGGCTCGACGCCGGTGGCGGTCAGTGTGCCAGCGGCCATGGCCTATTACGAAAGCGTGGGCCAAAACTGGGAGCGCGCGGCCCTGATCAAGGCCCGCATCGTGGCGGGGGATCGTGAGGCGGGCGAGCGCTTTTTGCAGACCTTGCAGCCCTTTGTATGGCGGCGCAGTTTGGACTATGTCGCCGTCGAAGACATTCGCGCCATGCAAAAACAAATCCGCACCAGTCGCGACCAAAACGATCTGACCGTGCCGGGGGCGGATATCAAACGTGGCCAAGGCGGCATTCGAGAAATCGAGCTTTATGCCCAGACCCTGCAATTGACGTTTGGCGGGCGGATTGTGGCCTTGCGGGAGCCCGAAACCTGTGCCGCCCTTCATCATCTGGTCAACGAGGGCTTGGCGCCAGAAAGTGATGTCTTGCGGTTGGTGCACCAGTACCACGAGCTCAGACGCCTGGAGCATCGGTTGCAAATGCGCCACGACGAGCAAACCCACACCATCCCCACGGACACCGCCGCCCGCACAGCCGTGGCCTGTTTGATGGGATCCGACAGTCTGGAAGCGTTCGAGCAAGATGTGCTGGCCATCCGCCAAGAGGTCAACGCCATTTCCGCCGAATTGTACCCCGAGGCCGAGGATCTGTCTTTGCCCGAAGGCTCATTGATTTTCACAGGCCCCCAAGACAATTCGGAAACCTTGAAAACCCTTGAGGTTTTGGGTTTTGAAAACCCCAAATCGGTCTCCAGCACTGTGCGCGGCTGGCATCACGGCAAAATTTCGGCCATGCGCACGGCGCGCGCGCGGGCCATGTTCACCCGTTTGGTGCCGCATCTGATGCGGGCCTGCAGTCAGACCGGCGTGCCGGACCAGGCCTTTGTTGGCTTTTCCACTTTTTTCGCACAATTGAATGCGGGCGTGCAGGTTATGGGCCTGTTGCTGAACCACCCCGAGCTGTTGGAGCGGTTTGTGCGGGTGTTTGCGGTCTCGCCTGTGATGGCCAAGGCTATGGCCGAAGCGCCCCAATTGCTTGAGGCCCTGATCATGCCCACCCCGCCCGAGGAAGAAGGCGAAGAGGCCCTGCGCCAAGAGATCTTGCAGCCTGAGCGTTTCGAGGATCGCCTGAACCGCGCCCGCCAGCTGATCGGCGAGGCGCGCACGCGCCTGGAGTTCAATACCCTGGTGGGCAGCCTGAGCCTACGGGAGATGCGCGGGCGCCTGAGTGCCCTGGCGGATGTGGCCGTCACCGCCCTGGCCGAGGCCGCCTGGGACGAGGTTGTGCGCCAGGGTGGCGATTTTCCAGCCCAATATGCGGTGGTGGCCATGGGTTCGCAGGGCTCGCGGGAGATGACCTCGCAGTCTGATGTCGATCTGTTGGTGATTTACGAGGCCCCCAGCGGCGCCCACAGCAGCAAAAAGGGCTGGGACGCCGAGGTGATGTTTTCACGCTTTACCCAGCGGTTGGTGGCGGCATTGTCGGCCCCGACCGAGGCCGGGGTGGTCTTTCCGGTTGATATGAAACTGCGGCCGTCGGGTCGGGCGGGACCGGTGGCCGTGCGCTTGTCGGCCTTTGGCGAATATTATCAAAACGAGGCCTGGACCTGGGAGCATATGGCCCTGTGTCGGGCACGGGTGATCACGGGGCAGGGGCCGGATTTTTGCCAATCTGTCCAAGATCATATCACACGCATCATCTGCAGCCCTCGCACGCTCGACCGCACCCTGGCCGATATCGCCAGCATGCGTCACGAGATGAACGCCGCCAAACCCGCCCAAGGCTGGTGGGATGTGAAATATGCGCCTGGGGGGCTGGTGGACATTTTGTTCTGGACCCAGGCCCTGCAATTGACCGAAGCCTCTGACATGCCGGCGCTCGCCACGCCTTATGTGCAGGACGCCTTGCAGCTGATGCAGCGGGGGCATGGTGCGGCGGGCGAGATGGTGGCGGCCTATCAGTGGGCATTGGATGTGCGCACGCTTTATGGTTTGGCCCGGGGGCTGAAGGTGCCTGAGCCCCCGTTCAAACCGGCCCTGGAAAAGGCCCTTCTGGCGGGGATGAACCAGCCGGATATCGAAAGTTTCGAGCGCACGTTGCGGGCGCATCAGGCCACGGCGCGGCGTCATTATGACCAACTGTTCACTCCACATTCAGTGGAAAATTTGTAAGCCTGGCGGTATGGGAGCAGGGACACCACGACAGAGGAGGACCTTATGAACCTGAAATCGACACTTTGGATAGCGCCCGTTTTGGCGCTGGGCCTGACGACGGCGGCCGTTGCCGATCACCACAAAGGGGGGCACGGCAAGATGAGCCTGGATGCCAATGGCGATGGCAAACTGAGCATGTCCGAAGCCCAAGCCATGCATATGAAAAAGTTTGAAAGCTTAGATGCCAATGGTGATGGCAACATCACGGACGCTGAAATGCGCCAGCACGACGAGATGATGCAAAAGCGCATGGCCGAAAAAATGGCACAGCGTCGTCAAATGCAATTCAGTCATCTCGACACCAACAAAGACGGCAAAATCAGCCAAGCCGAGTTTGCGGCCCCGCAGAAGGCTCGGTTTGAAAAGGTTGACGCCAATGGCGACAATATGATCGACAAATCCGAGCGCATGGCCGCCCGTGAAAACATGAAGGCCAAGTGGAAAGCCAAAAAAGAGGCAGCGGGTCAGTAGTCAAGCTTTGATGATAAAGACCGATCCTTGAACAAAACGCCGTGGTCATCGCCGCGGCGTTTCTGTTTTTGAACACAAGGCTTACACCACCGCGGCTTTGGGCTCGGGGGCTTCGTCGCTGTGCAGACGGGGCAGGGTGAAGCTGACGGTGGTGCCTTGGCCCAGTTTGCTGGTGATTTTTAGGCTGCCGCCATGCAGCTCGATCAAAGATTTAGAGAGCGCCAGGCCCAAGCCCGTGCCCTGATAGGTCTTCGAGTGCTGATTTTCGATCTGCGAGAACGGCTTGGCCAGCTTGTCGATGTCATCTTCGGCAATGCCAATGCCCGTGTCCGTGACCGAAATCACCACAAAATCCCGAATGACCCGCCCGGTCAGGATCACACGCCCGCCTTCAGGGGTGAATTTGATGGCATTGGACAACAGATTCAGCATGATCTGTTTGATGGCGCGATAATCGGCCTCGACCTCAGGCAGGCCGCCGTAATCAGACACCAGCTTGACCTTGGCCGCATCAGCGCGTTGGCGGATCACCCGCAAACAATCCGAAGCAATTTCATCCACATACAAGGGCTCACGCTTCAGATCGAGCTTGCCGGCCTCGATTTTCGACATATCCAAAATATCATTGATCAACGACAGCAAATGCTTGCCGCTGGCCAGAATGTCATTGACATAATCCTTGTAGCGCGTGTCGCCCAAGGGGCCGAACAGCTCTTGCTGCATGATCTCGGAAAAGCCATTGATGGCGTTCAGGGGGGTGCGCAGCTCATGGCTCATATTGGCTAGGAATTCTGATTTGGCGCGGCTCGCGTCCTCGGCCTTGACCTTTTCTTGCTCGTACTTTTTGGCCAGATCCTCCAGCGCTTCCTCGCGTTTCACCAGCTTGGTGTTGACCTCTTCCAGGGCCTCTTCACGGCGTTGGCGTTCGGACACTTCGCGCTTGATGTCGGTGATGTCCGAGCCCACGCCCACGACACCGCCATCGGACGTGTGCCGTTCGGCCCAGCGCACCCAACGGCCCGAGCGCAGCTGCAGCTCCTTGATGCCATCTTCCAGCGTTTCCGAACCCGCCACATTGGCCGCCATCGCCAGCGTCACGGCCTCAAGGCTTGCGCCCACCTGCAAGACTTTGGGATCGAGCGAGAAAAACTCCACCAACAAATGGTTGGCGATGACCAAACGACCACGCACATCCCAATAGGCAAAGGCCTCGGGCACGTTTTCAATGGCGTCGCGCAGGCGCACCTCGGCGGCCTCGGCGCGGGCTTGGGCCAGTTTTTCCTCGGTGATATCCAGCGCCACGCCCACCACACCCTCAAAGCCACCGGTCTCGGCCGGTTGGCTGAGGGATTGAGCGCGGGCGTTGATCCAAACATAGCGATCTTTCGGCCCCAATACCCGGAAGGAGGCATCAAACGCGCCGTAACTGCGCGCCGAGCGCAAGGCGGCCTCGACCCGATCTTGGTCTTGGGGGGCGATGCGTTTCATCAGCTCGTGGGCCGGGTGCATGCCGGGCACCATGCCGATCATCGCCGCCATCACATCGGACAAATAGACGACTTGGTGGACGAAATCCCACTCAAACACGCCGGCGCGTGCGGCCTCAACCGCGGCGCGGAAACGACGTTCCGACTGCATCCAAGCGCGCTTTGAGGCCTCGGCGTTTTTCGCCTGTTTCCAGACAAAGGCCGCCAACAAGGCCGCGATCATCAACGGCCCCAAAATCACCAACATGTTTTGCGCGAGCTCAATACGCCAGGCGCGTTCAAAGGCGTCAGTTTTCAAGCCTGAGCCCACCAGCAACGCGCCACCAGCAGCCGGTGCCACCGAGACGTAAAACTCTTGGCCCTCGGGCGTCTCTGTGGCCGCGAACTCGGGTGTTGGGGTTTCCAAAATTTGGCCCTCAAGACCCAACAGGGCATAGACGCTCATCTCCTCGCCCACGGACTCGGCGGTCGATATTGACAACACGCGGCCGTTGCGGTCGGCCACCACCACGCGTTCTGTGGGGCTGGGGCGGGGCAGGAAGCGCCCCATGTCGGTGGCGGCGATCATCAGCGCCTTGCCACCATCAAACGGTGTGGGCACGGCGGTGAACGACCAGCGGCGGGCGTCCGTGTCTGGTGTGCCCAGCCAGGCCCCGTTGACGCTGCGCCGTGCACTGTCATAGGCCGCGGCCCAATTGGCGCCTTCGGCTTGGCCCACCAGGGTCAATTGCCCGCTGGGGCCGATAACGGCAATGGCATTGGCCGAGCTGCGGGCGGCACTGAGTGCGCTTTCGGCGGCGGTGTTGGCGGCCCCTTGTTGGTCATCGGTCATGGGCACGGTATCAACGGCGGCGACCATGGCGCTGCGCAGGGCGGTCAACTGGCCATCAATGCGAGCGCTGATCAGCTCGGCTTGTTGGATGCGGCCGCGTGCGGCCTCGGAGAAGGCACTTTTCAGCTCGTCGTCCAGTTTTTTGACCGACAACCAGGCGAACAGAAAAATGCCGATGATGGCCACCCAAATGGTGAACTTGACCAGAAACCCTGTGGGCTCAGAGCGCTGGGCCTGATGCCGACGGCGCAAACCGCCACCACGGGCCCCTTGCGGCGTGGCACGAAACTGCGCCTCCGATGGGGGGCGGTCATCTGCTGTGTAACGGTCAGCCACCGGGTGTACCTCGCTTGCCAATCGATCACCGGCGGTGGGAATAGAGCTGTCCTGCGCCGCCAAAACGATGCGGTCGCTGCCCTGTTTGCCAGCCCTGGTCCCCCGAGTGATTCGCATTAACGAAAAGGTTACGTCTGTAACGCAGGCGGTGTCGACGATTCGTTATCGAATTCTGTGGAAAAGCGCGCGCCTGTCGCCTTTTGAACGCAGGACGGCACGAACAGCGGGCTGGGGGCGTGGTTTAGGCCACGTTGGGGCGGTTCAGCTGCACAATGTGATCAACGGGCACCGGCTTGCCGAACAACCAGCCTTGGCCTTGACCAACGCCGATAGCCGTCAAAAGCTTGATTTGGTCTTCATTTTCAATCATTTCGGCAATGGTTTTGATCTTCAGGTCTCGGCACAATCCCGCCATGGCTTTCAGCATCATGGCGTCTTTGCGATCGGCCAGACATTGGCGCACATAAACGCCATCGAGCTTAACGTAATCGACCTCGAGCGCGCGCAAATACTGAAAGGCAGCGGCCCCAGCCCCAAAGTCATCCATACAGACCTTGTGACCCAGTTTCCGGATTTTCTGCAGGGTCCTGTTGACGATATCCAGGTCGGTGATCTCGGACGACTCCGTCACTTCGAACAACAGGCGGTTGCGCAAAAAATCGACCTTATTCAGCAGCCGCAAAAGCGTGATGCCGAACTGTTCGTTTTGCAAACTGTGCCCCGACAGGTTCACCGCCAGGCCCACGTCAGGGCGAGATTTGTTTTCGCTGATGAATTTCAGGGCAAATTCGGTGGCAGCAAAATCCAGATCGGAAATGATGCCGACCTTTTCGGCAAAAGACACGGTTTCAAACGGGCTTTCGCCGTCTTTGAAGCGCACCAACAGCTCGTGATGGTGGGTCTGCCGGGTCTTCAAGTCAACAATGGGCTGGGCCACGAAGGTCAGACGCTTTTCGGCAACGGCAGCTTTGAAGGCTTTGATGCGCTCTTGAGTTTCGTTCATCATGCGCTCGAGCGCGCCGGACATCGAGCCCAAATTGAAGCTGCCTTCGACGGTTTTGGAAAAGGTATCGACAGCAAACACCAGGGCGCGGGCGGCGTCCTCGTTGCTCATGTCGTCTTCGATATCCAAGGTCGAGCGGTTGATCTGCACGCCGATGCCGTTGGGGTCGGCATCTTTCGAGGCCTCGGCCAGGTCCCGTTCGATGTTTTTCGGGTCGATCTTGGCGTCGTGCATGACGCTGTAGCGGCCCTTGGCCACTTCGGTGGTGGCATCGGCAAACGAGGCCCCACGCAAAATCGCGCCGATGCGACCCAGGAACTCTTTGCGCTCACCTTGGTTCAGCCGCGCCAGCATCTCGTCTTGTTCACCAAACTCGATCATGGTCAGCTTAACGTCAATGCCTGCGGCGCGCGCGCTTTCCAGGGCCTCAGAGGCCGTGTTTTCAAAATCATCCTTGCTCACCAGGCCCGTCTCGCCGTCCCGTTTGGCGGTGGTGCTGGCGGGGCCAATGGGGGCGGCTTGGGAAATGGTCAGGAACAGATTTTTCTCGCCGGGCCAACGGCAACCGTTCAAGGACACATCCTTGGTGGTTTCGTCTTTGCCGGTAACAATCTTCACGCCCAGTGGGCCAAAGCGACGGCCTGGGGTGACGGTCTTGGCGATATGGTGAATCAAGGTGCGGTCGCTGTCGGCAAACAGATCCTCGACCGGTTTGCCCATCAGGGTCTCGGCACCCGCCCCGATCATATGCCCACCCGCGCCCACGGCAAAGGTCACCGTGCCGGCGGGGCTGACCTCCAGCAACAGGTCGGCGCCAGCAAAAGAAAAGGCCATAAAGCGGTTACGTTGGGCTTTGATATCCATAAGGTCACTCTGATTGTCTCGGAGAAAACCTTACGGCAAAAGCCTTAACAAAGCCCGTGCACGCGCCTAGGTGGTGCCCAAAATTTTGCTGGCTTGCTCGCGGGTGTTCTTGCTGAGATTTTCGTGTGCCAAAATCCGCTGCAATTGACGCTTCATGGCCTCTTGGCGAGGGGGGCTGTAGCGTCGCCAGCTCTCGAAGGCACCGGTCAAACGCGCCGCCAGCGAGGCATTCTTGCCATCCACCGCCAAGATCTGATCGGCCAAAAATTCATAGCCCGCACCATCGAGATCGTGGAATTGCGTGGGGTTCATCAGAGCAAAAACCTGTACAATGGCGCGCAGACGATTAGGGTTACTGCCATCAAAAGCCGGGTGGTCCATCAGGCGGCGCATGTCTTGGGCGCTGTTGTGAGGATCGCGGGCCTGCAGGCTGAACCATTTGTCCACGACCAGGGGCTCGGCTTTGTAGGTCTCATAGAACCGATCACGAGCCGCAGCATAGGTCTCGCCGCCCAAGCCCATCAACACCGACAGGGCCGCGAGCTCATCGGTCATGTTGTCAGCGCTGTCAAAGGCCGTCTGGGCCAGGGCACGGGCTTCGTCGTCTTTCAAAGCCGCCAGCAGCCCCAGGGCCGCATTGCGCAGGGCCCGTTGCCCCGCCGAGGCCGCATCGGGCGCAAACGGGCTGGGCGAGGGCGCTTTGGCCAATGGGCCCAACAGATCACTCAGGGTCGTGGCCAGGTCATAACGCAAGGTCTCGTGGCCCTCGTGCACGGCGTCGGGGTTGATCACATCCAGGCTTTGGCTGATTTCCCGCTCGGTGGGCAGGCTGAGGCACAGGGCCTTGAAGGCTGTGTCAACGTCTGGGTTTTCAAGGGTGGTGCGCAGGGCCTGGGCGATGGCGTTGAACCGGCCGGCTGTATCGTCAAGGGCCTTAAGCGCGCCATTGGCCAGGGCCAGATCTTTCAGGGTTTCTTGTTGCAATTCCCAGCGGTTGAACCAGTCAGCATCGTGGGCCATCAGCCGGTCCGACAGGCTCTGGTCTTGTTGGAAATTGAGCGTGATGGGCGCGGAAAAACCCCGCAAGGCGCTGACCGCGGGCTCCTCAGTCAGGTCATCAAAGGTCCAGGTTTTTTCAGCCTGATCCAGCACCAAGACCTCCTCGCGCACGGTATCGCCATTGCCGTTCACCAGACCCGTGCGGATGGGAATGACCATGGGGCGCTTATCGGGTTGGCCGGGGGTGGCCGGTGTGCTTTGGCGGGCGGACAGGGTCAGGCGCTTGGCGCTGTCATCCCAATGGCTTTGCAGGCTGACACGCGGTCGGCCCGCTTGGTGATACCACTGCTGAAAAGCACCGAGGTCCCGGTTTGATGCCTCAGCGAAACAGGCCAAAAAGGCCTCGATGGTGGTGGCTTCGCCATCATGGCGATTGAAATAAAGATCCATACCCTTGCGGAAGGTCTCAGCGCCCAGCATCAACGCCAGCATGCGGATCAGCTCGGCCCCTTTTTCATAGACCGTGGCCGTGTAGAAGTTGTTGATCTCGACAAAATGATCGGGCCGCACGGGGTGGGCCAATGGGCCGTCATCTTCGGTGAACTGGCGGCTGCGCAGGGCCTTAACGTCTTTGATGCGGGTGATGGCCGCACCGCGCTGGCTGGCGGAAAACTCCTGGTCGCGATAGACCGTCAGGCCTTCTTTCAAGCACAGCTGAAACCAGTCGCGGCAGGTGATGCGGTTGCCGGTCCAGTTGTGGAAATATTCGTGGGCCACAATGCCTTCGATGGCTTCGTAATCGGCATCGGTGGCCAGTTTCTGATCTGCCAACAAATAAGCCGAGTTGAAAATGTTCAACCCCTTGTTTTCCATAGCCCCAAAATTGAAATCCCGCACCGCGACGATCATAAACAGATCCAGATCATATTCGCGGCCAAAGGCCTCTTCGTCCCAGCGCATCGATCGCTTCAGCGCGTCCATGGCATAGGCGGCTTTGTGGCTTTCGCCCACATCCGTATAGATTTTCAGATCAATGGTGCGCCCTGTACAAGTGGTGAATGTGTCTTCAAACACATCATAGGTTCCGGCCACCAGTGCGAACAAATAACTGGGCTTGGGGAA
The DNA here is from genome assembly GCA_937138625.1 of uncultured Caulobacteraceae bacterium. Taxonomy (GTDB): domain Bacteria; phylum Pseudomonadota; class Alphaproteobacteria; order Caulobacterales; family Caulobacteraceae; genus CAKZPF01. Next base: position 841 of record CAKZPF010000007.1, on the reverse strand, counting down.
GGGGTCTTCCCAAACCGCATAATGCCAGCCGTTGTCCTGTTCGCCACTGTCCACCAGATTGCCATTGGACAACAGGCGGGGGAATTGGGCCTTGTCGGCGGCCATGCGCACCCGATAGGTGGTCAGCACATCGGGCCGGTCCAGCATATAGGTGATGCGCCGAAAGCCTTCGGCTTCGCATTGGGTGCAAAAGCGCCCGGCGGACATATAAAGCCCCTCGAGCGCCGTGTTGGCACTGGGGTCGATCTCCACCTCGGTTTCCAGCGTGAATTCGGCCGGGGGCGCGATCAGGCTCAGGCTTTCGTCATCGACGGCGTATTGCGCGGGCGTCAGCGGCTGGCCGTTGATGACCACGGTGATCAGCTTCATCTGCTCGCCGTGCAGACGCAGGCTGGTGGCGGTGTCGTCTTGGCGGCTGATTTCAAGCTTGGCCTTGACGCGAGTGGCGCTGGGCTTGAGGGTGAAATCCAAATCCAGGCTGTGAATTTTATGGCTAGGGGCTTTGTAATCTTTCAGATAAATGGCCTGGGGATTGGCGTCGCGCATGGGGGGCTCCGGTTTATGATCGGGTTGAGCCCCGGACTGTGCCGCCCGCCTGGTGCTTCGTCAAGGTCGTGGATCCCAAGACAAGACTTTGCCGTCATGACGGGCGTGACGGTTGCGGACTTTGTTGTCGCCTACGGTTTGCCAGATATTTAGCGGTGTTGTGTGGTTCTCTCGTATTTTCTTGCGCGCAGCGCATGGCACGAACGATTTGTACCCACGGCCTTGGCCGTGGCGTGCACGACTGTGCACCGGTGTTTACACCGCCCCCGTGGAGCCGCGCGCAGCGCATGGCGCG
>CAKZPF010000006.1 GCA_937138625.1 uncultured Caulobacteraceae bacterium | reverse complement strand
GCGGAGAGGTGCCGGAGTGGTCGAACGGGGCGGTCTCGAAAACCGTTGTCCCTTCACGGGGACCCAGGGTTCGAATCCCTGTCTCTCCGCCACGCCGCTGAAACCGGCCCTAGGCCGGTTTAGGCGGGGCAGAGAGACAGCGGTGGACGAGCCCTTTTCGACAACAAGCCGCTTTGCGGCGCCGTTGAGGCGAGCCCCGCGAGCCAATCCCGGCAACATATATGGCCCCTTTGGTATATGTGGCCGTCAGACTCGGACCCTGGCAAAAGGGTTCGACCACAAGCCATTCCGTACCGCCGCGCGCGTGTGCCCGCGCGGCACCCTTAAAAAAACTGATGGCGCAAGGGAGGTGAGCCGTAAAACGGCGAACCCATCCCGTACGACCTGCGTGAATATAGCAGGGCAGAGAGACAGCAGTGGACGAGCCCTTACGAAAGGCCCCTCCTTAAAAAAAGTGTAAGGGCATCATCCGCTCAAGCTGATCTAATTATGTTTAATCAGTCAGTTTTTTCGCAATATAATACCCATACCCAAAGTACGCATTGTAAGCCTTATAAAGTGCGATTTCATCCCTCTCGGCCTTTACAATCGCTTCTGCCTCCAGCGAATTATTGTGTAGCCGCAGGAAATCTGCAAAACGGCTCTCGAGAGGAGCATAATAGTTTTCAACCCAACAGCGACCGGGGAGAGGAAAGTATCCGAGAATAGTGAACCCATTTTGCTCTAAGATTTTGATCTTTGCTGAAGCCGTATCAATTTCCGGATACTCTTTCTGCCAGTGTGTCTGAACGCGCTGGGGGCGTTCGTCAGTTAACCATGTGATTTCCGAGACAGCCAATACACCACCCGGTTTAAGGAAACGGCGCCATTCAGAGACCCCTCTTTCAAACCCCATATTATAGATGGCACCCTCCGACCAAATGGCGTCAAGTGCCTCATCTGGAAAGGGCAAAGCCTCCATTGAAGCCTGCAAAGTCTTGAGACGCCCATGAATGCCCTTTGCTCGCGCCTTGCAGTCTAAGACGTCTAAGAACTCTTGTATAAAATCTACTGCGGTAATCTGTGCATCCAGCTGTTCGGCCAAAACACATGCTGACGCCCCAGTCCCACAGCCAATATCGGCAATTTTTAAATTCTTTTGCTGTGCCAAGCCAGATAGCACAATGGCCAACCGAGTCTCCTGATCGCCTCCCGGTCCCTGGCGATTTGCATTTTCATGCAGATCTATAAGCAAGCGCATATGATGCTCATCCATGCCCATCTCCAATTTAAACCCATTCCCCCGCTGCGTGGCCCGAGGACCAAGCCCATTGGAAGTTAAAGCCGCCCAGGTGGCCGGTGACGTCCACGACCTCGCCGATGAAATACAGCCCGGGTACGCTGCGGGCCTCCATGGTTTTCGAGGATAAAGCACAGGTGTCAACACCGCCCAGGGTGACCTCGGCGGTGCGATAGCCCTCGGTGCCCTGGGGCGTGATCTGCCACTGGGCCAGATGATCTGCCACCTGCCCCAGCGCCGCGTTGCTCAGATCCGCCAAGCGCCCCTGCACCCCCGCCAGGTCCGCCACAGCCTGGGCCAGGCGCTTGGGCAGAACCTCGGCCAGTGTGGTCACCAGGTCGTGCTTGGGGTGGCTTTGGCGTTTGGCTTTCAACCAAGCCAGGGCTTCAAGGTCAGGCATCAGGTTCACCGTCACCGCCTGCCCCGGCTGCCAATAGGACGAGATCTGCAAAATCGCCGGGCCGCTTAGGCCGCGATGGGTGAACAGCATGGCCTCGCGGAACCGTCCCGCGTTGCAATCCACAACCGTATCCGTGGCCACACCCGCCAGGGATTGGGCCAAGGTCAGCATCTCGCCCGTCAGCGTAAAGGGCACCAAGGCCGGGCGCGGCGCGATCAACGGCAAGCCAAACTGCTTGGCCACATCATAGCCCCAGCCGGTGGCGCCCATTTTCGGGATCGACGGCCCACCGGTGGCGATGACCAAGCTTTGACAGCGCAGCCCCTGCCCGTCCATCAGGCGCACAGCAAAACCTGGGTCGGTTTTCTGAATGGCCTCGACCTCGGTTTGGGTGCGCACCTCGACCTGGCCGCGCGCGCACTCCGCCAACAGCATGTTGATAATCTGTTTCGACGAACCATCACAAAACAGCTGGCCCAGGGTTTTTTCGTGATAGGCAATGCCGTGACGCTCGACCCACCCCACAAAGTCATGCTGATCAAATCGCCGCAAAGCCGAAACACAAAACTGCGGATTGTGCGACAGGAAATTGCCCGGCCCCGCGTGCAGGTTCGTAAAGTTACAGCGCCCGCCACCGGAAATGCGGATCTTCTCGCCCACGGCCTTGCTTTTTTCCAGCACCAAGACACGCCGCCCCCGCTGGCCCGCCACCGCCGCACACATCAACCCGGCGGCGCCGGCGCCCACAACAATCACATCCCAATGGGTTTGGTCTGACGTGTTCATGCTTTGTGGCTAGGCGAGCCGTCCCCAAAGCACAAGTCCAAACGCCTATGGAGATTTGATACCAAAACCGATGAGCTCGCGAGGGAGGCATACCCATGGCACAAGACCCGCATTTCAAAACCCAAGACGACGACCGCGGCCAAGCCCTGTCTGACTATTGGCCCCTGGCCAGTTTGATGGTCGTGGCCGCGCTGGCGGGTGTGGCCATCTGCCTGCGCACGGATGGTGACCTGATGACCGGCATGGCGGCCTTCATGGGGGTGTTTTTGTGCATTTTTGCGCTTTTGAAGCTGTTTCACCCTTCGGCCTTTGCCGATGGCTTTGCCATGTATGATCTGCTGGCCAAGCGCTGGCGAGGCTATGGCTATGTGTACCCGATCATCGAGCTGACCTTGGGTCTGGGGTTTTTGTCGGGGCTCTATCCGCTGTGGGTGACGGGGGCCACGGTGGTGGTGATGACCTTTGGGGCCCTGGGCGTGGTCAGCGCCCTGCGACAAGGGCTGGATATCAATTGCCCCTGTATGGGTTCGGTGCTGGATGTGCCGCTCTCGACCGTGACCCTAACCGAAGATCTGGGAATGGGGGCCATGGCCTTGGTTATGCTCCTAGTCCATCTGTCCTAAAACCGGCCCGTTCAGCCCCACAAGATCTTTATTGTGCCTTTATGCGGGCCTCCTTAGACTGCGTGGGTCTTTAGTCATTTGCAGGATGAGCCATGAAACAGAAAAAAAACACCATTTTGATCGTCGACGACGAACCCCAGATTCGTAAGCTGCTGAAAATTTCACTGCAGTCCGAAGACTACAAAATCGAAGAGGCCGAAAACGGCGGGCAGGCCGTGCGCATGGCGGCCTCCATCAAGCCTGACCTGATTATATTGGATCTGGGCTTACCGGACATTGACGGCAAAGAGGCGCTTGAGCAAATCCGCGAGTGGTCCCAAGTGCCCGTCATTGTCTGCACTGTGCGCGACTCCGACAAAGAGGTCGTCGAGGCCCTGAACAAGGGCGCCGATGATTACATCACCAAGCCCTTTAATCCCGATGTGCTGTTGGCCCGCATCGCCGCCAATTTGCGCAAAGCCGCCACCCAAGAAGCCGGCGAACCCAATTTGAAGAACGGTCGGATTGAAATGGATCTGGTGCGGCACGAGGTGATGATCGATGGGGACAACACCTTTTTCACGCCGAAGGAATACGACCTGCTGCGCTATTTCATGGTCAATCGCGGCAAGATGATCACCCACCGTCAATTGCTGCGCGAGGTTTGGGGCCCGGCCCACAGTGACGACATGCAGTACTTGCGGGTCTATGTCAGCCAGCTGCGCGAGAAAATCGAACCCAACGCCAAAGACCCAGAATATGTGGTCACGGAACCGGGCATTGGCTATCGCATGGAAATTCACGAGTCTGCCGACGCACCGGCAACTGTGTAGTTCAGAACATCCGCATATAAAAAACCGCCCTCAGATTTGGGGGCGGTTTTCTTTTGGCGGGATCGTGGTCTCGCGCTTATGAAGCGTCGGCACGGGCCGACTTCTGCAAGGTCAGCACCAGATCGGCATCGATTTCTCGATCATCAAAAAAGCCCGTATCGAGAAGGCCCGATACATGAACCTGGTCACCAACGCGCAGACGTTGGAAACCATTGTCATCTAAGGGGTTGTAGCCCAGGTCTTCGGTGTCCACCACGACCATATAAGGGCCGACATCCATCATGAACTCACGGGCGGCGATCTTTTCAACCGTACCGCTGACACTGACGCGCGTGTCATCACCAATCGTGGCCAAATCCACCTTGGTGGGCATCATATAGCTCTGGTGATAGCGATCTTCTTCGTCTTCATCATCGGCGAAATAGTACATGTTGCGGCTGTGTGCGTAGACCGCTTCGGCCTCGATTTTGCGGGCCTCGTACATATCGTGGTCCACTTCTCCGTAAACGGTGACTTTCTCGCCTTCGCGAATGGATTGGGATTCATCGTACCAATCCCAGTCATCCATCTCCACGACGATATTGCCGTCTCCATATGATAAGGCAAAAGCGTCCTCATAAGACTCGATCACGGTGCCCGTCAGACTGATGGCGCTGTTGTTGTCATATTTTGCCGTATAGGGGTCGGTGTCGGCAATCACCGTCGAGCCCAGACCCAAGATGCCGATCACAGCCGCTATGGCTGTGCCTTTCAGCATCGTGTTACGGGGGATTGGCTTTAAACGTTTCATGGTGTCCTCCTCGCTTGTGCGACAGGGTTCTTGTTATAACCCCCCTTAGATACACCCCCCGGTATCAGGCCACGAGACGTGAAGACGCAGCCGCAGATCAAACGGACATAAAGCGTGAACGCATGCCGACATCCGCAGTCTTTACGAGCATTTTATGGGCCTTCCAGGGTTACAAATTGAGTCTTGAACTCGAATTTGAGAACCTGGAGCCATAACCAACACAAAGGAGTACACACATGCTTGGCTGGTCCATTGCCTTTTTCGTCTTGGCCATTGTCGCGGCTGTGTTTGGGTTCGGTGGTATTGCTGGCACCCTGGCATGGGCTGCAGAATTGATGTTTGTGGCGTTTATGATTTTGTTTGTCTTGTCGCTCGTGGCAAACATGTTTGCAGGCCGCAAAACCAATCCGCCCATTTGATCTATGATCAGAACCGTTTGGGACCTTCGGTCCTTTCTTGAACACCATGCGCCAGACCAACCTGAATATCATCAGGCGGTGCTGGCGTGGTTTGATCACATCAAAGATGATCTGGACGACGATCACCTAAAAGACGGTTTGATTGAACGTATGATCACGCCTGATCGGATCATCAGTTTCAAGGTGGTCTGGCGTGATGATCGTGGCCGTGCTCGGCTCAATCGGGCGTGGCGCGTGCAGCATTCCCAAACCATTGGCCCGTACAAGGGTGGTCTGCGTTTCCATCCGCATGTCAATGCCAGTGTGCTGAAGTTTTTGGCTTTCGAACAAACCGCCAAAAACATTCTGACCGGCCTGTTTCTTGGTGGCGCGAAAGGCGGCATGGACATCGACCCTCGTGAGCTGAGTATGGGCGAGCAAGAGCGCGTATGCACCGCCTTCATGACCGAATTGCACAAATACATTGGCCAATACACCGACATCCCTGCTGGCGATATTGGGGTCGATGCCGGCATGATTTCAACCTTGCAAAAAACCTTCAGTCAGGTCACAGGCCGCTTTGATGGCACACTGACCGGCAAATGGGTGTGCGCTGGTGGCAGCCAGGGACGAGATGAGGCCACAGGCTATGGATGTGTTTATTTCTTACGTCACGTTCTGGATGACCATCATGATGATTTAGAAGGCAAAGCCGTCGCCATATCCGGTGCAGGCAATGTCGCCACCCATGCCGCTGAAAAGGCCCTGGCGCTGGGGGCCAAGGTGATCAGCCTGTCCAATTCGGTGGGCACCTTACACAGCCCCAAAGGGTTGAGCCCCGAAGACCTAGAGCGCACGAAACACAACCGGCTGGAGCAGTTGGAGTTGAAGAACGCCACCTTCCACAAAGGCCAAACCCCTTGGTCTCTACCCTGTGACATTGCCATGCCCTGCGCCACCCAAAATGAACTGGACCATGAGGATGCCAAGGCCCTGAGCCAAGGCCCCTGTCGCGTAATTGTTGAGGGGGCCAATATGCCATTGACCGATCAGGCCACCGAATATTGTAAAGACGCAGGGCTGGTCATTGCCCCGGGCAAAGCCGCCAATGCCGGCGGGGTGGCCGTCTCGGGCCTGGAGCGGGCCCAAAATACCACAGGGAAACCCTGGAGCCGCCAGCATGTGGACCAAGCCCTTCAAGACGTCATGACAGAAATCCATGAGCGCTGTACCCGCCATATTCACCGCAGTGGGGGGCGGTATGATTACAGCCGTGGTGCTGATCGGTCTGCCTTTCGGCAGTGGTCCACGGTGCTGATGACCCAAGGCGTGTAAGGCCATAAGAAATTATTTTTACACCTATCGCCTGCCCAGCCGGCGTGTTATCCTACTGCCGTAGTGGGGAATGAGAACCAACATGTCTGAGATTGCTGACGACCTGATCAGTGTGACCAAGAAGCTCAAGGCCGATATCCTGGAGCTGGAACGCCGTATCGAGCTTTATCCGCACGATAATGGTCTCAACCCCATCGACCATCAGATTTATAAATCGAAACTCAAGGCCTCGCACGATAGCCTGCGTATGCGCACCAATCTGCTGGCCACCATGTTGGAAACCGATTCTTCTGATATTCTTTCCATGGTCAAAACGCACAGCTAAGGCCTGACGAGCCACCCGGCACGGCTATTTGTCAGCGTCCGGGTCGTTGACTGTTGTGCCGCGATCATCCTCAAGATCCGGACGCCAATACACCCGCACCACCCCCAGAACCGTTAAAATGGCCACCACATAAGCCGTCAGCAGCCCGGCATGCCAATATAAGCCATACCCGGCCGCCACACCAATGGCACCGGCCACCCAGATCCCCGCCCCCGTGGCGGCCCCATTGACGTGGCCATTGCGACTGAGGATGGCCCCACCCCCTAAAAACCCTATGCCGGTGATGATGCCCTGAATGATACGTGTGGGATCAAACTGTAAAGTTTTGGCCTCGAGATCACCACTGTAGAGGTGGACAATGTCTTGGGTCAGCAAGCTGAAGCCCGCCGCCCCGACACAGACAATGATAAAAGGCCGCATGCCCACAGTTTTGCGTTTGATTTCCCGGTCCAGGCCGATCAACAAACCACACACGGCCGCCACAGCCAGACGTATGGCGATGTCTTCGGGGCCCAGTGTGTACGGTGGGGTCATGCTGCCAATTTCTCTTCAATGATTTCGATCAGGTCTTCCACCATAAAAGGCTTGGTGAGGTAAGCATCGGCACCCCTTTGATAGGCCTCAGAAATGGTTTCCTTACCTTTGCGCACCGTCAGTACCACCACATAGGGCTTATGCCCACCATAGGCCAGGGCCTTGATTTTGGGCAGGATTTCCAATCCATCCACGTCCGGCAAACCCAGATCCAGCACCACCAAGTCCGGGCCGAGCCGGCGACACAGCTCCAGCCCAGATTCAGCAGTTGCGGCCTCGTGAAAGTCTGCACCCTCATCCTGCAGCGAGACCCGCAGAAAGGTGCGGATCGAGGGCGTGTCATCAATGGCCACAATGACTGCACCCCTTACGGACATGGAACGTCTTCCTTTTTCTGATCGGGGATAAGGGGTTTACAGACACGATAGATGGGAAACCATACGGTAAAGATGGCGCCGCCCTCTGGATGATTAGCGGCGAAAACTTTACCACGCTGTTTGTCCATGACGGCTTTACAGATGGCCAGCCCCAGGCCTGTGCCGGCGGTTTTGCTGTCGGATTGTTTCAAGCGCTCGTATTTATCAAAAACAGCCTCCAGCTTATCGTCTGGAATGCCGGGACCTTCGTCGCGCACATGATAGGCAAAGCCATCATCTTGCTCCTGCAATGTCAGGGTTATGGTGGTGTCTGGTGGTGCATATTTGCTGGCGTTGTCCACCAAGTTCTGCAGCACCTGTTCGGTCATCATCAGGTCCATTTTGACCTCATAGTCATCCGCGGGCCGCTCGATCACCAACTGTTGTTGTTTCAGACGCTGTCGCAAACGTTTTTCAATGGCCGCCACGGGTTTGCCCACATTGACCCATTCGCTGTCAAATTCGATCTCGCCACTTTCGATGCGGGTCATGTCCAGAATATTGGAAATAAAACTGTCGAGACGCTGAGCCTCGGAAAGGGCGGTGTCGGCCAGCTCATCAGCCGTGTCATCGGTCAGCCGGCCAGATTTGCGCATACGCTTATATACACTCAACGAGCCAATGATGGAGGCCAACGGCGTCTTTAAATCATGGGACACACTGGAGAGCAGCATAGCCCGCAGCTTTTCACGCTCTTCGCGCACTTGGCTCTCACTCATCAAGCGGGTCAGCTCCAGGCGGTGTAAAATGGCCCCGATCCGATCCGCCAGAGCCGTCAACAACCGGCCAAATGACGCATCCAGGCGAATGTGGCCAGGGATGCGCACGCCCATCACCCCGATTTCCCCGTTGGGGGTCAACAAGGGCTCAAAGCGCCAAGATGACGTGTTGCGGAACGAGGTGCCCAGACCCGTGGTGCGCACATACTCCCAGCACCGCTCCAGGACCGCTTGGTCATTTTCGGAAAGGTCAGCGCTTTCAGGATACGCCAATTCAATGGCATCCGGGTTCATCGCGGGTGGCATAAAAAAGGCCACATTCATCTCGAGAATTTTGCTCAGTTCTCGGTGCATAATCTCAAGCGCCTGCGGCCGCGTGGCGGCTTCACTGGCCAAACGGTGAATTTCATAAAGTGCCTGGGACTGGCGGTTTTTCCGTCTGAGGGCCGTGCTGTTGGCGCGACTGATGGCCCCCAAAAGCGAGACCACCGCCGCCGACAGCAAAAAGATCACCAGACTGATACCATCCCCCGAGTGATTGATGCCAAAGTTCTGGAAGGGGGGGACGAAAAAATAATTGATCGCGCTGAAGCCCAATAAGGCTGAAACCAGTCCCGGCACCAAGCCATATCGCAAAGCTGAAATGATGGTGGCGATCAAGAAAAAGGCCGAAACATTATGCACATTCAAGCGCCATTCGGTGTCCGAGATCAAAAGCTCCATGACCTCGGCCAGAATAAAGGCGCAGACCACCGAGGTCACGGCAAAGCCAATTTCCCGCACCCGTGTATTGGCCAATTCCAAGCGTTCGGACCAATTGGGGGTCTCATACCGTCCGCTTAGCGGCATAATGTGCACGATGGTGGTGTATTGCCGCAGCTCTCGGGTTAGGCGCTCGGCCAAAGACGGCCGCAAGCGGCTGATCAGCCCACGCCGCGCCGTCTGCCCGATGATCACATATTGCACAGGCCGACCATTATCCGCCTCGTCATGGATGAAGTTGACCATACTGCCCAGTACATCATGGCCTTCGATATGATAGACTTCACCGCCCAGCTCACGCGCCAAGGTCAGATAACGCAGAACACGCTCGCGGCTATCAGGGTCAGAAGTAAAATGATCCGGTGTTTCCACATACAAAACACCCCAGGGTTCGCCGGTTTCGCGCGCACGGTTCAGGGCCGCCCGCATCAAAACCGTGGTTTTGGGGTGCGCGCCCACGCACACCAAGATGCGGCCGCGGCTTTGCCGTGTCACTTTATGCCCCCCGGACAACTGCATCCAAACAGCCTAACCCAAGTGCGCATCAATTTTCCATAAGCTTCCATAGAAATCTTCTATTTGCCTCGCATCATAAAACTGAGGGCCGCGCACATGGCGGCCCTCAGACTCAGTTGATGACGTGCCTTTGTTCTGTTTCTTTAGTAGGAGTCTGAAGCCTCCTCGGCCGAGTCTTCTATGTTGTCTCCAGCTTGCTCAACGGCATCACCCAATTCTTCGCCAACGGTTTCATTTGGGTCCATGGCTTCGGCAGTTTCCTCAACTGCCTCTTCAACATTGTTTTGCGCCTCTTCAGCTTCCACTTCGACGGTCGTGGTGTCCCGGCCCTCGCAGGCCGACAGACCGAAAATGGCCACCACACCCAGAACGGGCAAGAGAGAGAGTTTTGTATTGATTGTCATTGTTGTCCTCTTTGGTTGTTGAACAGGTAGTTTAGATATTACTCAATTGTCGAGCGCAGCATCCATGCGGCTTCTTCGTGGGTGGACATACGCGCGACCATCATATCAACGGTCACTTCATCCTCGGCCTCTTCGGCAATTTTCAGAACCTTGCGCGCCTCTCGTGAACAGGTCTCGTGACCTTTCAGCAGGTTTTTCACCATGTATTCGGAATCTTTTGGCAGAACATCATCTTCCTTGACGCTCGACATCTCGGCGTACGCCTGAAATGTGCCTGGTGTGAAATGGCCCAAGGCCCGAATGCGTTCGGCCAGCTCATCACCCGCTTCGTGCAAGTCCTCATAATGCTGTTCGAACAGTTCATGCAGACTGTGGAAATGGGGGCCGGTAACATTCCAATGATAATAAAGCGCCTTCATATACAGCGTATAGGTCGAGGCCAGGAACCCCGACAGGGCATCAGCCACATGCTTGCGGCCTTCTTGATCCAAGCCAATATTGACCTCTTTAGTATCCATCATTCCGGTGGTCTGGGCATCCATAAGCGTTCTCCTTTGTCGTTATGATCAACGGATGAGGAAGCCTAGACTGGCCAGAATCAAGTTGCAGTGGGATCCCTGCCCAGCAGAAATCAACAGACCATAAGCGCACAAAACCAGTGTTAGGTGTTTGTTTTTTCTGAAGTCGGCTCATCTGCCCCCTTGGGGGCCTTGGCGCGCGCCATAGGCTCAAGACCCGAGCGGATGTGCACATCGCGCTGTGGGAAGGGAATTTCGATGTCATGCGCTTTGAAGCTGTTCCAAATCCTGAACATCACATCGCTTTGCGCGCCCCATTTGCCGAAATTCACATCATCCAGCCAGAAGACCAAAAGGAAATTAACGGAGCTATCGCCATATTCCCGCAAAAAGACATGGGGCGTATAGCCTTCCTCGGTCGAGGTGTGCTCGTAGCTGGTGGCCGCCTCGAGAATCAGATCCCGCACCAAATTCAGATCAGAGTTATAAGACACCCCCACGGGCACATCGACGCGCCCCTTGTTGGAGTTGTGCGTCAGATTGGCCACGCGTGAGGTGATGAAATCCTCGTTGGGGATCATCACCTCTTTGCCATCAAAGGTCTCGATGATGCTGGCGCGGGCGCCCAGCTTGCGCACATAGCCCAAGACCCCATCATCCATTTCCACCAGATTGTTGATGGTGATGGATTTTTCTGAGAGCAAAATAAGACCGCTGATGAAATTGGAGGCGATTTTCTGCAAACCAAACCCCAGCCCCACACCCACGGCCCCGCCAAAAACCGCCAAGGCCGTCAGGTCGATGCCCACCAAATCCAGGGTCACCAGGAACAACACCCCATAAAGAGCAATATTGATAATCTTGACCAGAAGTTCTTTGGTGGCGCGGGTCAGGCCGCGATTGCCGCGAATGGAGTCTTCGGCGGTTTGGCTGAGTATGCGCCCCACCCACAAGACAATGATCACAAAAAAGATGCCTTTGAGCACCGTATAGGCCGTGATCTCGATTTCCCCGAAACTGAACCCATAACTGTCCAGCGCTTCGACCACAGGTTCGAAAATGCCGAACAATTGCAACAAAGCCGAAGGGACCAAAATCCATAACCCCACGGCCCGCACCAAGGTGTTGGTGACAAAGGCCCGCAAGGCCACCCACAAAATCCAAACCGCCGCCACGCGCTGGGCCGCATGGATAAAGGTTGTGTACTCAAAAACATCGCGGCCCAGAGCCTCGAGCACAGCCAAAAAGGCGATCACCAAGGTCGGATAAATCAAACGCCCAGCCCTTTGCACCAGCCATTTGCGCCGATGTTGTTTCGAGGGTTTGTCGGACTCTTTCAAGCTTGGAATGCGCTGACGCACCAGATGCGCCACACCATACGCCAAGCCCATGGCCAAAAAGATGGCCGCCAGCTGATAATAGGTATCGGCACTCGACACCCAAGACGTGATGGTCTCAAACCAGCCCTGCCACCGATTTTGCAGCTTTTCAACAAGCGTTTCCAGCGTCATGGGCGTTGTGTGACCGCTTAAGGGCCAAAGGTCAAGTCCGTTCGAGTACCGAGCGCTCAGCCCAGAAGAGCGCCAATCATTCAGAGCTCAAGAGCTTTATGGCCACCTTACATATCAACGCCCAGCCCCCAATTTCACCCTAAGGCCCTATCGGGTAACTTAGGGACGTAACACCAATCATAAGAAAGGATTTCCCGTGGCAGATAAAAATTTTGATATTCTGAAGGGCAAATGGAAACAGTTTGAGGGCGATGTCCAAAACGAATGGGGCAAACTCACAGATGATCAGGTGGCCCAAGTCAAAGGCGACGTCACGAAATTGATCGGTTTGATCCAAGAACAATATGGCAAATCGAAATCAGAAGCCGAAGAGGCCGTCTATCGCTGGCAGCAAAAACACGAACAAGAGCTGCAGGGCTAAGTCATGGCCGCCATGACCATCATTGCGTTGGTCATGTTGATCCCCCCTTGATGGTGTTAAAATCTCGGGGGTTCGGGGCGCAATTTTGGGCCAGCTTGGCGTTGACCTTGTTGGCCCAGAGCTTGGCTATATGTCATGCCATATACATTTGGCGCCAACATCACACCACGTCCGGTCACCATCATCAGAACACCTTGACCCGGGCCTAGAGGCATAGTGTTTGCAATGTGTGTCGGCTTCGGCCGACATTTTTTATGCATGAGTTTTTATGCATGAGGCAAAATACGGTTTGCCATCCAGGGCATAAGACCGGATAAAGTCCTGAACCCTCATCATTACAGGAGCGGTATGAGCGCCCAACCCTATACAATTTCGATGATCCTGTTGGCGCTGGCCGGCTCGACCGTGCTGCTGTTGGTGGGGGTGCTGTTGCGCCAGGTCGTGCCCAAACTGCAATCTTTGCATTTGCCGGCCTCGGTGGTGGCGGGACTGATGGCGCTGGTGTTGGGCCCCGAGGTTTTGGGCCCATACCTTTATCAGAACACGGCGGCTCACGAGACCATTGATGAAATTTATCAGATTTGGAAGGTTTTGCCCGCCTATCTGATCACGGTGGTGTTTGCTTCGTTGATGATGGGTGGCCCCATCCCCAACCCGAAAGCCATTTGGCGCGCCGCCGCCCCCCATTTGATGGTGGGATATATCATGGCCTGGGGGCAGTATGTTGTGGGGGTTTTGGTCGTCATGCTGGTGCTGGCGCCAGCCTTGGATGCGAACATTCTCAGCTCAGCGCTCATCGCTATTGGCTTTCAAGGGGGATATGGCACAGCGGCCGGGCTCGGCAGCACCTACAGCCAACTGGGTTTTGAGAATGGCTATGATCTGGCGCTGGGCATGGCCACAGCTGGGAAAGTGATCGCCATTTTGTTGGGGCTGTTTTTGATCAATGTGGCGGTCAAACGCAACAAACTGCAAGCCCCAGAGGACAGCGTCAAAGACCATATCAAAGAGGACGTGCCCCAAAACAAGGCCAACAGTGATTATCGTCGCCAACGGCGCGAGATGCATTATTCCACCGATGCCTTGGTGGTTCACTTCTCGCTGCTGGCGTTGGCCATTGCCATCGGCTGGGGCATGAAACAAGGGCTATTGGTGTTTGAGGGGCTGTTTCTGGCCGCCGAGGACGAAGGCTTTGTGCAATACATTCCCCTGTTCCCCATGGCCCTTCTGGGGGGGATTGTGGTGCAAGTTATGATGCGCTGGCTGCCCAAATCTCATTTGATTGACCCCCGCCGCATTCAGTCCTTGGGCCACAGCTTCCTGGATATGATCATTTTGGTGGCCATTGCTACGCTGTCGCCCAAGGTTTTGGCCGACAACTGGCAGCTGCTGCTGGCCTTGGTTGGGGCCGGTGTGGGCTGGAACCTCCTGGTCTTTCTGTTGGTGGCTCCACGCATTTACAACAACGCCTATTGGGCCCGTGGCTTGGCGGATTTTGCCCATTCCACGGGGGCGGCCACCACGGGGCTCATGTTGATCAAGGTCATTGATCCCAATGACCAAACTGGTGCCAAGTCAGGGTTTAGCCTGAAACAACCCTTTTACGAACCCATTGTTGGCGGCGGGTTGGTCACGGCCCTCGCCTTGCCTTTGATGCATGTTATGGGATTGGGGCCCTTTTTGGTGCTGACCAGCGTGCTGTTGGGGGTCACCATCATAGCCGCCTGGCGCTTGGTGGGGATCAATCGCCGCAACCCTGTTTTAGATCAATGAATTTATACAGGATTTATGCCCTGCGCACGCTGGGAAATTGAGTCCTGATTTTAAATCCGTCAGTGTAGAGATGCCTAACAAGAAAGGAGTTCATTATGGCAACTGCTACACAAAAAGAATTAAAGGCTCTGAAAGACGACATCAGCGAAATCAAAGAGTTTATCGCCGACAAGGCCGAGGACGCTGCCTCGCGCAACAATGTCCATCACATGTTCGATACCAAAGATCTGAAGGTGATGGCCCGAAAGACGGGACGGGATGTGCGCCACTTCTTGCGTGATCGCCGCGCCCAAGCCCAAGAAGCTGCCGACAATGTCGAAAGCACCATCAAGGAAAATCCCTTCAAGTCTGCTGCTGCGGCCTTTGCCGCGGGTGCTGTCGTGACGGCCCTGATGCGGAAGTCGTAATGGGTAACCGCACCCCGTCGCTGGTGAAACAACTGACGCTGGCTCTTGTGGGCCAGGCTCTGCCCGACCCGGAAACCTTAAGATCTGTTCTTAAGGATTTCCGCAAGGGCATCCTGGCGCTCGTGATCACCGGTGTGTTGACCCCGGCATTTATACTGCTGGCCTGTTATGGTTTGTATGTGTTTTTGGTTATGAACGGCTTGGTGCCAATGGCGGCGATTGCCATCAGTGTAGGCATTATTTTGCTGCTCAGTCTAGTTTTTGCACTTAACGCAGAGCGTCACATGCGCCGCGCCGAACGCGCCAAAGAACGCCTGACCCCGTCTTTAACAGACGAGGGCGGGCAAAGCCCGCTCGAAGATTTGGCGTATGAATTTTTATCTGGTCTTACTGGCAAGGACGAAGCGCAAAAACCACCGCGTCATTTTCACTAGGCCGCTCGACAAACATGGCAGGGGGGCAGATGATGTCATCACGAAACCTATCCTCGGGAAACCTTGGCTTTATCGCTTTGATTTTGGGCTTTGGCGCTGTTCACGTGCTCAAGCCCGTTCTGCTGCCCTTGGTGATCGCCCTTTTTATGATCGCTATGGTTTGGCCCATCCAAACCTGGCTTACCGAACGCCTGCCCAAACGTATCAGTTATATCCTGAGTTATGTGGCCCTGATCGCCATCTTATCGGCATTTGGAGGGCTATTTTATTTGGCCATTGCCGAGTTCACTCAGCATCTGCCGAAATACCAACAGCCCGCTGAAGAGCTGTTGCGCTATGCGCGCTCATTGATCGAGAGTTATAATCTTCCCGCTCCGGATCAAATTCAACCAGATCAGCTGCAAAGCGCGGTCTCGCCTTTGGTGGCGACCTTTTACGCCACCTTGGGCCATGTCGCCTTGATCACCGCCTTGGTTATATTAGGTCTTCCTGAATTGGTGTTTTGGGAGGACAAATTGGGCCGCTGTTTTGATCAAAGCAACGGCAGTCGATGGCTCAAGGCCGCGGGCCAGGCCACGCACTCCTTCCAAAAATACATCTCCGTCATGACCCTGATTGGTCTGTTTACCGGTGCCCTGACCACTACGTTTTGCTGGGCTGTGGGGCTTGATTTTGCCTTGTTGTGGGGATTGATGGCGTTTGTGGTGAATTTCGTCCCCGTTCTCGGGGCCATGGTTATGCTGATCCCACCGACCTTAACGGCAGTGGTGCAGTTTTCCGATCCCACCCAAGTCTGGTTGGTTTTGGGCGGCGTTGGCGCCATCCAATTTTTCACCGGCAACATCATAGATCCTATGTTTCAAGGCAAATCGTTGTCGATGTCCCCTGTGGTGATCTTAATCAGCATCGCCTTTTGGACATTGTTGTGGGGGATCCCTGGGGCCTTTTTGGGTGTGCCCCTGACACATATTTTTATGGTGACCTGTCAGCAATTCCCGGCCACACAGCCGATTGCCTGCCTTTTGTCTAACGTGCGCAAATCAACCGAAGAATAAAGCTTTATGGTGGCCTTATGCTTTGTCGCATCGGTCGCCATCGATTGCTGATAAGCCCCTGGGTAGGGTGGTACCAGATCAGGTGATGATCTGAAAACATAAACAACCAGGGAGTACACCATGATTGAAGGTTTGAAAATTACTGCTGTTTTGGCCGTTATGTTGATGAGCATGGCCGCACTGAGCGCCTGTAACACCGTCGAAGGGTTTGGCGAAGATGTCGAAGCCACCGGTGAAAACATCGAAGACACCGCCAACAGCAACAAATAAATCGGGTGTGCTTTGCGCAGATAAGCCCTCGAACTCACTTATATCGAGCGTTTCAAATCAACAACCTGACGGCCACCATAAAACAACATAGGCCCGTCGGCACTTTGCCATAAGGGTTGTTGGGCTCGGGTCGTGTTGACTCCCGTTCCCCATCCTGCCCCCCCCCTAGGCGGTTCAACACGGCCCGAGTCCTCCTTAGCGCTGAAACTCCAAAGGAGAATTCACATGTTACGTCTTGCCCTCGGCTTTTTTGTCATTGCCCTTATTGCCGCTTTGTTTGGCTTCGGTGGCATTGCTTCGGCATCGGCCGGAATTGCCAAAATCGTTTTCTTTATCTTTTTGGCCCTATTGGCCGTCTCTTTGGTCATCGGCCTGTTCAATCGCGGAGCAGGCTCGCGGATCTAACCGCATCACGTATGACGACGAGAGAATATAATTTTGCCACTGGCCCAGAGGACGGTCTCCGACAGGGTCAGTGGCTTTTTTTAGACCCTACTAAGCCAAAAACAAAGTGGTGATATACCCCCCATAGACCACAAGGCACAGCCCGCCAAAGACACGGCCCATACGCCGAAACATCAACCCCCACAACACCACGGCCAGGCTGGTGATCAGCACCATCGGCATATCCAAGCGCAAGAATTCTGATGAAATTTGCAGGGGAAACACCACGGCTGTCACCCCGGTGATCCCGACAATATTAAAGAGATTGCTGCCCAGGACATTGCCCAATGCCACTTCAGAATGACGCTTAAAAGCCGCCATCACCGAGGTCACGATCTCGGGCGCGCAAGAGCCCACGGCCACCACCGTCAAGCCAATTACGGCCTCGGAAACGCCGAACCAGGCGGCCATCTCCACGGCACCCTTCACAAACCAATGGGCACCGAGCGCCAAAGCCAGCAGGGCGCCCACAATGATGGCCCCATGAAGGGCCATGCCCATGGGCCGACCATGTTCGACGATATTTTCGAATTCTTCTAGGTCGCCGTGGTCCTTGCGAAAGCTGTTCCATAAAAACAAGGCCATACCCAACAGAAACAATAGCCCCATCGCCCGGTTGAAATGACCCGTCAGGGCAACGGCGTAAAACGCCGCCGTGCCGGCCAACATCACCAAACCATCTTGGCGCAAGCGTCCGCGCGCCACCGCAAAAGGGGCAATTAAGGCGGACAACGCCAGCACCAAGACGACATTGGCGATGTTACTGCCCAGAATATTGCCGATGACCAAAGCATCATGGTCACTCGCCGCCGCATCCAACGAGACCACCAATTCCGGCGCCGAGGTGCCAAAGGCCACCACCGTCATGGCCACAACCGCCTTGGGAATGCGTAAAGCCCAAGCCAATTTCACAGCGTGGTCCACCAGATAATGGCCACCCACGAACAGCAGGGCACCACCCAATAGAACCCAAAATATACTGATAATCATATCCTCTCCCCGGCCATGCGGATGCACCGCTTCGCGCGGCGCACCCTAGCCGTGCGTGAGGAAAAAACCAACCAGGTTGAAACCATAAAGTGCAAAAGAGATTTGCAGCAACCGCTTCCCGCGGCGAATCGTGCGGGCATGATCTGGGCACGCACAGTGACCATGGGCCGCTTTAGTTTGCGCTTGGCGGTAGCGTTTCATGCCGAAATGGACCAAGGTCGTCAAAACCAGCATCACACCAGCCACCACAAGCATGGGTTTTTCATAGGGCTCCAGATTGTCATGGGCCCAAGCCGCCGTTCCCGAAGCCCCAACAACCGCCATGCCGCTCAGAACCGTCATAGCCAATGGGATTCCGCAGCAGACCACATGAACCAAGCCGGAGCCCACAACGAAAACCGCCATGACATGGTGCAAATGCCGCAAAGATAATGGAGAAACCATGAGCCTATCCTTTTTTGCAGTATGTAGCGAAGGAATGCCGCCAAGACAAGAAAAATGATACCTTATAACACATCATTCTTGGGCCTGCGACAGCACACCGCAGCCGCCCACGCCCATCTGGCACGTTTTGTCCTTGACGCTGGTGGTCCAGAGTCGTAATTGAGAATGATAATCATTCTTAAGAAGGGATCGACCAAGAGAACACGCTTGGTCAGATCCCTCGTGATTTGGGACGCACACGGCATCAAACGGAGGGAAGACATGACAACACCGAAACCCATCAGCTGGATCCATTCTGGTGAAGGAACAGAACGCGTGTTTTGTGCCGCCCGGCCGTCTGCCGACCCTTCCGCCTTGGCCATATCAGAACGGGCTTGCGCGCCCGACACCATTTTGGACCTGTTTGCTGATCACATGGTGCGCTGTTTGCGGATACCCGCTCATTACCAGAATTTGGCCATTCAAAGGGGTGCGACAACATGCTCTATTAATGCTCAACACAGTGGGATGACAAAATCGTATGAATGCGATAAAAGCCCCCACATTATACCCGTTCAGAAAGGACACGCCACATGAACACCATCTCCCCCATTTCCATGACCGCCCCCGCCAATTTTGCAGGCAATGATTTCGCGGCCAACCTTGAGGCCGTGGCCGCCACCACCGCCATCGCCGAAGCCCATTCCGCCCCCAATTACCGGTATGCAGCCACCGCCACCCCTAATGCGATGACGGGTGGTGTGGACATTTCCAATGCCAGAAAAATCGACGCCAATGAAGCCCCTGGGCAAGGCGAGATCCTGATTGAATATTGGAAAGATTTTGACGGCCCTGAAAAGCACGTCACCGAAGTGACCTACAATGGCCAGCTTTATCATTTTGGCAACACCAAAGACCATGGCTTTGAGGGCTTGAACACCTATCGCGTGGTGGCCGAAGGCCATATCGTGGACGGCAATGGCGCCCCAATCAGCCAAGCCTATCAATTCACCGGTGACTTTACTTTGACCCATGGCATCAAACAGGCCTCTATCCACCCAGCGGGCACCAGCGGCCTGAAAGACTAAACTGACAGGTCAGTGTTGCCATAAAGACCACAGATATGGGGATCCAAAGCTTTTCACTGCAGCCCTTGGACCACGCCATAAACCGGCGGTGGGTTGGCCAATATGATGACCAACCCGCCTATCTGTTCACCCTGTTTAAACAGGACAATTTCATCAAAAGCGCCAATGCCTTGATGCAGGTTTCCGACCTGGTGGCCATCAACCGCACGGAAACGGGGTTGGAGCTTTTGTATATCGACAAGGATATCGAGCACGACCCCACCCATGGCTATTTGCCCGACGGCCGCACCGTACACCACACCGCCATCACGCTCGATTATGATGGCAATCCCGAAGACCTGTTTGCCCAGCTCGAGAACACACCGGCCTATGTGGCCATGTGGCGGCAACTGGCGGACCACCGCCCCCAGCCTTCTTTGATGCCTCTGGCCAGCCGCCTGCCCGCGGAGGTCAAATCAGCACCATCCCCCGCCCAGCCCACAACCGAGACCCCTGCAGAGACCACAGCCGGCCCCGCTCCGGCCTCACCCCCGTCCACCGTGCAGCCCCAGAGTGGAGAGCCACCGGCAGCTGAGGCCCCACAGCCATCACCGCCCCCTGCACCCGAAGCGGCGACAAATACAAAAGGCAAAAAACGCCAAGACCTCAGCACTGGCCAGGTCCATGCCTATGAAATGGCCGATGGCAGCTTTCGAGGCACCGTCACGGGTGTCGAAGTGGTCAGCACCAACACTGCCATGGACAATGGCAAAACGCGGGAAGAAAACTTCCAAACCTTTGTTGATAACAATGACGCTGAAATCTATGCCCTGCCCCCCCAAGGTCGACTGAAGGCCGCCAGCAAATTCCTGAAGGAAAACGATCTGGATGACGCCTTGGTCAGCATTGACTGGGAAGATGTCTATGAAATCTCAGGACCCTATCTGGCAGAAAACGGCGCCATTGCCCTGACGCCGTTGACGCGTGTGGGAGATGGCTTCCGCGTCAAAGCCAAGTCCCCTGTTGAGGGCAATCAGACCTATCAATTGGAATCTCTGGATCACACCATCGACCTGCCAGAGCGGGCGATCTTAGGCTATTTTGCCCACACGGGGCGGTTGCCCATTTTGGCCGATGACACCGAAGGCCTGTTGTCCCAGGGGCGGTGGAGGCAAACCGATACGGGCTATGAACTTGAATTTCAACTGACGGATAAGGGCGTGGCCGCCGCCTTTCCCACCATGGCCCCGGCCGAGTTGAGCGCCATTAAAGCCGAGCTCTCAGGCGGTAACATTCGCCTGCCCATGTTGTACTACACGCCCGAGAAATACGCCCAATGGCAGCAAGACGTGGCCACCGATGCCGCCAAACGCGGCATGATCGCCAAGGGCTATGGCACCCAGTACAAATCCGAGACCATCGCCTTCAATTCCCATGGTCGCTATTTCCTCGACACCCTGTTTCGGGACAATGGCTTTGACATCAATGGGGTGAACACCTTTTTGAAAGACGAACGGGGCGTCAAAACGCGCGATTACAAACAGTGGTTGGCCAATGAGATCATCCTGAAAAATGCCAGCTTGCTGCCCAGCAAGGCCGAAAACTATGGCACCCGACAAACCCTGGCGAAATATCTTTCGGACCCCTGGTTGACGGGAACAATTGGTGACGCGGACCGACGCCAATACCAAAAAGCCGGCATGCAAGCCCAATTTGCGGCCAGGGCCGAAAAGATGGACCCCGAGCGCAAGGCTGAAATTGCTGAGCACCACACAGCCCTAAGCCAACAGGCGGATGCGGACCTGAAACGCTTGCAGGATCAGCAAGTGGTTTTGGCGGCCTTCCGGCCCAATCTGAGCCGCGAAGAAAAAGCCGTCATTCGTCAGCTGCAAGATGCCCTAAGCATCCAAGAGCGGGGTGCCGAGCTGAACCAAACCCTGCTGCAGGGCAAGCCTGAAAAAAGCCAACGCCAGGCCCTGCGCCTGCTGTCAATGTCGCAGAACACCCGCAGCCGCATGATGGATCGTCTGACGGCAGACCTGCCGGTCACAGCCCTGCGCCTGATGGAAGATGTCGATACGCCCCCCGGCATTCGTCAATTGCTGTCGGATCATAAACATCTGTTTGTGGCCCCCGCACCCTATGGCGATAACCCCAGCGCTTATCTGTCATGGCATGGCCTAACGGTCTCGGGCCTGGTGCCGACAGGGGCTGAAGGCGCGATCCAGGTGCAAACCGATCAGACGAGCCAACCGGCCACCTTTGATGATCCCGCCGTTGAACAGAGTTTTTATGGCCTGGGCCTGGAGGGCCGAGGCAGCCTGACCACCGGCCCCTTCAGTGCGCAAGCGGATGTTGACATCAGCACCGGCGCGTTGCTGGACAATAGCAGCGGAGAAAGCACCACGACCTTTGTGGCCCCCCTGGAGGTCGCGGCCAGTGATTTGCTGGGTCATGAGCATCTGCGCCTGCGTGCCAGCGGCACGCTTTCCGATCTTGATCGATTGACCCTCAGTCAGGACCTCAGCGCCACGGCCTTCACCAAACGCCAGAGCACGGAATTTTCATTTGCCCATACCGCGATGTCGGGACGGGGATATGACATCGGTTTGGCCGTGGGACAACACCAAGAGACGCCGGCCGGCACCCTCGAGAGCGCAGGCGTTCGCTTGGGCGTTTCGGATCGGATCAACTTGACCGGCGACCATCTGACGACCGAGCTGGATGTGGGTCTGGATCGAGGCACCTGGTCGGCGGTGGGGGCCGCGCCCCAAGACCTGACCCTGATGAGCCTGGGGACAACCCTGCGCTATACCGCCCCCATGGGCGAGGGGCGCCTTTCAGCGCAAATGAGCCAAAGCCTGACCCCGGACACCAGCTTTGAGCGCCAATTGAGTGTGCGCGCGGATGGGCATCGGTATCTCAGTCAAAATCTGAAGGCTGATCTGGGCCTGGGCCTGACCGATGCAGGCCGCTTCCAGCAAACCGGTGCGACGGCCGGGCTGACCTATGAAACCCAGGGGCATGAACACCGGCTCATGGGTGGATATGATCGGATCAAAATTGCACATGGCCCAGGCCTTGATCTGCGCTTTTGGACGTTGGGCTACAACTGGACCTTGCCTTCCGATCTCAGCGTTGGGGTCAATCGTCGTTTCACCACGGGCAATAGCGATCTTGCACCCAGCCTGTATCAACTGGACCTCAGTCTCCCCCTCAGCACGGATTAACCTTTCCCCGCCACAGCCCATAACCAGGGACTTGTCAGCAGGCGTCGGAATGCGCACAACAGAAGGCCACAGTGACACGAGGCCCCTATGAGCGACACGCCCGACGATCCGCAATCCCCTCCGCCCTCGTCCCCCGAGACGAATGCCGCCGCACGCCGTAAGGTGATCAAGGCGGAGACGGAAGCCAGCGCGGACACAAACGATGCCCCTGCCCCCCCACAAAACCAAGACCCCGCGCCCCCCCCTGAAGCGCCCAGCAATATACCGGCCGCAGCCGAAGACGCGCCGCCCGCCGCCCTGCCCAATATGGCCATTGATTTTGAAGACATCCGCGCCGCTTACCGCCGTATCAAAGATAAAATCGTGCGCACACCACTGGTGGAACACCCCCTTCTGAACAGTTTGGCCCAGGGGCGCGTGCTGATGAAACTCGAGATGATGCAGCCCACCGGCTCGTTCAAAATTCGCGGCGCCTGCAACCGCCTGCTGCAACTGACTGACGAGGAAAAACAACGCGGCGTCATGGCCTGGTCGTCGGGCAATCATGCCCAAGCCATCGCGCTGGTGGCCCGCATGGTCGGCACCAAAGCCACCATTGTCATGCCCCATGACGCCCCCACCTGTAAAATGAAAGGCGCACGCCAAGCCGGGGCCGAGATCATCATCTATCACCGCCGCACCGAAGACCGCGAAGCCATTGGCCGCAAACTGGCCGCCGAGCGTCAATCGGTTCTGGTGCCTTCGTTTGATGACCCCCACATCATCGCCGGCCAAGGCACCTGTGGCTTTGAAATTGCCCAGGACCTGCACACCCGAGACCTGACGCCAGACCAAACCCTGGTGCCGGCCTCGGGCGGGGGCTTGGCCGCCGGTATCGCCGTGGCCATGAAAACCGCCTGGCCCGAGATGGGCCTGCACACTGTGGAGCCCGAGGGCTTTGCCGATATCAAAGCCTCCCTGGTCAGTGGCCGCCGCGAGCACGCCGATCTGGAAAACGAGACCTTGTGCGATGCCCTGATGGCCCCACAGGTGGGCAGCCTGACCTGGCCCATCCTGCACCATTACGCCGGACCCGGCCTGGCGGTCAGTGACGCCGAAGCCAAGGCCGCCATGCAATTCGCCTTTAAGGAACTGAAGCTTGTCCTCGAGCCAGGGGGGGCGGTGGCCTTGGCGGCCATTTTATCTCGTAAGCTGCCCACCCAGGGCAAAACCACGGTCATTGTGCTGTCGGGGGGCAATTTGAATGCGGACTTTTTCGGCAAAGTCATCGCGGCCGGCGCTTAACAAATCTTGACAAACAGATGCCGAAAACCCAGAGATAAAAACCCCACATCATCGGAGACCAAAATGACCCGTTACAACATTTTATTCTTGTGCACAGGCAATTCGGCTCGGTCTATATTGGCTGAGTCCATAGCGAATACTCTGTACGCTGACAAATTTACCGCTTACTCGGCAGGCTCCCAACCCAAAGGAAAAGTCCACCCCGAAGCCTTGCGACTGTTGCAAACCAAAGGGCACAACACCAGCGAACTGCACTCGACATCCTGGGATGACTTCGCCGTGCCCTCGGCCCCCAAAATGGATTTTGTCTTTACGGTTTGTGATAACGCGGCGGGCGAGGTTTGCCCCGCTTGGCCAGGCCAACCCATGACCGCCCACTGGGGCATCCCCGACCCGGCCGCCGTCGAAGGCACCCCTGCGGAAATTGCTTTGGCCTTCGCCGACGCCTACCGACAAATGGCGGCCCGTCTTGACGTGTTTGCCAACCTGCCCCTGGCCAGCCTCGATAAAATGTCCCTGAAAAGCCGTCTGGATGATATCGGCGCGATGGGCCACCACCCCGCCTGATGACCAGTTTATCTCGACAACTGGCCGCCGAGGCCGTGGGCACCGCCTTTTTGCTCATGGGCGTCGTGGGCTCGGGCATCATGGCCGAACGCCTGGCCGGGGACAGCGATGGCCTGGCACTGCTGGCCAACACCATCGCCACCGGGGCCATTCTGACCGTTCTGATCGTCTGTTTGGGCAAGCTGTCGGGTGCCCATTTCAATCCGGCTGTCAGCTTGGTGATGGCCATGAACAAGCACATGCCCAAGGGTCATCTGCTGCCGTTCATCTTAACCCAAATTCTGGCCGCCATTGTGGGTGTGGGTCTGGCGCATCTGATGTTTTCCGAAACCATTGTGCAAATCGCTTACCACCCCCGCAACACGCCCGGTGAAATGGTGGCCGAGGGGATCGCGACCTTCGGCTTGGTGGGCACCATTTTGGCCTGCGTGCGCTATCGACCGGATTTTGTCGGGCCCGCGGTGGGGCTTTATATCACGGCGGGCTATTGGTTTACGGCCTCCACCAGTTTTGCCAATCCAGCGGTCACCATCGCCCGGTTGTTCACCAATACCTTCACCGGAATCAGCCCCGAAGACACCCTGGCGTTCATTGTCGCACAACTGATTGGGGCGGTCTTAGCGGCCTGGGGATTTCGCTGGCTGACAAAAGAGACTGGAAATCCTGAAATCTGACGTTAAGGTCTTAGGCTTTGTACCCCCTTGGGCTTTGTATCCCATAGCGCCCAGGATCATCCACAACAGGACCACAGAGGCCCGATGTCAAATTCTCAGTCTTCCACCCCCGTTCTCAGTGCCGATAACCTTTGGGTGCGATTTGAAACCCACGATGGCTTGATCGAAGCCGTCAAAGGCATTTCCTTTGCGGTTGATAAGGGCGAATGCCTGGGCATTGTGGGTGAAAGTGGCTCGGGCAAAAGCCAGACCTTCCTGGCGGCCATGGGCTTGCTGGCCAAAAATGGTCACATCGAAGGCTCGATCAAGTTTCATGATACCGAACTGGTGGGCATCAAACCGAAAACCCTGAACGCCATTCGCGGCGAGAAGATGTCGATGATCTTCCAAGATCCGCTGACCTCGCTGACGCCCCATATGACGGTGGGCAAGCAGATGCGCGAAATGTTGCGCCTGCACACCGATCTGCGTGGCGAGGCGGCGGACAAACACGCCCTGGATTGGTTGAACCGCACCCGCATCCCCGAAGCCAAACGGCGCCTGAACCAATTCCCGCACGAGCTCTCAGGCGGGATGCGCCAACGCGTGATGATCGCCATGTCGATGCTGTGTGGGCCCGAGCTCTTGATCGCCGACGAGCCCACCACGGCCCTCGATGTGACCGTGCAGGCCCAGATCCTGGATCTGATGGACGAGCTGAAACGTGATACCGGCACTTCGATCATCCTGATCACCCACGATATGGGTGTGGTGGCGCGGATGTGTGACCGGGTGCAGGTTATGCGCCACGGCGAATATGTCGAAGCCGGTGACGTCGAGCCTTTGTTCGCCAAACCCAAAACCCAATATACTCGTGACCTGCTGGATTCCATCCCGCGTCTCGATCGCGCCGATCGCGGGGGCCGCGTGACCCTCGATCCCGTGCCTGACGACGCCCCTGTTCTGGTGGACGCCGAGAACATCAAGGTTCACTTCCCCGTCAAAGCCGGTGGCGGTCTGTTTCCAAAAACCATGCCCTTGCGGGCCGTGGATGGAGTCAGTTTCCAAATCCGCCAGGGGGAAACCCTGGGTGTGGTGGGCGAAAGCGGTTGCGGAAAATCCACCTTATCGCGGGCTGTGCTGCGGCTGTTGCCGTCTGCCGAGGGGGTCAGTGGTGCTGTCAGTGTCATTGGCCGCAACATCACCGCACTGGATAAAAACAGCCTGCGCAAGGCCCGTCAGGATCTGCAGATTGTCTTCCAAGACCCCTTGGCCTCGCTTGATCCCCGCATGACCGTTGGCTCCTCAATCGCCGAGCCCTTGCGCGTCTTCAAACCTGAAATCAAAGACACCGAGCCTCTGGTGCGGGAGATGATGAAAAAATCGGGTCTCGATCCCAATCTCATCAATCGCTACCCCCACGAGCTCTCGGGCGGGCAAAACCAACGTGTCGGCATTGCCCGCGCCATGATTTTACAACCGAAATTGGTGATCTGCGACGAGGCCGTCTCGGCGTTGGATGTGACGGTGCAGGCCCAGATTTTGGACCTGTTGATCGAGCTGCAAAAAGAGTTCGGCCTGAGCTTGATGTTCATCAGCCATGACCTGGCGGTGGTGCGTGAGATTTCTCATCGCATTATGGTCTTGTATCTGGGCCGCATTGTGGAACTGGCCGATCGCAAAACGATTTACGAGGACGCGCGCCACCCCTACACTCGGGCGCTGTTGTCGGCGGCCCCCATTCCCGACCCCACTGTCGAGCGCACGCGTGAGCGTTTGAAACTCGAAGGCGACCCGCCCTCACCCCTGAACCCGCGTGCGGCCTTGCGCTTTTTGCCCTCGAAGCTCAGTGATGATGAAACTGCGCCGGTGTATGTGCCAAAACTCGAGGAAGTTGAGCCTGGCCATTTCGTAGCCGAGCACGACCCCGTCTTGTAAGGCCAGCACGCCACACCTGCGCGTCAGAAGACGCATAACAACCGTGGAAACCACAATCTGATAAGGGAGAACACCAATGGGCCACACCACAGGCATCAACGCCAAAACCGACACCACCCACGCCGAGCGCAGCGATAAATTTGAAGGCGTGGTCAATGACCGCCTGGTACGCCTGGCCACCACCAACAAAGACGCCGCCCCGGATTTCATCCGGCAAACGCCCAAGCTGTATATGGAGAATGTGCCCGAAGCGCCCGCCGCCATCAAAAAAAGCTGGCAACCCTATCATGATGCACGGGGCTCGGGCTTTTTGGATTTTGATACGGATGGCGAGATCTACTACTCGATCCGCCCCAACCGCGAGGACCCCGTGCAGGTCCACCGCACGGATACCCCCCTCAAGCCCGGCACCATGCTGACCCGAGACCCCGAAGGTCTGGGCAATGCCTATGCGCGGCCCCAGCATGACGACGAGTTTTTGTTTTCCGATGATATCAATGGCAACGAGTTCACGGGCCTGTTTTTGCAAAAACCTGATGGCGAGGTGATCGAGCTTTCAGAACCCGGCACCCGCAACCGCGGCGCCTGGTTCAGTGATGATGGGGAAAGGTTGATCTGGACACGCTCTCAGCCCAACAGCAGCACCTATACCATCATGATGATGAACCCTGATGACCCCGACAGTCGGCGCGAGGTCTTCAGCCATGATGGCTCGAATTATGGCGGCGACATCAGCCCCGATGGGCGCTTTATGCTGATGAGTCGCTATAAATCCATCACCAACAGTGAATATCACATGCTGGACCTGGAAACAGGTGAGGTCAAAGAGGTCCACCCCCGTGATTATGACATTGCCTATGGCGGTGCGGTGTTCTCGGGCGATGGCAAATCGCTGATTTTGGTCACTGACGAGGGGTCAGATTTCCGCCGTTTGGCCCGCTTAGATCTGGCCACGGATACGCTCACCCCGCTGATCGCTGATGATAAGTGGGATGTGGAAACCTGGAACATCTCCGATGACCGCACCAAGCTCGCCTATGTGAAAAATGAAGATGGGCTCTCAAAGCTTTATATCCTGGATCTCAACACTGGTGATCAGTTGCCAGGGCCCAACCTGCCGCCGGGTTTGATCTCGGGCTTGACCTTTAATGACGATGGCAGCCAACTGGGTTTCAACCTCAACGAATCCACAAATCTGGTGGCCCCCTATACCTGGGACCTTGCAAGCCAAGACCTGACACTTTGGGTGGAAAATGACCTGGGCGGACTGTCACCCGAAGCCTTCACGGCCCCAGAGGTGATCCGCTACCCCAACAAAAATGGTGATCAGATCCCGGCCTTTGTCTACACCCCAGATCCTGAAAAATTCCCTGGGCCCCGGCCGGTGATTGTGCATTACCACGGCGGGCCCGAAAGCCAAGCCCGCCCCGGCTTTGACAAAAATGCACAATATTTCGTCAATGAACTGGGCGCGGTGGTCATTCGCCCCAACGTGCGCGGCTCACGGGGGTATGGCAAAGCGTATGTTTCGTTGGACAATGCCGAAAACCGCCTGAAATCCGTCGAGGACGCCGGTGATCTGCTGACCTGGATTGGCACCCAAGACAACATGGACGCCGACCGTGTGGCGGTGATGGGGACCTCTTATGGGGGGTATATGTCCCTGGCGACGGCCACCACCTATCCTGACAAAATTGTGGGCGCCATCGATGATGTGGGCATTTCCCACTTCGTCACCTTCTTGGAAAACACCGAAGGCTACCGCCGTGATCTGCGCCGCGTCGAGTACGGCGATGAGCGCAATCCCGCCATGCGGGATTGGCTCGATCGCATCTCGCCCTTGACCAATGCCGACAACATCGAAGATCCGTTGTTTGTCATCCAAGGGGCCAATGATCCGCGCGTGCCCATGTCCGAGGCCGAGCAAATCGTCTCGGAGGTTCGCAGCAATGGCAACGAGACCTGGTACATGCTGGGCGACGAAGGCCATGGTTTTGGTCAGCTGGAAAACATCTGGGAAGAACGCGAAGCCATGACCATGTTCTTCCATAAGGTGTTCAACATCCCACTGCCCAGCGAAGCGCCCCCAACTGCCGAGTAAAGTGCACACCCCATATAATGCAAAGCGCCCTGTCATATGGCAGGGCGTTTTCGTATGGACCATCACACGGATCTTTAACCGCTTTTGGCCATACTGCCGGGCATGACCTTTGAGATCATCACCCCCGCCGAGCTGGACGACGGCCTGATCGACCGCTGGCGCGCCCTGCAAGCGGCCGACCCAGCCCTGGCTGGCCCCTATTTTACCCCTGAATACACACAAATGATCGGCGCGGTCCGTCCCAAGGACAGCCGAGTGCTTCTGATCAAGGATGGTCAAGAGATTGTGGGCTTTTTGCCCTACCGCACGGGGCCATTAACCGCCATGCCTTTGGGTGCACCCTTGTGTGATTATCAAGGTGTGATCGGGGCTGCTGATCTGGAGATTGACCCCAAGGCCATGCTGCGCGCGATGGGTGTGGGGCGTCTTGATTTTATTCACTGGATCACCAAGCAAACGAGTTTCGCCCCTTACTTTCATGGGCACGACATCTCCCATTCGGTGGATCTGTCCGGTGGTTTTCAGGCCTATCTCGAGGACAAAAAGGCCTCTGGCTCTAAATTTTTTCAGCGCACACAAAAGAAAATTCGCAAGGCCGAGCGCGATGTGGGCGCTGTGGTGATCAATCCGGTCTCCCGCAATCATGATGATTTTCAGACTCTGATCGATTGGAAACAAGCCCAGCACCAAGCCACCAACACCGTTGATATTTTTGCCCACAAATGGGTGATGGAGGTCTTTGAACGGGCCCTGGCCTCCGACAGTCCCCATATGCACGCCGTGGTCACCACCTTGCACATCGGCGATGGGCTAGCGGCGGCCAGTTTCAATCTGTGCTCGGCCAGTGTGATGCACGGCTGGCTTTTGGGCTTCAATCGTGATTACGCCCAGCACTCCCCCGGCTTGGCCAAGGTCTGCTTGATGATTGAAAAGCTCGAAGACACGCCCTACCGGTTGTTGGATTTTGGCTCGGGCGATTATCGGTTCAAAAAAGAAATCTGCAATGGCGGCAATGCCATTGCTCACGGCTGTATCACCGGCCATGGGCCCATGGCCTGGTCCCGCCAAGCCTTTTATGGGGTGCGGGACTTGGCCGAGTCGAAAGACTGGGGACGCTTCAGCCACCTGCCCGGCAAGGCCATGCGGCGTTTGGATGTTTATCGCGGCCTCTATGGTTAAGCTCGGGTCTGCTGGCTCACAAGTCTATTGATTGTTTTCAAAGGCCCGCCTACTCTCCGGCCCCATGACTGTGATGACCAAAGACGAGACCCTTACGCTTGCGGATATTCGCGCCGCCCACGACCGGATCCAGGGCCATGTCGTGCGCACACCCATGCGCTACGCCCCCCACCTGACCCGCCTGACCGAGGCCGAGGTCTGGGTGAAGTATGAAAACCTGCAATATACCTCGTCGTTCAAAGAGCGCGGTGCTTATAACACCCTCTGCCAGCTCAGTGACGCGGAAAAAGCTCGTGGTGTCATCGCCATGTCGGCGGGCAATCATGCCCAAGGGGTTGCCTATCACGCCATGCGCCTGGGCATTCCCGCCACCATTGTCATGCCTGTGCACGCCCCCATCGTGAAGGTTGAACAAACCCGCAGCTATGGCGCCCGCGTGGTGTTGCATGGCGAAACCGTGGACGCCGCCAAACAAAAAGCCATGGAAATCCAGCAGGCTGATAATCTGGTGTTTTTGCACCCCTTCGATCAGCTGACGGTGATGGCGGGGCAAGGCACTGTCGCCCTTGAGATGCTCGAGGAGCACCCGGATCTCGATGATCTGATCATTCCCATTGGCGGTGGTGGACTGATTTCTGGCAACGCCATTGCCGCCAAGGCCATCACCCCTGATATCCGCATCACCGGCGTCGAGGCCGCCTTGTACCCGTCGTTCAAGGCGGCGCGCGCCGGCATTGATGCACCCTGTGGCGGGGCAACCCTCGCCGAGGGCATTGCCGTCAAGGCCGTGGGGCAACTGCCCCTGAAGTTGGCTGGGCATTTGATAGATGAGATCATTGAGGTTGAAGAAGGCTTTATCGAACAGGCCATATGCCACTATGCCAACTACGAGCGCACGGTCGCCGAGGGCGCCGGCGCCACGCCACTTGCCGCCATGCTGAAAGCCCCTGAACGCTTTAAG
Source organism: uncultured Caulobacteraceae bacterium (assembly GCA_937138625.1). Lineage (GTDB taxonomy): Bacteria > Pseudomonadota > Alphaproteobacteria > Caulobacterales > Caulobacteraceae > CAKZPF01. The sequence goes on along the minus strand of CAKZPF010000006.1, from coordinate 366,876 downwards.
GGGCGAAAAATTGGTCTGATTTTGTGCGGGGGCAACATCGATACCCGCATCCTATCCGAAGTTTTGATGCGTGGGATGGAGCGGGATGGTCGCCTGGCCGTGTTCCGCATTTCAGGCGAAGATCGCCCCGGTGTGCTGGCCAAAATCACGGGCATCATTGGCGAGATGGGCGGCAACATCCAACATGTTGTCCATGACCGGCTGGAGCTCGACCTGCCCGTGAAATGTGTCGAGTACGAATTCAGCATCGAGACCCGTGGCCCTGAACACAGCCAAGAGATCCTGAACGCGCTGCTGGCCGCGGGCTTTCAAAACCGCACCTAAGGCCGATGAGGGGCGAATCATCCCTTGCGCTTCTTGTGGGTTTCAGTAAAAGCGGGGCATGAACACAGAAGTCCGTCATGATGACCTGGCCAACGCCATCCGTTTCCTGAGTATGGATGCCGTCGAGGCCGCCCAGTCCGGCCATCCGGGCATGCCCATGGGCATGGCCGATGTTGCCACCGTTTTGTTCCAACACGCCCTGAAATTCGATGCGGCAGCCCCCGCGTGGGCGGATCGGGACCGGTTTGTGCTGTCGGCGGGGCATGGCTCGATGTTGCAATACGCCCTGTTGTACCTGACCGGCACCGGCGGTTTGACCATCGAAGATCTGAAACAGTTTCGCCAATGGGGCTCGAAAACCCCAGGCCACCCCGAGTTCGGCCACACGGTTGGCGTGGAAACCACCACCGGCCCGCTGGGCCAAGGTTTGGCCACCGCCGTGGGCATGGCCATGGCCGAGCGTCATTTGAACGCTCGCTTTGGTGATGATCTGGTGGATCACCGCACCTGGGTGATTGCCGGGGACGGCTGTCTGATGGAAGGGATCAGCCAAGAGGCCATTGCGCTGGCTGGGCATTTGCGTCTGAACAAGCTGTGCGTTCTGTGGGACGACAACGCCATTTCCATTGATGGCCCCCTGCATATGGCGGAAACTGGTGATCAATGCCGCCGCTTCGAGGCCATGGGCTGGGCCACCAAAGCCATTGATGGCCACAACGCTGACGAGATCGCCGCCGCCCTTGCCTGGGCGCAACACCAAGACAAACCCGCCCTGATCGCCTGCAAAACCACCATTGGCCTGGGGGCGCCGACACTGGCGGGCACGGCCAAAACCCATGGGGCGCCCTTGGGTGCCGAAGAAATCGCCGGAGCGCGGGACACCCTCAACTGGCCCCATGCTCCCTTCGAGATCCCTGATGAGGTCTTGGCGGCCTGGCGCGCCATGGGCACTCGCGGCCAAGAGGCCCACGAGGCTTGGCAAGCCCGTCACGCCCAAAGTGCGGAAAAGGCCTATTTTGATGCGGCTATGTCCGGCACCGTCAGTGACGAGCAATTCGAAACCCTGCGCACCCACATCGCCGAGGCCGCCCGCAGCCACCCCGCCAAGGCCACCCGCCAGCATTCCGGCGACACCCTGGAGGCCCTGGTGCCCGCCATCCCGGAACTGATGGGCGGCTCGGCGGACCTGACCGGGTCGAACAATACCAAAACCAAAGCCATGACGCCCTTCACACACGAAGATTATGCGGGGCGCTATGTGCATTACGGCGTGCGCGAGCATGGCATGGCCGCCGCCATGAACGGCATGGCCTTGCACGGCGGCATCATTCCCTATTCGGGTACCTTTTTGGTCTTCGCCGATTATGCCCGCCCCGCCCTGCGGCTGGCGGCCCTGATGGGCGTGCGGGTCATTCATGTCATGACCCACGACAGCATTGGCTTGGGCGAAGATGGCCCCACCCACCAACCGGTGGAACACCTGGCCAGCCTGCGGGCCATTCCCAACCTGAACGTTTTCCGCCCAGCGGACGCCATTGAAACCGCCGAGTGCTGGCAGGTGGCCCTGCAGCAAACTCAAACCCCCAGCGTTCTGGCCCTGACACGCCAGAAACTGGCGGCGGTGCGGTTATCAGAACCCAGTGAAAACCTGTGTGCCAAAGGCGGCTATGAACTGGTGAAGGCCTCAGGCCCGGCCAAAGTCAGCCTGTTTGCCAGTGGTTCAGAAGTCAGCTTGGCCGTTGAGGCCCAAAAGCGACTGGAAGCCCAAGGCGTGCCCACCCGTGTGGTTTCCCTGCCGTGTTTCGAACGCTTCTTTGCGCAATCTGCCGCCTATCAGAACAGCGTCATCGGCGAGGCCCCGATCAAAATCGGTATCGAGGCCGCCGTGCGTATAGGTTGGGACCGCATCATCGGTGCCGACGGCCTGTTCATTGGCATGGACAGCTTTGGGGCCTCAGCCCCCGCCCCTGTGTTGTATGAGAAATTCGGCATCACAGCGGACGCGGTTGTGCAGGCTGCTGAACACGCCCTAGGCCCCGTTGAAGCCTAGCTCTGTCGAAGCCAAGCCCGGTCTATAGGATGCTGAGCCCCGCCTTTTCCCAGTCAGCGGTGAAGGCGGCCAGTCCCTTGTCTGTCAGGGGGTGCTGATAAAGGGCATGGAAGATGTTCGGCGGCAGGGTCACACAATCGGCACCCGCCACCGCGGCCCCCACCACATGATCCACCGTGCGTACCGAAGCCGCCAAGATTTGTGTGCTGGTGTCCATGCGGTCAAAAATCGTGCGAATCTCCCGCAGCATTTGCAAACCATCCCCGCCATTGTCATCCACCCGCCCCAAAAATGGCGAGACATAGGTCGCCCGTGCCTTGGCGGCACATAGGGCTTGGGCGGCGGAAAAACACAAGGTGACATTGGTTTTGATGTCGGCATAACGCAAAGCCTGGCACGCTTGCAGGCCCGCCTCGGTCAGGGGCAATTTCACCACCACATTGCGGGCAATGGCCGCCAGCGCCTTGCCCTCGGCGATCATGCCCTCGGTGTTCAAGGCCCCCACCTCAGCGCTGACCGGGCCAGGCACACGGGCTGCCAACGCCGCCACCTGCGCCATCATCGGCTGCCCGGATTTGGCCATCAAACTGGGGTTGGTGGTCAGGCCCTCAACCAGGCCGGTGGCCAAGGCCGCGTCCACGTCTTCGATCAATGCGGTGTCGAGAAACAGTTTCATGGAAACCAGTTTACGCCTTGGCCGTTAACAGCCGGTCTATAAAGGGCGCAAGATCGCCACCCGTGAACAAATGCCCCGGAATGCCCGCAGCAGCAGCGGCTTGCAGATCCGTATCCTTATCCCCTACCAGAAAGCTGCCCTCGCGTCGGGCATCGAGATCCCGAAAGGCCCGCAACAACATGCCTGGCGCGGGTTTGCGGTCGGGGTGATCGGCCTTGTAGCGCGCCACCGTGGCCTGGGGGTGGTAGGGGCAATGATAGATCTTATCGATTTCCGCCCCATCGGAAATCAATTTCGCCTTCATGTGATCGTGCAGGGCATGCATGTCAGCCTCGGTATACAACCCCCGGCCAATGCCCGATTGGTTGGTCACCACCACGATCCAATAGCCCGCCTGGCGCAAGCGCTGAATGGCCGTTGCCACTCCTGCAACCAGTTCAAAATCCTGGGGGCGATGCACATAGCCCTTGTCGATATTGATCACCCCATCACGATCGAGGAAGGCAATGGGTTTTCGCATCACCGGGGTCATAGTCCCCCCTGGGTATCCGCGCAGGCCCGCTGCCATTCGGCCTGCACCTCGGCATCCGATTCGATGGTTTTGTGGGGTTCATAAAGTGTGCGCATCATCTGAGGCACATAATACCGAGAAAGTGCCCAAACCGCCATGCCCCGCACCAAGGCACTGTCATCACACAACCGAGCCCTTAGGGGCTCTGTCATGTGGGGATTGTTTGCATTGCCCATGGCGAGGACCACATTGCGCACAAACCGATCACGCCCCAGACGTTTAACCGGCGTTTTGCGAAACTGCTGGCGAAAACTGGCGTCATCCAGTTGCGACAACGCCACCAAATCGAGACCGCGCAAATCCTGGCGGTAGGCCAATTTGTGATCCCGACTGGTGCGAGCGAATTTGTTCCACGGGCATACGGCCAAACAATCATCGCAGCCAAAAATGCGGTTGCCGATGGCCACGCGAAACTCGAGGGGGATTTGGCTTTTATGCTCATTGGTCAAATAGGCAATGCAGCGCCTGGCATCGAGCTTATAAGGCGCGGGAAAGGCCTGCGTGGGGCAGATATCCAGGCACCGGGTGCAGCTGCCGCAATGGTCCGTCTCGCTCGGGCTCGTGGTCAGCGCAGCGGTGGTGAAAATCGATCCCAAAAACAGCCAACTGCCGTGCTGACGGCTAACCAACACCGTATGTTTGCCGGCCCAGCCAAGGCCCGCCCGTTGGGCCAAGGGCTTTTCCATCACGGGGGCCGTATCGACGAACACCTTCACCTCGGCACCCGTCAGTTTCACGACCTGGGCGGCCAGCTCTTTCAGGCGGCCTTTGATGACCTCGTGGTAATCGGCACGACTAGCGTAGACCGATATCGCCCCTTGCGTCTTGCCGTCCAGGTCCTCAAGCGGGTCATGGGGCGGCGCATAGGATGTGCCCAGCGTGATCACCGATTTCACATCAGGCCACAGGGCCGTGGGATGGGCGCGCCGCTCGGCGGTTTCGGCCATCCAGTCCATCTCCGCTTGCCAGCCTTGCTGAAGATATTTCAGCAAATGCTGATCATGTGTCCAAGGCACGCTTGCATCCGCAATGCCAAAGGCCTCAAAGCCCAGGCTTTGCGCCTTGGCCGCCAACCGCCGTTCCACGCTGAGTTTGGGCTTAGAAGTCGAGGTCATAATACTCGGGCACTGGTGGCAAACCGGGCACTTGTACGTCCAATAGGGGGCGAAAACACGGCCGCTGTTTCAGGCGCGCATACCACTCCTTGACCAAGGGCGCTTGCGACCATGGCACGTCGCCCAAATAATCGACCAATGACAAATGCGCCGCCCCCACCAGATCGGCCAGGGTCATGTGATCGCCCACCAACCAGTGGCGTCGATCCAACAGCCAACCCAGATATTCAAGGTGACCCCGCAGCTCATAAAGCCCAAGGCGCATGGCCTGGGCATCTGGCGGGCCCATTTTGCCCAGGGCCTTGTCAATTTTTTCATAGACCAGGGTTTGGCCCACCTGTTGAGCAAAGGAAACCTCGAACCAATTGATCAGCCGCCACATCTCGGCCCGGCCCAAGGGCGTGGGGGGATGAAGAGGCGCGTTGGGAGTGATGTCTTCCACATAGGGCAACAGGGACCGCGTTTCACAAATCACCACCGTCTCGCCGCCTTGATCCTCCAGCAAAATGGGCAACCGCCCGGCCGGGTTCAGGGCGCGGATGTCGTCGGTGATGTTAAGGTGATTTTCCCGCCGCCAACGGTGATGCAATCCCTTTTCCCCCAAAACCAGCAGCGCGGTGCGCGAGTCCTCATGAAAGGGTGCGGCCAACAGGGTACGCGTCAGGGTTGGGGCTTCGTCCGTCATCTCAGGCCATTGGGATCAAAGACATCGCTGCCATGGGGTTCGGCCTCGCCTTTGGGGTCGGGGTGGATCAAGATATCCGCCCCAGGATACACCCCCAACAAGGCGTTTTCCACCGCCACCATCAGCTCATGAGCCTCGACCAAGCTCAGGTCTGGTGGCACATCCAAATGGAATTGCATATGAATATGCGTACCCGAGGCCCGTGTGCGCAGATAATGCAGCCCCAAACTGCCCGGCACGGCGGCCACAATCTGGGCTATGCGTTCACGCTCCTGGTCATCCAATTCACGGTCCATCAGTTGATTGGCGGCTTCGGAGAGCACCTGGATCGCACCCCAAATCAGCCAGGAACAGACCAACAACCCCGCCAGGGCATCAGCATAGAGCCAGCCCCACAAACCGGCCACGGCCACACCCAGCAGCACCACCAAATTGCCCAGCAGATCCCCCACATAGTGCAGGCGATCCCCCGCAATGGCCACCGAGCCTGTGGCCCGATGGACGTGGGCCTGGAACATCACAAGCCCCAAGGTCAAGACCATCGAGACCCCCATGACCCCTATGGCCGCACCAGACTGCGACAACGGCTGCGGATTCAAAAGGGCCACCACGGCCTCGCGCCCGACCAAAACCGCCGAGGTCATGACCAAAGCCGCCTGGAACAACCCGGCAAAGGCCTCGGCCTTGCCATGACCGAAACGGTGTTCCTCATCCGGGGGTTTGGCGGCATAGCGCACCGCCAACAGCGTCACAATCGAGGCCAAGGCATCAAGGCCCGAATCCGTCAACGAGGACAACACCGCCACCGAGCCACTTTGCCACCAGGCCCAGAGCTTCAATCCCATCAAAACCAAGGCCACCGTCACCGAGGCCATGGCCGCCCGGCGCACCAAACGGCTTTTGTCCGGGGCGGTCAAAGGTGCCGCAGATAACGGCGCAGACGGGGGGTGAGTATCAGGGCCAGCCATACAGATGTTGTGCCGCGCTTTTGGCAAAAAAGCCAGTCAGGTCGTGCGTCACAACCAGATTCCCTCAGGGTTTGTTAATCCTCGACGGGTTTGATCGGCTGTGGCAAAGGGGGCTGGATGGTACCGCTCGAAACATTACAAGCTTTGCTGTTGGGCCTGGTGGAAGGCCTGACAGAGTTTATCCCCGTGTCCTCGACGGCGCACTTGCTGTTGTTGGGCCGGGCGCTTGGGTTTGAAAACACCGGCTTCACCTTCGAAATTTTGATTCAACTGGGGGCCATATTGGCCATCATCACGGTCTATTGGCGCAAGTGCCTGGACCTTACCGTGCGTCTGCCCACCGACCCCAGTGCGCGGAAATTTGCCCTGGGTGTGTTGCTCGCCTTTTTGCCCGCAGCGATTTTGGGGGCCAGCTTGCATGGGGTGATCAAGGGCGTGTTTTTCCAGACCCCGGTGCTGATCTGTGTGATGTTGATCTTGGGCGGCTTTGTTCTGCTGTGGGCCGACAAAAAAGACTTTAAAACGCCCCATCAGGATGCCTTTTCCTTGCCCTTGCTAACGGCATTGAAAATCGGCCTGTTTCAGTGTTTGGCGCTGGTCCCCGGCACCTCGCGCTCGGGCGCGACCATTGTGGGGGCCTTGTTGCTGGGTGTGGAAAAAAAAGCGGCAGCCGAGTTTTCCTTTTTCTTGGCCTTGCCCACCATGTCCGGGGCATTTGCCTATGATCTGTATAAAAACTGGGGGGCGATCACAGAACGCGACATTCACCTGACCATGATCGGCTTTGTCGCGGCCTTTGGAGCGGGCGCCGTGGTGGTCAAAGGCTTGCTGAAATTCGTGGGCACGCACGGCTTTGCGCCGTTTGCCTGGTGGCGCATTGCCGTGGGGGCCCTGGGCCTTTTGCTGTTTCTTTAGGCCCTAGACCCGCGAAATGCGCGAGGGCGAATACTGCCCCTGAGGCCGGAAGCGCACCAAATATTGCGGCACGATCACCTCAAGCGCTGTGGGCGTGACACCCAGATCCTTCAGGCCATTGGCCCCGCGTCCGGTCACATTGTCACGCTTCAACATCTGCACCTGATCGTGGGTTATGGGCGGAGAGAACGGGATCATCCGCGCCATCAAGGCCAAACAAAAGCCAATGGGCAAGACAATGAAACTGGGCAAGGGCAGCAGCCAGCGGTCCCGCTGGGTTTCCTGCAATACGATTTCCATCAGCGCTTTGAAACTATAGGTCTGGGGGCCACCGAGCTCATAGGTTTTACCCGCCGCGGCCTCGGTCGAGATCGCCCGCACCACGGCCTCGGCCACATCACCCACGTAAACAGGTTGAAACTTGGTCTTGCCGCCATTGATCAGCGGCAAAGCGGGCGCTTGTGTGGCCATTTTCCCAAAGCGGTTGAAAAAGTCATCTTCAGGCCCAAACACAATGGAAGGGCGCAAGATCACGGCGGATTTAAAGATCGCCCGCACGGCCTCCTCGCCCTTGGCCTTGGCTTGGCCATAGCGTGATGGGCTTTTGGTGTCCGCGCCAATAGCCGACACCAACACAAATCGCTTTGCGCCTGCGTTTTTCGCCGCTTGGGCGGCGGCTTCGGCCCCTTGGTGGCTTAGCTCATCAAAGTTCTGATGACCGCGTTCATACAGAACGCCAGGCAAATACACGACCGCATCCGCCCCTTGAATGGCGTTTTCAAGATCCGCCGGGCGATGCACGGAACATTTGACGGGCTCGATTTGGCCCACATCACCGTGAACCCTAAGATCCCCAGCCAAATGGGGGCGACGCACCGCTACCCGCACCCGATACCCGGCCCGAGCCAGCGCCCGCACCACATAGCGCCCAACAAAGCCCGAGCCCCCAATTACCGTTACCAAGTCAGCCATGTTTCACCTCGTTTTGTAAACTCAGGCATAGGTCGTCATAGCGAACTTGACAAGGCCAAGCGTAACACTCAAGTGCAACACTCTTGGCTCACAAATCAATCGCTGCCGGGCCCCGCATAACCATTTTCAAAGGTACGATCGAGGTAATCCTTGGCCGCCTGCGCATGAGCTTCGTATTCCTCTTCGGACATACACACTTTTTTGCGCAGATTAGACCCCACAGGTTTGCGAATTTCGCAGACCATGTTCACCCCATTTTTTTCCATACGTCTGATGCGCACCTTTTCGCCATCACGCATTACGGTTTCTGATTTGGGCTTGGCTTGTGTTTGCCCCTCTGCTGCCCACAGGCATTGCGGGACACTCAGGGCCAGGGCCATTACGGGCAAGGCTATAAATTTATTAAGCATAGGAACTCCTTTGTGGCAGATGCTTAGCGGACCTGGAAGGTCTTCTCTCGGAAACGATAGAGATAATCCTTAGCGAAACGTTCTTGGCGGGCAAAGTCAGATTCCGGAACGCAGCTGACCTTGCGAATATAAGTGCCCGTAGGTCGCTTCACTTCACAGACCAAGTCTTCACCGTGTTTCATTCTTTTGATGCGTAGACGTTCTCCGGCCTTGAGGACAATTTCCGTTTCATGGCGAACGGAGCGCTCGTCCGCATCCGTCTCTATGGTCTGTTTGGCCTTGGCGCTTTGGGTGCCCATCAGGGCGATGACCCCGAACACAGCCACAGTTTTTATGACCAGTTTCATCTGAATCTCCCTTATTGTCCCCTGAGTATAGACAATTTTCAGAGTTTGCGCGAATCGCGATTGACCCCGTCCCATGAACCCGCTAAGAACTGCCCCCTTAGCCCAGGTGGCGGAATTGGTAGACGCGCTGGCTTCAGGTGCCAGTTCCCGTTTAGGGAGTGGAAGTTCGAGTCTTCTCCTGGGCACCACACACAATCCGCAAGCATCAGACGGCTCTTGCCGGTCGCCGCCCAGGTCTGTAGCCTTGGCGCATGATGAAACAGCGCAGCCCTTGGCTTTTTTGGACTGGCGGTCTTGTGCTGCTGGTGGCGATCTATGCCGCAAGCCAATATACACAGGCGGCCACCAACCCTGACCATCATGACACACCAATCCCCCACACTGCCCAAGTCGAAATCATAGCCCAGGGTTTACACCACCCCTGGGGTCTCGCGCCCTTACCGAACGGCGACATCCTTGTCACCGAGCGATCCGGGGCCCTTAGGCGGGTCAGCATGGATGGCACGGTGTCGGATCCCTTGGCCGGGGTTCCGGACGTCTATGCCGAGGGGCAAGGGGGGCTTCTGGATGTGGTCTTGGATCCAAACTTTGCCAAGACGCGCACGCTATTTCTGAGCTATGCCGAAGCCCAAGGAGACACATCTGGCACAGCCGTGGCAAGGGCGGTCCTGACCGAGACCGGCCTGGAGGATGTGCGTGTCATTTTCCGCCAGCACCCCAAAGTGAAAGGCAGCAACCATTTTGGCTCGCGCCTGGTTTTTGCCCATGACGGCAACCTGTTTGTGACCTTGGGCGAACGCTTTGATCACATGGACCAGGCCCAAACTTTGGACAATCATTTGGGCAAAGTCATCCGCATCACACCCACAGGGGCACCCGCGCCCCAGAACCCCTTTGTCGACCAGCCGACGGCCTTGCCGGAAATCTGGTCTTATGGGCATCGCAACCCCCAAGGTGCCGCCCGCCACCCCCAAACCGGGCAGATCTGGATCCATGAACATGGCCCGCGGGGCGGGGACGAAATCAATATTCCTAAACCAGGAGCCAACTACGGTTGGCCCAAAGCCAGTTATGGCCGCCATTACAGCCTGATGCCCATCAAAGACGACCATGCCGGACAAGGGTTCGCCGAGCCTTTGTATCAATGGACGCCGTCGATTGCCCCCTCTGGGATGGCCTTTTACACGGGCCAAGCGTTTCCCCAGTGGCAGGGCAATCTGTTTATTGGCGCCTTGGCTGGCCAGCACCTAGTGCGCCTGGTCCTGGATGGCAACACCGTGGTCGAGGAACACCGTCTGTTGGAGGGCAAAGGCTGGCGCATTCGTGCCATCAGCCAAGGCCAGGATGGCGCCCTTTATCTTCTGACGGATGACGATAATGGCCAGCTTGTGAAGCTGGTGCCAGCGTCTTTATGATCTTCAAAATACACCTTGGTTTATGACGAGCTGATCTGGCAGCCCTTCGTGCGCATAGAAAATTAGTCCGCACCAGTTCAGCCTAGAGGCTCCATTCATCAATTGCGTCATCTGAACAGGAGGTGCCCCATGTCCCATAATGATCTCCCCCTTTCCCAATCTGCATGGCTGCTTGTGGCCTCGGCTGAGGAAGCGGCCATCTATGTCTATGAGGGCCCCAAAAGTGGACTGCGGCCCCATCATCGCCTGCAGCACACCCTGCCCCCGACCCAAGAGATGGTCAGTGACCGCCGTGGCCGCAATAAAAATCAACAAATGCCGGGTGGCGAAAGCTATGCCGAGCCCACTGATCCTCGGGCCCACGAAAAACTCGAATTCGCGAAACGTGTGGCCAAGGATTTATACGACCACCACCAAGACTATGATCGGTTGGTGATGGCGGCGGACCCGACCATCTTGGGCCTGCTGCGAGATGAACTGCACCCCGAGGTTCAAAAGCGCTTGCAGGCAGAGCACGACAAAAACCTCAGCCAGTATGACGAAAACACATTGCCCGATCACCTTGCGGATGTGCTGGAGTTTGAAAACGAACGCTATGGCTTTGATGACCCACGGGCCCATAAATATACGCCGGCCAACGAGAAAACGCTCAATCGCAAGGAAGAACACGCCGAGCCTTCACCGTCATAAGGTCTGGTCTTGGTAAGCGCCTTGGCACGTGCCATTGTCTCGACTCGCCTTGGAAACAAGGCCATCTACACACGTGACATGCCCTCAAAATGCCCTTGTTGCCCCACCGTCCTGGGGATAAGGTTTGGCCATGCCCACCTTTCCCAAACCGGTCCGCCATCTGTTTCCTGACCTGACAGGCTCTTTGCGTGCCCTGCGCGGCCTGATCCGCTCCCGGTTATGGGCGCAAATTGTCTTTGCCATGGTCATAGGTGTTGGCTCTGGCGTGGCGCTCTCCCCCCATGGCTGGGCCTGGGTCGAGCCCAGCACCGCCGACTTGCTGGCCGAATGGTTCGCCCTGCCGGGTCAGATCTTCTTGGCCCTTGTGCAGATGATTGTGGTGCCGCTGGTGATTTGCTCGATCATTCTGGGCATCACCAGCAACGAAGACATGGCCGCCTTGCGCCGTGTGGGTCTGCGCGTTTTGCCTTATTTTTTGACCACGACCACGGTGGCGGTCTGCATCGGCTTGTCTGTGGTGCTGTGGATCAACCCGGGTCAATATGTCGACCAAAGTCTGGTGCAAGCCCAGTTGGGCAGCCAGGACGCACACGCGGTGGTCACCAGCCATCCCCAAGCTGAAAGCGCCCTGGGCCCAACCACTTTGAGTAACGAAGCCCTCAGCACCGCCGCCACCCTGCCTCGGCACATTGTCGGTGTGATCCCCACCAACCCCCTGCAAGCGGCGCTGGAACAAAGCATGTTTCAGGTTGTCATCTTCTCGATTTTGATGGGTTTGGCCGCCGCCTCTTTGGCGCGACGCAAGGCCCTGCCGCTGTTGGATTTGGCGGGCTCCTTGATGGACATTTCCATGCGCATCGTCAGTTGGGGTATGGTTCTGGTGCCCTTTGCGGTCTTTGGTTTGTTGGCACAAATCACCATCAAGGTGGGTATAGATGTGCTGCTGGGCATGGGGGTGTATGTCCTGAGTGTTTTGCTGGGACTGGTGCTGTTGTTGACAGTCTATTTGCTGGTGATCTTGTTGTTGGGTCGCCGCAACCCCCTAACCTTTTTGGGGCAGATCAAAGAGGTCATGCTGCTGGCCTTTTCCACCTCGTCATCTGCGGCGGTGATGCCCGTTTCAATCCAAACCGCGGAAGAGAAAATGAAGCTGCCGCCTGGCATCGTGCGCTTTATGATCCCCCTGGGGGCCACAGTGAACATGGATGGCACCGCGCTGTATCAGGTTGTGGCCGCTGTCTTTTTGACTCAGGTGTTTGGCATTGACCTCAGCGCCGGGCAGTTGATTTTGTTGATGGTTACCACCATTGGTGCCTCGATCGGGGCGCCCAGTACACCCGGCGTGGGCATTGTGATCTTGGCCAGCGTGTTGGAGGGGTTCGGTGTGCCGCCGTCGGGCATGGCCTTGATCATCGGTGTCGACCGTATATTGGATATGTCGCGCACCTCTGTGAACGTGACAGGAGATCTGGTGGCCACAACTGTCATCAGCCGATGGCTTGGCGCCTCGGACACTGCTGAAGGTGGGCTACCCTCTAAAAACACCTAGGACGCATTGTCACCCTCATCGTGCGGCACTTGATGGGTAAAGCCCTCCAGCGGACCCAGCTCGTTTTTATCGTGGGCGATCTTGGGCTCGCTGGTCATATAGGCACACAGAAGCTGGGTGACAGACACAAGCGAGTCAATATGGGTGCGCTCATAGCCATGAGAGGCATCCAGCCCAAAACACACAAGGGCCGTGCGGATGTCGTTGCCGGCCTCGAGGGCTGCGGCCGAATCTGAGCGATAAAAGCGAAAGACATCGCGCTTGTGCAGAATCTCTTGCTCCTGGCAAAGCTTAATGAGTTTGTGGGTCAGGTGGTAATCAAACAGGCCCGATTGATCGCGCATGGCAATGGTGACGCCATATTCCGACGAGTTCTGGCCCGGCGCAATCGTCGAGTTGTCAATGGCCACCATCGAGGCCACATCGCCATGCAAAATCGATGAGGCCCCGGTGCCTTCTTCCTCGGTGATGGTAAACAAGGGGTGGCAATCAACCGGCAAGGTCAAGCCCGCTGCCTTGATGGCTTTGATGGCCGCCAGCAAACACGAAACGCCGGCCTTGTTATCGAGATGCCGTGAGTTGATAAAGCCCGAAGGCGTGATCTCGGTGCCCGTATCAATGGAGACATAATCGCCAACGTGAAAGCCCATAGCCTCGAGGTCATCACGGTTGCGCACCTGTTCATCAATGCGAATTTCCAAATTGTCCCAACTGACAGGCTGGGTATCGATTTCTTTGTTATAGGTGTGGCCCGAGGCCTTCAGTGGCAAAATCGTGCCGCGAAATTGCTGCGTGTCGGTGAAAACGGTCACGCGGGCCCCTTCGGCAAAGCGTGCCGACCAATGACCGATCATCATGACCGCTAGGCGACCATTGTCCTTCAGCTCGCGCACCATGGCCCCAAGGGTATCGAGGTGCGCCACCACCGCCCGATCTGGCGAACGATTGGCCCCGGGCAAGGTGGCACGTATGGCCCCACGACGGGTGAGCTCGAAGGGTACCTCGAGGTCTTGCAACTCCTCGCCGATGTGGTGCACGATTTGGTCCGTAAAGCCTGTGGGACTGGGAATCGCCAACAGCGCTTGCAGTGTGTTCAGAATGTAATCACGATCAATGGGAAGGGGTGTTGTGGTCTGGTTCATAGGTCCTGACTTTACACGGCGAGTGTAAGTTATCGGTTAGGATTGCGGGTCTTGCTTTGTGGAAATAGCATATCGACAAAGCGCTCGGCGGTGGGCTGGGGCTCGTGATTGGCCAGGCCTGGGCGTTCGTTGGCTTCGATGATCACATAATCTGGTTTATGATAATCTGGCACCAATAAATCCAGGCCCACCACAGGGATGTTCAAAACACGCGCGGCTTCAATGGCCGCCGCTTTCAGTTCCGGGTGCACATCCGGCGTGATGTCATGAATGGTGCCACCGGTGTGCAAATTGGCCGTGCGCCGCACCACCAAGGATTCACCGGTGGGCAATATATCATCCAGGGTGTAGCCCGCATTGGCCACGGTGCGGTTCAGTTCATCGTCCAACGGAATACGACTTTCGCCCCCCGTGGCCTGCTCGCGGCGGCGGCTTTGTTTGTGCACCAATTCCAGGATCGAATGGCGCCCTGTGCCCACCACCTCGGGCGGGCGGCGGACGGCGGCGGCCACCACCTCGTCGTCAATGACAACAATGCGCACATCATCACCCTGCACCATTTCCTCGAGAATCACTTTGTGGTGCACCTGGGCTGCATGCTGCAAGGCGTCTTCAAGCTCGTTCTTGGTGGTGACATCCATGGTGATGCCAGCCCCTTGCTCGCCCACAGCCGGTTTCACCACCAAAGCGCCATATTGCTCTAGGAAAGCATGGTTGGCCGCAGGGCTTGCCGCCACCTGTTGTGCCGGCACCCGCAGGCCAGCCCGAGAAAACAACCGATAACAGGTGGCCTTATCGGCACATTGGCTCATGGCAATCGCCGAGGTCAGATCACTGAGCGACTCGCGACAGGTGACGCTGCGTCCACCAAAGCTGAGACGGAAATAGTTATCCACCGGATCCAGAACATCCACACGAATACCCCGGCGGCGGGCCTCATCGGTGATGACGGTGGCATATGGGTTCAGGCGATGCTCGTCTGGGGCGGACGCCGTAAACAGGGTCTCGTTGATGGCATTTTTGTTTTTCACGCAAAAGACCGGCACCTGATGAAAGCCCATATGCTCATAAAGTCCAATGGCTTCGGTGTTGTCATGCATCACCGACACATCCATAAAGCTGCGCCCCTTGGCGTAGAACCCTTCGGCGATGTGGTTCACCAGCGCCACGCCGATCCCCGGATGCGGGGCTTGCGGGTCAACAGCCAGGGCCCACAAACTGCTGCCGTTTTCAGGGTCGGCAAAGGCCAGGCCATGGTCGATACCCATGGACACACCCAAGACGCGACCGGTTTGTTTATCCTCGGCCACATAATAGGTGATGGCCTTCGCGCGATTGGTCTGGCGCAAAAACCCTTCATCCACCACCACCATTCCACGGGCGCGATAGATGCGGTTCACGGCCTCGATGTCCGTGGTGGGGTTCAGCGAGCGGATCAAATAGGGGCGGTCATGATGGACGGGGGGATCCCAATCCGTCAGCAATAACCGATAGGTGAACGAGGGATCAATAAACAGCTCTTGCGGCGCTTTGGCCACCACCACATGGGGGTCGCGCAAATAAATGGCCAGATCCCGATAGCCCGCCTTTTCATCCGCCAAGACATCAGCAATGTTGGTGTTGCTGGTAAAGGTATGGGCGAACGCCAGCCGGCCCCAGCCACATTCCACAATCACATTGTTTTGCGGCAGCGGCCGATTCTTGGGCGTATCGCCCCAGCTTTTCAAAGATGGCGAGGTGAGCGGATTAAGGCTGGCTTCGATTTGGTCTGATGGACGCATGGCATCCCCCTCATGTGGCCGGTCTGATCTGCGGTTAGACACGGCCTAAAGACCGTGCTCTTGTAACCAATACTCCAAAACCGCCATTTGCCAAAGTTTCGAGCCCCGCAAACGCGTGATGTGATCCCGTGGCGACTGCATAAAGGTCTCGATGGCATCCATATTGAAAACCCCCCGAGCCTGCGCGCGCTCAGAGGTCATCAAATCCCGCACCATATCCAGATACGGCCCTTCGATATATTTCAACGCCGGCACCGGGAAATAGCCCTTGGGTCGGTCGATCACCGCGTGTGGAATCAACCGCCGCGCCACCGTCTTCAACACGCCTTTGCCACCGTGCGAGAGTTTATGCTCGGCGGGAATACGGGCCGCCAATTCGACCACCGTGTGATCCAGGAACGGCACCCGCGCCTCGAGACCCCAAGCCATGGTCATATTGTCCACCCGTTTGACCGGGTCATCCACCAACATGACATGGGTATCAAGGCGCATGGCCTTATCAACAGGCGCTTCGGCACCGTCTTGGGCAAAGTGGTCGGTGACAAACTGGCGGGCATGATCTTGGCCCACTAAGCCCGAGGCCACCATATTTTTATAATCAGCAAAGTCCCGGTCGAAAAATACATCGGCATAGGTATCGACAGCCTTGGCCGCCGGGGCGTCCAGCATGGGCGGATACCAATGATACCCCCCGAACACTTCATCGGCCCCTTGGCCGCTTTGCACGACCTTGACGTGTTTGTTGACCTCGTGACTTAGGAGGTAGAACCCGATCACATCATGACTGACCATGGGCTCGGACATCGCGCCGACACAATCCGATAAATTGCCCAACAGCATCTCGTGGGTGGCGTTGATGCGATGATGGCGCGTGCCATAATGCTCAGCCACGAGGTCAGAGTATTTGAACTCGTTGCCTTCCTCATCCCCTACGGTTTCAAAGCCCACCGAAAAGGTCTGCAAATCCCGCTGCCCCAATTCATGCAGCAAACCGACAATCAAAGAGGAATCCAAACCACCAGAAAGCAACACCCCCACCGAGACATCGGCCACCAAGCGGCGTTTAACGGCCTGGGTCAGAACCTCTTGTACCTCATCGGCCCAGTCCTCTTCTGAACGCCCCTGATCGGCGGTGCTGTGAACATAATTCACATGCCAATAACGCTCCATTTCCAGTGTGCCATTGGGCTTTAATTCGGCAATGGTCGCCGGCGGCAGTTTGCGCACACCGTTCAGAATAGTGTGAGGCGCAGGCACCACGGCATGGAAGCTCATATAATAATTCAAGGCCACGGGATCGATGCTGGTGTCCACGTCACCTGTCGCCAATAAGCACGGCAAGGTCGAGGCCACCCGCACCACATTTTGTGTCGCTTGGTAGTAGAGCGGTTTGATGCCCAAGCGGTCGCGGGCCATGACCACGCGATCGGTGTCCCGCTCCCACACCACAAAGGCAAACATGCCGTTCAAACGCTTGACGCAGTCTTTGCCCCAGGCGTGATAGGCTTTCAAAATCACCTCGGTGTCGCCTGTCGAAAAGAAATGATAGCCCTTGGCTTGCAGCTCCGTGCGCAGCTCTTGGTAGTTATAAATTGCGCCATTGAAGACCAGAACCAATCCCAGCTCGTTATCCACCATCGGCTGGGCAGCATGGTCGCTAAGGTCCATAATTTTCAGGCGTTGATGCGAAAGCGCAATGTGGTTTTGGTGGAAAACGCCATAGCCATCCGGACCCCGGGCCGCAATCACTTCGGCCATTTTTTCCACGGTTTGCAACGAGGCCATCTCGCCGTCCAAACGGATCTCTCCGACAAATCCACACATGCACGCTCACCTTATGCTTTGTTTTTCAAAGGATCCGGACCGTAACATAGTCGTGCAGGGTTGCAACCGGCGCCGCCGCCTCATCTGCTCCAGATGCCAAGCTGCGTATAAAGGCCGCATATGTTTTTGCTTTTCATTTCGGCTGGGGGCTTGTACTTCCCCCATTAAGAGATTCCTGCTAGAGTAAGAGTTCACAACATGACCACGATCCATTTTCACAAAAACGACCTGCCAGCCGACCTTGAATGGGGCGATGCTGTGGCCGTGGATACTGAAACCACGGGCCTGCACCTGCACCGTGACACCTTGTGTGTCGTGCAACTGTCAGCGGGTGATGACACCGCCCATGTCGTGCAGATGGATCGCCAATCTTATGACTGCCCGAACCTCAAGGCTCTGTTGGCGGACACCAACATCACCAAGCTCTATCATTTTGGCCGCTTTGATCTGGCGATGCTGTACACCCATTTGGGTGTGATGGCGGGGCCGGTCTATTGCACCAAAATCGCCTCAAAGTTGGCGCGGACCTATACCGACCGCCATGGCCTGAAGGATCTGACCCGGGAAATGATCGGCGTTGAGCTCTCGAAACAACAGCAAAGCTCCGACTGGGCCGCCGCAGAGCTGAGCCCCGAGCAACTGAATTATGCAGCCTCGGACGTGTTGTATCTTCACCGCCTGCGCGAGGCCTTGAATGTGCGCCTGGTGCGAGAAGGGCGTATGGATCTTGCCGAGGCCTGTTTCGCGTTTCTGCCCCAGCGCGCCCTATTGGATCTGGCCGGCTGGGCCGACAACGATATTTTTGCTCACAGCTAACCATAAGAAAGGGAGACCCCATGACCTTACAAATCAGTGGCAAACAAATGGACATTGGCGCCTCGCTGCGCACCACCATCGAAGACCGCATTGCCGATGTGGTGGACAAACATTTTGGCCGTCCGTGCGATGGTGGCCACATCACCATCAGCCGCGAAGGGCATGGCTTCCGGGCGGATTGCGTTTTGCATCTACCGTCTGGTGCGTTGTTGCAAGCCACGGGCGAAGGCAAAGAGGCACCCCTAGCCTTTGAAAACGCCCTTGAAAAAATCGAGAAGCGTCTGCGGCGTTACAAGCGACGCTTGCGCAGCCATAACGAAGCCCAAAAGGCCCAAGCCATTGAGCACGCCATGGCCTATGTGATCCGCGAGGCTGATGACGACCACGCCGAGGATGACGGCGAACTGGCCACCCGCGCAGATCCGGCCCCCATCATCATTGCCGAAACCCAATCCAAGGTGAAAACCTTGTCCGTCAGCGGGGCGGTGATGGAAATGGAACTGGCCGATGAAATGGCCATGGTTTTCCGCAATGTGAAAACCGGGCGGCTGAATGTGGTGCACAAGCGTCATGACGGCAACATCGCTTGGATCGACCCGGGCAAAGACGACTAGCGATCCACATCATGGCAACAGAGGGGCTGATACCGCTGGGCTGGCGGGAATGGGTGACCTTTCCCGATTTTGCCGACGTCTGCATCAAAGCCAAGGTGGACACGGGCGCGCGCACATCAGCGTTGCACGCCACTGACCTCTGTTGCCAAGATGGACCGAATCCTACGGTCAGTTTCACCACCTTTTGCGAGGGCTTGGCCCACAAACGCGAACCCGTGCGCCTAACGGCCCCATTGTTGGAAACGCGTGACATCAAAAGCTCCAATGGCGGCATCGAGCACCGCGCCGTGATTGGTACCCACATCACCATTGGCGGGAAAACCTGGCCCATCGAATTGACCTTGACGGACCGGCACAAAATGAAATTCCAGCTGTTGCTGGGCCGCGAAGCCATGAAAGGTCGGGCCATGGTGGTGCCCGGTCAATCCTTCTTGGCGGGGCCAAAGCCAATTTCGTAACCCGGAGCGCTAACACCCGCTGACAGCGGCAAAAAAGCCTGGTACGGATGGGCCATGAAAATTGCTTTGCTGTGTCGAAATCCCAATCTGTATTCCCATAAACGCCTGGTGGAGGCGGCGGAAGCGCGTGGCCACGAGGTGCAGGTGATCAACCACCTGCGGTGCTATATCAACATCACTGCCCATCGCCCGGAAATTATCTATGACAATGAAAAGCTGAAGGGCTTTGATGCCGTCATTCCCCGCATTGGGGCTTCGGTGACCTATTTCGGGGCGGCCGTGCTGCGCCAGTTCGAAATGATGGGCGTTTACCCCCTGAACGAAAGCGTGGCCGTCAGTCGATCGCGCGACAAGTTGCGTTCCTTGCAGCTGTTGGCGCGAAAAGGCATTGGGCTGCCGGTGACCATCTTTGCCCACCGCACCTCTGATCCTGAGAAAATTATCGATATGGCCGGCGGCGCGCCCGTGGTCATCAAGCTGCTGGAGGGCACCCAGGGCATCGGTGTGGTGCTGGGGGAGACCCAAAAATCTGCCGAAAGCATCATCCAAGCATTTGGCGGTGTGGACACCAACATTTTGGTGCAAGAGTTTGTCAAAGAAGCCAATGGCGAGGACATCCGCTGCCTGGTGGTGGGGGATCGGGTGGTGGCCTCGATGTTGCGCAAAGGGCGCGAGGGGGATTTCCGCTCGAACCTGCATCGTGGCGGCTCGGCCACCATGGTGAAAATCAACGCTCAAGAGCGCGCCACTGCACTTGCGGCCGCCAAGGCCATGGGGCTGAACGTATGCGGTGTGGATTTGCTGCGCTCCAACCATGGCCCTGTGGTGATGGAAGTGAACTCGTCACCAGGCCTTGAGGGCGTGGAAACCGCCAGCGGCAAGGACGTGGCCGGGGCCATTATCGAGTTTCTGGAAAAAAAGGCCGTGCCTGGTAAAACCAAGACCCGAGGACGGGGCTAGAACGCCTCTGGCTCGAGTGGCCGCAATCCGGTCTGAGGCTATACACACAAGCACAATGACACGATGAGGACCGTATGAAAGTCGAACCCATTCATCTGGTGGTGCGTTTGGCCACCTTGTCAGACATCGCCAAAATTGTGCGGCTCAATCGCAATGTTTATGGCGAGCATTACCTCAGCGCCGATATGGTGCGGGGTCAGATCTCCAGCTTCCCCGAAGGACAGTTTGTCGCCGAATACAACGGAGAAATCGTCGGCCACTGCGCCACCTTCATCATCAATGGCGATGTCGCCCTTAAGCCCCATAGCTGGCGGTCGATTACCGGCAACGGCTTTGCCTCGCGCCATGATCCGGACGGGGATTACCTCTATGGCATGGAGGTCTGCGTCGATGAGCAATACCGCGGCCAGCGCATCGGCCAGCGCCTGTATGATGCCCGCAAGCAGTTGTGCCAGGACCTGGAGCTGAAAGGCATTATTTTTGGCGGCCGTATGCCCAATTTGGCGCGCCGCATCAAGGCCTGCAAAACGCCCGAAGGCTATGTGGAAAAGGCCCTAAACAAAGAGATCCGCGACCCGGTTTTGGGCTTTCAAACCCGCAATGGCTTCGAGGTCATTGGCATTTTGAAATCTTACCTGCCATCTGACAAGCCTTCACTGGGCTATGCCACCCACATGCTGTGGCGCAACCCCGAGGTCGATGCCCTCTCGCCCAAGGCGCGCCAACCCCGCGGGCGCACCCAAAACGCTGTGCGCATCGCCACCGTGCAGTATCAAGTGCGCAAGGTGAAATCCTTTGATGATTTTGCCAAACAGATCGAATATTTCGTCGATGTCGCCGCCGATTATCGCGCGGATTTTGTGCTGTTCCCCGAGCTGATCACCATCCCCCTGCTCTCGATCGAGCCCAAACGCCTCAGCCCTTATGAATCGATCCAAAAAATCACCGCCTACACCGATCGCTTTGTGAACCTGATGCAAGACCTGGCGGTGTCGTACAACATCAATATCATCGGGGGCTCGCATCCCACGCGTGTGGCCTCGGGCGATATTGAAAACCATGCCTATGTGTTTTTGCGCAGCGGCGCGGTCTATAGCCAACCGAAAATTCATCCCACCCCTAACGAGCGCCATTGGTGGAACATCAAAGGCGGTGACAAGCTGAAGGCCATCCCCACAGACTGTGGTCTGATCGGCGTGCAAATTTGCTATGATGTCGAGTTCCCCGAACCCATCCGCCACCTGACCGACCAAGGCGCCAAAATCCTGTTTGTGCCCTATTGCACTGACGAACGCCAAGGCCACCTGCGCGTCAAATACTGCGCACAAGCGCGTGCGGTGGAAAACCAGATCTATGTGGTCACCGCCGGCATTGTCGGCAACCTGCCGGACGTCGAAAATATGGATGTCCACTATGCGGAAAGCGGTGTTTACACGCCATGCGATTTTCCCTTTGCCCGTGATGGGATTGCCGCGGTTGCCGACGCCAACACCGAGACCATTACGTTCGCGGATTTGCGCCTTGATCAGCTGAACGTCAGCCGCAACTCGGGCACTGTGCAAAACCTAAAAGACCGACGCTTCGAGCTTTACCACGTGCACTGGGCCGGAGACGAAGACGAAGAGGGTGCGGACTTATAGGCCCTGCGCACAGACAACAAAAAAGGGCTGACACCCGGCAGCCCTTTTCGTTTTAGCGTGGCCTAAATCTTAGAACGCATACTGCCACCCGGCCACCAGACGATGGTCGGCTTGCAGCTGCGGCCCATCAAGGTCTTGGTACACGGGAACCAGGGCCTCAAGGGCAAAACGATGGCCCTTCAATTGCCCCTGGGGCACAATAAAATTGGCGCCAAGCCCCAGTTCGACACGCTCGCCACCGCGCAGGTCTGCACGATTGCCTGGCGTCATCATGGTGTTCAGACTGGCATCCGCCCCTTCGATATTGCCCCAGGCCTTGGCATTCACACGCCCTGAGACACTCAGCCAGGGCCGCAGATTACGCGCGGTCCACACGGTGGCCTCGGCCTCATCGCCCAGGTGATAGTCGTGCTTGTTATCATAAAGCCGCAGGGTGCCCTTGGCTTGCGCCCCCCATGACCAAGCGCCTTGGTGCTTAAGGTAAGTCAGCCCGATGGTGGGATCGACAGTGCCCGTACCGAGCTGCATGGGGTAGCCCAAGCGCTGCCCCGCCGCATTGGTTTCATCAATGCTGCCGGTGGGCGCGCTGAGGCCCAGATTGATATGCAGCTGTTCCAGGCGGTCCATATCGGCCCGGCTGAAGACCACCACATTGGCCGCCAGTTTGGCATCGCCGATGCCAAAGGTGTCCATGGTCATGCGCATACCCATGGCGTTGCGCATCTCCATTTCCTTGTCGATCATGGGCACCATGGCCATAAAGGTTACGCGATCAGACGGCGCATACATGGCCCCGAACATGTGCATTTCCATGTTCATTTTGGTGGGCGCCATCATAAAGCCTTGGGCCAGAACGTCTGTGGTGGTCAGGTCCGTCGTACCTGAACGCGCGTCGCGCATATCCATACGCGCATACCGATAGCTCACCATCCACTCACCGGTTTTGTGGGTATGATCACCCATCACACCAATGGGGGCATGGTCATCAGGGTCCGGCACGCCATGCACATGGGCCATTGCCGGGGCAGATACGGTCATCGCGGCAGCCGCCATCAGGGCTGCGTATACAGTCATTTTCATCAGATTGTCCTTTGAGTTGAATTGGGGTGATTAATCTCAAAGGATGATGGGTGGCCCCCGCACCGCATTGGGGTGAACATAACCCATCAACGGCTCGGGCTGTGGCAAACCCGCAATCACCGGTGCCGTCTGCAAAGGTGTGGGCACCGTCAGTGCCGGTGCCAGAGCCCCGCAGCCGCCACCAAAACCCGTAGCGCCGATCAGGCAAAACCCGCATTTGATCGCGCCGGGCGTTGGGCGTGGAGCCTGATCTGTCACAGTGGCCAGGCCCTCGGCGGTACAGACCTCGTGAACCGCAACGGTGGCCTGGGGCACCAGCGCCAGACCCGTCACCCCGGGCAGCATCAACTGCAGACCCAGCACCAAGGCCAAGACCTGGGCCACGAGACGATAAGAAGGATTGATGAACCTGCGCATCATGGCTGTGACTTAGCCGCACGGCCCCAAAGGCACAAGCCAAAAGCGAGGCCCCACACCTTATTCCACCACATTGCTGGGCGGGTGGTCTTTGTAGTCCACCACCACGCGATAATGGGGATCGCTGTCGTCGTCGGGTTCCACAAGGTGTCCCGCCTTTTGCAACAGCCGTTTGCAATCGGGGCTGAGGTGCAGCAGATGCAGTTGGGTGCCATTTTGCATATACTTCTCGGCCAAGGCATCAATGGCCTCCAGCGCCGAGTGATCCCAAACCCGCGAGTGGCGAAAATCGATGACCACATCTTTTGGGTCCTCTTTGGGCGAGAACAGATCACGGAAAGTGCTGATGGAGGCAAAAAACAACTGCCCATGCAGCACATAGACCTTTTTGGTCTCGGTTTCCTCGACGACGTCTGTATAGACATGGCGCGCGGATTGCCAAGCGAACACCAGGGCGGAAACGATCACGCCCACCACAACGGCAATGGCCAAGTCTGTGACCACCGTCACCCCTGAAACCAGCACAATCACAAACGCATCCGCGCGCGGGATTTTGCCCATGATGCGCAAAGACGACCATTCAAAGGTGGCGATCACCACAATGAACATGACACCTACCAAGGCCGCCACAGGGATCATCTCGATCCATTGCGAAGCAAACAAAATGAAGCACAGCAAAAACAGCGCCGCACAAATGCCCGACAAGCGATAACGGGCGCCGGAATTGATGTTGATCATGCTTTGGCCGATCATGGCGCAACCGCCCATGCCCCCAAAAAACCCGGTAAGGACATTGGCCGCACCCTGGGCCAGACATTCCCGGCTGTTGCGCCCGCGTGTGTCTGTGAGCTCGTCAATCAAGGTCAAGGTCAGCAAGCTCTCGATCAGACCAATGGCGGCCAAGACCAAGGCATAGGGCACGATGATGCGCAGGGTCTCGAAGGTGATGGGCACGCTGGGGATATGAAAGCTGGGGAAGCCACCGGCGATATGCGCCAAGTCGCCCACGGTGCGGGTCTCTAGGCCCGTAAAAATCACCGCTGCTGTCGCCACCAATATCCCCGCCAGCGGCGCGGGGAAGGCTTTGGTCAAACGTGGCAGCACAACAATGGTCAACATGGTCAACGCCGCCACCCCCAACATGATGATGATCTGGGGTACCGGCAGCCACGACAGCGAACCGTCTGGCATCACGGTTTTGAATTGCCCCAATTGCGATAGGAAAATCACAATCGCCAGCCCGTTCACAAACCCCAGCATCACCGGGTACGGCACCATACGAATGAATTTCCCCAGGCGAAACGCACCGGCCAGCATCTGAAAAATGCCCATCAGCACCACGGTGGTGAACAGATACTCGACGCCATGTTGCGCCACCAAACTGACCATAACGACGGCCAAGGCCCCGGTCGCGCCGGAAATCATGCCGGGCCGGCCACCAAAAACGGACGTCACCAACCCCACCAAAAAGGCTGCATACAAACCCACCAAGGGCTCAACGCCCGCGATAAAGGCAAAGGCCACGGCCTCGGGCACCAAGGCCAGCGCCACGGTCAGGCCTGACAAGACCTCGGTTTTGATGGCACGGGGGTCACGGGGAATATAAGACGACAATGACATAACGAAGGGTCCTGATGAGAGTCTGACCGCATTTTGGCGGAAAAAACGAAGCCGCGACCCTACAGAAATCCCCTAGCAACACAAGTGCCTTCACAGTCTGGCGCACGTCCCATCTTGTCCCCGCACGCGACCACAGGCACGCTATGGGCCATGAGCATGCCCTCCTCCTTTCGATCCGTGCTGGCGGTGATGATCTCCC
Source organism: uncultured Caulobacteraceae bacterium (assembly GCA_937138625.1). GTDB lineage: Bacteria > Pseudomonadota > Alphaproteobacteria > Caulobacterales > Caulobacteraceae > CAKZPF01. Next base: position 341,638 of record CAKZPF010000006.1, on the reverse strand, counting down.
TCAGCCTCAGCGCCTGTCAGTCGGCAGGGTTTTTCTTGGTGAACTTACCCAGCCGCATCCCCCCGAACCCTGTGCACAGCACCCACAGCTATGGCCCACAGCCCTGGCAGAAGCTGGATGTTTACCGACCCCACAACGTTAGCGGCCCCGCGCCCGTTTTAATGTTCATTTACGGCGGCGGCTGGACCGATGGCGAACGGTGGCAATATCGGTTTGTGGCCAATCGCTTCACCCAACGCGGGTTTGTGGTGGTGATCGCCGATTACGCCAAATATCCACGCCAGACCCACCCTGGCTATGTCGAGGATCTGGCCCTGGCCAGCCGCTGGCTGGTGGACAACATCGCCGATCATGGCGGAGACCTAAAGGCCCTGCACCTGGCTGGGCATTCCGCCGGCGCGCACATCGGGGCCATGCTGCTGGCCAACCGAAGCTTCCTGGCCGCCCATGACCTGAAGCCGGATATTTACCAGAGTTTTATTGGCCTGGCGGGGCCCTATAGCTTCACGCCCAAAGAGGCCCCCTATACCGAGGTCTTTGGCCCGCCCGAGCGGTATGACGAGATGAAAGTCGATCGCTTTGTCAACGGCACCGAGCCGCCGATGCTGTTACTGCATGGCGCAGACGATGATGTGGTCGGCGAGTTTAATCTCGAGCGGCTGGCCGCGGCCATTCGTCAACATGACGGCCAAGTCGAGACCAAGATTTACCCCGAGCTCGGGCATATCGGCATCATGAGCGCCCTGTCAGGCTTGTGGCCCCACACCGCCCCGGTGACTGAGGATATGGTGCGGTTTATGCGGGGGGAACAATAGCTTGATCTAATTTTTTAGAGTTGCCTTATTCTTACCCATGTCTATCATAAAAGAATGCTGGGCAGACTGAAAAAATTATTGACCTTAAAGAAAGCAACCCCAGAAGAGATTCTTCACAGACTATTGCCAAAGCTGCTTGCTAAAAAGGCACCCAACAGCATCCCTTTAACTGGCGAATCCGCGCAAAAGAACGATGGGTATTTAATTTATTTTGCAAATGAATTCATGGTGGTGGGGTATGATCCCAACACCCGTATTCTAGACGTCAGAAGGCCTGATGCCACTGGAGCATTCGTAGTCGATGAAGAGATGCCACTGAGTGATGCGCTTCAACACCCGCTTAGCATAAGTCATTATTATAAGAATTATTGGGAAGAATACACAAATTCTCACAGCCTTTTATGGGCCCACACATTTCGCCTTTTCAAAATTGAAGTGTGGGGCCGGATTATGTGGAACAATGTAGCGCAGTGGCACTTCAATAAGCGTCCCCTTTGGGTTATCCGAGACAATATGGTTCTACTTGAATATATCATTGAAAGACACTTGGGCCCTGACCGAGAAATCGCAAATACTCACTACGACCCGTTCGAACATAAGTTTAGCGCCTTTAGTCTCATGAGCGAATTGCGCACCACAAGATGGATTCACCATCCAAATTCCCAAAGAACACTAAATCGCTTGAATCTCTTACTTGATGCATTTGCTGAGTCCGGAGATCTCGTGCGCAAAGATATTTACTATACAGTTACGCCAAAAGCTATAAACACGCTAGCGGGTTACCAAGAAAACAAGAGGCGGCATCTGGATTCCGTACGTATACAATTTGCTATAGCCGTCTTCACCTTCATAATTGCATTATCAGCAGTGTTAGGCGCTTGTTCTGTAAAATTTGCCCCAGAACAGCGGCCAACCCTGCAGGAAACATAAAATCCGCCGAGTGAAATGAGGCGGCGCGTGCGACGGCACGTCGGCCGGTCAGGCCGCCCCCGCGGAGGCCTTGAGCGCAGCGAAACGGCCGCGAGCGAAAAAATGGTGGAGCCAAGGAGAGTCGAACTCCTGACCTCGTCATTGCGAACGACGCGCTCTACCAACTGAGCTATGGCCCCATCGCCCCCGTGATTAGGCGCGCGACTGCCCTCTGTCAAGATGATCCGGTGGCCTGCCCGTGCCGCGGCGCGGGGTCACTATGGCCTGTTGATGCGCGGCCTGTTAAACTGCCGAAACAGAACAACAATCACACAGACCAACAGGAGGCCCCCATGACCACACAGTATCGCGAAGACCCCGAACACAATCTGGTGGAAATCATCATCGACGGCAAAGTCACCAAAGCCGAGTATGACGAGATCATGCCGCGCTTTGAAGCCTTTATCAAAGCCCACGGCCCCGTGAAGATCCTGGAAGACATTCGCCACTATGATGGCTTCGACGCCAGCTTGTGGTGGGAAGGGGCCAAGTTCGATTTCAAACACATGAAAGATTACAGCCACTGCGCCGTGGTCTCGGATCTGGGTTGGCTTGGGCCCTTTGCCCGCTTTTTTGGCGCCATTTTGCCGTGCGAGGTGCGCACCTTTAAACGCGATGAGCTCGATGCCGCTCGCCAATGGCTGAAATCAGTGGAAACCGTCGCCAGCTGATCGCGCATAGCCGCGAAAATCTGCTGCCGGGCAACGGTTTGTAAACGCCCATCCGCTATACTGTGTGGATGATGAAACGTCTATGTCTGATGATCTGTGTCGCGGCCCTGATGGGGGCCTCGCCCGCTTTTGCTGCGTCAAAACAGAAAAAGGTGACGGCCGATACCAACTTTTTGATGTTGCCGCCTTTGACCGCCTCGGTTGGGGGGCCCTACCGGTTCAGTGGGATTATGAACATTGAAATCGGCCTGGTCATCAAAGACGAAGATTTGCGAGAATACGCCGAGCAAATTGCCCCGCGCCTGCGGGCCGCCCACAATCAGGCCCTGACGCGCTTTTCCATGTCCTATTATCGGCCCGGAACCGTGCCTGACGTCGAAACCTTGGCCCGCAACCTGCAACGCGCCACCGACGAGGCCCTGGGCAAAGAAGGGGCTGAGTTGCTGATGGGGTCGGTGATCGTCAACTAGGCGGTCTTAGCTCGTCAGCTGATCCATAAATTTGGCCAATTTCACGTCTTTTTCCGTGACGCCATCGGCGTCATGCGTGGACAACGTCACCTCGACCGTGTTGTAAACATTGAACCACTCGGGGTGGTGATCATTTTTGTCGGCATGCAGGGCCACGCGGCTCATGAAACCAAAGGCCGCATTAAAATCCGAAAATTTGAAGGTCTTTTTGATGGCGTCGCGGCCATCCACAATTGACCAACCGTTCAGGTCTTTGATGGTGGCCTCGGCACCCAGTCGGGTCATGGTGGTGGTCATGGCTGTCTCCTGTGTTTTGTGTTCCTGCCTTTGGGTACCGTGTCCGCACGCCACTGACAAGGCCAGCATCGGGCCTCGTCTTGCCAGATCCGTGATTTCCGGGCATGGGACGAGCATGAAAAAGCGGTTTGTCTTTGTGGTGGGATTTCTGCTGGTGTTGGGGCTGGTGGCCTATGGCTCTTTGGCGGCGGACACGCCGCTGCGCACACCGTCTCATATTTTGGATAAATTCCAGCACATGGGGGCCTATGGGCTGTTGATGCTGATGGCGTTGGCGGCCACCCGGGGGCGGTCTCGGTTGGCGCTGGGTCTGGGTCTGGTGGCCATGGGCGTGGTGATGGAACTGTTGCAAGGCTGGGGCACGGCCGGGCGCGAGGCCTCGTGGCTTGATATGCTCGCCAATGGCGTTGGCGTGGCACTGGGCGCCTGGTGCTATCAGTATCTCCGTCAGCGCTTCGGGTCCTCGGCCTCATGACGCTTCGAACAATTGACACACCCCCAAAGCTGCGGTCTGTTGGCGGTATGCGGTTGGCTTTGGCGGATATGATGGTGGGATCATGATGCGCTCTCCCTTGGCGCGGCGGGCCGTGTTGCTCAATGGTTTGGCCCTGTTGGTTTTGGTGATGGGCAGCCTATGGCTGAACCAAATGCGCAAGGGCCTGGTAGAGGCCCGCATTGACGGGCTGTTGTCTCAGGCGGGGTTGGTGTCGGGCATTTTGGCGGATGTGGCCACTGTCGGCGACCCCGAGCCGATGCTGGAAGCTGATCGTGCGATGTTGGTGCTGGAGCGCATCCCCCTTTCGGCCACCACAGATTTGCGGCTGTATGATCGCGAAGGGCGGCTGATCGCTTCCCATGCCGCGGTCTCCCATGACATTCAGCAACGGGCCCTGCCTGAACGGCGAGGCGCCAAACCCATGGTCCGTTTGCCACTCAGCAGCCCCCTCAGCCAAGACGAAATGGCCCAGGTGCTGCGCGGCGAGGTGGTCACCGGCGAGCGCCACACCCCCCATGGCCTACATGTGGCCCGCGTGGCCGTACCCATTCAGCGGGTGCAAGCGGTCTTGGGGGTTTTGGTGCTGGATGGCACTGATATCGACAGTGTGATTGCCGCTGAACGGCGCGCGTTGTTGCCCTTTGTGATCGCCGCCTTGATGGTATTGATCATCTCCAACGCCTGGCTGGCGGGTGCGGTGGTGCGGCCCATGATCCGCCTGGCGCGTGCCGCTGACCAGGTGCGCCTGGGCACACGCCGTCGCTTGCAAGTGCCCAAAATGATGGCCCGCAAAGACGAGATTGGCCACCTAGCCCGCGCCCTCGAGGCCATGACCACACGCCTGACGGAACGCGCCGAACTGAGCGCACAATTTGCGGGCGATGTGGCGCACGAGTTGAAAAATCCGCTGGCCTCCATTCGCTCGGCCATTGAAACCTTGGAAGTGGTGGAGACCGAAGCCGACAAAGACCAATTGCGCAAAATCATCGCCCATGATGTGGCGCGCATCGACCGCTTGGTCAGTGAAATTTTGGCCGCGAGCCGCCTGGAGGCCGAAGCCGCCACCGCACCCATGGGCGTTCTGGACCTGAGCGCATTGGTGGGGGATATCGTTAGGGCTTATGGTCATCTCGAACATGATCGGAACGTCAGCGTGCAGCTAACATCCGAAAGCGATGGCCCGCTGTGGGTTCGAGGCCTCGAGGATCCTTTGGGCCGCGTGGTGCGCAATCTGATTGACAACGCCCTGACCTTTAGTCCCGCTGGCGGTTGCGTGCGGGTGGGGGTGCAGGCGACAGATGGCCAGGTTGAGATCCATGTTGACGATGATGGTCCTGGCATTGCGCCCGAAAGCCTGCCGCATATCTTTAAGCGCTTTTACACGCACCGCCCTAACACCAGCAAAGGTCCCGGTCAGCACTCCGGCTTGGGCTTGGCCATCGCCCAACAGATCATCGAGATCTGCGGCGGTCAGATCCGTGCGGAAAATCGAACGGATGAGCACGGCCAGATCCAAGGGGCTCGATTTGTGGTGGCCTTTCCCCAACAAAAGGCCTAATAAACACCAGGATTTCACTGACGTTTTCTGGAGACTGAACAATGGACACAGCAATGACCCATGATTTTGCCATCGCCAATATGGACCTCGCCCCCTTTGGCCGCAAAGAAATCGATCTCGCCGAGCATGAAATGCCCGGCCTGATGCAAACCCGCACCGAGTTTGGCGCGAGCCAGCCCTTGAAAGGCGCGCGCATCGCCGGCTGCCTGCACATGACCGTGCAGACCGCGGTGCTGATCGAGACCCTGCAAGCCTTGGGCGCCGAGGTGCGTTGGGCCAGCTGCAACATTTTCTCGACCCAAGACCACGCCGCCGCCGCCATCGCCGCCACCGGCACGCCCGTGTTCGCCAAAAAAGGCGAAACACTGGAAGAATACTGGGCTTATGTGGGCAAAATCTTCGAGTGGGGCGAAACCACCCCCAACATCATTCTGGATGACGGCGGGGACGCCACCATGTTTGTCATCCTGGGTGCCGAGGCCGAAGACAACCCCAGCGTTTTGGACAATCCGCAAAACGAAGAAGAGGTCGCCTTTTTCGCAACCCTCAAGGCGTATTTGAACAGCAAGCCCAAAGGCTGGTTCAAAACGCTGCGCAGCGCCATCCAAGGCGTGTCCGAGGAAACCACAACCGGTGTCCACCGTCTATATCAGCTGGAAAAGCAAGGCCGCCTGCCCTTCCCTGCCATCAACGTCAATGACAGCGTCACCAAGTCAAAATTCGACAATCTTTATGGCTGCCGTGAAAGCCTGGTCGATGCCATCCGCCGCGCCACCGATGTGATGCTGGCCGGCAAAGTCGCCGTCGTTTGTGGCTATGGTGATGTGGGCAAAGGCTCGGCCGAAAGCCTGCGCGCCGGTGGCGCCCGGGTGATCGTCACCGAAATTGACCCCATTTGCGCATTGCAAGCGGCTATGGAAGGCTATGAAGTGCGCACCTTGGATGACGTGGTCAGCAACGCCGATATCTTTGTTACCGCCACCGGCAACAAAGACGTCATCACCGTCGATCACATGCGGGCCATGAAGCACAACGCCATTGTTTGCAACATCGGCCACTTTGACAGCGAAATCCAAATCGGGGCCCTGAAAAACTTCCAATGGACCGAGATCAAACCCCAGGTCCATGAAGTGAAATTCCCCGATGACAGCGCCATCATTGTGTTGTCGGAAGGACGTTTGGTGAATTTGGGCAACGCCACCGGTCACCCCAGCTTTGTGATGAGTGCCTCCTTCACCAACCAAACCCTGGCCCAGATCGAGCTTTTCGTGAACCGTAGCCAGTACGAGAACAAAGTCTATACCCTGCCCAAAACCTTGGATGAAAAGGTCGCTATGTTGCACCTAGAAAAACTGGGTGTGCAGTTGACCAAACTGTCAGACGAGCAAGCCAGCTATATCGGCATCCCCGCCGAGGGACCGTTCAAGCCGGATCATTACCGTTACTAACAAAAAGTCGGACGGAAAGCCGTAAGGTTTTCCGTCTCTTATCGGTTCAGGAGGAAAAGGGTTAACGCTTCGTTAACCTTCTCCCTACCGACACCGCCCAATTCGCGCTATTCTCTGATTCGCTAAGGACACGAACGTTGGGGGACTGAAGCGCGTATGGACAGCGGAGTTTTCGCCGCCGGATTGATGGCCGTGGGGGGGGTGGCCCTTGCCGCGGCCTTGGCCTTTCGCAAGTCCCCGGGCCAGCCCCAGCGCCTGATCGTAACGCTGCCGGGTCTTGGCCTGATCTTGGATGACGGGGCAGGGCAGAAAACCCTGACGGTGCCGCACGCCGGCACCCATATGGTGCGCAAACTGTTGGGCCTGGATGACCGCGCTGATGCCGAAGCCATCTATCAGGCCTTTTGCAAGCTCACGCTCGACAACGGTCACCCCGCTGAAACCGTGATCACGGACCTGCTGGAACATGGCCGCAGCTTTTCCCAGACCTGTCGAGCCCCGGCCGGTGAGCGCTTGATCCTTGAGGGCAACTTGAACAACGGCCGCCCTGTGATTTGGGCCGTTAAGGCCGAGGACAAGACCAAAACACCGTCCGACATCAACAGCCTGGCCGATATGCTAGAACGCGCGCCCTTCCCAGCCTGGCGGTTGAACGCCCATGGCGAAATCAGCTGGGCCAACAGTCGCTATCTTTCGGCGGTGGAAGCCAAAAGTCTTGAAGACGTGCTGGCGAACACAATCGAATTGTCCCGTGAAGCCACCAGCCTGGGCAAAGAGGCTCTCAGCCAAAACAGCACCTTACAGCGCACCGCCCACATCGTGGTGGATGGCCAACGCGGGCTTTACAGTGTGCACGCCCAGCCCAGTGGGGACGGGGTGGCCTTGATGGCTTTTGATGTCACGCGCATGGAAGCCGCCGAAGATGCCCTGGCCCGCCACCAAGATGCCCATGACCAAACGCTTGACCACCTGGCCGATGGCGTGGCGATTTTTGGCAAAGACCGGCGCTTGATCTTTTTCAATCGCGCCTTTTCCGAGATGTGGGAGCTGGAGCCCGCTTGGCTTGCGGATCGCCCAAGTCATAGCGCCATTTTGGACCGCCTGCGTGAGCGCAGGCGTCTGCCGGAAACACGGGATTTCAACGAGTGGAAACAGCGTGAGCTGAATTTCTATTCCGAGCTCAAAGACGCCCCCGACGAGCTGTGGACCCTGCCGGACCGTCGCACCTTGCGGGTTTTTCGTCAGCCCCACCCCATGGGCGGCCTGTTGTTGTTGTTCGAGGATATGACCAACGAGTTGTCCTTGAAATCCCAGTACAACGCCCTGATTGCGGTGCAAAAGGCCACGCTGGATAAGCTGCACGAAGGGGTAGCGGTGTTTTCCGCCGACGGCCGTCTACGGCTCTATAATGCTGCCTTTGAGGACATGTGGCAGTTGGGCCGGGATGATTGTGCCACCGAGCCTTTGTTCGACGAAATCATGGACAAGTGCCTGCCACTGCTGCCTGACCGCGAAGTCTGGACCGCCCTGAAAGCCCGCGTCACCGACCCCACGCCCGAAGCCCGTGTGGAATCTCACGGCGAGATGACCCGCAACGATGGGCATATTGTGACCTATCGCTCGCGCCCCTTGCCCGATGGCGCCACCTTAATTGCCTTTGCCGATATCACCGCCAGCCGCCGCGTCGAGGCCGCCTTGCGCGATCGCGCCGAGGCCCTTGAGGAAGCCAGCCGCCTGAAGTCGGATTTTGTCGGCCATGTCTCGTATCAACTGCGCAATCCGCTGACCACCATCATGGGCTATGCCGAATTGATGGATGCCGGCATCGGTGGTGTGTTGAACGACAAGCAAAAGGGCCAAGTGGGCTCGATCCGCGAGGCCGCCGATCAATTGAACAAATTGATCGAAGACATTTTGGATCTGGCCACCATTGACGCGGGGGAAATGGAGCTGAACCTGGGTCAGGTGGACCTAAAAGATACCATAGGCTCGGCCATGTCCCTGTTGGCCACCAAGGCCGAAGACACACGTCTGCACATCGACACTCAGATCGCCAGCAAGCTCAGTCCCATCGAAGCCGACGAGAAACGCCTGAAACAAGTGATTTATAACCTGCTCTCGAACGCCATTCGCCATACCCCCGCCGGGGGGCAAATCACCGTGGGAGCAGATATGCGCGGTGACGAGGCCCTGGTTTGGGTTGAGGATACCGGCAGCGGCATCGAGCCCGAAGACCAGGCCCGCGTTTTTGAAAGCTTTGAAGTGGGCGAGCATGGCGGCGCGGGCCTTGGGCTGTCGCTGGTGCATCGTTTTGTCGACATGCATGGCGGTTGGGTGGAGCTGCAATCCGAACCCCACAAGGGCACCAAGGTCACTTGCCATTTGCCGCGCAAGGCCAAGGCCCCCGCCCAAGGCGACACCGCTGATCACCCCTCTGTGGCCGAGGCGATTTAACGATTCCTATAGAGAAAGGACCGCCCCTAAGCCTCGGGGATGGTGACCTCAAGACCCTCAAGGGCCTCTGAAACCGTGATCTGACAGCTCAGGCGCGAGTGCTCGGTAACATTATCGGCAAAATCCAGCATGGATTGTTCCATGGGATTGGGGGCTCCGACTTTGTCCCACCAATCGGGCTTTATATGAACGTGGCAGGTGGCACAGGCACAGGCCCCGCCGCAGTCGGCATCAATACCGGGAATGGCATGGCGCACAGCCCCCTCCATCACCGATTGGCCAGGCTTGACATCGATGTCGTGGGTTTTGCCCTGTGGGTCATGATAAATGATCTTGGTCATAGGAGTCTCTTAAGACGCCCTAAAGGCGGCGTCAACGACCTGTTCAGCATTCTCTGTCACATCTGAAGGATGACCGAGCCGCCACCCCATACGGATGCGTCTGGCGCCCTGCCCCAGACCCAAAAGCGCATGGCCGTCTGTCTCAGTGGTCAACCGCGCACTTGGCGGCATTGCATCGACAGCCTGAAAACCCATTTCAGCGGCTATGATGTCGATTTCTTCTTGCACCTGTGGGACGAAGTTGACCCCGCCGAGCTTGAGGACCTCAAAGCCGCCTATGCGCCCGTGGATATGATCGTTGAGCCTCGGCCTGATTTTTCTGATCTGCAGGCCAAAATGGCCCCTCTGTTCCCCGAAAACCCCCAGCCCTTTGCCTATGATATGTTTTTTGCCGTGGGGCGGGTTCTGCAGTTGGCGCTGGCGCACGACCAAGCCTACGATCTGTATGCCCGTGTGCGCTATGATTGTCTGTTTGACGGCCCCTGCCCCGATCTGAACTTGTCTGAAACCGAGATTTTCGGCTTTGACGCGGCCAACAGTTTTCATTTCCAAGACGTATATGCCATCGGTGGGGCAGCGGCCATGGCGGTCTATGCGCATATGTTCACCTGGATGCAGACGGGCTTTCCTGGCTTTGACCGAAACCGTTTGGTGGGAGAGTATGCCCTGTTCAAATACCTAAGCCTGTCAGGTGTTCACATCCAACGCGACCCAAGGCGCGCCTTTCATACGGGCCTGAAACTGCTGCGGCCCAATATGGTCGGCCGCCCCTTTGCCCATGTGCGCCGCGACATATTATTTGACACGCGTAAAGCGCAAAAAGAAGAGGCCTATGTGCGCACCCGCTTGCCCAAAGATTGCCAAGGCCAGGTGATCTCCACCAGTCCGTATGTGCCCCATTTGGAACTGTTCGAACATATCGAGGCCTGGCGGCGCAAAAATCCCAGCCATGCCGAGTCCGGTCTACGCGGCCCCTGGGCCACGCGACTGACGCATCTTGATCGTTATCTTGATGATCTTTGCAATGCCAGTTTGGAAACGTTGGATTTGGGTACCCAAGTGCGTCTGGTGCGCATGGCCATCACCTTTGTGATGAACACCATGGATTTCACCACCGCTCCGGACCTGTCCGCCGTGGTGTTGATGCTGCTGAGTTTTGAAGGTGAAGACCATGAAATGGCAGCCTGCTGGGCGCGGGATTATCCAGAAGAGACGGCCTTGATGTTACAGAACCCAGATCTCCAGATGTCCGCACCACGTTTGATGTTTGTTTTGGGCCTGATGTGTCAGGCCGCCAATCCCGCCCAAGCCCATGTGGCCACGGTCTTTGACGTATTAAGTCAGTTTGATTTACCCGAAGATTTGCGCCATGGCATCAAGCAGGCTGCAAAAGCGTCCTAAGATCCTGCCCCACATCCGCCAGCTGATCGGCGCGCACCGGCACCCCTTTTTCCAGCATCAGTTTCCCTGCCATATAGTCCGCAGGCGCATTGACCGCTTCGACGCAAACGAGCTGCTGCCCCGCCAAGTGAAAAACCGATAGCGGCCCCTGCTGGCCATCCTGGCGCACCACAGGCCGCAACCCCGGCCGCATCAGCCCTGCGATCTGGATCTTTTGATCATATTGGTCCGACCAAAACCACGGCGCACTCAGGCGGGGAAGTGGGCGTCCGGTGATGTGGGCGGCCACCTGCTTGGCTTGCTCGAGGGCATTGTGCACGGACTCAAGGCGCACAGGCCCGGTATCGAACGGCCGCACCGCCACATCTCCGATAGCAAAAATATGCGGATCCTCTGTGCGGGCTTGGGCGTCCACCACCACGCCCTGGTCACAGGCCAGCCCCGCGTCCCGGGCCAAATCATCATTGGCCACCGCCCCCACAGCCACAATCACCAGATCCGTCGGCAAGGTCTCGCCATTGGCCAAGGTGACACCCTCGACATGATCTGTGCCGTCAAAGCTGACCACCTGAGCCCCCAGCCGCAGATCTACGTCCCGTTGGGAATGCACCCTTGCCATATGGGCCGCCAATTCGGCACTGGCTGTCCGACGCATCAACCGGTTGTCGGCCTCAAGCACACGCACCGCCTTGCCTTGGGACCGCGCCACCGCCGCCACTTCAAGCCCAATATAGCCACCCCCAACTAAGGTCACGGTTTCGGCCTGGGCCAGCGCCGCCTTCAAGGCCTCGGCATCTGACAAATCCCGCAATTGGTAAATTCCCGCAAGCGCGTGCCCCGGCAGCGGCAAGGGGCGTGAGCGCACCCCCGTGGCCAAAATCAACTGGCCATAGGGCAACGCCTCTCCCCCCTCCAGGGTCACCACTTGCTCCTGACGGTCAATGGCCACCACCTGCGTTTTTAGGCGCAGCTCTACATCGGCTTCGGCGTACCAAGCCTGATCCCGCAGCCAGATGTCCTCGGGGCTGGCATCGCCCTTTAACCAGGCTTTGGACAAAGGTGGGCGTTGATAGGGGCCATGAGCCTCGGCGCCCAAAAGCACCACTGGCCCCGCAAAGCCTGCACGGCGCAGCTCAAAGGCGGCGGCCCCACCGGCATGACCAGCACCAATGATGACCACAGGGGAAACAAGTGTGTGTTTTGACATAATCCCCTCTTAGCCTGCGCCACAGAAAAAGACCAGAATGGGCTTGGGCCTGCCCCCCTAAAGGATTGCCCCTTGCCGTTGTCTGCGTAACCCGCATAAATGAAACCATCATGCCAGAGATCACTTTGTCCCTGCCCACTGCCGTCGCCAGCCATGCCCTGGGCCATCATTTGGCCGCCCTGGTCACCGCTGGCGATGTGCTGACCTTATCGGGGCCTATGGGGGCCGGCAAAACCACCCTGGCGCAGGGGTTGATCGCAGGCCTCACGGGGCAAACCGATGCCAGCAGCCCGACCTATACCTTGGTGCATCGTTATGGTCACGCCAATGGCCCCATTTGGCACTTTGATCTTTATCGTCTGAATCACCCCGAAGAGGCCCTGGAAGCGGGTCTTGAAGATGCCCTTTCGGGAGGTACAGATGATGGTGGCCTGGTCCTGATTGAATGGCCAGAGCGTGCCGGGGACCTGATCCCCGAAGACAGCATCGCCATAACCTTAAGTGCCCCCACCGATACCCCGCGCCACGTGCACATCAACGCCCCCGCACACTGGATCGATAGCCTGAAAACCTGGACCGCCCCCGCATGACCACCGCCACACATGACCTGACCACCAACCAGATGGCGTTTTTACAAGCGGCGGGCTGGGCGCGTGCCCATATCCAACCCCTGTCCGGCGATGCCTCCTCGCGGCGATATTATCGACTGACACAGCCCGGCCACAGCGCCCTGTTGATGGTCTCGCCCCCGGGCGAGCATCAGCCCTGCCTCCCCACCGCCACCGCCGCCGAACGCCGGGCACTTGGCCCCAATGCCCAAATGCGTCTGGCGGCCAATCGCACCGAAGCCTTTGTGGGCGTGGCCCAATGGTTGCGGGATCTGGGGGTATCAGCGCCCGAGATCTTGGCCGTTGATCACCCCCAGGGTTTGGCCTTGGTTGAAGACTTTGGCGAGGCCCTGCTGGCTCAGGCCCTTGAAACAGCAAACGAAACCGAGACCCAAACCCTCTATGACCTGGCGGCCGACATCGCCCTTGTGATCCAACAGGCCCCTGTGCCCAAAACTGTCGGCACCGATGCCCCCTGGCCCATTTTGTCCATGGACGAGATGGTGCTGCGATCGGGGGCGGACTTGATGTTGGACTGGGGCCCCCGGCTTTCGGCTGCCCCCCCAGTATCCGATGCGGCACGAGCTGATTGGGACCGGATCTGGTCGGCGCTGTTGGGCCCGGCTTTGGCGCGGACACCCGTGATGACGTTACGAGATTATCACGCCGAAAACCTGATGGTTCTGCCTGATCGGCCAGGCCTGCGCCATTTGGGCCTGTTGGATTTCCAAGACACCATTGCGGGGCACCCGGCCTGGGACTTGGTGATGTTGGTCGAAGATGTCCGCCGCGATGTGCCCGACAGTGTGCGTCAGCGCCTGATCACGCGCTGGTGCGATCATTATGGCGCCGATCTGGCCGCCGAGATTACGGCCATTGGGGCGGTGAACGCGGTGCGCATTTGGGGCGTGTTTGCCCGCCTGGCCATGCGGGACCATAAGCCCCGCTATTTGGCCTTTATGCCGCGTGTGAAACAGATTCTGCAGCGCCATGTGCACACCCCGGAACTGGCACCCCTGCGGCAATGGCTTGCCCAACACCAGCCTGAGGTGATGACATGAGCGCGCCCATCACCACCGCCATGGTGCTGGCGGCAGGTCTGGGCACCCGCATGCGTCCCCTGACGCTGGACCGGCCCAAGGCCTTGGTCGAGGTCGGCGGGCGGGCGCTGATCGATCATATGCTTGATCGTCTGCAGGCCGCTGGCGTGACCCGCGCTGTGGTGAATGTGCACGCCTTTGCCGACCGCCTGGAAGCGCACCTTCGTCATCGCTCGGACCTCGAGGTGGTCATATCGGATGAACGGGATGCGTTGCTGGAAACCGGCGGCGGGATCGTGAAGGCCTTGCCACATTTTGCGGGTCAGCCTTTTTTTTGCGCCAATATCGACAGCCTGTGGCGTGAAACTCAGCCCCCCAGTCTGCAGGCCCTGGCCACTGCCTTTGATACTGATCGCATGGACGGGGTGTTGTGGCTTGCGGATCGCAAAACAGCTTTGGGTTATGCGGGACGCGGCGACGCCAGCCTGGACCCAGATGGCCGTTTGCAGTTTCGGGGCGACCGGCCCGAGGCCCCGTATGTCTATTGTGGCGTGCAAATTCTGCACCCGCGCCTGTTTGCCGACGCCACACCCGGTCGCCAATCTCTGCATCCCTTTTGGCAGCGGGCCGAGCGTGCGGGCCGTCTTTATGGTCTGCCCATGCCGGGCCGCTGGATGCATGTGGGCGACCCGGACGCGCGCGCCGACGCCGAGGCCGCCTGGGCATGAGCACGCTCCCACAGGTTTTCAATCTGCCTGCCGGGCATCCCTTCGCGCCCGAAGTGGCCCGCCTGATGTGGGATCTGGCTGATCACACCCCCACGGCCTTGCAAGAGATGCTGGTGCTGTTGCCCACCCGCCGTGCCAGTCGCGCGCTTGGGCGGGCGCTGGTTGAACAGGCGCCTAGAACCTCTGAGGCACGGGCCCTGATCCTGCCGCAGTTGCACACCTTGGGCGACCTGGAGCCCGATGTGCCGCCCCTGGCGCCCCAGGCCCTGGAACAGGGCTTGCGTCCTGCTGCCAGTGTTTGGCAACGCCTGTTGGTTTTGGCACAGCTAGTGCGGCGCTGGTATGCGGCCCAAGACACCGATCTGCGCGCCGATCAGGCCATGGCCTTGGCGGGTGATCTGGCCCGTTTGCTGGAAGCCTGTCACTTTGCTAGCATCGAACCCGCCCAAAGCTTCGCTGATCTTGTCACCGACCACATGGCCGCCCACTGGCAACACTCGGCAACCTTTCTGGATATTGTGGCCAAGGCCTGGCCTGCGTGGCTTGATGAGCAAAACCTGATGGACCCCAGCGCGCGGCAAATGGCCCTGATCCGACGCCTGGCCGAGATCTTGGCCGAAACTCCGCCATCCAGTCCTGTGATCATGGCGGGCTCGACAGCTGCCCTGCCGGCTGTTGCCGAGGTGATGGCCACCGTCGCCCACTTGCCTCAGGGCTATGTGATCTTGCCCGGCTTGGACCAAGACATGGACTCCGAGGCCTGGGATGCCGTTGATCCCGGTCATCCCCAATGGACCCTGAAAATGGCGCTGGCGCGTTTGGGCCTGCCCCCCCAAGATGTACCCACCCTGCCGGCCACCCGCGACAGTGCCCGTCAGCTGGCACGTCGCCGCTTGCTCAGCGCCAGCTTGACGCCTGCCGATGCCACCACAGATTGGCCGCGCCGCATCGCCGAACTGCGCCAAGGGGATGGCTCCGATCCCTTTCACTTGGGCCTTGAGGGTCTGCAGTGGATCGAGGCCGAACATGACTTCGAGGCCGCACGCATGATCGCGCTGTGCCTACAAGACGCCTGTGCCGAAGGGGCCGAACGCGCGGTTTTGGTCTGCCCTGATCTGACCCTGTCCCAGCGAGTCTCGGCTGAGTTGAACCGCAAGGGCCTGGCCCACCATACCAGTTTCGGGGTGCCGCTGTCCGACTGTGATTTTGGTCAGCTGTTGGCCCTGTCGGCAGCCACCCTCGAGGATATCACCGCCCCCCACCGTCTGCTGGCCCTGTTGAAACACCCCGCCTTGGGCCTGGACCCCGATGCGCTTTATGCCCTTGACCACGATTTGCGCGGGCCCAAACGGGATGCGCTGCCCCCCCTGCCGGGGGCGCTGGCGGCCCACCTGCAGCGCCTGTTGCACCTGGGCACGCAGCCGGAGCCTCAGGCGCTGACAGATTGGCTCGAGGGCCACCTCCATGCCCTCGAGGCCTTGTGCGCGGACGGGGCCGCAAGCCTATGGCGCGTCACCGGGGCCGCCGAGGTCGCAGATCTGTTAACGGACCTTCTGACCCACGGGGCCCTGATGGGGCCGATCAGCAAATCAGACTATGTGCGCGTATTGCCCGAATTGTTGCGCCGCCAAACCGCCCCCACACCCCCGCCGGATACGCCCTGCGCCATTGAGCTGCTGGGGGCCTTGGAAGCCCGCCTTGTGGATGCGGACCGCGTGGTTCTGGCCGGTCTTGAAGACGGGGTCTGGCCTCATATGGTCGAGCCTGAAGTCTTGATGTCGCGGTCTTTGCGCGCGCAATTGGGGTTGCCGCCCCTTGAAGCCCGCATTGGGCTTTCGGCTCATGACTTTTTCCAAGCCGCCTGTTCGCCCCAGGTGGTGCTGGTCAAGCGCAAAACCCTGGATGGTAAGCCCGCCTTGGCGTCGCGTTGGGTTTGGCGTCTTGAAACCGTGATGCGCGGTGCCAATGTGCCTCGACCCACCGTTCAGACCTACCATCACTGGAGCGCCCTTGAACATCAGCCCCATCAACGCCTGCCTGCCCCGCGCCCGGCCCCCTGCCCACCGGTGGCCGCGCGGCCCCGGTCGGTGTCTGTGACCACCTTCGAGACTTGGGTGCGGGATCCCTATGCGGTTTATGCCAAATCTGTCTTGAAGCTACGCCCCCTCAAGCCGCTGGGGGGAGCACCGGGATACGCGGAACGGGGCACCGCCTGGCACCGCGCTCTAGAGAGTTTGCGCCACCAAGATGGCCACCTGCCTACACCTGAGACCATGATGACCGCCTTTACCAAAGCCCTGCAAGACGTCGGTTTTTCGCAGGAACACGCCGCGCGAGAACAAGAGCGCTTCGCGCCCGTGATCGCGGCCCTGCTGGCGCTCGAGGCCACGCGCAGCCAGCCGCGCACCACCCATGTGGAAATCGACGGGCGCCTGACTGTCGAGATTGAAAACTATGGCCCGGTCACATTGCGCGGGCAGGCGGACCGTATCGATGTCACCCCCAAGGGAGCAGAAATTATTGACTACAAAACCGGCACGCCGCCGAGCCAAAATCAGATCAAAGGCGGGTTTGCGGCCCAATTGCCGCTGTTGGGTTGGATTTTGCAATCTGACGGTTTTCCCGGAATAGCGGCACAGTATATATTAGATCTTACGTATATAAAATTGGGCTCAGCCCGCGAGCCCCTATTGATGCGAAATTGCGCGGGCGAGCTGGGGACGCCAGCAGGTGCGGCCGGAGCCTTTAAGGCCTTTATGGCCCAGGTGGCCGAGCCATCCACACCGTTTCTGAGCCGCAAGGCCCCGAAATTCTGTCGCGACGGCGGCGATTATGACCAATTGGCCCGGGTTCAGGAATGGCAACGCCTGGAACCCGAGGAGAGTGGCTATGGTGACTGATCACACTGCTGATCGCGCTGGGGCCCCAGTGCCGCCCCACGACCCCCACACCAGCTGCGTGGTGATTGCCAATGCCGGGGCGGGGAAAACCCATACCCTGACCAGTCGCGTGGCCCGGCTGTTGGTTTCAGGCGCGGACCCGGACAGCATCTTGTGTCTGACCTATACCAAGGCGGCCGCCACGGAAATGCGTGCGCGCCTGTTTGGTCTGTTGGGCGACTGGGCCACGGCCGATGACGAGACCCTGCGTCAGCATTTGGCACGCTTGGAAGACCGGAACGCGGCTGCTGAAAGTTATGATGCCGCCACCTTGCGGCGGTCGCGGACCTTGTTTGCCCGTGCGCTCGAAACGCCTGGCGGGTTGCGCATCCAGACCCTGCATGCCTTTGCCGAACATGTCTTGCATCGCTTCCCGCTGGAGGCCGGCTTAACGCCGGGTTTTGCCATTTTGGACGAGACCGATGCCGCGCAATTGCGTCAACAGACCCTCAAGCGTTTGGCCCATACTGAGACGCCCGAGGACTTTGCCGCCTTTTCCACCCTGGTCGCGCATTTGAACGAAGACCGCCTGGACCAGACCCTGCAAGCCTTGTTCGCGCAACGCGACCGCATCGCCGCCGCGATCACCCAGTCGGAAAGCCTCGAGGCCTTATTGACCGCCATTTGGCATGGGCGCGGGTTCACAACCCCCACCACGCCTGACGCGGAATGGCGGGCGGGCCTCGCTCAGGCCGAGATTGGCGCGCTGAAGGCCGCCTTGACGCCGTTAAAAACCGGCACCGCCTCAACCGAAAAGAACACCGCCCCGCTCTTGGATCAAATGCTTGATGAGACCGCACCGTCAGCACAGCGTTTAGCCGCGTTCCAAGCGCTGATGCTGACCACCAAAGGTGAAATCCGCACATCCAAACTGTGCACCAAACCCTTTGCCAAAGCCCACCCCGAAGCCGCCGAGGCCTTGCAAAACCTGCAGGCGCTTGGTCGTGATACAGCCCAGCGCGCATTTCGCGCCCACACGGCCCTGATGACCACCGCCAGCTTGCGCCTGGCCCATCGCGCCCACGTCCATTACCAAGCGGCCAAACGTGCCCAAGGCGTTGTCGATTTTGACGATATGATCGCCGCCACCGCCCGGCTTCTGAGTACGGCGGAAAGCGCGCAATGGGTGCTGTATAAGCTGGATGGCGAAATTTCACACGTTTTGGTGGATGAGGCCCAAGACACCGCCCCCCCACAGTGGCAGATGATCGCGGGCCTGACCTCGGAATTTTTCGCGGGCGCTGGTCGCCAAGCCGAAGATCGCCCCCGCACCCTGTTTGCCGTCGGGGATTTGAAACAGTCAATTTATAGCTTTCAAGGGGCCGAGCCTTTGGCCTTTTTAGAAGCCAGTCAAGATTACGAAGCCCGCGCGACCGCCAGTGGTCACCCTTGGCAACGGGCCCAGCTGGGGACCAGTTATCGCACAGTGCCGGAGGTCTTGCGCTTTGTGGATGCCGTGCTGGCTTTGCCTGGGGCCCAAACCATCATTCCCGAGACCAGCATGGGCCCCGAGGACAATCCCCATAAAAACAACCCCCACACCGCCGTGCGCACCCATGCGGGCCGGGTGGAGGTGTGGTCCGCCCTCGAGCCCCCCCCCCGCGGCCAACCACCGCATTGGCAAGACCCTCTAGACCAGGTGGATGAGCAAGACCCCCGCCTGGTTCTGGCCGATCAGGTGGCGCGCACCGTGGCCGCGCGTTTGCACAACCACACCCAGGTCTTCAGCAAAGATGGCGACCCCCGCGCGGCCACACCCGGCGACATCATGATTTTGCTGCAAAACCGGGGACCGCTGTTTACGGCCATCCTCGATGCCCTGCGTGCCCATGGGGTGCCGGTGGCGGGGGCGGACCGCTTGCAAGTCTTTCAAACGCTCGCCGTCCAAGACCTGGTGCGTCTGGCGCGGGTGGGACTGATGCCGCGCGATGATCTGACCCTGGCCGAGCTGTTGCGCTCGCCCGTGTGCGATGTTGACGAAGACAGCCTGTTTGCCTTGGCCTATGGTCGCGAGGGATCTTTGTGGTCAGCGCTTGCGACCCGTCACGCCGAACGTCCCGATTGGCAGGCGGCCTATGACCTTGTGCAATGGGCCATCAGCGCCGCGCCCCGGCAATCCGCCTTTGCCTTCTTCTATGCAGCGGTGTTTCGGCACGACCCTGAGGGTCATACGATTTGGCAGCGGCTGTGTGGGCGACTGGGACCGGAAACCGAGGACGCCCTACAAGCCTTTTTGGCCCACGCCCAAAACAGCCAACCCAGCTTGCCGCCAGGTTTGCATCCATACCTTGAGCTGATTGACAGCACCCAGCTTGATATCAAGCGCGAGTTTGAACACGGGGCCGATGCCGTGCGCGTGATGACGGTTCATGGCGCCAAGGGCCTCGAGGCCCCCATCGTGATCGTGCCGGACAGTTGTCGGGTGAAGATGGGCAAATCCAGCCACTCCGACCCCTATTATCCGCATCCTGACATGGGCTTGATTTGGCCCCACAAACAGGACCCGGACGCCAAGGAAACGATCACAGCCTTCGATGACGCCAGTTATGCCGAATATTTGCGCTTGGGCTATGTGGCCTTTACACGCGCCCGCGACCAGTTGATCATTTGCGGCACCTGGCCAAGGAATATGGGCAAGGATAAACGCCCCCTCAGCTGGATGGCTCTGGCGCAAGACGCCCTGAACGCTTTGCATGACCAAGGCGTGCCCGTGCGCGTGGAAACCCACGAGGACCAAACCATGCGGATCTTGGGCGCGGATGTGATCACTGTCCCCACGCCAAAGACGTCAGCCGAGACATCGACGCCCACCCCTGCCCCCGAATGGCTGACACCCTCGTCTGAGCCTGTGCCCCCGCCCGCATTGCACCAAGACGAGCCCACCCTGTCACCGCTGTTGGGCGTGGATCGGTTTCGGCGCGGGCGGTTGATCCACAGTTTGCTGGCCCTGTTGCCTGATGTGCCCCAAGCCGATTGGGCCCAGCAGGCCGAGCGGGTGTTGACCCAGGAGCCCGAGCTGTCCCCCGAGCAACGCCAAGAGATTTTTAGCGCCACCCACAGCGTCTTGACCCATCCTGAGTGCGCCGAGGCCTTTGGCCCTGACTCCCGGGCCGAAGTGCCCATTGCCGGCGTCTTGCCAGATGTGGGCTACATCGAAGGGCGTCTTGATCGCCTGGTGCGCACAGATGCCGGCTATCGTCTGATTGAGTTCAAAACCAATCGCCCCGCGCCAAAAACTCAGATCCCCGATGCCTATTGGCGTCAGCTGCGGCGCTATGTGCAACTGTTGCAAGCGGCCGAGCCCGGCGTGCCCATCGAAGCCGTTCTGATCTGGACCGATGGCCCGCGCGTGGTGCGCCTGAGAGATAAAGACATTTTGGCACACGATCAGACCTTGAATGATGCCCCACAACAGCCTACCTCTGAATATATCTGAATATGAGCCCGGAAAGGACTGAACATGCCCACCATTGCCGTAAATGACGATGATTTCGAAGACAAAGTGCTGAAATCCTCTGGCCCCGTGCTGGTGGACTTTTGGGCAGAATGGTGCGGCCCTTGCAAGCAAATCGCCCCCGCCCTTGAGGAACTGGCCGAAGAAATGGACGGCACCATCACCATCGCCAAAGTTAACATCGAAGACAGCCCCTCAACGCCCAGCAAATATGGGGTGCGTGGCATTCCCACTTTGATGATCTTCAAAGATGGGCAGGTGGCCTCCTCCAAGGTTGGGGCCATGCCAAAAAGCAAAATTTCCGAGTGGATTTCCGAAAACGCCTCTTAAGCCTTAAAAGGCATATGGTGCGCGGCCAAGACCGCACCCACCAAATAGAGCGAACCCACAATGGCGATGCGCCCCGTTCCCTGGGCGCTTGCGGTTTTGATGGCGTCTAACACCGTTTGTGCTGAAATGACCGGCAGGCCCAGCGCCTCGCCCGCGTCGTGCATAGCGCTGACAGAGACGCACTCTGCCCCCGGCACCGGCACATGGATGACCTGACGCGCCAGCCCCGCAAACGGCGCCATCAAATCCCGCGGAGAGCGATTGGCCAGCATCCCCATCACAACCGTCAACGGTCTCGGGTCTCGGGCATTCAGCTCGGCAAAAAACTCGGCCGTCGCCTGGCTGCCCGAGGCATTGTGACAACCATCAATCCAAACCTCGGCACCTGCTGCGGCGGCCGTATAGGGACCGGGTCCCAAGCGTTGCAGCCGCCCTGGCCACTGGGCCTGACCGAGACCGATGACGATTTCCGGCTCGCACACCTCCAGGGCGTGGGCGGCCATTGCGGCCACACTGGCATTCTGGATCTGATGCCGCCCCGCCAAGACGGGCAAGGGCAGATCCATTACGGCATCAGGCGTTTCCACCACCAGCCGCCCCATACTCTCGTAGCCTTGATAGTCTTGCCCCCACAGGGTGAGCGGTGTGCCCAATGCCTCGGCACGGGCCAAAATCACGGCCATGACCTCCGGGTCTTGGGGGCCAATGATGGCGGGCACCTCGGGCCGCAAAATTCCGGCCTTTTCACCGGCAATCTCGGCCAGGCTCTCGCCCAAAAACGCTTGGTGATCAAGGCTGATGGGCGTGATCACACTCAGATGCGGGCGGACCACATTGGTGGCATCCAAGCGCCCCCCCAGACCCACTTCCAACAGGGTGTAATCTGCATCCGTGTCAGCAAACACCACAAAAGCTGCGGCGGTCATGATCTCGAATTCTGTCAGCGGGGCCTCGCCTGCGGCCTCGGCCACCCGCGCAAGGGCCGCCGCCAAGTCTGCGGGCGCGATCTCTTGGCCGGCCACCACATAGCGCTCGGTCAAACGCACCAAATGCGGCGAAGTGTAGACATGCACCCGCTGGCCAGCGGCCTCGAGCATGGCGCGCACCATGGCCACCGTCGAGCCCTTGCCATTGGTGCCCGCCACATGCACCACCGGCGGCAGGCGCAGATGTGGATCCCCAAGGCGCGACAACACCGCCAGGATGCGATCCAGACCAAGATCAATTTTACGGGGAAACCGCTTCAAGCCCGCACCCGAAAGCGCCTGCAAGATCGCTTCGGGGTCTTGAGAGGGGATGGTGTTGGCAGATTGGTCGCCAGGTGGGCGCGTCATCACCTCAGGCCTTATGCGCGCTCATCAACACTCGAATGATCTTGGCCAAGGTCTCGGACAGTTCGGCGCGTGGCACCACGCGGTCCACCATGCCCTTCTCCAGCAGATATTCCGAGCGCTGAAAGCCAGGCGGCAGTTTTTCGCGGATGGTTTGCTCGATCACCCGGGGGCCAGCAAAGCCGATCAAAGCGCCAGGTTCGGCCAGGTGGACATCCCCCAACATGGCATAAGAGGCCGTAACCCCCCCCGTGGTGGGATCGGTCAGGACCACAATATAGGGCAAACCTTTGTCTTTCAGCATTTGCAAAGCCAAGGTGGTGCGTGGCATCTGCATCAGGGACAAGATGCCCTCTTGCATACGCGCCCCGCCCGCCGCCGTGAACACGACAAAGGGCATGTTGTGATCATGGGCATGGGTGGCCGCGGCAATAAAGGCCTCGCCCGCCGCCATACCCAGCGAGCCCCCCATAAAGGAAAAATCCTGCACCAAAACCACAGCCCGCTCGCCTTGGATCTCGCCATGGCCGGCCAGCATGGTGTCCTTGCGCCCCACTTTGTTGCGGGCGGCTTTCAGCCGGGCTTCGTAGGGTTTGTCATCGGTAAAGGTCAGGGGGTCTTCAGCCACATCCGGCAGGTCAATCAGCGTATAGTTGCCGTCATCAAAGGTCACCGACAAGCGCTTGATGGCATCAATCCGCATATGGTGCCCGGCAGGGGTCACCCACAAAGCGGCCTCGAGATCCGGGCGATAGACCATTTCGCCCGAAACCGGGCATTTCACCCACAGATTATCCGGCGTGTCCCGCTTGGTCTCGGCCTTCACGCCTGGGCGCACCAGTCGCGACAGCCAACCGTCTGATCGGGCTTTGTCTTTTGACATTGTGTCCATCCTTTGTGCTGATCGCACCATAGGCTAGCCCCTTCTGCCTGATGTCAATGAAGTCCAGGGCGACAGCGTGGGCCGATCGATTTGCCAATCCCCGAGCAAGATAGGGGCCACGCCCCCCCGTGAGTCCTGCAATCTTTTGGACATTCCCATCACGATCAAGACAGCCGTCATCATCAGGGTCAAAGCCATGAACACCACCAAAGTCTCAGACGCTCTGGCCTGTTTCCTGGGCCGCGACATAGCCCTTGGCCTCACGACGGGTTTCGCGGGCACGCTTACGCACCGACAAGGTCGAGAAAAACACAGCAATGCCGCCACAGATGGCACCAAGGCCAAAAGCCCCCAAGACCAGGCCAAACAAGGGCGTGTTCACCCCAGGCCCCGAGCCCACATCAGAGAGGGCATCGAAACTAAACCACACCGGCGTGCGGTTGGCCGCGGCCAACCAGGCCGCCAAGGCCGCCACCAATACCACCCATATCAACGATAGTCGCATGCATGTTGCCTTTGGTTACAGGATTGCCACGAAGGCCTAGGCGTTCAGGCGGTCTTTCATATCCTTGCCCATCTTATAGAAAGGCACGTGCTTGGCCTTGACCTCGACGGTCTCGCCTGTGCGGGGATTGCGGCCTTTGCGCTGATCACGTTTGCGCACAGAAAAGGCGCCAAAGCCCCGCAACTCGACACGCTTGCCTTGGCACATGGCGCCCGTGATGGTGTCCAAAATGCTGTCCACAACACGTTCGACATCACGCGTCGTCAGATTGGGATGTTGGTCTGCAATTTTGTTTATCAATTTCGATTTGATCATATCAGGACCCTTTCGCAACCGAGTCTTGTCTAAGCTCTCGCCTGAAATCAAGACCCAAATCAAGGCCTTGTATGGCTAACGAGCATTAATCTTACAGATTTACAGTGACTTAATGCCAAACTGCTATTTTTAAGCACAACCATAGCGGAAATTGGCGATGTCAAACAACCCAGCTTACACTCCCGATTCAAACTTTGACGAGGTTCTACAGCTGAAAGCTCAGCTGCAAACCGAAGCCGAGGCGCGCCAGGCCGCCGAAGATCACTTGCAGGACAACCTGCGGCGTCTGAACGCCGTCAACCAGGAGCTGGAGGAAGCCACCGCCGCCCTATGGGATCATTCTGCCCGGCTACGCACCATTTTGAACACCATTCCCGTCGGTGTGTTGGTGTTGAAACAAGATGGCCGTATCGAGGCCGTCAACCGCATCATCGAAGATCTGATCGATGTGCGCGAAACCCTGTGCCTGGGGCGGCCTGTGCATCAACACGTCAAATTGCCCGAAGGCCAAGACGTGATCACCATGGCGCAAAACCGCAGCCATTGCGAAGGCGAAGCCATCAAGGCCGACGGCTCGTCGTTTCCTGTTGAAATCTCCGCCAAGTTTTTGGCAGGCGTGCACCATGACTCGGTGGTGCTGGTCCTACGCGACCTGCGGGCCATCAAAAAGGCCGAAGCCCAACGCGCCGAACTGGAGCGCGAGCTGGCCCAGTCCCAGCGCCTCGAGTCCTTGGGCACCTTGGCTGGCGGCATTGCCCATGAAATCAACACCCCCATTCAATATGTGGGCGACAACATCCAATTTCTGAACGACAGTTTCGAAGATTTCAAAAGCCTGCTCGACAGCTATGCCGAGCTTCGTGAGGCCGCACGCACCGTGCCCCCCTTGCAAAAATTGGTCGAGGTCTCGGCCTCATTGGCGAACGCCATTGATCTTGATTTCTTAGAGGCTGAAATCCCCAAGGCCATCACCGAAGCCAAAGAAGGCGTCAGCCGGGTCAGCGAGATTGTGCAGGCCATCAAAGAGTTTTCCCACCCCGGCCAAAAGGAAAAGTCAGAAATCAACCTGAACCAAGCCATCGAGACCACGTCGGTGATCTCCCGCAATCAGTGGAAATATATCGCCAATTTGCAGATGGACTTTGACCCCAGCTTGCCCCCGGTGCCCTGCCACCCGGGCGAAATCAATCAGGTGATTTTGAACCTGCTGGTCAACGCCGCCGACGCCTTGGCCGAAACCAAGACCGAGGATAACCCGGGCCTGATCACCATCGAAACCCGCCAAGATGGCGATTGGGCCGAAGTGCGCATCAAGGACAACGGCCTGGGTGTGCCCGCCCATATTCAAGAGCGCATTTTCGACCCCTTTTTTACCACCAAAGACCCCGGCAAGGGCACAGGCCAGGGCCTAGCCATTTGCCATTCTATCATTGTGAAAAAACATGGTGGCTCTTTGCACTTGGACCCTCTGTACCAAGAAGGCGCCTGCTTTGTTATCCGTCTGCCTTTGCAGAGCCGCGACGCCCCCTCTGCTGAAAGTTCTGCCCCATGACCACCCGCGTGCTGTTCGTTGATGACCAACCCAATGTACTGGAGGGCTTGCGCCGCTCCCTGCGCTCGCAGCGTCATGAATGGACGATGGACTTTGCCCCTTCAGGCGAACATGCCATGCAGCTGTTGCGACAAAAAGGCTATGACGTGATTGTCACCGACATGCGCATGCCCGGCATGGATGGCGCGGATTTGCTGACCGAAGTGGAGCGCCAATGGCCCGAGGTGGTGCGCATCGTGCTGTCAGGCCAAACCCAACCCGAAGACTTCCCGCGCATCATCGGCCTCAGCCATCAATACATCACTAAGCCCTGCCCCCCAGAGGCCATCGTGCGCATCGTCAAGCGCTCGTTGATGTTGCGAGACCGCATCCAAAGTTCAAAACTGCAACGCACGGCGGCGGCCTTGAAAAAGGTGCCCAGCCCGCCCGAAGCCTATATCAAGCTGATGCGGGTGCTGCGTGACCCCGACAGCAACCTCAACACCGTGGCCGAGATTATCGAGCAAGATGTTGGCCTGGCGGCGCGTGTGCTGCAATTGGCCAATTCGCCTTTTTTTGGTGCGTTCCAGAATGTCTCGACGCCATTATCAGCCGTGCGGTTTTTGGGCACAGATCGTTTGTCGACACTGGTTCTGGCGTCTGGCATGTGGGTTACCTTTGAACGCGGCGGCATGCCCACCTCATTTTTGCGGGCGGCATCTGAACACGCGCAAAAAACCGCCGCCGCGGCCAAAGCCATCGCCACCGCCGAGCGCCTGAGCAGTCATGACATCGGTCAGGCCTTCACCGCCGGGTTACTGGCGGATATGGGCTGGTTGGTTCTGGCCCTGAACCAGTATGAAACCGCCAACCGCATGATGGCCAGTCACCCCATCGAAAATGACGCACGCCTGGCGGCAGAAAGCACGGCTTTTGGGGCAGATCATGCGGCCATAGGCGGCTATCTGGCGGCCTTATGGGGCCTGCCAGACCCGATCACCGAGGCCATCACCCTGCACCACGCGCCTGCCGCACTTGCGCCGCTGAATCAGAACAACACGCTGGATATCACCACCATTGTTCACGCCGCCGAAGCCCTCTGCCAGGCGGATGCTGATGATGAAAAACCCTCGGGACTAGACTATGAGCACCTCGAGGCCTTGGGCATCGCGGATCACCTCGAGGCTTGGCGCCAAGCCATCCAAACCAATCAACCGGAAAAGGGAGCCGCATGAGCGTCGCCACTCGGAAAATTCTGATCGTTGATGATGACGTTAAGCTGTTATCGGCCTTCCGCCGCACTCTGGGGCGCAAATACGACCTGACCTTGGCCGAAGGCGGCGAGGAGGCTATCAAAACCCTGCAAGACCAGGGGCCATTTGCTTTGATCATTTCTGATCAGCAAATGCCCAAAATGGACGGTACGGCTTTTTTGGCCACGGCTGCCAAACACCACCCGGACACGGTGCGCATGATGCTGACCGGCAATGCCGACCAGGCGACCGCCGCCCGCGCCGTCAACGAAGGCAAGATTTTTCGCTTTTTCTCCAAGCCCTGCAAGCCGGAAGAGCTGCTGTCTGGTATCGAGGCCGGTCTGAAACAATACCAACTGCAGGTGGCCGAACGGGAACTGCTGGAGCACACCCTGGCCGGCAGCGTGAAGCTGTTGACCGATGTCTTGTCACTGGTAGATCCCGACAGCATGAAACGCACCCGGCGGATGCGCGACTGGGGGCGGCGTCTGGCCAAGGTGATGAAAATCACCCACGCCTGGGAGCTGGATATCGCCATCATGCTGCACGCCTTGGGCGACATCACCGCCCCGCCGGAGGTGCGCGCCAAGGCCCGCGCCGGCAAGACCCTGAGCGATGACGAGCAAGAGATTCTCTCGGAAAGCCCAGAGATTGCCCGCAACCTGATCGTCAACATCCCCCGCCTGAAGGGTGTGGCCGAGGCCGTATTCTATCACCGCAAAGGCTATGACGGCACAGGCTTCCCGCCTGCCCCCGTCAGCGGCACGGACATCCCCCTGCTGGCCCGCGCCTTGAAGGTGATTATTGATCTGGATCACATCTGCGAAGACCATGAGCCCACCGAAAGCCGCTTTGATCGTCTGGAGGCTAAAGACGGGCAGTATGACCCGACAATTTTGGTCCAAGCCCGCACCGCCATTTTGGGTGGCGATGATGTGGCCGACCGCATTGGTCTGGTGTCATCACCCCTGTCATGGTTGCGCCCAGGTGACCGTTTAGCCCAAGAAATCCGAGACGAGCAAGGCCGCTTGATCCTCAGCGCCGGCTTCGAGCTTTCGGAAGCCGTACTGGCCAAGCTGTGGAGTTTGAAAAAAATCCGAAAGCTGCCTGATGTGGTGCCGGTTTATCGCGAAAATTTTGGCAACCAAGCCCAAAGCGCTTGATCAGCCGACCGGTGCGTCTGCATCAGCCTTGTACCGATAGCCCACCCCATACAGGGTCTCGATCGCATTGAAGCTTTTGTCGAGTTGCCGGAATTTTTTACGTAGCCGTTTGACGTGGCTGTCGATGGTACGATCATCGACATAGACCCCATCGGAATAGGCCACATCCATCAGCTGGTCACGACTTTTGACGTAGCCCGGTCGACTGGCCAAGGCTTCGAGGATCAGAAATTCGGTCACGGTCAAGCGCACCTCCTGGCCATCCCATTGGCAAGTGTGGCGTTCCGCGTTCAATTGCAATTTCCCCCGTACCAGCGTGCTTTCCGGCGTTTTGGTATCGGCACCCGAGGTCTCGGGATTGGCACGCCGTAAGACGGCCCGCACGCGCTCGATCAGCAGACGCTGCGAGAACGGCTTGGTGACATAATCATCAGCGCCAAGGTTGAAGCCCAGGATCTGATCAATTTCTTCGTCTTTCGAGGTCAGCATAATCACCGGCAGGTCCGTACTTTGACGCAGACGCTTCAGGGTCTCGAGGCCATCCAAGCGCGGCATTTTGATATCCAAAACCATTAGGTCTGGAGGGTGTGTGGCCACCCCCTCAAGGGCCGCCATCCCATCCCCATAGCTGCTGACCTGATAGCCCTGGGCCTTGAGCGCCATGGCCACCGAGGTCTGAATGTTTTCATCATCGTCTACAAGCGCGATGTGCGTCATCTTATCACCCTTATCGCAGGGAAATTGTCCTTATGCTTCACGTCACATTAACACGATTGGCGTAAAGTCAACCAAAATGAATATAAACAATCGGCAATGGTGGAAATGTCGTCGGGATCGGTCCATTATGAAATCTATCTAAAAGCCACGCCTCGGGCGGACTGGGCTTTGGTCGAGGTTGCACCCGATCGTGACACGGGCTTGCGGATCGCTGCCGACCAGTTGCGCGAACACAAACTGGGTCGCGTCAAAGTCACCAAGGAAAAATTCGATGCCGAAACCGGCGAGTTCCGCCAGGTGACCATCCATGAGTCTGGCTACGACAGCTCGCAAGACAAAGCCAAGGCCGTAGACCCCGATCGGCACCCCATTCCGTGCGTTGAGCCCAATGACCTCTATACCATGCACTCGCGCCGCACCTTGTCACGGGTTCTGGGCAATTGGATGGCGCGGCACAAGGTCACACCCTTTGAATTCTTGCACCGTATAGATTTGGTGGAAAAGCTTGATGCCAGTGGCATGGAGTTGCAGCACGCCGTGCAAAAATTTGCCATCGCCGAGGCCAGCGTCACCAAAATTCCCGTGCAAAGCATCATCAAGGTGCTGCACAAGCTTTCCGACACCTTTATCGACAAACTTTACAAAGATCACAAAGCGAACATCTTTCCCACGATCAAACCCGAAACCTTGGGCGAGGTGGCTGAAAAACTTCGCAAAGATAAGAGCGGTTTTTATCGGTTGTCCGGTGCTGTCAGCCTGTATCTGGCCAACAGCAAAGACTGGTCTGAAAAGGTGGATCGCCTGCTGAACCTTTCGGATGCCGCCCCCGCCAATAGTGAATTGCGCACCTTTGTGCTGCAGCCGCTTGACGCCATATTGGGTGAGGTGGTGGCCGGAGAAGCCGGGCTGAACGAATTGATCGGGGCCCGCAAGAACCTGGGGACATCCTTGTTGTCTCTGGCGGATCTGTTTGCTGGTAAGGTCAGCAGCGAGCCTCTGACTTCGGTCGAAGAAAACGACGAATGTGATCGCCAGCGGGCCTTGGCCACCGTCAAACGTTTGGGTGAACACTTTGCCGCTGGTGAGTTTGCGGCCGCCCGTGGAGCCGTAGCGCGCCGGATCTTGAAAGAGATGAAAAGCCCCAAGCGGCTATGCCCCAACGATATCAACGGCGAGATCTCGTTGGTGCGGCAACTGTCAGCGCACCTCAAGACATCCACAGGCCCCCTGCTGCCCGCCGAGGATCTGCACGAGGCCATGGTCGAGCGCTGCAAACAATTGGTGGCCGGCGAAGCCATTGACCGCTACCTGTCCCAAGCCGAAGACGCAGGCGAAGAGCTGGAGCGCCTGTTCCAGCTGAGCGAGCAAGTGGTGGGGAAAGTCAACAAACGGGCGCTAGCGGGCTACATCCGCGGGCATTTGACCAGCCCCAAAGTCGAGCGCCACTTCTTGAATGACCGCGAACCTCTGGCGCCACGTCTGAAGCAACTCTCGCATTTGCAATCCTTGGTACAGAAGTGTGATTTTGACGAGGAAGAGCAAGAGGGCATTCACAGCAGCTTTGGCATTTTGGGCGACCGCATCGAACAGCAAGAGGGTCTGATTGCCTCGATTGCCCAAAACACCCGTGCGGGCCCATTGGAACGCGCCATTGCCCTTTTGAAACTGGTGGCCAATGCCCATGTGCCGGCGGGGCCAGCCACTTCGCGCGCGGTGCAAGCCGCCAAAATATTGCTGCGCACAGACGAGGCCCGCCGCACCCTGGCCACCAACCAAGATTTGCGCAAACAGTTCACCACGCTTGCGGCCTGTATCGATCCTGCGGCCTAATAGGTTTTTATTTTAGATTAACCGAATATATCTAGTGTGCCTCGTCCCAGTTTGGGCCGAAATTGGCATCCACATCCAAAGGCACAGACAGTTTGATAACGGGCTCGGCGGCCGTTTGCATCACCTGGCAAACCGTTGTCTTGGTGTTCTCTTTTTCACCATCTGGCACTTCAAAGACCAATTCATCGTGCACCTGCAGCAGCATCTTTGCCGACAACCCTGCCGCCTGAAGGGCTGCGGGCATGCGGATCATTGCCCGCTTGATGATATCAGCGGCCGTCCCCTGAATGGGGGCGTTGATGGCAGCACGCACGGCAAAGGCCTTCTCGGCCTGGGATTTGGCATGAATGCTGGGCAGCCACACCCGGCGACCAAACAGGGTCTCGACATAGCCTTGCTCGCGGACCTGGGCCTTGGTTTCCTCCATGTAGTCCTTAATGCCGGGAAAGCGCTGGAAATAGGTTTTGATATAGTCAGCCGCCTCGGCGTTGCTGATATCCAGCTGGCGCGCCAAACCATAAGCGGAAATGCCATAGATGATGCCAAAATTGATGGCCTTGGCCTTGCGCCGCACCATAGGGTCCATACCCGCGATCGGCACGCCAAAAATCTCAGACGCCGTCATGGCGTGAATGTCATGGCCGTCGGCAAAGGCCTGTTTCAGGCTGTCGATATCGGCCATATGGGCCAGGATGCGCAGCTCGATTTGGCTATAGTCCGCAGACAACAGACTGTGACCAGCAGGCGCCACAAAGGCGGTGCGGATTTTGCGGCCGTCTTCGGTGCGAATGGGAATGTTCTGCAAGTTGGGGTCGGTCGAGGCCAGCCGCCCCGTGGCCGCCGCCGCCATGGAATATGACGTGTGCACCCGCCCGGTTTTGGGATGAATGGCCCCCTGCAATGCATCCGTGTAGGTGGACTTCAGCTTTGCAAGCCCGCGCCAATTCAGTACCGTGCGCGCCAGATCCACCCCATCAGCCGCCAGATCTTCCAATGCTGACGCCCCCGTCGACCAAGCCCCTGTCGCGGTTTTCTTGCCGCCCTTCAGACCCATTTTGCCAAACAGGATTTCGCCCACCTGACGCGGCGAGGCCAGATTGAAATTTTCCCCCGCCTGTTCGTGGGCCTGGGCCTCGAGCGTGCGCATGCGGCCTTCAAAATCCATCGACAAGCGATTGAGCACAGCGGGATCCACCTCGATGCCCGCGTTCTCCATCTTGGCCAGTACGCCGATTAACGGCCGCTCAAGGCGCTCATACACCCGCAAACGACCCGAAGTCAGAAGTTGTGGCTTCAACAGCTGCCAAAGCCGTAACGTCACGTCCGCATCTTCCGCCGCATAGGGTGTGGCGTCTTTTAGCGACACTTCGGCAAAGCTGATGGCTTTTTTGCCTGTGCCGGCCACCGATTTGAAGGGAATGGGTGTGTGGTCAAAATGGCGCTTCGCGAGCTCGTCCATGCCATGGCCATGCTGCCCGGCCTCAAGGATATAGCTGATGACCATGGTATCATCATAGGGCCGGAGCGGCACATCATAGCGGCTGAGCACCGCCACATCATATTTGATGTTTTGCCCCACTTTCAAAACGGCGGGATCCGCCAGCAGCGGCCGCAAACCGTCTAGCGCGGCCTCCAGAGACAGTTGTTCAATGCCGCCGCCATCAAAATCTAGGCCACCACCCGCTTGGCGGTGTCCAACAGGAATGTAACAGGCCACATTGGCCGCCGTCGCCAACGAGATCCCCACCAAATTGGCCGTCGCCGAACCCAAGGCATCGGTTTCCGTATCCACGGCCACCACACCGGCTTGGCGGGCGCGCTCCACCCAAGCGGCCAGCTGCTCGGCGGTGGTCACGGTTTCATAGGCCGTCGTATCAAATTGATCCGAGATCACCGGTGGTGCCCCCGGTGTGGCGCTGGCAGGCGCAGACGCACTCGTGCCCTGCCCTGTTGAAAGGGCATCAAGCCCCGCCCCAATGCGACGCGACAGGGATTTGAATTCCATCTCATCCAGAAAGGCTTTCAACACTTCGGGCTCAACTGGCCGCACCGCCAAGGCCTCCAGCGGTTCCGGCATCGGGGCATCACGCTTCAGCGTCACCAGTTGTTTTGAGATGCGAATTTGATCCGCGAAATTGACCAGCGTTTCCCGACGCTTGGGCTGTTTGATCTCCTCGGCCCGCGCCAACAGGCTCTCGAGGTCACCATAGGTTGCCAACAATTGCGCCGCCGTTTTCACGCCAATGCCCGGGGCCCCCGGCACATTGTCGGTGCTGTCTCCCGCCAAGGCCTGCACGTCGACCACTTTGTCAGGCGTCACGCCAAATTTCTTATCGACCGCCTCGGGCCCCAGCTCGACGCCTTTAACAGGGTCCATCATCACCACGCCCGGACGGATCAGCTGCATCAGATCTTTGTCAGACGAGACGATCACCACCTCGGCGCCTTTATCGTGGGCGGCCTCGGCATAGGTGGCGATCAGGTCATCGGCCTCATAGCCCTCAGCCTCCAGGCAGGCCACGTGAAAGGCCTTGGTGGCATCCCGCATCAGGGGGAATTGCGGCACCAGATCCTCGGGCGGATCCGGGCGGTGGGCTTTGTAGTCGGGGTAGATCTCGTTGCGAAAAGAAAACCGCGAGACATCAAACACCACGGCGAAATGGCTGGGGGCCTTGCCGTTGGCGGTTTCCCGCAACAGCTTCCACAACATATTGCAAAAACCGGAAATGGCCCCCACCGGCAGGCCATCGGACGATCGGGTCAGGGGCGGCAGGGCATGATAGGCCCGGAAAATATATCCCGAGCCATCCACCAGATACAGGCGATCTCCGGCCTTCACTGGGCTTTGCGATGCTTCAATTGAAAGCGGCGTCCGCAATAGGGGCAATCGATATGCCCTTCGTCCCCCATTTCCAAAAACACGCGCGGGTGGCCCAGCGCCCCGCCGCCCCCATCACAGGCCACCCGATGGTCATCCACAATCAGGGTTTCAGGCGGTTTCACAGAGGATTTAGAGGCAGCAGCCATGGGGACACCTTTGACGGGTTAGCACTGGACTTCGGTGATTTAGCCATTAGGTATGGTGCAGCAGTGAAAAGAGGTCAAGAGATGACGGCACCCGCCAATGCGCTCGAAATCACCGGGCTGAAGAAAACCTACGCCAAAAGCAAAAAAATGCCGCCAAAAGTCGCCCTCAAGGGCATTGACCTGACGGTGCCTCGGGGCTCGGTTTTGGGCTTGCTGGGCCCCAATGGCGCGGGGAAGTCGACCCTGATCAACATTCTGGCGGGCGTGTGCATCAAGACCGAAGGCCAAGCCAAAATCTGGGGCTATGATATTGACCATCACCCACGCGAATCTCGGGCCGCCATTGGCGTGGTGCCCCAGGAAATCGCCACGGATGTGTTCTTCACGCCCGCCGAAGCCCTGGACCTGCAGGCCGGTTTGTATGGCGTGCCCATGTCCGAACGCATCACCGATCAGTTGCTGGAAACCGTCGGTTTAGCAGACAAGCGCGATGCCTATGTCCGGCAATTGTCCGGGGGTATGAAACGCCGCCTGATGGTGGCCAAGGCCATGGTACACTCACCGCCGGTTTTGATCTTGGATGAACCCACGGCCGGTGTGGACGTCGAGCTCAGACGCCAGCTGTGGGCCAATGTCATGGATCTCAACGCCCGGGGCGTAACCATCATCCTGACCACGCATTACCTCGAGGAAGCCGAGGCGCTCTGTGATCACATCGCCATTATCAACCATGGCGAGCTGATCGCCTCGGAACCCACACCCAAACTGTTGCGCCGCCTGGACCACAAAACTTTGGTCATCACCCCCGAAGAGGCCCTGACCCGCGCCCCCGTTTTGGGACAACGGGAAGGCCGCGCCTGGCAAACCGAGCTGCGCCCGGATGGCCGCCTGGCCATCACCTTTAAGTCCGGCAGCATCAGTTTTGAAGACATCTTGGCCCGCATCAAGGCCCAGGACATCACCATCCGGGACCTGGCCACCGAAGAACCCGATCTTGAGGATGTGTTCGTTGCTTTGACATCCGGCGAGCCGATGCCGGCCTAGGGGACGTCAAACCCCATTGCCCTTCTCGGCGCTCTCGGCTATGGTCCGCGCCGAGCTTTAGGCTCCCTGCACCCGTAGCTCAGCTGGATAGAGCGTTGCCCTCCGAAGGCAAAGGTCACACGTTCGAATCGTGTCGGGTGCGCCAGTCTTTAGATCTCCCAGCCCCCTTCAAACCGCCTGAGCAGTGTATATTCAAGGGGCCGGCTAATCCGCACCCATTCTCAGAATTTTATGCGCACTTGATCTCAGCCCCCCAAGGCCCAGGGGCGATTTGATGCCGGCTTTGGTACCATCAGGAAAAATAAGGAGGTCAATATGCAAAATTTACACCCCACCGATGTCGACCAAGTTGACAAAGTCCGTCAGGCAGAAAAACGCGGCACAGTCCGGCGAGTGCTGAGCATATCCCTAGGGTTGGCCGTGGTGGCCCTGGCTTTGGTCACCGTGGGCTATGTGCTTTAGATCAAGCCCATCACGCCGATGGCATCACCAGCTTTAACAGTTGACGTCTCAGCGGGCCCGGCAGGGTCCGTATGAGTTTGAGGGCCACCGTAAACCCTTTGGGGAAGTGAATTTCATAGGCCCGCGAGGTGAGGCCTTTGGCGATGTGCTCGGCGGCCTTGTCGGCCGTGATCATCATGGGCATGGGGAAATCGTTTTTCGCCGTCATATCGGTGTCGACAAAGCCGGGATTGATCACCTTGACGTCAATACTGCTGGGGGTTTCCACACGCAAACTTTCCACCAAATTGATCATACCGGCCTTGGTGGCCGCATACGGCTGCCCCATGGGCAGACCCATAAACCCGGCCACGCTGGCACACAGCGCGATCTGACCATGATCTTGCGCACGCAAAATGGGCATGACCGCATGGATCACGGATAAACTGCCAAACAGATTGACCTTCACCATCATCTCGGCGGCTTGCATATCCATAGTGTGCAACGGCCCAGGGTCATACACAGCCGCCAACAGCACAACCCGATCCAGGCGCCCAAGATCGGCTTTGATCTCTTGGGCCACAAGGGCGGTTGCTGTGCTGTCGGTGACATCCACTGGCTTAACGAGATGCCCACCCCCCAGCTCCTGGTTCAGGTCCTTTAGGGCTTCGGCTCGCCGTGCGGACAACACCAATTTGGCCCCCGCCGCCGATAAGCGCCGGGCAAGCGCCGCCCCGATACCGCTGCTGGCCCCGATGATCCAGACCACGTCACCCTGGTAATCAGGCGTCTTCATCGGGCTCACCTTCTGGTGAGGCGGCAGGCGTGTCCTTTTTCATAAACAGGGTCAGCTCAGCCACCGTCAGACCAAATTTTTTCATATAGGAGCGATTGATCATCACCCCGTCGTTCATCTGCCACATCCAATCATCAAAGGTCAGACGCCAGGTTTTGCCGTCCACCTCCAAATCCATCTGATAGGCCCAATTGATGGCGGTACCGGTTTGCGCGCCCGTGGCCTCGCCGACAATATCGCCAGCGGTCCCCGTATAGGTGCCATCCGGATGTTTGGTGATGGTCCAAACACGCTTTTGTTGGACCCCATCATAATAGGTGAAGGTCTCGTCAAGCGTACCGGTGTCCCCCTCCCAAGTGCCAACCATTTTGACATCGAAGCGGGCCACCACATGACCTTTCCAGTCTTGCACCACCCCCCAGGCGGAAATGGGGCCGGTGAAATAGGCCTCGATGTCCGCAGGCGGTGTCGTGCCCTCATAGGCACTGAGCTTTGGACTGGCACACCCCACAAGGACCGCCAAACTGGTGATCAGTCCCGCCACAGGTTTCAACAGTGATGTCATGTACCCCTCCGTGATTTGGGTGTGAGCTAGGACACGGGCTGGAGCTCATATTGCACCACATCCGTGCGGCCCGAGCGGAACCCCGCGATGCAGGCCGATAGATAATACCGCCACAGGCGCACAAAGGCGTCATCAAAGCCCAACGCCTTGACCTCTTCGGTTTTGGCATCAAAGCGATCCAGCCAGTGGCTGAGGGTTTTGGCATAATCCTGACCAAAGGCATGTTGGGAATTGACCCGCAGGCCTTGCTGGGCAGCATGGTCATGAAACAGTGACTTAGACGGCAGCATCCCGCCCGGAAAAATATAACGTCGGATCATGTCGGTGCCGCTGCGGTAGGCCTCGAAATGTCGATCCGACATGGTGATGGTTTGCACCACGGCACGGCCCTTGGTTTTCAGCAAGCTGCGCAGTTTTGTAAAATAGGTGGGCCAGTATTTCTCGCCCACGGCCTCGAACATCTCGATCGAAACCAAAGCATCATAACGGCCGGTCTGATGGCGATAATCCTCGAGCACGATATCGGCCCGTTGGCCAAGGCGCGAGCGGGCATAGGCGTGTTGTTCGTCAGAAAGCGTGATGCCCTTGATGCGATAATCCCCGCGCGACAGCGCATGATCGGCAAAGCCGCCCCAGCCACAGCCGATTTCCAAAAGGTCACCGGAAGGGGCGTCAAGACAATTGAGAATACGCTGATATTTGTTGGCCTGGGCGTGCTCCAGGGCGTCATCATCGCTTTGGAACAACGCCGAGGAATAGGTCATGGTCGGGTCTAGCCACAACTGATAAAACTCATTGCCCAAGTCATAATGAGCTTGGATGTTCCGGCGCGAGCCGCGCAAAGTGTTTTCATTCCACAGATGATACAGGCGCTCACCCCAGCGCAACCAGTGCCCATTTTCAAGCACCGGATCAAAAGCCTCGCCGTTTTGCAAAGCCGCCAGCATCAAGTTGGGCAAATCATCCGTTTCAAACCACCCATCGCGATAGGCCTCGGCGAAGCCCACATCCCCCCGAAACACCAGGGCCGGAATGGTGCGCCAATCGTGGATCTCAATTTGCCCAATGGCCCCGGGTTTGGCGCCCGCAAAGCTGTGTTGACGGCCATCAGGTGTGGTGATGTGCAACGCCCCGCTCTCAAGCCCCTCGAGCTCGCGCAGGAACCGATGCGTGACATGCTGGTTGAACACAACAATCTCCTAGTTTCTTAGTGGGACATATTGCCAGGCCCAACACAGGTCTGGGGTTACGATTTGTTCATCTTGTCGGGCTCGCTTGTGGTGCGGCTCAGGCGGTCGGGGTTTTGTTCTGGTTTGGCAATATAACGAATGCCCTTGGCCAGCAGTTTCAGCGCTTGCCAGTGAATCAGGCCGATGGCCTTCAAGGTCACCAAGGGGTGCCGCCAAAACGCCATGCGCAAGCGACGGGCTGTGAGGGGCGCGCACGCTCCCAGCAAAGCGGTCTTCAGTCGAACCTCGCCACCCGGGGCCAGGTGGTCAATCCAAACCCCAAAGCGATCAGGATGATCTACATCAAAGCGGAAACGATAGCCCCCGTCCCGCGGTAAAAACGGCGAGACATGAAACTCTTTTTCAGCCATCAACCATTCATCCGGTCGGATGGGCCGATCCTCGGTCGGGGCGCAGACATAGCTGTGGGTCTCACCAAAGGTGTTGTTTACCTCGGCAATCACAGTGCGCAAGTGGCCCTGATCATCTCGGCCCAGGAAAAAACTGACGGGATTGAACACATAGCCCAGCACCCGCGGCAGGGTGACGAGCTCAATGTGATGCACGCGCGTCTCCAGCCCATAGGCCCGCCATTGCTCTAGCGCCCAGGTGCGCAAATCGCCACCATCTCGTGCCCCATGATCCCGCGCCCGCACACTCAGGATACCAGGACGATTGATGCCAAAATGCCAACCGAACCCCGTGTCAGATGCCAAAGGCAAGGGCAGAACCAGATAATACAGCCCATAGGCAAAGCCGTTGACCTTGGGCGTCAGGCGCTTGTGCATAACCTTGGCGGTCAGCACCCGCGCATGGGTCAGAAACGACGGAGAAGACGCTGTCGGCTGGGCAGACATCATACCCTATCCCGCTGTTGGCGAGGCCGGGCCTTTTTCGGCTTCGGGCTGCCAGGGTGGCGTCACCCCGAACCGCCGGGCCATGTCCACGGCACTTTTCAGGCCATCCTCGTGAAAGCCATACCCTTGCCAAGCCCCCGCGAACCACAAGCGGTCGCGCCCTTGGATCGTATTCATATCCTCCTGGGCCATCAGGGCTTCGCGAGTGAAAACCGGATGGGCAAACTGGTGCTGGTCCAAAATCGTCTCGGGTGCCGGACGGCGCGAGGGGTTCAATGTCACCAGGATTGGGGTTTTGGTGGGCAGCGGCTGAAGATTGTTCATCCAATAGCTAAGGCAAACGGCCTGCTGGCCTTCATAGGTGCTGCGGGCGCGATGCTCGGACAGATAATTCCAACTGGACCACGCCGCCTTGCGCTGGGGCATAAAGCTGGTGTCGGTGTGCAGGATCATCACATTGGGTTGATAGCGTATAGCCCCCAGGATGCGCGCCTCGTCCGGTGTGGGGGCGTCAATGATCCGCAGGGCCTGGTCGGAATGACAAGCCAACACCACATGATCATATTCTGCCTGGCCACCGCGCTCGTCTATGACCTCGACGCCAGTTCCCGTGCGCCGCACGCTCATCACCGCCGTAGACAGCTTTAGGGTATGGGGAAAAGCGTTCAGCAGTGTTCGCACATAGACCTGCGACCCTCCGCGCACCGTGTGCCATTGCGGATGATCAAGAACCGTCAACAGACCATGATTTTTAAAAAACTGAATAAAGGGCCGGGCAGGAAAGGCATACACTTGGGTGAGGGGCAGGCTCCAGATCGCGCCCCCCATGGCCAGCAAATAATAATGTCGGAACCAGGGCCCCATATCCATTTCATCGAGCGCATCACCCAACGAAATCTCCAACGAGGCCTCAAGGTACCGCGGCGCCAACCGATTAAAGCGAAAAATATCCCGCAGCATACGCCAATACTCTGGGCGGGTGGCGTTTTCCAACTGAGAGAACAGATGATACGGTCGTCGCGTACCATATTCCAGCCAGCCGTGGTCCACACTAACCCCAAAGGACATGTCGCTTTTGGCCACCGGCACCTGCAAATGATCAAACAAGCCTGACAACAAGGGATAATTGCGGCGGTTGAACACAATAAAGCCCGTATCCACAACCAAAGGCCCTTGGCCCACATCCGTGGTCACGCTGCGGGCATGACCGCCAGGGGTAGATTGGCTTTCGTATAAGGTCACCGTGTGCCGCTGCGAAAGCAAATACGCCGCCCCCAGGCCCGAGATGCCTGTCCCTATAACCGCAATGTTTTGACCGGATTTCATGCCCCTTGCATACACGGGCAGCGCCAAGGGGTCTATTGGCAATCGTCTTGAAAAAACTTAATCAAACAGGGCGTCAATGTCCGCCTGTAGCGCGCTGTTGTCTTCATTTGGAACGGGCTCATGACGACCGTGAATCAAACCGTCAGCCTGGGCCAACATCGGATTAATTTGATCAAGCATGTCAGTGATCAAGGTTTGCAGGTGCTCGGCATCCAGATTGTCGACATCACGCGCGATTTCCTGGGCCGTCAGACACAAACGATCCAGCTCGGCGACCACCTCATCAAAGGCCGTGCGCACACCCTCAGGCGCGTATTGATAGGCTGTGATGGCCAACTCTTTGGCCTCAAAGCCTGTGTCCTTAAAATGTTGTGCATAAGATTTCGGTCGCCAGGATAACAACTCCGCCGCCATATCGGGCATCGCAGCGACCAGTTCGAACAACATCATGAATTCATTGAAATGATTAAGGTAATCTGTCGCCAAAAAAGAATGCGGGTTGATGTTGGCAGCACGCAGATCGTCTTCGGAAAAGGTCGCAGCCTTTTCCGGCATGGCAGGTGCCATGGTCGTCGCGTGTTTCTCTATCTTCCCCATTGTTCAACTGTAAACTTTTTGCCTTGCCCAAGCGTAAATGCGGCCCCGATTCACTGCCCGAAACGGCATAAAAAAAGCCGCGAACGCGCCGCGGCTTTTTCTGATGAAAGGAAAACCCGGGAAAGCCTTAGGCCGCGCGGGCGCGCTGCAGGTAACTGTCCAGCTCTTTCTTTAAGCTGTCAGCCTGGGCCCCCAGTTCCTCGGAAGCGGTCAGCACTTGGCTGGCCCCACTTTGGGTGGTGGAGATGGCGGTTGAGACCCCGTCCACACTTTGGTTCACCACCTGCATCCCTGATGAGGCCTCTTGCATATTGCTCGAGATGCTTTGGGTGGCTGCGGTTTGTTCTTCAACCGCCGCCGCAATGGTCTCGGAGACATGATTGATCTCTTCAATCGTCTTGGTGACCGCGGCGATGGCCTCGACAGCCTCGTTGGTCAGCACCTGTACCGCTTCGATCTGCTTGGCGATGTTTTCGGTCGCTTGGGTGGTCTGGTTGGCCAAGGTTTTCACCTCAGAGGCCACAACCGCAAAGCCTTTGCCCGCCTCACCGGCGCGTGCCGACTCGATGGTGGCGTTCAGAGCCAAAAGGTTGGTTTGCTCGGCGATGTCACTGATCAAACGCACCACTTCACCGATCTTGTCTGAAGCCTCGGCCAGCGTGCTCATCTTCTCGGTGGTGGCTTTGGCGTCTTGCACGGCGCGCCCTGTGATGGTCGAGGCATGGGTAACCTGCTGGCCCACCTCGGCGATGGCGGCTGTCAACTCCTCGGTGGCCGCGGCCACACTCTCAACGCTTTGCGAGGTGGTGTTGGCGTTGTTGCCAATATCATCGGTTTGATGGCGCGCGGTGGTAACCACATCCGACATATCCCGTGCCGAGCTATCCAAGGCCTGGGCGGCCTGGGTCACGGCATTCGAGACCGCCATCACGCGCTCCTCGAAGGTATCGGTCAGCTTTTGGAAATCTTGCACCTTGCTCGACATGGAGTCTGAAGCAGAGTTGATCACGCCCGCTGCAATGGCATAGTCACCCTGCATGCCACGCACCACAACCTCGCGATAGTATTTGCCAGCGGCCACATGCTCAAGCGACGCTTTGGCTTCACGGGCAAAGGCATCCGCATTGTCCAACAGCGCATTGATCGTCCAGGCCAGATCTTTGGTCAGACCCTGATCAGGTACCAGAACGGCGCGCACTTCGAAATTGGCCTTGGCGCCTTCATCCATGATGCTCTTCAGGGATTGCAGCACTTGGGTGTGATGGCGCAACGCCGCCCAGCCCGCACAGGCCAAAATCACACCACAGCCCGCCAGACCCTTGGCCCACACACCTGGGGCCACAGCCACACCCGCAAGACCGCAAACGGCCGTGCCCAACATCAACGCCTGAGCCGAGCTCAGAGCGCCCAGTTTAAAGCGAGAAAATAAATTCTTCATAGCTCAACCCTTTGGCTGTCAGTGTTTGGTTCAAGAACTCGGCTGCGGCCTCCATGCCGGCTTTTTTGTCGCCGTGCTTGACCTCGATCTCACACATTTTTTGGTAAATGGGTTTGATCACCGCAAGGGCGGCCTCGGTGGGTTTGCGACGATTAGAATGCAAACCCGTGATCTGTCCCGCCGAATTGATGCTGGGGGTCACATGGGCCAAAACCCAATAGTGGTCGCCATTCTTGGCCATATTGACCACATAGGCGAAAATCTCTTGCTTGTTCAGCAGACGGTCCCACAACAGATGAAACACCGCGCTTGGCATATCCGGATGACGCACCACAGAATGCGGGGCCCCAATGGCCTCCTCTTCGGTCATGTCGGCCAAACGCAGGAACAACGGATTGACATAGGTGATGATCCCCTTGGGATCGGTTTTCGAGACAATCACTTCATGCTCGCCAAAGGTGCGCTCCACACCCGTTGGCTGCACGGTTTGCATGAACTTGCGTGTCTGAGGCTTGGCCCTATCCCGTGCGGGCTTTGTATGTAATGTTGCGGTCATCGCGCCCTCCCTTACCGGACAGCACCCTATAAGCCCCGAATAAAATTGCGGTTAAAATTCTCGCCTCACGAGAATATATATTGGCCCTCTTGCTGCGACAAAACGCCCTATGACGCCTGGTCGCAGGGGCAAATGCCCATAAATCCTTTATGGGTATGGCCATGGCGCGACCGCTGGGGGTGGTCGGCCCTAACGCAAAAGGATGAGAGTTATGAAAACAAAAACCTTAGCCGCGGGCATCTTATCGGCAGCGGTTTTGGCCACCGCCACATCGGCGACGGCACTGGATTGGCAACCCAAAGAAGCGGGAACCTGGATGGTGCGTCTGCGCATGATTGACATGAAGCCCCAAGAAAGTGGCGACGTGTTGACCCAAGCCACTAGCGCCGACAGCGGTTGGGATGTGAAACTGACCGAAGACTTTGTGCCCGAGATCGACTTGACATACTTCTTCACCGACAACTTCGCTGTCGAGGTGATCGCCGGCACCACCAAGCACAAAGCCCGCGTTTACAATGGCACCACCATGGTTGATGCCGGTGACGTGAAGCTTCTGCCACCGGTTGTGACCGCTCAGTGGCACTTTAATCCCAAAGGCAAAGTCAGCCCTTATGTGGGTGCGGGTATCAATTATACCTTCTTCTATGACGTCAATGATGGCTCGCTCAGCAATGTCTCGTACGAAGACGGCTTTGGTTGGGCCTTGCAAGCGGGTGTGGACGTGGCCACCACTGGGCCATGGTTCGTCAACTTTGACGTCAAAAAAGTTTGGTTGGACACGGACCTGAAAGCCGACGCCACGGGCGTGGGTCTGGTGCCGGTGAAATCTGATGTTGACATTGACCCTTGGGTCTTTGGTGTCGGATTGGGGCGCAAGTTCTAAGTCCACGCTCCCCTGATACAGAAACGGGCGGTCTTCACCGCCCGTTT
Organism: uncultured Caulobacteraceae bacterium; assembly: GCA_937138625.1. GTDB lineage: Bacteria > Pseudomonadota > Alphaproteobacteria > Caulobacterales > Caulobacteraceae > CAKZPF01. The sequence continues at coordinate 298,078 of CAKZPF010000006.1, read as the reverse complement.
TTTTATGGCTGTCATTTGCAAATCCACCCTGCAGCGGGGGATCAGCCCCGCCGCAGTCAGAACTTAGTTTTCGATGCGGATCTGACCCTTGGTCGCGGTGTTGGCGATTTGATTCAGAGTGGAATCAAGCTGCGCCGCCGAGATATTGAAGGCATTGGCCGGATCCCCCGCACAGCCCTGCATCAGGGCCGTGGCATTGGCATCGTTCACATCCACCAAGATCGTATACAGGTTGATGTTGTAGGCGGTCCGCAAGGTTTCACAGGCCGAGGTCAACATATTTTCATACGTCGATGCCTGGGCAATGGTGGCTGCAGAGCCCGAGTTGATATTCTGAGAGCGCCAGCAGTTGCGTTCACAGTTTTTCCCACTCCCGCCCACAAACGGGTCATAACAGGTCAGGGTGTTGTTCTCCATACCGAAACCACCCTCTTGACGGCCACAGCCATAATAGCCTTCGAAATCTTGCGGGGGTTCAACTTTCCCATCAGAAATCAGCACGATCACCTTCTTGTGGTCAGGTTCGTCAAACGCCTTGGGCGCTTGACTGCTGTTTAGGCCCCAAAACGCCGGCCAGTTGTTGTTGGGCGACAGCACACGCAACGACCACAACAAGCCCACATCCGGTAAGGTTCCACCGGGCACAGGAGTCATTTGATCAAGCTTGGCCACGATTTGGGCATGGTTACCCGACAACGGCAGGATGGGCACGGGGCAATTGATATTGGGCCCAGCAATAGGCCGCAGCTGGTTCCACAGCGTGCTGCTGCCAGAGGGCCAAGCGTTTTCGTAATGCATGCACAGGTTGCTGGGGAAGGTGGGCTCGTTAAAGTCCGCCACACACTGCGGCAAATTCCCATAGCTATGCAGATACTCGCAAGGCGTCGAGATATTGGGGTCATTCGGAGGCGTCAAGGCCTCGGACGTCACACACTGGAAGCTACTGGAATTGCGATACAGGTTGTTCACGCCCCAGACGGCCCCCGCCTCGATATCACTATCGCACACATTATTGATGTTGGCGGGCGTTGGACAACTGGTGGTGTAGGTCCAGACCACCGGCGATGCCGTGGTCTCATCTGCCCCCAAGGATTTCAAACCATCCAGCTTGGGCCACATGGCACCAGGGGTGTACTGATTGAACCCTTGTGTGTTCTGCCCCCCGCCCGAAGTTGTCGTCGTCGAAGAGGTCGAAGACGTTGACGAGGTGGACGATGTCGAAGACGTTGACGACGTTGACGACGTTGACGACGTGGAAGAGGTAGACGATGTCGACCATGTACAGTTCATCGTGCAGCCTTCCATCGAGTCCTGCTTGTACTGCATCGGCGTCAAGATGGCCGCCGGCCAGCGTTGTGGGGCCGCATCCGAAATCACCTGGGTCACCTGGCCCGAGGCATTGACGCGGGCCTCGCCATTGTTGGCCACCAAGCTATCCGAACGCACACACCCGCGCCAAGGCACAACCCCCGCAATGGCGTTGGCTTGGGCTTCGGTGATGCTGGCGGAACTGGTGGGGTGACGCAGGTTGTTGTTGCGGCTGACTGCCGGTGTATCCCAAATCCGGCTGCCCCAAATGGGCGGATTGCTTGGTGATGGGGCCGTCACATTATCGGCCTGCACCGCCGGGGACTTAATGTTGATCAGTGATGCCCACGGCACCACGCCCACTTTCACCTCGCCGGGTGTGGGGTTATTTTGATACAGGGTGCCCACAAAATTCTTGGCCGCATCACGCATCAGCTGGAAACGCTGCTGACCAGAGCCGCCGCCCACATCGAACATCGATGTGGTGTTATCCAGCGCCAAAACAAACTCGCCGGCCGAGCCGCAGCTGACGCCGCGAATGGCTGTCGAGGTCACATTCACTGGCAGACTGGCAAAACCAAAAAACGACGACATGGCCGTCTGGCTATCAGCGCTTAGCTCCACTTTTACACGGATTTCATCAGCGCCACTGCTGCTGGCCCCACCGCCCGCACCAGAGGAAACACAAGCGCTCGACCCTGAGCCTGATGATGTGGTGCTCGATGTGCCGCTGGTGGTTGTGGTGGTGGTTGATGTCGAGGTGCTGGTAGTGCCCGACGTTGTGGTAGTGGTGCCAGATGTGCCGCTCGTCGTGGTGGTGGTGGTGCCAGATGTGCCGCTCGTCGTCGTGGTGCTGGACCCCTCCTCCTCTTCGTCTTTAACGTCGCCTTCTCCTTGATTGTCATTGCGGTACTGTGCCGCCGCTGCCTCGCACGCATCTTGGCAATCCTTGTCCGCGCCACAATAGCTGTTGCATTCCACGGTCATACAACCAACATCATTCGCCGCACAGGACTTCAACAGATCAGCCCAACCGCGAATTGGCGGGGCCCAGCCACCAGATGTGCTGGTCTCGCCCCCAGTGCCCGATGAGGTCGTGGTGCTGGTGCCTCCGGCCCCCGCCCCAGATGAAGTCGTGCCGCCCAAATCAATGCGTTGAAACAAGCGCAAGCCGGGCTGGGCCTTACTAGACGTGCCGGAGCTGACGCCGCCAACACCTGAGGTCGTCGACGTGCTGGTGACGACACTTGACGTCGAGGAGGTGCTAGACGTGGAACTCGTCGAAGACGTCGTACCACTGGTGGTCGTCGTGCTGCCGCTGGTCAGGGGCGACGTCGAGGATGTGGATGATGTACTGGACGTCGAACTTGTAGACGACGTGCTTGAGGTTGAACTCGTCGAGGACGTTGAGCTTGTCGATGATGTCGTGCCACTGGTGGTCGTGGTCGATGTTGAGGTGCTGGTGGTACCCGACGTTGTGGTCGTGCTTGTCGAACTGGCACCGGACGACGTCTGGGGCGCCACAAATGTTGAGGCATCCGGGAAACTGACCACCCACTGATGATTAGCCGTGGTGGTCAGAGTGGTGGTTTGCGCTGTCAGAAAGGCATTGGCGGCCTGGGTGGCCGCGGCCTCTAGGGTGGCCTCATCATCCTCGCCGCTATCTACCAATTCCGCGTACCGCCGCAAACCCGCCAGGGCGGCTTGGTCCGAGATGGTCTGCATATGCGCCTTGTGGGTGAACATCCGCGACAAATCGATGGCCCCAGCCACCAAAATCACCAAAGGCACCAAAGCCAAGGCAAAGATAATGGCAATGTTCCCAGACCGGTCGCTGCGGAAACGTTTGAACATGGGGTCCCCCTAAAATCAGGCGCAAATCAACAGCCTTGCTTAACGGGCACAAGGTTAATGGCTGTTAAATGTTCGAACAAGAAAAAAGGCCGACCCCAAAGGGCCGGCCTTAATCACCTGATTAGGCAAGGATATTATTCGTCCTTGTCTTTTTCTTTCAGGGCCGCACCCAGAATATCGCCCAAGGACGCACCCGAATCAGTCGAGCCATACTGCTCAACGGCTTCTTTTTCTTCGGCAATTTCAAGCGCCTTGATCGACAGGCTCAGTTTCCGGCTGGATTTGTCAAACGACGTCACGGCCGCATCGACCTTGTCGCCCTTGGCAAAGCGATCAGGACGTTGCTCGCCACGGTCACGGCTCAGATCAGATTTGCGCACAAAGGCGGTCATCATACCATCGGCCACACTGACCTCGAGACCACCACTGGTGACCTCGGTCACCACACAGGTGACGCGATCCCCTTTGCGGAAGCGCAGACCTTCCATGGGATCCTCGGACAGCTGTTTGATGCCAAGCGCGATGCGCTCTTTTTCCACATCCACATCCAGAACCTTGGCTTTGACGACGTCACCGGTGTTGTAGTCCTTGATGGCCTCTTCACCGTCTTTGTCCCAATCCAGATCGGAGAGGTGCACCATACCATCCACATCGTTATCAAGACCGATAAAGAGCCCGAATTCGGTGATGGTTTTGATCTCGCCTTCGATTTCCGAACCAATCGGATGGACAGCCAAGAAGGCCTCCCAAGGATTGGCCTGAGCTTGTTTCAGACCCAAGGAGATCCGGCGCTTGGCGGCATCCACATCCAGAACCACAATCTCAACCTCTTGCGAAGTGGAGATGATTTTCCCCGGATGGATGTTTTTCTTGGTCCAGGACATTTCCGAGACGTGAATCAAACCTTCAACGCCATCTTCCAGTTCCACAAACGCGCCGTAATCGGCAATGTTGGTGACCACGCCCGAAAGCTTGGTGCCCACAGGGTATTTCACAGCCACGCCTTCCCATGGATCGCTTTGCAGCTGCTTCATACCCAGGGAGATGCGCTGGCTTTCGGGGTTGATCTTGATGATCTGTACATTAACCGTATCGCCCACATTCATGATTTGCGTTGGGTGGGAAATGCGTTTCCAGCTCATGTCGGTGACGTGCAACAGCCCATCAACACCACCCAGGTCCACAAAGGCCCCGTAATCGGTGATGTTTTTGACCACACCTTCGCGCACTTCACCCTCGGCCAATTGACCGACAATTTCCGAACGCTGCTCGGCGCGCTCTTCTTCCAGCACCGCACGACGCGACACGACAATGTTCCCGCGTGAACGATCCATTTTCAAAATGGCAAAGGGCTGCTCTTTGTTCATCAAAGGCCCAATGTCACGGGTGGGACGCACATCGACTTGCGAGCCAGGCAAAAAGGCCAAGGCCCCGCCCAGATCCACCGTAAACCCGCCTTTGACGCGACCGACAATGGCCCCCAATACGGTTTCAGACTTGTTGTAAAACTCTTCCAGACGCTCCCAAGCCTCTTCGCGGCGGGCTTTCTCACGGGACAGCACGGCTTCGCCCTGAGCATTTTCAAAGCGGTCCACGTAAACTTCGACCTCGTCACCCACGGCAACGGGGGGTTTTTCGCCCGACAGGCCAAATTCGCGCAATGGCACGCGGCCTTCGGTTTTTTGGCCGATGTCCACAACGGCGAAATCATTCTCGACAGCGATGACCTTACCGGTGGCCACCGAGCCTTCAGACACCGGGCGGGCGTCTTCGTTTTCTTTCAGCAAAGCCGCGAAATCATCGCGGGTTGGGTTCAGGGTATCCGTACTCATTGGGGTGTTCTTCTCCAGAAGTTGAACTGTGGCCCCCGCCGCACAACACGCACGCACACTCAGGCCACAACGATTTTAACGATGTTTCAGAAAGGGGTTTGATGGGCAGGACGCAAGCCAAGCTTTACAAACTCAGCGCTTGTGACAGGCACTGCCCACGGATGGCATGGTTGGCGACGTTGGGATTTCAGCGGGCTTCCGCCCCTGATCGCGCCAGCTCCACACATCGGCGAGCCGCATCAAAGGCTGTGTCTATATCCAATTCTGTGGTGTCAATCAAGTGGGCATCCGCCGCCATGCGCAATGGCGCATCCGCACGCGCCATATCCCGCGCATCCCGCGCCCGTAAATCCGCCAGAACGGTTTGCTGGTCGGTGTCCACGCCTTGCGAGAGCAAATCTTGCAAACGGCGGGCGGCGCGCACCTCGGGCTGGGCCTCGATAAACAGCTTGACCGTGGCCTGGGGGCAGATGACCGTGCCGATGTCCCGACCATCCAAGACCGCGCCACCGGGCTGGGCGGCAAAGTCCCGCTGCCACTGCAACAGGGCCTGGCGCACCGGCCCATGCCGCGCCACTTTCGAGGCCATTTGCCCCGCCTCGTCGCCGCGCAACCGGGCTTCGTCTTTCAGATTGTCTTCGCTGAGGGCTTGGGCCACTTGGGCGGCGGCCTCGGGGTCATCAGGGTCCAGGTTGGCATCACGCACCGCCAAGCCCACCGCCCGATACAAAAGCCCTGTATCCAAATGTGGCAAACCAAAGTGTCGCGCCAACAAACGCGCGATGGTGCCTTTGCCCGAGGCCGCTGGGCCATCGACGGCAATGATCAAAGGCGATGTCGAGGAAAGGGTCATCATGTCCACACACTAACCGGAGGCTGCACGGGGGCCATAGACATCAGGCCCCCAAGAGATTGAAACCGAGAGACAAATTCAGGATCGGAAATCGCCATAACCTCAGCGGTTGTGACCATACCCGCTTCGGCCTGATCCTCACGCGCCATCAACAAAACCGCATTGGCCATCACCATACGATGGTCGCCAAAGCCATCAAGACGCAATGCGGTTTGACGGATACCACCGCCCGTGATCCGCAGGCCGTCAGCGAACGCCTCGACCACAACCCCCGCGCTTCGCAAATTTTGGGCACTTGCCGCCAAGCGATCACACTCTTTGTCTCGCAAGGCCTCAGCGCCTCGAAACTCTGTAATGCCGTCCGCAAACGCAGCCGCCACCGACAAAATGGGATATTCATCAATCAAACGCGGCGCCCAGTCCGCCGGGATTTCAACTCCGCGTAAGCGCGCCGCCCGTACCCGCACCCGCCCCACGGGCTCATCGCCCATGCACCCGGTCTCGGTGATCTCGATAAGGGCGCCCATGCGGCGTAAAACCTCAAGATAGGCCACCCGAAACGGGTTCAGCCCCACCCCCCGCAAGGTCACATCACTGCCAGGGATCAAACTCGCCGCCACCACCACGAAGGCCGCCGCCGAAACATCACCAGGGATATGCAGCTCGGCACCCCTCAGGCTCTGCGGCCCCGTCACCGTCACGCCTGAGCCCGTCACTGTGCAGCGCCCACCAAAGACCGGCAGCATACGTTCGGTATGATCCCGCGCCGGCCGAGACTCCGTAATACGACTGGTGCCTTTGGCCCGCAGGGCCGCCAACAGACACGCAGTTTTGATCTGCGCCGAGCCATTGTCGATATGGACCTCAGCGGCCCGGAGCGCCCCTGGCACAATGTGGGCGGGCAAATGACCCTGGCTGAGCTCTGCGCGCAAACCAAACCCCTGAAGAGCCCTGACCACCGGCCCCATGGCCCGCCGTGACAGAGAGGCATCGCCCTCAAGCCGCGCCCCCAAACCTTGGGCCAACAGCGCCCCCATTACGCTGCGCGCCGTGGTGCCGGAATTGCCGCACATCAACGGGCCTGAGGGGGTGCGCCAGCCGGGCCGCACCCGCACGCTGGTCTTGTCTGCCGTAATCTCGGCACCCATAATTTCAGCACCCATAATTTCAGCACCCAAGGCCTGCAGCACCGCTTGTGTGCTGGCCACATCCTGGGCTGGGCTGAGGTTATAAATCTGACTTTCGCCTTCGGCCATCGCGGCCAAAAACAGCGCCCGGTGGGAAATGGACTTGTCGCCCACGACATCAACCTGGCCGCGAAGGGGGCCTGTGGGGGGAACAATCAGCGTGGAAGGGGTGGACATTTGCCTCATCTATGCGATTAGGTTTTGACAGGGGTCAAGATCCCATGGCAAGGAAAGCGCGAAATTTTTTTTAAGGAGAACACGCCGTGGCCAAACCAGAGCTGGGAAGCAAACAAGTCTGTCCGGAATGCGGGGCAAAGTTTTATGATCTGAATAAACGTCCCGCCACCTGCCCGAAATGCGCGCACACCTATGTGCCGGACGAAGTGCTGAAGTCAAAAACACGCCCCGCCCCCGAGCCGGAAACGCCAGAGGCCGACACCGAGGAAGTGGACACCAAAGCCACAACCGTTGAGGACGATACCGACGCCGAAGAGGAACCTGTCGCCAAAGAGCTGGATGCAGACGAAGTCATGGTCGCACCGGATGCGGACGAAGATGACGATGATGAGGACGGCCCCAAAACCTCGGATGACATTGACATCGATCTGGGTGATGATGTCGAGTTGGATGACGAAGGCGACGATGACAGCGACATGTTCCTGGACGACGATGAAGACGAGTTCAGTGGTGAAGACATCGTCAAGATCAAAAAGTCAGACGACGACGAAGTCTAAGCCAGACACCAATCTACAAAAAAGCCAGCCTCGCGCTGGCTTTTTTTATGCGCATCACAAACTGTCTATGGGGCTGGACGGGCGCGGCGCAGCGTCAAGTTCCAACGTCCGCCCCCAGGAATGATCGGGTTTGACCCCGGCACAATGCGGTCCACACCGTGATAGCGAAGGCGGGCCGCACCCGCGAGCACGCACACATCCCCCGATTTGACCATCATGCGCCGATACGGCCCCTTGCGCATGGTTTGGCCAAGTACAAACACCGCGTCATCGCCCAAAGACACCGAGACCACGGGAAACGCATAATCGGCCTCGTCTTTATCCACGTGCAGGCCCATTTTGGCAGTCCCTTGGTACCAATTGATCAGGCAACAATCGGGGGGAACCGCACAGCCCGTCAACGCGTGCCAGGCCTCAAGCAACAGATCCGGGATCGGCGGCCAGGGGGCGCCGGTTTCCGGGTGGTGCACTTGGTAGCGATAGCCCTTGTGATCCGCCACCCAGCCCAAGGGGCCAAAATTGCTCATGCGCACGGACAAGGGCTGGCCGGTGCGGGGCATGGTGGGCTGAAACCAGGGGGCCACCGTCACAGCCTTTTGCACGGTCTTGATCAATTCGGCCTGGGCCTGATCGTCAAAATGACAGCGATGCAAGCCAAAGCCTGACGGATATGACCGGTCTGGCGGCAAAAAATCCATATCCCCTCTTGCACTGTGGATAATGATGCCCATATCAGGGACAGATCATAAATGTGGCCCAAATATGGCGCGGACGAAACCCAGCCACCTAAGCCACAGATTGCACGGAACAACACGGAAAAACAAACAAGATCGACGGAGTACACTATGGGCAAAATCATTGGCATCGACCTCGGGACCACCAACAGCTGTGTGGCCGTTATGGATGGGCGCGAACCCAAAGTGATAGAAAACGCCGAGGGCGCACGCACAACGCCATCGGTTGTGGCCTTTTTGGAAGACGGTGAACGTCTGGTAGGTCAGCCCGCCCGTCGCCAAGCCGTAACCAACCCGGAGAACACCCTGTTTGCCATCAAGCGTCTGATCGGTCGTCGCTTTGAAGACGACACCGTGAAAAAAGACAAAGAGATGGTGCCCTATGAGATCGTCAAAGGCAGCAATGGCGAAGCCTGGGTCAAGGCCCAAGGCGAAGATTACTCGCCGCAGCAAGTGTCCGCTTTCATTCTGATGAAAATGAAAGAGGCCGCCGAGGCTCATCTGGGTGAGACCGTCGACAAGGCGGTGATCACCGTTCCGGCCTATTTTAACGACGCCCAACGTCAAGCCACCAAGGATGCTGGGAAAATCGCCGGCCTTGAAGTGCTGCGCATCATCAACGAACCCACGGCGGCGGCTCTGGCTTATGGCCTCGAGAAAAACGACGGCAAGAAAATCGCTGTCTACGACTTGGGGGGCGGCACCTTTGATATCTCCATCTTGGAAATCGGTGATGGCGTTTTTGAAGTGAAATCCACCAACGGCGACACCTTCCTGGGCGGTGAAGATTTTGACATGCGCATCGTCGAGTATCTGGCCGATGAGTTCAAAAAAGAACAAAGCATCGACCTGCGCAAAGACAAGCTGGCGCTGCAGCGCCTGAAGGAAGAGGCCGAAAAAGCCAAAAAGGAACTGTCCTCGGCTAGCCAATATGAAGTCAACCTGCCCTTCATCACCGCTGATGCTTCGGGTCCTAAACACCTGAACATCAAGCTGACCCGCTCGAAGCTCGAAGCCTTGGTCGAAGATCTGGTTAAACGCACCATCAAGCCTTGCGAACAGGCACTGAAAGACGCAGGCCTGAAAGCCTCGGATATCGACGAGGTGATTTTGGTGGGCGGACAAACCCGCATGCCGAAAATCCAAGAGACGGTGAAACAGTTCTTTGGCCGCGAGCCCCACAAAGGCGTTAACCCTGACGAGGTGGTGGCACTGGGGGCTGCCGTACAAGGGGGCGTTTTGGCCGGTGACGTCAAAGACGTGCTGTTGTTGGATGTGACGCCGCTGTCGCTGGGGATTGAAACCTTGGGTGGTGTCTTTACGCGTCTGATTGATCGCAACACCACCATCCCCACCAAAAAGTCGCAGATCTTCTCGACGGCTGATGACAATCAGTCCGCCGTGACCATTCGCGTCTTCCAAGGCGAGCGCGAAATGGCCAGCGACAACAAACTGCTGGGCCAGTTTGATCTGGTGGGCATTCCGCCAGCCCCCCGGGGTGTGCCGCAAATCGAGGTCACATTTGACATTGACGCCAACGGCATTGTCTCCATTTCCGCCCACGACAAAGGCACCGGCAAGGAGCAATCCATGCAAATCCAATCCGGTGGCGGTCTGTCGGAAGAAGAAATTGAAAAAATGCGTCAAGAAGCCGACGCCCACGCCGAGGAAGACAAAAAGCGTCGTGAACTGGTCGAAGCCAAAAACCAGGGCGACGCCTTGGTTTACTCCAGCGAAAAAGCCCTGGAAGAGCATGGCGATAAAATCGAAGGCGAGGACAAAAAGGCCATCGAGGACGCCCTTGCCGAGCTGAAAACCGCCCTTGAAGGCGACGATATCGAAGCCATTCAGACCAAGTCTCAGGCGTTGTCACAGGCCTCGATGAAGTTGGGTGAAGCCATGTACAAGGACGCTGAAGCCCAACGCGCCGAGGCAGATGCGGCTGCCGATGCGGCCAAAGACGCCCAATCTGATGCCGACGATGAGGTGGTTGACGCTGAATACGAAGAAGTCAAAGACGAAAAATAACCAACCCACGTGCCGCTTGGTCCGGGCCTGACCCGGACTAAGCGTCCTGTGCCCTGCTGAAGCGGGGCGAATTCTTTTCTGGCCTTTGCGAGAGACCTTATGGCGCGAGATTATTATGAAATTCTAGGCCTCGACCGCGGTGCCGATGATGGCGCCATCAAGTCTGCCTACCGCAAGATGGCCATGAAATATCACCCCGACCAAAACCAGGGGGATGCCGACGCCGAAACCAAATTCAAAGAGGTCAACGAGGCCTATTCGGTCCTTTCCGACCCCGAAAAGCGGGCGGCCTATGATCATTATGGCCACGCCGGTGTCAGTGGCAATATGGGCGGTGGCCCTGGCGGTGCTGGTTTTGGCGGAGACTTTGGCGATCTGGGAGACATCTTCTCGGCCATGTTTGGCGAAGCCTTTGGTGATGCCTTTGGCGGGGGCCGGCGCGGTGGTCCGGCACGGGGTTCGGATGTCCGGGCGGACATGCAATTGACCCTCGAAGAGGCTTTTAACGGTGTCGAGAAAGAAATCCACATTCCCACCGTGGTGGCCTGTGACAGCTGTGACGGCACGGGTGCCGAGGCAGGTGCCCAGCCCAGTATGTGCCCCAGTTGCGGCGGTGCGGGCCGCGTGCGCGCCAGCCAGGGCTTTTTCACCCTGGAGCGCACCTGCCCCAAATGCCAAGGTCGCGGCCAGGTGATCGACAACCCCTGTCGTCAGTGCCGTGGCAATGGCGTGATCCGCAAACACCGCACCCTGACCGTCAAGGTGCCGGCCGGCATTGAAGACGGGGCCCGCATCCGCCTGGCTGGCGAAGGGGATGCCGGGGCGCGTGGAGGCCCCAATGGTGATGTCTATGTTTTTGTCTCGGTGCTACGTCACAGCTTTTTTGAACGCCAAGGCCCGCATCTGATTGTGCATGCGCCGGTGCCCCTGACGACGGCGGTGCTGGGTGGCGAGATTGAAGTGCCCAGCATCGAAGGCAAAATCCTGAAGGTCAAAGTCCCCGAAGGCTCGCAGTCCGGCACTATGGTGCGCTTGAAAAAGCAAGGCATGGGTTTGGTGCGTGGCCGGGGTCGTGGGGATATGCTGGTGGAACTGAACGTCGAAACGCCCAAAGGCCTCAGCGGGAAGCAAAAAAAGCTGCTGCAAGCCTTTGCGGATGCCGCCGAAGATAGTCACCCCAAAACCAAAGCCTTTGTCGAGCAAATGAAACGCTACCTCAGCCGGGTGTAAGACACCTGATCATGAGAACCCCCACATTTGATCTGCGCCCAATCTTGTGATAGTATTCCCAAATATTTTGATGTGTTTTTTTGGAGATTACAATGGGAACCCCAACCCTGGCCGCATCCTCGGCGCTGGCACCGCATATCATACCGGACCTAAATCAGGATGGATTGATTTCGCAAAACGAGATCCAAGCCCACTTTCAAACCACACAAAACGCCGCCGCGCCCAGTCGCACGGCAGGCCAGGCCTTGGCGGATCTGGATAAGCCCATCTATGTTTTGGGCGAGGAACATAGCTACACCCCCGTTGCCACCATCACAGACCTGACCACCGAGCTAAAAGCCCAGGGCAAAACCGTCTATTTTCATATGGAATCCGACGTCAACGAGTCTGCTGATCAGTTGGCTTATATCGACGGCTACCAAGCGCTAAAAACACATGACCCTGAGGCCTTTGCCGAGGCGCGCGACCAGTTCATTAACACCTATCCCTATGGTCTGTATATCACACGTCCAGAACAGGCGGGCATGCTGTTCGACCTGTTGGCCCAGGGGGTTTCCATCCAATTTTTGGAGGACCGGGACAATACACCCGGCATTCGCGACCAGGGCATGTTGATCCGCGGCCAAGACGGCATCAATCAAACCGCATTTGAGCCTAGCGCCGTCCATATCTTCCTGGTGGGGGCCGAGCACGCTGCCGAGAGCATCCCCGCGTACGAACTGGCTGCCAAAACCCAAGATATGGCCGAGGCGGCCATGGCCCCCGATCAAACCCTGGGCATTTTGTTGGCCCGTCGTTATGGGTATGAAAATGTGCTCACTGTCGCCAGTGCTCACCCGAGTGCATATGACCCCGATGAGACCTCCATCGATATGTACGAGGTGGGGATGTATGATTATATCCTGGTGGACCAAACCACCTATACTGAACCCCAAGGCCCCCGACGGCCCGGGGGCTGGTTTGACCAAGGTCGCCCCGCCGTACCCAAAAACCCCCACCCCCCCTTTGAAAACCGAGGCCTGGATCAGCAATCCATACGCGATTTCTTCAAAGCCGGAGCCAGCGACCAGTAAGCGCAACGCCCGCCTTCACACTTTTTTGACCGGCCTAGGGTCTTCTGGGGCCCATGAGTTCCAAACCCACCATGTCCCGTGACCTGCGCCTGCAATGGCTTGTGGGATCAATTTTGGGCATCCTGAGTGTATGTTTGATCCCCTCAGTCATCGCGGTGGCGCAGTCACAAAACCCAGTGATGTTTAAATTCATCGAGGCCTTTGGCGGGGATTTCCTGACCTTTTATACGGCTGATTATATGGTCGAACAGGGCCAGGCCACACAGCTTTATGACCATGACCTCAGTCATCAGCTGCAAACCACCATTGAACCGAGCGCCGATGCCCATCGGCCCTGGTTTTATCCTCCTAACACGCTATTGCTGATCGCACCCTTTGCCCATTCCACACTGGGGTTTGCAACGTCATATCTGCTTTGGGGCCTGGGAGGACTGTTGGCCATGGCAGCGGCCCATCGCTATGCGCGGCTTTCTGGCCTGTGGCTGGCCATATTGCTGGCCTCGTTCACCGGCCTTGTGACCCTTCTATCCGGTCAAATGTCATTTTTTATTGTGGCGGCCTTCCTGGTGGGGATGGTGGCCCTGATGCGTGACCAGCAGGTATTGGCCGGTGTTATGATTGGCCTCATGACCGTGAAACCCACCTTGGGCGTGTTGATCCCCTTTGTTTTGATTGCAGGTGGCTATTGGCGCGCCTTTGGTGTCGCGGTCGCGACGACAATTTGGCTGCTTGCCCTCTCGGTGGTCTGGCCCGGTCTTGGAGCCTGGCAGGGCTTTGTAATGTCGGTGGCAGACACCTTTGTCCACATGGGCGGGGATGTCAGCCAGGGCACGCGCATGGGTATGGAGACGGCAAAAAGCCTTGCGCCCCTTTCCATGTTTAATCCTTACGGCCTGTTCAAAACCCATGACATGCCCACCATCTGGGCCTGGGCCTTGCAAATCGTGGTCTCGCTTGGGGTGATGATTTTTGTTTGTCACCGCTGGATCCAGATGGGCGCCACACCCACCACAGTGGCCTTGGTGTTATCAGGCACGGCTTTGGCAGCCCCCTATTTCATGCATTATGAAATCGTCATTCTGATCCCCGCCGTGTTGTTGCTGGTAGCCCACCGCGATCACCATCATCACAATGCGGCCTTATGGCTGGGGGTATTGTTGGTGGGCTTAGCCGCCCATATCCACTTTTTTGCCTTTCATCTGCAAACCCAGGTCGTCTGGTTGGTCAGCCTGTATGTGTTTGTTCTGGCGTTGCGAACCTGCGCCCTTGCCCCCACAGCAAAGCCCGCTAAGGTCACCTCATGACCGACACCATCCGCATCGCCATCGCGGGCCTTCAGGGCCGTATGGGCCAAGCCTGCCAGGACGTTATCGCCCAGCACGATGATCTTGTGTTGGTGGGCGGCTGGGGGCGAGGCCAAGATCCCATACTGGATGCCGATGTGATCTTGGATATGTCGACGCCTGCAGCCGTTGCCGATCTGCCCCCCCTACTGACCACCCGCCAAGGTCCCGCCTGGGTGATCGCGGTCACCGGCCTTGATCAGGCCACCGAAGATGCCATCGCCAAAACCGCTCAGGCCATTCCCGTGGTAAAATCTGGCAATTTTTCGCTGGGAATCAATCTGCTGTTGGGCTTGGCGGCCCAAGCGCAAAGGGCCCTGCCCCCGTTCAAAATCGATATTTTAGATGTTCATCATATTCACAAACAGGACGCCCCCAGCGGCACGGCCCTGATGCTGCAAAGGGCCGTGGGCGGAGACGCCAAGATCACCAGCCGCCGCGAGGGCGAGGTGATTGGTGATCATCAGGTCACCTTCACGGGCCCCAGTGAAGTCATCACCTTGGGCCACAAGGCAACAGACCGGAAGGTGTTTGCCGAAGGCGCATGCCAAGCGGCCCGTTGGGTCACATCCCAGCCCGCTGGTCTTTATGACATGCAGGATGTTCTGGATCTGAAATAGCGCCTTTATAGGACCTGTCTGTCAGGGCACAAAAAAGCCGCGCTCAAGGCGCGGCCCTTTCTCGACACACACTGAGGCCCTTACCAGCCCAGATTATCCGTGCGATCCAGTTGGTAAATCACTTCGCCATTGACCAACAGGCGACGATCGTCTGCCCGGCCGTCATGATCGGCATCGGCGTACTGCGCCCGCCCTTTGCTGGCCGCAACCTCATAGCCACTGGCTTGCTCGCCGGTGACCACAAATTTTTGCCCGGGCATAATGCTGACCGTTTCCCCGGTATCCAAAGTCAATTCAAAACTTTGCTCTGCAGTGCGGATGGCCAACTGCCCGTCTGGGGTTTGCAGCATGCCCACAGCCGACACATTGCCGTTGCTTAAAAATGACTGTCCCATTGAGTGTTCCTTTCCTAAATCACGTCTCACTTAAAAGTGCAGGAAATGTATCTTATATAATACAGTTTGTCAACACATGAATTCAGTTTTTTGTGCGCCTTATTTTGGTGCGCGCTTGGCCAAGATCCGCTGCAGGGTGCGGCGGTGCATGTTCAACTGCCGTGCGGTTTCTGACACATTGTGTCCGCAGGCTTCATAGACCCGTTGGATATGTTCCCACTTCACGCGATCGGCCGACATGGGCTGTTCAGGCGGCGGCGGCACATCCCCCTGGTTCAAAAGAGCATTCATAACATCATCGGCATCCGCGGGCTTGGCCAAATAATCAACCGCCCCGGCCTTTACGGCGGCCACGGCCGTCGCGATGTTGCCATAACCCGTCAGCATCACCACCCGAGCTTCGGGTCGGTGATCATGGATGACTTTCACGACATCAAGGCCCGAGCCATCTTCAAGCTTCATGTCCAAAACCGCATAAGCCGGTGGCGTGTCCTCCACCAGGCGCTTGGCCTCCGCCACACTTTCCGCCAATCTAGGCTGAAACCCTCGGGCTTCCATGGCACGACCCAAGCGGGTGCGAAAGGGCGTATCATCGTCCAAAATCAGCAGGGACTTGTCATCAGGTTGGGCTTGCGGATCATTCATGCTCGTCTCATTTCTGCAGGATTTTGCCTTATAAGCCTGGGTGTCAGCTGCCGTCAATTCTAGCCCCGGTCCCCAGGCTCAACAACCAAGGCCGCACGCCGCCACGCCGCGCGCACATAAGCCCCCCCGGCCACGCCATCATGGGCCATGTGTCGCGAACGGTTGCCATACTCGACCCGGGCCTGCGCACGTTCCAACAAGGTTTTGGCGATAAAAAATCCCAGACCCAGTCCCCCACGGTCCTCGTCTGTGGCCAGGCCGCCAGACCGGCTCGAGACATAAGGCTCGCCGAGCTTGCTCATGATCTCGGAGGAAAACCCAGGTCCATCGTCGCGCACCTCGATGATCAGTGACCACTCGGAAACCCGCGCCCGCACTTCGACTTGGGAAAACGCGAAATCAACTGCATTCTCCACAAATGCCCCGAGGCCGTGCAAAATCTCTGGCCGTCTGCGCACGTGCGGCATGGGCGCATCCGCCCGCACATGGTCGATGCGCACCATCACGGTTTTGCCACTGGTGCGATGGGCATCGACCACCTCCTCGAGCAAAGCATCCAAAGGCACCACCGTGGCCTCCGTCGTGGATTTGTGATGGGCAAGTCCCCCCAAAATGTGCCGACAGCGTTCGGATTGCTCGACAATCAAGTCCAGATCCTCTTGGACGTGTGGATCCTCTTGGCCTTGTCGCGACAACTCCTTGGCCACCAGATGAATGGTCGCAAGTGGTGTCCCGAGCTCATGGGCCGTCATGGTGGCCAACGACCCTAAGGCGGCTAATTTTTGTTCCTTGGCCAGCACATCCTGGGTGGCCGCTAAGGCCGTTTCCATGCGGCCCGCATCGGCCGCCACCCAACCTGCAAAACCCGCGATAAACCCACCCCCGACCACAATGGCCAGCCACTCAGCCAAAACATACAAGGGCGGCAAAGGCGCAAAGCCTGCGTCTCGCCACGGCAAGGGCAAGTGATAAAGCCCGATCACACCCGCCAAGATCACGCTCGTGACATAAACAAAAACCGCCACATCCCGGCGCAGGTTGGCCGCCGCGATCACCGCCGGCGCCACCAGCAAGATCACGAACGGATTGTGCAGCCCCCCCGTCAACCCCAACAAAGCCGCCATTTGCACGGTGTCAAACAACAACAGACTGGCGGCCTCGCGGTTGCTGAGCAAGCGTTGTGATTGGCCCGAGGCCATCAACAACACATTCAACAACACGCCGGCCCCCACCAGCGACAGCACCGACGGCAACAACAACGGAAATTGCAAAACAAAGTGCACAAAGCCCACCGTGGCCGCCTGGCCGATCACGGCCACCCAGCGCAGCATAATCAAGGTGCGCAGGCGCAAGCGGCTGGTCTGCGGAGACATCAGGGACACAGTGGTATCGGGCATGGGGGCCTCGTCAATGACTTAACATAACGGAATCCTGATGCTACATCTGGCACAGTTTTCCCCAGCTTCAAACCGGCTGAAAATGACGAGGTCCATCATGCCCAAACGCAAACTGATCCCCCTGGTGTTGGCACTGTTCATTGGGGTTTTGATGGGAGTTTGGATTTTATCCGCCACCACACCTCCCAATCGCGGGGATGATATCGGCGGGTCCTTTGAGCTGGTGGACCAAACGGGCGATGTTCGTTCTGAAACGCTGTTCAAAGGCCATTGGTCCGCCTTGTTCTTTGGTTTCACCCATTGCCCCGACATCTGCCCTACAACATTGGTGACGCTGGCGGATGTGCAACGCACCCTTGAAGACCAAGTGGAGCTGAGCGTTGTCTTTGTCAGTGTCGACCCTGAACGCGACAGCCCTGAGGTGCTGAAAGACTATTTGGCTTCTGATGGTTTGCCGGTGGGCACCATTGGTCTGACCGGCAGCCCCGAGGCCATTGACCATATGACCAAGATTTGGCGCGTCTATGCGCAAAAGGCTGGCGACGGCGAGGATTACAATGTCGATCATTCCTCGGTCGTCTATTTGGTGGCACCGGATGGGAAGGTTTCCGCCGTTGGCTCGGCCAGCGAAAGCGCCCAGACCATGGCCGATAAATTCCGCCGCGCCATTGAAACCAACGCGCGGCTATAGGTTTTTTCGCCACGCGGCGGCCTTTATGGTCTTTTCAGCCAAATCATCTACACTGTGGGCATGATGCGGGGGAACCGCTAGGGGCCAAGCCCCGCGGAAGGAGTGAGTATGCTGTACAGTGTTTATGAAATGGGCCATGCCCTCAGTCAGGGCTGGCGCATGTCGGCCTTGGGCGCGCGGGCCTGGGCCAATCACCCCCTGAACCCATTGTCCTCGACATTGGTGGGCCGCTCAGTGGCGGCCTCGGCCGAGCTGGTAGACCGCCTGACCAAGCGTTATGACAAACCCGCGTGGGCCATTGACAGCACCGAGATCGACGGCAAGGCCGTGGCGGTCACCCCCGAAGTGGTCTGGGAAAGCCCGTGGGTAGAGCTGGTGCACTTTCAACGGGACTTACCCAAACCAAGACAAACCAAATCAAAGAAAACCGAGACCCCCAAGGTGCTATTGGTCGCCCCTTTGTCCGGGCACTTCGCCACCTTGTTGCGCGGTACGGTCGAGGCCTTTTTGCCCGACGCCGAGGTCTATGTCAGCGACTGGACCGACGCCAAATTGGTGCCTGTCTATGAGGGCCGCTTTGATTTTCATGACTATGTCGATCATGTCGCCGAAATGATCCGCCAGATCGGCCCTTGTCATGTTGTTGCCGTTTGCCAACCCGGCCCACCGGTTCTGGCCGCCGCCAGTGTCATGGCCGAGGAAAAGGCCCCCCTGCGCCCCCTGAGTTTGACCTTCATTGGCTCGCCAATGGATGCTCGCCGCGCGCCCACCGTGCCGAATGAACTGGCCGCCAGTCGCCCCTTTACCTGGTTCAAATCCAACATGATCCACACCGTGCCGGTGCCCTACCCGGGCGCTATGCGCCGTGTGTACCCGGGCTTCATGCAGTTAGCCGCCTTTATTTCGATGAACCATGACCGCCATATGGACGCCCATTACACTTACTTCGAACACCTCCTCGAGGGCGATGATGACAGCGCCGAAAAGCACCGCAATTTCTATGATGAATACCTCTCGGTTCTGGACCTGACCGAAGAGTTCTATCTGCAAACCATCGACTATGTCTTTCAACGTCATCTGCTGCCCGAAGGCCAATTGATGCACCGCGGCCGTCTGATCGACCCGGGTGCCATCACCGATATGGCGATTATGTCCGTTGAAGGCGAACGGGACGACATCGCCGGCGTGGGCCAGTGCCAGGCCGTACATGACCTGACTCCAAATCTGCCGCAAACGCTAAAAACCACCTTGGTGCAACCGGGCGTAGGGCATTACGGCATTTTCACCGGCAGCAAATTCCGCCGCGATGTTTATCCCAAAATCCTGGCCCATGTCATGGGCGCCCAGACAGCAAAAGACCGCAACGCCAGCACAACCCCCAAGCCAAAACCAAAGACAAAAAAGGCTTCCTAAGCCGCGAACGGGCTTTTACACTGACCCCGTGATTTTATCCCTGCTGAGCCCCAAATCGAAATGGCAAGACGGTGACGTGATCGAGGTTGCCGGCGTGTCCGTGCGGCTGGTGGTCAATACCCGTGCGCGCCGTGTGATCTTGCGGCCCGATCGCAAAACGGGTGAGATGTTGGCGGTGGCCCCCCGTGTCCAGTTGTTGCCCGATGCCGTCGACTTTGCGCGCGCCCGGGCGCAATGGATCCAATCTGTGGCCGCACGGCAAGTCAGCACGCAGCGGCTGCGGCTGGGGGAGACTGTGCCCATTTTAGGCGTGCCGCATGTTCTGGAAAACGGCCACCCGCGGGCCCATCATGGGGATGGCCGTTTGGGCCTGCGTTGTGCCCCCGATAAGGCCGGGACCGCTGCCCTTGGCTATCTGAAGGCGCTGGCGCGCGAGCACGCCCGCGACCGCCTGCATCACTATGCCCAGGCGTTGGGGCGCCCGTTCCAAGGTGTGCGCATCGCCGACCCCCTGGGGCGATGGGGGTCCTGCTCATCTGAAGGTCGGATCATGCTGTCTTGGCGGCTGATCATGGCCCCGCCCAAAGTCTTTGATTATGTGGCGGCCCACGAAGTCTGCCACCTTATGCACCTAGACCACAGCCCCGCGTTTTGGCGGCAGCTCCAGGCGCTGTATGGGCCCACCCAGGCGGCCCAGCACTGGCTGCGCCATGAAGGTCAAAGTCTGAAGGCCATCCAGGCCTGACCCCCTTACATCGAGGTCATATAAACTGGGCGATCGTCTTTTTGGCGCGGGGGCCTTGTGGCGGGCACACTGTCCCGTTGTGGGGGCTGGGGAAACTCTTGAGGACTATAGGTACTGGGGATGAAAACCCGGTGCGTCACCTGGGCATCCTCCGGGTCAATTATACCATTAGAGTTTTTATCCACGTACCAGGCCACTTTTTTTAATTCGCTGTCCGGATCGGTGGATTTGTACTCAACTTCAATGACATCAAACAAACCGTCCCCGTTATTGTCTTTGGGTGTACGACTGACTTCAATCCACTTGCTCGGTTCGGGGTCCGTGACCTGATGGGCAGCCAAGCTTTCTGTAAAATCTGCCGGATTTTGGGCATCTGACAACGGGCTTTGCCGTGTGGTGTCACGGACTTGGTGAATAGACATAAGAAACTCCACATCTAAAAATGGACCCTGCCCTTAGCGGATGTACACATATTTGTCAATATGCGACCAAACACCTGCTGTTACCGCTGGGCGGCAATGGCCGCGGGCGGTAAGGGATCCTCGGGGGCTGGCTCGGGCGCGGTTTGGGGCTCAGCAGGTGCCGTGGGCTGCGCCTCGATCAGGTCTCTCAAGGGATCCGCCATGGCCTCATCTCCAGTGACATCATTGGCGGGTGCAGGCGCCAGGCTGTGTTGCCCCGCAATCAAGGCCCCCAAGGGATCACCCAACTCCGGCGGGGCGCCTTCTTCCTCGGGCGCGGACACCGGCAGAGCCTCAGGCGGGCGCTTGGCCAAAGCCTTGGTAGCAAAAGCCCGCCATATGCGGGCGGGTTCTGCCCCACCGGTGACCTTGTTCATCACGGTGAAATCATCGTTACCGACCCAGACCCCGATGGCGAAATCCTTGACATACCCAATGAACCAGGCGTCGCGATAATCACTGGTGGTGCCGGTTTTGCCTGCGTTTTCGTGTTTGGGCAGCAAGGCGTTGCGCCCCGTGCCTGACGTCACCACACGGCGCAACATGCCGTTCATCAAGCGCAATTCCCGATCCGCTACCACCTGAAAGCGATCATCGGTGCGGGGCCGGGCATAGATCACCCGCCCATCTGAGGTTTCAATCCGCTTCACGCCCCAGGCCGCGGTGCGCAAGCCCCCATTGGCAAACGGCAAATAGGCGGACGTCAGCTCGATCAACGTCATTTCCGAAGTGCCCAGTGCAATGGCCCGCACCGTGCCGATTTTCGACTCCACGCCTAACCGCCGCGCCGTGCGCGCCACATCGGCGCGTCCCACCTCGTCAGCCAATTGCACCGCCACAGTGTTGATGGATTTTTGCAAGGCGGTCGCCAAGGTCACGGGGCCGAGATATTCATTGGTGTAGTTGCCCGGGCTCCAATCGCCATAGGAAATGGGCGCATCAACCCGCACATCATTAGGCGTCAGGCCGCGCTCAAGGGCCGTCAGATACACAAACGGCTTGAAGGCGGATCCTGGCTGGCGTTTGGCTTGGGTGGCGCGGTTAAACTGGCTGTCGCCATAATGCCGACCGCCGATCATGGCCCGCACAGCGCCATCCTCATCAAGCGCCACCAAGGCCGCCTGGCCGATCTTGCGGGCTGTGGCGTTTTCCAAACCGGCCTCAAGCGCTTGGCTTGCCGCCGCCTGCATCCGCATATCCAGACTGGTGTAGACAATGACCTCTTCATCCAAATCGCCGATATAATCCCGCACCTGGGGCTCCAGCCAATCGATGAAAAACTGCGCCGAACCGGTGAAAGCGTTGCTGGCCACTTTGACCTCTTCCTCCTTAGCGGCCAGGTACTCCACTTCAGTGATCGAAGCGGTTTCCAACATCACGTCCAAAACCACATTGGCCCGCTCTTCGGCCCGTTCGGCGCTCGAGATCGGGTTGAACTTTGATGGCCCCTTCAACAGCCCGGCCAGCATGGCGGCCTCAGCGATGGTCAGATCCTTGGCGGGTTTTTGGAAATAACGCTGGGCGGCGGCCTCAATACCCCAGGCGCCGGCGCCAAAATACACCCGGTTCAAATACAAATTCAGGATCTGGTCCTTGCTGAATTTCATTTCCAGCCACAAGGCCAAAATCAGTTCCTGGGCTTTGCGTTTATAGGTGCGCTCGTTGGTCAAAAACAGGTTCTTGGCCAACTGTTGGGTCAGCGTCGAGCCCCCCTGCACCACACGCCCAGCCGATATATTTTTCACGGCCGCCCGGCTCAGGCCTAGGGGATCAACGCCCGGGTGCTTGTAAAACCGGCGGTCCTCGACGGCCACCACCGCCGCCGGCACATGGGCCGGCAAGTTTTCCAGTTGGATGGGCGATGAGTATTTCGACCCCCGCGCCGCGATCAATCGCCCATTGGTATCGTAATATGACACCGAGGTCAGGCGCGGAATGTCCCAAATCTTGCTGACATCCGGCAAATCAGTGGCGAACATGGCCAAAAAAATCGCCCCGCCAATGGCAGCCCAAACCCCAAGGGTGGCCAACCAATAGAGCGCTCGCATAAACGGATTGCCTTTTTTCTTAGGCGGCTTGCCGCCGCCGCCCGGCCCACCAGCTGATGGGGCCGGTTTTTTCTTGGTGTTGGGCATGACAAAAATCGCGGGCATGAGCTGTTATACTGACTTTCCGTGATCCCGAACAGGCCCCATCATAGGGGCCCTTAGGCATCCACCTCGGCATCCAAGGCATGATCCTGGATGAACTCACGCCGGGGCTCGACCACATCCCCCATCAGGCGGGTAAAGAGCCCATCGGCCTCATCGGCTTGGGCCACCTTGACCTGCAACAGGGTGCGTACTTCTGGATCCAAAGTGGTTTCCCACAACTGTTCGGGATTCATTTCCCCCAGACCCTTATAGCGCTGAATATAAAGCCCTTTGCGGCCCGCTTCAAAAACCGCGGCCATCAGCCCTGTGGGTCCATAGACATCCAAACTCATGGCCCCACGACTGAGGTGTCCGGGCTTGGCATAGGCCTCTTGCAGACTGGGGGCCATGGCGGCCAGCTTGCGTGCATCGGCCGAGGTGAGGCTGTTCATGTCCAGCACGACCTGCTCGGCCACACCGCGCCGCGTGCGCGACAAGACCACGCCCTGGTCGTTCATGCCCGCGTCCCACGATCCATCGCCGTCTTCCACCTGCCAGTTCATGCGCTCGGCAAAGCGCTGCAAGGCGGCTTGGTCATCGGGATCCGTCAGTACACCCGCAATGGTGGCTTGCTCGATGGCCATGGCGGGCACACGAGCAGACAAGCGATTGATGGCATGTTCAGCGCTGCGGGCCTCATGGGCCAAACGCTCGAGGTCGGCACCGGCGATCTGCACCCTATCGCCCGTGGTGAACACGGCCCCGTCCACCCCTTCCGAGATCAAAAAGTGCTCCAGCTCCTCGTCATTTTTCAAATAGCGCCCAGTTTTGCCTTTGGCGACCTTGTAAAGCGGCGGCTGGGCCACATACAGGTTGCCGCGCTCGATCAGTTCGGGCATTTGCCGATAGAAAAAGGTCAGCAACAGGGTGCGGATGTGCGCCCCATCAACATCGGCGTCGGTCATGATGACGATCTTGTGGTAGCGCAGCTTTTCAATGTCAAAATCATCGCGGCCAATACCGGTCCCGAGCGCGGTGATCAGGGTGCCGATCTCTTGGCTTGAGAGCATTTTATCAAAACGCGCACGCTCGACGTTCAAAATCTTACCACGCAAGGGCAAAACCGCCTGGTTTTCTCGGTTGCGCGCCTGTTTGGCGGACCCGCCGGCGCTGTCCCCCTCGACCAGGAATAGCTCGGCCTTGCTGGGGTCTTTTTCTTGGCAATCCGCCAATTTCCCGGGCAGGGACGCCACATCCAACGCCGATTTGCGCCGGGTCAGCTCGCGGGCTTTGCGGGCGGCCTCGCGCGCTGCCGCCGCCTCGACGATTTTTTGCACAATCTGCTTGGCCTCGGCGGGGTGTTCTTCGAACCAAATGCTGAGCTGTTCGGTGACCAGGCTTTCGACCACAGGGCGCACTTCGGACGAGACCAGCTTGTCTTTGGTTTGGGACGAAAATTTCGGGTCCGGCACCTTCACCGACAGCACACAGGTCAGCCCTTCGCGGGCATCGTCGCCCGACAACGAGACCTTTTCCTTGCGGGCGACCCCCATACCATCGGCATAGCGCCCGATCACACGGGTCAGGGCGGCGCGGAAGCCTGCTAAGTGTTGCCCCCCATCCCGCTGAGGAATGTTGTTGGTGAAGCACAAGGTGTTTTCGTGATAGCCATCATTCCACCACAAGGCGAGATCCAGCGTCACCCGGTCTTTTTCGCCCTGCACGGCCACGGGCGTATCGATCAGGGGTTTCTTGGCCGCATCCAAATGGCGGACAAAGGCCTCGATGCCGCCCTCGTAATGCAACGTCACCTCATAGGGCTCGGCGGGGCGGTCATCACGGAAAATGATGCTGACGCCCGAATTCAAATAGGCAAGCTCGCGCAAGCGATGCTCAAGCGTTTTACGGTCAAATTCAGTTTGGCTAAAGGTCGCAGGCGACGGCAAGAACGTCACCTCGGTACCCGACAGCGGTTTGCCATTGGCGCGCGCAGGCGCCTCGCCCGTGATTTCAAGGGCCGAGACCGCCTCGCCGTTGCGAAACTCCATTTCGTGGCACTTGCCGTCCCGCCAAATTTTAAGCTTCAACCACGTGGACAGGGCGTTCACAACCGAGACCCCCACCCCGTGCAAACCGCCCGAGACCTTGTAGGAGTTTTGATCAAATTTCCCGCCGGCATGCAGCTGGGTCATGATGACCTCGGCGGCCGAGATGCCTTCTTCCTCGTGGATGTCCGTGGGAATACCGCGCCCGTCATCACGCACAGTGGCCGAGCCATCGGCGTTCAAAATCACATGCACTTCGCTGGCATATTCGGCCAAGGCTTCGTCGATGGCGTTGTCGACAACCTCATAGACCATATGATGCAAACCCGAGCCATCATCGGTATCACCGATGTACATTCCGGGCCGTTTGCGCACGGCTTCAAGGCCTTTCAGCACCTTGATGCTGTCGGCGCCATATTCGCCTGCAGTGGCCTCGGCGGAGGCGGTGGTGTCGTCTGCCATGATGGTCCCCTTATTTCACCCCCTCTTGTGCCTCAATTTGCCCTGGTTTGACAAGAAATCCCTGCGCCCGATCGGCAAAATCTGAAAACAAATTCGCCTCCACGCCCGTCATAAAGACCTGGGCCTCTAGGTCACAGATCTCGTCGGCCAAGGCTCCCCGCCGCGCCGCATCCAAATGCGCGCAAGCTTCGTCCAGCAAAACCAAGGGCTTAAGGTTAAATTCGTCTTGGGCTGTGCGCACTCGCGCCAGCACCAAACCGATCAGAAGGGCCTTTTGTTCCCCCGTCGAACATTCCGCCGCTGGTCGCGATGAAGGCGCGTGAATAACCTCGAGATCCGAGCGATGCACGCCCTCAAGCGCCCGTCCCGCCGCCGCATCCCGGTACCGGCCTTGGCGCAGGCGCGCTTGGGTCTGCTCTTGCACGGCCTCGGGCGGCTCATGGGCAGCGATGGCGGCCTCCACCTCGCCCAGCAAACGCAGCCGTGCCTTGGGAAAGGCGCCGTCCGGGCGGGTGTCGATATCGGTCTGTAAGCGCATCAGGGTCTGGTGGCGGGCCTGGGCCACCTGCACGCCCTGTTCGGCCATACTGCGCTCGAGGCCTGCGAGCCAGGCCTCGTCGCCCTGGCCCTCTTGCAGCAGTCGGGTGCGCTGGCGCATAGCCGCCTCATAGGCTTGCACGGCCTTGCCGTGGGTGGGCACATCGCTCAGCACCAAACGGTCAAAAAAACGCCGACGCTCGGAAGCGCCCTCGACGAACAGCCGATCATGCTGCGGCGTCAACCACACCAATGGCAGCAAACTGGCCAACCGCGTCGGCCCCACGGTTTGACCATCCAGGCGCACTTCACGTCGCCCGGCCTCGGTCAGACGACCGCCCAGCTCATAGACCTCGGCATCAAGGCGCAAACGCCCGGCCACGGTCCAGGGCTCGGCGACACTATCGGCTTCGGGCTTGCGGGCACAATCAGGCAACTTGGCGCGGCGCAAACCGCGCCCCGGTCCCAGCAAGGACATCGCTTCGAGGATATTGGTCTTGCCCGCACCATTGGGCCCCGCAAACCACACCGGGCGCGGCGGCAAGCTCAGGGTCAGCTCGGGGTAGGAGCGAAAGGCCTGAAGACGCAGCTGTTCAAGGGCACGCAAATCAGATCCGCATCACACCCGCAGCGGCATCAGCACATAGCGCACAAGGGGATCTTTTTCATCGGTCACCAAGGTGGGCGAGGCCGGATCCGCAAACGAGAAGGTGGCAGTGTCGCCCTGGATTTCGTTGCAAATGTCCAGCAGGTAACGGGCGTTAAAGCCGATCTCCATGGGATCGCCCTTATAATCCACGCTCAGCTCTTCGACAGCCAATCCCGCCTCGGCGTTGCGCACACTCAGGATCAAACGGTCGGCTTCCAAACTCAGCTTCACCGAGCGTGCCTTTTCCGACGAAATGGTCGCCACGCGATCAACGGCTTTGCCGAACAGGCCATTTTCCACCACCATGTGATGGTCATTGCCCACGGGGATGACACGACCATAATCAGGGAAGGCCCCATCAATGACCTTCGAGGTCAAAATGGCGGCCCCGAACTCGAAGCGCACCTTTTGCGGTGAGGCCGCGATTTGGATGTCTCCTTGGGCATCTTCCAACAAACGGCGAGCCTCCGCCACCGTCTTGCGCGGGATGATGATCCCCTGCAGGTCTTTGGCCGCATCGGGGCACGGGGTGTCGGCAAGCGCCAAACGGTGCCCATCGGTGGCCACGGCCCGCAGCTTGTGCGTGCCCTCATCTTCAATGGCATGCAGATAGATCCCATTGAGATAATAACGGGTCTCTTCGGTTGAAACCGCAAAACGGCTGCGGTCGATCAGACGCGCCAACTCGTCGGCCGGCAAGCTGAATTGACAGGCCAGATTGTCGCTGGAAAGGGTCGGAAAATCCCCCGCCGGCAAAATGGGCAGGGCAAACTGCGACCGCCCTGCCAGTACCGTCAGGCGCGGGTCATCGCCCGTGGCTTCGAGCTCCAGTTCGGCGCCATCGGGCAGCTTGCGCACGATTTCATACAAGGTGTGGGCCGGGGCCGTCACTGCGCCTTCGGTCTCGACGTTGGCGGGCGCATCCTCGACCATTTCCAGATCCAAGTCGGTGGCCGTCAGGCGCACACCGCTGCGGCTCGCGGTGATCAAAACATTCGACAGAATGGGAATGGTGGTGCGACGCTCCACAACACTTTGCACGTGGGACAACGCCTTGAGCAAGTGGGCCCGCTCGATGGTCAGCTTCATGACACCCGTCCTGGTTTTTGTCTTTAAGATCTGACCTGCATAGCCCACAGCACGCCCCCTGCAAAGCCCCTAACTGGACTGGATTTTGGCAAACTCAGGCCGCAGCACCATTGTGCTTACATTTGCAAGGCGCGGCGCAAGCTCAGAACGTCTTGGGCGAAGCTTTCATCCTCTTGCATCAGGGCATCGATGCGCTTGACGGCGTGCAACACCGTGGTGTGATCCCGCCCGCCAAAGCGCCGCCCAATGTCCGGCAAAGAGCGCGTGGTCAGCTGTTTGGTCAGGTACATGGCCACTTGGCGAGGTCGGGCCAAGTTCCGCGCGCGCGACGGCGACAACAGGTCCGCCAGGCGCACGTTATAATGCCCCGCCACCTTGCGCTGAATATCATCGACGGTGATCTTGCGTTCCTTGACTTGGGCATAGTGGCTCAGAACCTCGCGCGCGGCCTCTAGGGTCAGGGGGCCAGAGCCCGCCCGCGCCCGCGCCACCACCGTCACCCATGCCCCCTCAAGCGCACGGATGCTGTCAGCAACCGAGTCCGCTAACCAATCCAAGACATCGGCCTCGATCTCCAGGCTCTCACCCATGGCTTGCATTTGATCGAGACGCGCCTGCAAAAAGGCCTGGCGCAAGTTTCGATCCGCCGCCTGCACGGGGCACGCCAAGGCCCCCATCAAACGCGAACGCAGACGTGGTGAGATGTTTTCCAAAGCCGCTGCTGGCCGGTCCGCCGCCAAGGCCACTCGCTTGCCCGCCGCCAACAGATCATCCAGCGCCGAGGTCAGCTCGTCTTGGCTCGAGGTTTTGCCCGCAATGAAGTGCACATCATCCAGCAGCACAAAATCCGCCTGACGCAAATCAGACTTGAAGGCCTCAGCTTGGCGGGACATCACCGCCTGCACAAAACCCTGGACAAAATTTTCTGCCGTCAACGAGACCACCTTTTGGCCGTGGTCATGAGCGGCCTTGTGAGCCATAGCCTTGAGAAGGTGGGTTTTGCCGTTGCCATAAGGCCCGTGAAACATCACCAGCTGCGATGGCGTCGCCTCGGCGGCATTGGCCAGGCTGCGCGCCATGGAAACGGCAAAAGCATTGGCTGGGCTTTCGACGAAATTGGCAAAGGTTTGCTGATTGACCGCAGACGGCAAAGGCACCGAGCCCCGAGGTGCTGCCGATGCAGGCGCGGCCGAAGGCGCGGTAGACTTGGGACGGGGCCAGCTCGTGCGGCCAGGCGCTTTGGTTTCGTGGCGCACGTCAAAGCTGACAACCTCGCCACCATGCTGTTGCCACAGGGCTTCGATGTGCTCTTGAATATTCCGGCGCACCCAGTCGGCGCAAAAGGCCGTTGGGGCCAAAATCACACGCTCAGCCTCATGGCTGCCCGCCGTACACTGCAAGCGTGCACACCACGACATAAATGTGGCCGGGCCCAGCTCTTGCTTCAAACTGTCAAGCACACGCTCCCAAACGGCAGCATCTTGGGATGTTGACGCTGCTATGGGCGCGCTCGCACGCGCGCCCTCGGACGAGGCTTGCTGTTGTCTGATTTGGGCGGACGGCTCACCTGACACACCCACAGTCTCCGCAGCTGACGACTTCATATCCATACGATCTTGTACGCCTGCCACTCCCAGCACGTCACCATCCCCATCTTCACGCCACTTTGGTGGCTTGTTTTCACTCAGACGGCCTGTTGTCAGACCTTCACCCCCCCCGGCAAGACGGCAAACACAACACCACCCCCGCCCAAGCGCATTGGACGCCACACGCCCCCCGAGATAACGACACAACGCCGTTACAGGACCAGGAAACCATTAGGTTTTTCGCTTGTCGCTGCCCCCAGCTCTCGCCTCATGGGCCCCTTCACAATAGCGCAGAGCCCCCTCCGGTCAAGCGGCTGCAGGCGCAAAAAAAAACATTTTTGGTCTTGACTCAGCTAAGGCTAAAAAAACGCTTGAAAAGAGTTTTTCCGTCATCTTTTCGCCCAAAAAAACTCATCAGACCCGTGACAATTCCACAGCAAAAAAGGCATAGCCCACAAGGCTATACCTTCTTGGTCGTCAGAAATTTAATGTGCGCTAAGCGCCTAGGCCATCGCCTTCAAGCGCGCATGCAAACGCGACACTTTACGAGAGGCTGTGTTTTTGTGCAGCACACCCTTTGAGACACCGCGCATCACCTCGGACTCGGCTTTGGTGAAAGCGGTCTTGGCCGCAGCTTTGTCCCCTGTAGTCAGCGCCTCTTCGAATTGACGAACATAGGAACGCAAACGCGAGCGGCGCGCGGTGTTAACAGCCGTGCGCGCGGCAATGGTACGGATAGCTTTTTTTGAACCTGGCGTGTTGGCCATAATAAACCTCGGTTACCTTCAATCTGTCTGTTTGCGACCGCGCCTGGGACAGGAGAGTCGCTCAAGGGCTGGCTACTTACCCGCTTAGGCTGGATAGGTCAAGAGTTTAGTGCCCCTCAGGCAACACATTATCGTAATAGCCATAATAGATGAAACTGCGCTCGACCTCGACCTGACCATGTTCATCTTGGATTTCGATGCGTAAGGGCCGCGCAAAGCTGCCGCGCTCTTGCACCAGGTCGGCACCTTTGATCTCGTGACCTTGCACCAAACCATGCAGATCCGACTGCGGATGAGCCTCGACCATATAGCGCACATTGGCGCGATATCGCTGCTCAACCAGGCCAAAAATCTCGTTATCACCTTCCCAGCGACCCGCAAACCAAAAGGTATCCTCAAAACCATCGCCTTTGTGACCAAGCCCCGTATAATCACCGTAAAAATAATTGCCGTGCACATCATCATAAAGAATAGACAAGTGCTGCTCACCATCTCCGCCACCGTGCTCGCCGGAGGTATAGACAGCGCCCACAAAGACATAATCGCCATCTTGCTTTTGATATTTCAAGAAAACCGGGTCAGCCACCCCATCGCCTGTCACATCCGCCGTCATGATGGTTTTGATAAAGGTATCACCCTCTTGACGATCCATAGAGCTGATGGCGGGTCCAAGCTCTGGCGCAACACCATTATCGGAAGCCATACTTCCTCTATCACCCATACCAATATCTGTGAGGATCATCACGCCTACCCTTCGCCATTTCCCCGTAAACCTGTGGTTTTCCGGGGCAACATAGCGAAGGCTGGGCACAATTACAAATTATTTGCGATGGAATGGGTTATCTTGTGAGAATGACCACCTAGCGATCCGAAAACACCGGTGTGCGCTTCTCGACAAAGGCCTTCATGCCTTCTTTTTGGTCTTCGGTAGCAAACATCGAGTGGAACAGACGACGCTCGTACATGATCCCTTGGCTAAGCGTGGTTTCATAGGCCGCGTTCACCGCCTCCTTGGTCATCATCATAATCGGCTTAGAAAGCGTGGCGATTTTCTTCGCGGCCTCCATGGCCTCGCTCATCAAACTGTCAACGGGCACCACGCGGGCCACCAGGCCGCTGCGCTCGGCTTCCTCGGCGCCCATAAAGCGCGCGGTCAGACACAGATCCATAGCCTTGGCCTTGCCCACAATACGGGTCAGGCGCTGGGTGCCCCCGGCCCCCGGCATCACGCCCAGATTCACTTCCGGCTGGCCAAACTTGGCATTTTCCGCGGCAATGATGAAGTCACACATCATGGCCAGTTCACAGCCCCCGCCCAAGGCAAACCCAGACACAGCGGCGATCACCGGCTTGCGGCAGCGCGTGACCCGATCCCAACTGGCAAGCCAGTCACCCTTGTAGGCCTCCATATAGGTTTTCTCGGCCATTTCCTTGATGTCCGCACCCGCAGCAAACGCTTTCTCGGAGCCGGTGATGATGATGGCGCCAATGCTGTCATCGGCCTCAAAATGGTCGAGCGCCTGGCCGAGCTCAGCGATCAGTTCGGAATTCAAGGCGTTCAGGGCCTTGGGCCGGTTTAGGCGCACGACGCCCACCCCCTCTTCGATCTCGGCGGTGATGTTGGCAAAATCAGCAAAATGAGCAGGAGCGGTCATGGCAAATCCCTCAGGTTTGGCAGGTGGCACAATAAAATGTCGAACGTCCGGTCTGTGTACGCTTTTGGATGGGGGTTTGGCAATGGGGGCAGGGCTCACCCGCGCGATCATAGACCTGGAAATGGGCCTGATAGCCGCCACGTTGACCATCGATCTGGGCATAATCCCGCAAGGTCGAGCCCCCTGCCGCGATGGCCTGGCTCAAGACCTGTTGAATGGCCGCCAGCAAAACCCGCCAATCGGCCAAGCTCATGGATTGGGCCGAACGGCTGGGGTCTATTCTGGCCAGAAACAAAGCCTCGGAGGCATAAATATTGCCCACCCCCACCAACAGGCGCTGGTCCATGATCACGGGCTTGATGGCCATGGTTTTGCGGTGGCACAGATCATACAGGGCTTCAGGCGTTAGGGCAGGATCCAAAGGCTCAGCCCCCAGGGTGGCAAACGCCGCCTCCAGATCCGCAGCCGCCATCAGTTTCATATAGCCAAAGCGACGCACGTCATTGTAAATTAGCCGCCCCCCGCCGGAGAGATCCAGCGACAGATGATCGTGACCGGGTTGGCGGGGGCTCGCGTCATAAAAGGCGCCGGGCTGGTGCACACCGCCCGCGGCCTCGGCAACAAAGCGGCCGGTCATGCCCAAATGCGCCAGCCAAACCTGGTCATCATCCAAGGCAATGACCACGGATTTGGCCCGACGGGACAGCGCCTGCACCCGCCGCCCGGTCAGCCGATCTGCAAAGCTTTCGGGCCACGGAAAGCGCAAGGCCTTGGGCCCCACGCGCACGGCGGTGATGGTCTTGCCGGTCAACACGGGCCGCAGGCCGCGCACCACCGTTTCCACCTCGGGCAATTCGGGCATTTGGGCTGTCCTTTCCTTTGTGCTCTCTATAGCTTTGTCGGCGGCCCTCGGCTATAACCCGGCCACAAGGACACGATATGACCCCACCTGAGCACACATCCTATGGCTTTCAAGAGGTGCCGATCGACGAAAAAACCGGTCGGGTGCGCCATGTTTTCGCCCGCGTCGCCAACAAATATGACGTGATGAACGATCTGATGTCCGCAGGCCTGCACCGCCCGTGGAAGGACGCCATGGTGGCCCGCGCCGCTCCACGCCCCGGCGAGGTCATCATCGACATGGCCGGGGGCACCGGCGACATCAGCCACCGTCTGCATGATGCCATTGAACGCCAGCGCAGCCGCCGTGGCGGTGAACCTGCGCAGATTTTTGTCTGTGATATCAATGCAGATATGCTGATGGCGGGGGTACGCCAAGATACCCTTACGCCTTATGCCACCTTGCCGCGCGTACAGGTCAATGCCGAGGCCTTGGGCTTTGGCGATGCCAGTGCTGATCTTTACACCATTGCCTTTGGCATTCGCA
This sequence comes from uncultured Caulobacteraceae bacterium, assembly GCA_937138625.1. Lineage (GTDB taxonomy): Bacteria > Pseudomonadota > Alphaproteobacteria > Caulobacterales > Caulobacteraceae > CAKZPF01. The sequence goes on along the minus strand of CAKZPF010000006.1, from coordinate 265,226 downwards.
ACGTCACCCATCGCGCCAAGGCCCTGGCCGAAGCCTGGCGTGTGCTGAAGCCCGGCGGGCGGTTTGTCTGTCTGGAGTTTTCCGAGGCTCACCCCAGCCTGCGCGCCCTTTATGATCGCTATTCTTTTGCAGTGGTGCCCAAGCTAGGCCAATTGGTCACCGGCGACGCCGAGCCCTATCAGTATCTGGTGGAGAGCATTCGCCGCTTCCCCAATGCCCCCACCTTTGAGCAAGAACTGAAAGACGCAGGCTTTGAGCGCACTGGCTTTCGCCGCCTGAGTGCCGGGGTGGTAGCTCTGCACTGGGGAACCAAGCCAAAATCGGGTGCCGCGGCACAATGAAGACCGGATTGGGCGCTACTGTTCATCTGCTGCGGGCGGGGCTGGTGATCCTGGCCCATGACGCCTTCTGTCCGCCCGCGTATCAACATCGCCTGCCCTGGTGGTTGCGGCTGATGTCGGGCCTGGCGCGCGCACTTTCGCCCTATGCCCGCCGCGATGCCAACACCGGTGTGCGCCTTGCGCGCGCGCTGGAAGGTTTAGGTCCTGCTTATATAAAGTTGGGTCAGTTGATGTCCATGCGGCCCGATATTTTTGGCCTGGAACTGACAAAGGGCCTTGAGACGCTGAAAGATGCCCTGCCCGCCGCCCCCGATGCCCAGGCTCGCAAAACCGTAGAGGCCGAATTGGGCCAGCCGGTCGAGACCCTGTTCACAGAGTTCGGCCCGGCGGCCGCCGCGGCCTCGTTGGCCCAGGTGCACAAGGCCACCACGCCCGATGGGCAAACCGTGGCGGTGAAAATCCTGCGTCCAGGCATCGAGGCCCGAGTGGCGCGCGATCTTGACAGTTTGCGTCTGGCGGCCCGCTGGGTGCGGCGCTTGGTCAAGCCATCAAAACGCATGAAGCCCGAAGCCTTTGTCGAGACGGTGGCACGATCAATGGAGCTGGAGCTGGATTTGCGCCTCGAGGCCGCGGGCTGTGCCGAGTTTCGCACCCTAGACCTGCCCGGCACCACCACCCCGGCGGTGGTTTGGGGCCTGTCCGCCAAGCGGGTGTTGACACTGAGTTGGCTTGAGGGCGAGGCCCTGAACCGCGCCCAATTGTCCGATGACGATCGCCAGCGCCTGGCCACCATCGTCATGCAAAGCTTCCTCAAACAGGCCCTGACCTATGGCGTTTTCCATGCCGACAGCCACGAAGGCAATTTGCTGGTCACGCCCGGGGGGCAGTTGGGCTATGTGGATTTTGGCATCATGGGGCGGTTGTCGGAAAACGAACGCGTCTGGCTGGCGCGTATATTGTGGGGCTTTCTGGCCCGTGACTACCACGGCGCGGCCCAGGCCCATTTTGATGCGGGCTATGTTCCCAGCCATCATCGTCTTGAAGATTTTGCCCAGGCCCTGCGCGCGGTGGGCGAGCCGATTTTTGGCCAGGACGCCGCGCAAATTTCCATGGGGCGCGTGCTCGAGCAGTTGTTCGACATCACCGCCCTTTATGACATGGAACTGCGCGAGGAACTGATTTTGCTGCAAAAAACCATGGTCGCCGCCGAAGGGGCGGCCCGCGCACTGGATCCGAACTTTGATATGTGGGCCACCTCCAAGCCCGTGGTCGAAAGCTTCCTGAAATCTGCGCTGTCGCCCACGGCGCGGCTAAAACGCTTTGGACAATCGGTGCGCACCACGGCCCTGGCCTTTCGGGATCTGCCACAAAAAATCAACCAGATTGAACAGGCGCTGAGTCAACCGCGCCATCGCGCCCTATGGCCATGGGCGCTGCTGACCGGGCTGGTGGTGGGGGCCGGGCTGATGGCGGTCATCTTGGTGATGATGACTTCAGGCTTTTGAGGTAGACTGTGACCATGGTGGAGACAAAACGCATTCTGTTGATCGTCGGCGGTGGGATTGCCGCCTATAAAAGTCTCGAGCTTGTGCGCCTGATCAGCAAAGCCGGTCACCAAACCCAGGCCATCCTGACCCGTGCGGGCGCCGAGTTTGTCACCCCCCTGTCGCTGCAAGCCCTGACCGGGCACGAGGTGCGCAGTGATCTGTTTGACCTGACGGCCGAGAACAAAATGGGCCACATCGAGCTCAGCCGCAGCGCCGATTTGATTGTGGTCGCGCCCGCCACCGCCGATCTGATGGGCAAGGTGGCCAATGGCCTGGCCAATGATCTGGCCTCGACCACCCTGTTGGCCACCGACACGCCCGTGTTGATGGCGCCGGCCATGAATGTGCGCATGTGGCAGCATCCCGCCGTCATGGCCAATACGAAAACCTTGCGTGAGTTTGGCATTGCGTTTGTCGGCCCCAACACGGGCGATATGGCCTGTGGCGAACATGGCCCCGGCCGCATGGCAGAACCCACCGAAATCTTGGCCGCGATTGAAAACCAGCTGACCCACGGCCAGACCCTGGTCGGCCATCACGCCCTGGTCACCGCCGGCCCCACCGCCGAGGCCCTGGATCCCGTGCGGGTGCTGACCAACCGATCCAGTGGCCAACAAGGCTTTGCTATCGCCGGGGCTCTGGCCCGCGCCGGCGCGCGTGTGACCTTGGTGGCCGGGCCCGTCCACTTGCCAACGCCCGTGGGCGTTGATCGTGTGGATGTGGAAACGGCGGACGAAATGCTGGCGGCGTGCGAACGCGCCCTGCCCGCCGAGATTGCCATTTGCACCGCCGCCGTGTCCGATTGGAAGCTGGCCACACCCCGTGCCCATAAGATCAAGAAAGGCCCTGACGGCCCGCCCCAGCTGACCTTCACCGAGACGCCTGACATTTTGCGTACACTGTCGACGCACACAAAACGGCCCAAGCTGGTGATCGGCTTTGCCGCCGAAACCCAAGACCTGGTGGCCAACGCCCAGCAGAAACTGAACCGCAAGGGCTGTGATGTGATTGTGGCCAATTCCGTGGCCGATGGCGCGGTTTTTGGCCAAGCCACAACGGACTGGACGCTGGTGACGAAGGCTGGCACACAGGACTGGGGGGCCATGGACAAATCAGACGCGGCGTCCCGCCTGGTGACCCACATCCCAGATTGGCTGTAGGAGGATTTGATGAGCGACACCCTGACCCTGGACCACCCCCTGGATACGCCCAAGGCCACAGTGCGCCCCACGGTGCAAATCAAACTTCTGCCCCACCACCAAGATTTGCCGCTGCCGTCTTATGAAACCGCGGGCTCGGCGGGTATGGATCTGCGCGCCGCCTGCGAAGATGAATTGCCCATCGCCATCAAACCGCGCGAGCGGGCCCTGGTGCCCACAGGCCTGGCCATTGCCCTGCCTGATGGCTTCGAGGCCCAGGTGCGTCCCCGTTCCGGTTTGGCCTGGAAACAAGGCCTGACGGTGCTGAACGCGCCGGGCACAGTGGATGCCGATTATCGCGGCGAGGTGAAGGTGATTTTGGTCAACACCGGCAAGGATCCGGTGGTCATCAAGCGCGGTGACCGCATCGCGCAGATGGTGATCGCGCCCGTCGTCCAGGCCCGCCTGCAAACGGTGGCCGAACTGCCAGAAACCGCCCGCGGCTCAGGTGGTTTTGGCTCGACAGGGGTTTAACCTCTGAAATCACATCATATAAAAACGGCAGAGCTGACACGGGGTCACATCTCTGCCGCTTGATCTGTGATGAGGGCCTTCGGACCTCTTAGGATTTACCAGTCCTGGCCATCCCAGCTTTGGTCATCTAAGGGACCATCGGACTCGCCTTCTTGTGTGCTTTCGCACGCTTTACGCAGGTCGGCGATTTCGTCGGTCAGGGTGTCATACTCATCCTGGTCGGTGATGACCTCAACCTTCAGATATTGCCCCGCGGGGACATAGCCCCCTTCGCAGCTGTCACATGGGTCACCGGGCTCGAGGGTACGAGTTTCCACCAGGGCGTCCCGCTCGTCAATTTTATCAAACATTTCCTCACATGCATCGCCATTGACCTCGAAAGTTTTGTCAAACGGCAGCGGGGCCATAGGGGCCGTGGTCATATTTCCAATCATGTTTTTCCTCCCGGTTTTTGGATGACCCCTGCATCTAAGAAAACCCTGACCGAAAAATCAAGAAAAAACGTCAAAAAACAGAAATTATTTTTCCATATGGGCGTTAAGCCCCCTTAGTGCGTCAAAAAACTGTGACTTGCCATCTTGGTTAGCGGGAATTAATCCTATTTCTCAGATTGGCAAATGATATCTGAAAGGGGGCCATCATGAGCATACCACCCGTTACCGTCACCGCAGCTGGTAATCCCAGTCTGACCCCAAAGGAATTTCAAGACCAAGTCCTGAACCCCCGCGGGAAAATCAACAAACAATATGGCCTTGGTTATGCCAGCGCGCCGCGTCAGCAAGACATCAGCAACGATGGCCAGGCGGACCTGATCTATAGCTTCAGCAGTGGCAAAACGGTGTTTCTGATCACCAATTATGGCGAGGAAGTCCAGACCGGCACACGCGATGAGGAACAATACAAAGAAACCCCGGTCTATGGCACCAAAATCGAGTATGGCACGAAACAAGAAAGCTACAGCTATACAGAACAGGACTGCACCGAGAGGGATGCCGCGAAAGACGAGTTAAAAAACGGCAATTGGCAGTTTAGTGGCAAACCGGTCATCATTAATGGTGTAGAGGCACCTGGACCCGATATGAATCGAAAGAATGAACTAGAGGCCATTGTTGCCGCGGGCTGCAAAACCGTCAGCAAAACCGGCACCCGCACCGTCACGGATTACAGTGACTGCAAACAGGTCTTAGACTATGACAATATCATTGATTACAAACGGGAATACATCGGCACAAAAACCGTACCCATTATGAAACCTGTCGCCAATTGGAACGATATTGATGGGGATGGCAACACCCGTGAACAGGTCATTGGCCACATCCCGCTGCGCGACAACCCGGACACCTTTGATATTGAAACCTATGCCGTCAGCAGAATGACGGTGGTGCTCGAGGATGCACCGCCCCCTCCACCACCGCCGCCGCCACCAAAACCCAAAGAGCAAGAAAAAGATTATTTGGATCTGTTCAAACAGAACTAACCCGGAGCAAATGTCATGAAAATCACCACCACACCCAACGAGACGGCGATCACAGACCACGAGGCCTTTGGCGGTCATCTGATGACGGCCGACCCCTGCGACGAGGCCAAAAAACTGCGTAAAGAACGGGAGAAGTATGTTTCAGAGCCTGACATCGGCCCTAATGGTCGTTTCGTACGCCCAATTATTCTTGATCAACAGGCCTATGATCGGCTGACCAAGCAAATCGAGGCCAAGGAAGATGACTGTGATCGGCAACGGGCAGCGGCGCCAGCGCCCCGCGAACTGACCCCAGCAGAAAAGGCCGCCGCCAAAAAGAAAGAGGAAGAAGAAAAAAAGCAAATGCGCATGGATCTGTATGAGTACCGCCTCGAGAACGGTCTATAGCCCCCTCCGCTCACCCCAGCGCAAGCTGGGGTCCATGCAGCCGTTGGGTTCAGGCTTTGTGGCATCAGGCCATATTGCCCAGCCGCGCCGCCCCATAGATCCCGGGTCACGCCCGGGATGAACGGGAATGGTTTGGCCCCCGTTGCCATACAGGCGGGAACATCAAAACCCCTCACCCAACCCTCTCCCAGGGGGAGAGGGCTAGTTTACATATCTCACCCCAACGGGAGAGGGCTATATAGGGTGGATCACAGATATTCCTTCTCCCATGGGGAGAAGGTTAGGATGAGGGGATCAAACCCGTTGCAATTGCTCCGCTATGGTTTCCAGCACACCCTGTAAGTTCCCCAGAATATCCGCATTCCAGAACCGTAGCACGATATACCCACACCCCTCCAGCACACGTGTGCGGTCCGCATCGGCTTCGGGCGTTGTTGTGTGTTGGCCGCCATCCAGTTCAATGATCAGCCTTTTTTCCTGACACACAAAATCAACGATAAAGCGATCAATGGGAACTTGACGGCGAAATTTGTGGCCACAGAGTTGGCGATTTCTGATGGCGCGCCACAATACCTGTTCGCAATCCGTTTGGTGACGACGAAGTTTGCGGGCCAGCTGCGTTTTTGTTTTCATGGGCATACTCGTCTCGTTATACCCCCTCACCCAACCCTCTCCCAGGGGGAGAGGGCTATTATGCAGTGGGCCACAGATATTCCTTCTCCCACAGGGAGAAGGTTAGGATGAGGGGAGACACAGGTCGCAGAATAAAATGACAAGGCGGACAAAAGGCCTCAAGCCCTTCTCCCGAACCTTTTGATCGATCCTAGGCACAGGGCCAAGGGGCCGCAGCCCCTCAAGCCTTAGGCATACTCGACGATCAGTTCGCCCTGTTGGTTCAGATAAGCATCGGTGATGGTCTTGGTCACCGGCTGGGGCGGGGTGCCCTCTTGGAACGTATAGTCCACGCTCCAAGCGCCATAGCCATTCAGGAAACCGTCGCGATACGTATACCCCTGGCGCAGATAATCCCGCAGCAGCGCCAAATCGCCGGTGACATCATTCTGGGGCACCACACGTAAAAAACTCGTTTCTGGCGTCGTATTATAAGCATTAGCCATATTGCCAATGCTGTGTTGCCACTCAAAGGGGTTATTTATGGGATCATAGTATAAACGGGGATCAAAGCCGCCGGGTGTGAATTGGTTAAATGCACCAGGCCAGGATTGGTTATACTGATTATAGCCAAACTGTTGGTTGAAATAGGGGTTATTGAGCTGCTGACCCGTCACCGGGTGACGACCTGCAGAATTAATATTGTCTAAACCCATATAGGTTTTTCTGATCAAAGTCCATTGCCCATCACCGGTCGCATATACATAATCGCCAGCCGCGCGATTTAAACCAATTGGCAATCTATGAGCATTGGCTTGGTCAAATTGTGAAGTGTTACTGATTTGGGAAAGCGTATTGTGGGTGCGATCATACCTTACCCAAACGCGTCCGTATTCGTCACTGAAAGAGGGATCGAGGCCAGCAAAACTATTAAAATCAATGTCCCCATTTAGATCAAACCCGTAAAATCGCCATGCTTGACTCGGGTTATATTGGCCGAATATCCCCCCCGTCCACTGAGGATGTGTTGTATCAGGCCCAAAATCTCCCTGATACATGCTAATGACCTCACCAGCACTCAATTGTGTGGTTCTGGGCGGATTAGAACTCGTGTCATTGATTGTGATATCTTGGTTCACTATAAAACTTGTTGAGTTCAAGCCTACACGAGTAAACACCTGATTCACAGGCGTGGTGATACCCGCAGCCGTGAGTTGCTCTTGGCTAATTGGGTATACGTCCCCGCGAATATTAGCCGCATTGCTTTGAACAATTGTATTGACATTATTTCGGAAATTCTGCGGCACATTGGCAATATCTCCAAGGCGAATATTATTAAACCCATCGCGAAAGCCAAATAGATTATTTACGAAACCAAAAAATCCCATAATGTCTACCTCCGGCCTTTTGGCCTGAATGTTGTCGTTTCAACCGTTATGTTCGGCCTGCGTGAAATGCAGTCTGCAGGCCCTATAGCACAAATTTGGGCTGAACTTAAGACATTTTTACCTATATGTCAAGCCCAAGACACTGGCGTCACATTTCGCCCCCTGGGTGCGCCCCACCCGATCACGCGACCGGAAGGGAGTCGTCTTTCCTCTCCCTCTTTCCTCTCCCTTGGGGAGAGGATCAAGGTGAGGGGATCCAAGGGGAGAGGATCCAAGGGTAACCCATGAGCAAACTTGGCCCCAAGCCATACCCAGCCGCGCCGCCCTATGGATCCCGGGTCACGCCCGGGATGAACGGGGGTGGTTTGGGCCCCGTTGCCATACAGACGGGAACATCAAAACCCCTCACCCAACCCTCTCCCCACGGGAGAGGGCTATTATGCAGTGGGCCCTCAGATTTTTCCTTCTCCCATAGGGAGAAGGTGGCGAGGCACGAGCCGGATGAGGGGCAACACCCTTGGCGTTCCAGCCTAAGCGCCCCCCCTCACCCAACCCTCTCCCTATGGGAGAGGGCTTTATGGGGTGGCTCGCAGGCTTTGCTGTCTAGTTTTTGTCGTCCAGGATGATGGGGGCGGGGTCTTGATCGACGCGTTTTGGCGGCGGATTGCCCACGACCACCACGGCCCGGCGAACTTCGTTTTCAATGTTACGGGTGGCCGGATCATCGCCCCAGACGATATTGGCGATCCAGGTCTCGGGCGTTTTGGGGTCGCCATCCAGATTGCCGAAATCGGCCATATAGCCATAGACATCCACCGTGCGGGTGCGGCCGGTGGGGACCTCTTTGTAAATGGGCTCTTCGCCCTCATCCCAATATCCGGTTTCTTTTTCGTCCACCTTGGTTCTGGTCGTTGGGCAGGTGTAATTTTCGTAGGCCTTTTGGGCTTGATTCACTTCAAATATACTACCTTGTAAATTTCCATTGTCATCAACATAAATCTTCGCCCGGTCTCTAGCCCTATTATAAGCCTCCAGCAACCGCTCCTTCTCGGGGCAGGTGTCAGGCGTGTGGGTCTCGTAAACCGGCTCGGTGCCCGTCGAGATCCACTCTCGTGTGGGCTTATAGTCCACGATCTCCTTCTTGGTGATCGGCTCTTGCCGGGTGCCCGTGACGCCCCATGCGTTCATATTGCTGACGACGATCAGCTTTTGCCCGGAAGAAAAGCTGTATATCCATTCCGCCACGCCATCATTGGTCAGGTCGCGTTGCTCGGGCCGGTTGCTGACCAAATTGCCCAGGCCAAGTTTTCGGTTGCCATCACCCGTGGGTTTCAGCAATCGGTTGGCAAAGTCCTGTTGGGTGATGTCGGGCACCTTTTGCGGCGCGGGGGTGACGGGGGGAATGGGCATTTTGACCTCCTGGGAACCAATAGATTTCAAACCACAGATACACGCAGAACACATGACAAGTTTGTCATCTTGTGACCCTATAGCATGGGATCAATCCTTTGTTAAGATCTTTTTCCTTATTTGATATGAAGGCCATTGGCGATCGTATTTGCGCTTTTGGGCTGCACTGAGGACGGAACCGGGGCCGGGATCATCGGATTCCACGCCGTTCCCCCTTGCAAAGGCCAATATCCCACCCATATAGTGGGAGAAATCTCGCACATCATCGGAGGAAACGAATGCAAGAGTTCCATCGCGCTCAGGCCCGGGTTGGCACCACGGACATGAGCATAGACCAAGGTCTGCGCAGCTATATGCTGGGCGTTTACAATCACATGGCCATCGCCATGCTGATTTCTGGCCTGGTGGCGCTGTTTGCCGCCAGCTCACCGGCCTTGATGCAGGCCATTTTCACCACACCCCTGAAATGGGTGGTGATGTTTGCCCCGCTGGTGTTCGTTTTCGCCTTCAGCATGAAAATCATGAGCATGTCGCCCAGCGCCGCCCGCTGGACCTTTTATGCCTTCTCGGCGGTGATGGGGCTGTCCATCAGTTGGATTTTCTTGGCCTTTACCGCCGTTTCGGTCCTGAAGGTGTTTTTCATCACAGCGGCGGCCTTTGGCGGCCTCAGCTTGTATGGCTACACCACCAAACGCGACCTTAGCCCCATGGGCACCTTCCTGATTATGGGTGTGATTGGGCTGATTATCGCCAGCTTGGCCAATCTGTTCTTTCAGTCCTCGGCACTGGCGTTTGCCGTTAACGTTATTGGCGTGCTGATCTTTGCCGGCCTGACCGCCTTTGACACCCAGCGCATCAAGCACACCTATTACCAAGTGGCCGGGGATGCGACCATGGCGGCGCGGACCTCGATTTTGGGGGCGCTCAGCCTCTATATCAACTTCTTGAACCTGTTTATGTTCTTGCTGCAGTTTTTGGGCACAGCGCGCGAATAGCCCGAACATCAGCACCAAACTGACAGAACCCCCGCTGCGGTGGGGGTTTTTCTTTGTACGGAGGGGTACCACGCCACCGACCGAGTCTTTGTAAAATCGCATCACCGTCATAATAGCGCATTGATCCTATGGTATGACAGCATCGCCTTGGGGAGGCTGTTCACAAGAAACAACCCTCTGAAGGGAGGACACAGATGCAGATCACCCAACCCACCCACATCGGCCGCGCCGGCTGGGTCGAGGATACGGCCCTTGCCGATTGGCAAGCCATGCCCCTGACCGATGACCCCTGCCAAAAAGCCGCCGATTTGCGCGCCAAGAACAACCGCACCCCCAATCAAGACAGCCTGCTGCGCAAATACGAGAAAGAATGCGCACTGCTGACGCGGTTTTTGGATCGTGAGTTTTTTGAAAACAAACCCGTCGAACCCGAGCCCAATACCAACCCTAAACCCGAACCCGCCACACCTGACCGCCAGCGCAAAACACCAGATCTAGATCAGGTCCGGCCCGATCCCGTGCGTCCAGAGCGGCAGAAGGCTGAACCCAAAATGGGACCGAAAACAACCCCGGATCCCAAAGAGTTTATCCACGAATTGGATTTGTATCGGCAATAAGGCACGCCGCCTACAGTGCCTAAGTATGCCCCTCGGCTTGCGTCCCCCACAGCCCCCATCACCCCCCAATGGGACGCAGGCGCTTTTTTTCCAAAACCCGTAAAACTTGGGTCAGCTCGTGGCCTCGGCGCATCACCAGGCCACCGGGCGCAATCACCGCATAGGCCCCCTGGCGCTTGCGCAGGCTTGGGCGTTTTTCAATACGATAAAGCGGATATTCCGTGTGCTTGCGATAAACACTGAAAATCGCCGCGTCCTTGAGGAAATCGAGCGCATAATCCCTCCAGACGCCTGCACTGACCATTTGGGCATAGAGCCTGAAAATGGCGTTCATTTCCGTACGATCAAACACAATGGGGGCGGCAGCATGAGGTGTAGCAAACGGCACGGTCATTTGATCAGTATACCACAGCTTTGCCGGTCAGGCGTAACCGCCATAATTCTTTATTTCACAAGGCATAATGGCAAGCATTAACCCTTCTAACGCCGATTTCATAGAAAACACAGTCTTGCCACATTTTCGCCCCGGGTTTGCCGAAGAGCGGTGCGATAACACATGTGTCGGCCGAGGAGATGACCTGGCAATCACCCAGCCCCCCAGCCCCCACCAGGTTCCCCCGGCCGACAAATCCTTTAGCGTTTCCTGCCCTGGAACCTGCGGCCCCTTCGGGGGCCGCAACTTTTCCAAGACTTGCCCTCCGGGGCCCTTCGGGGGCCGCAACTTTTCCTGAGCGTTATTCATAAAGAGTTCTCATCGGCAGACCGTATAGAGCAAGTGGAGCAAACGCCCCCGCCCCTATACGCACACAAGCCAAACGGCAACTGTCATAACCCACATAAAAAACGGCTGCCCGGAGAAGGGCAGCCGTTAATAGTGTCAGGACCAAAACTGTCGAGATGACCAATGCATCCGATGATCTAACCCTACGCCAAAACGCGCGAAAAGTCCAATCACAGCTGCGTGAGGTCCCGTGTTTTTACGCCTTAAACGCCAGCCAAATTTCTCAGCACATAGAGCAAAACCCCGCCGTGGCGGTAGTACATCATCTCGGTTTCCGTATCGATGCGGCAGGTGGTCTCGACGGTTTTCACCGACCCATCCGCCATGGTGATCACCACCGGCACCATCATGCGCGGCTTCAGATCCGCCAGACCCGAAATCGCCACGGTTTCGCGGCCGCTCAGGCCCAGGGCCTTCCAACCGCCTTCCGGCATTTGCAGGGGCAACACGCCCATGCCCACCAGGTTCGAGCGGTGAATGCGCTCATAACTTTCGGCGATAACGGCCCGCACACCCAACAGCCGCGTGCCTTTGGCGGCCCAGTCCCGGCTCGAGCCCGTACCATATTCCTTGCCAGCAAAAACCACCAAGGGCGTGCCCACCTTTTGGTAAGCCATGGCGGCGTCATAAATGGACATCTCCTCGCCTGATGGCACGTGCAGCGTATAGCCACCCTCGACATCCCGCAGCATCTGGTTGCGAATGCGAATGTTGGCAAAGGTGCCCCGCATCATCACTTCGTGGTTGCCGCGCCGCGCGCCATAGGAATTGAACTCGGACACCGGCACATCATGGTCGGTCAAATATTTACCCGCCGGGCTGGTGGCCTTGATCGCCCCCGCTGGTGAGATGTGGTCAGTGGTGATGCTGTCACCAAAAAGACCGAGGATATGCGCGCCGCTGACGTCTTCAATGCCCGCCGGCACCTTGGGCATGCCTTCGAAATAGGGCGGGTGCTGCACGTAAGTCGAGGTGCCTTGCCACTCATAGGTCTCGCCGCTGGGGGACTTCACGTCCTGCCATTGCTCGTCGCCCTTGAAGACCTGGCCATAGCGTTTGCGGAACATTTCCGAGGTCACGGCCTGGCGTTGAATGTCGGCAATTTCCTGATTGGTGGGCCACAGGTCTTTCAGGAACACATCCTTGCCGTCTTTGTCCGTGCCCAGTGCCTCTTGGCTGATATCTTTTTGCACGGTGCCCGCCAAAGCATAGGCCACCACCAACGGCGGCGAGGCCAAATAGTTGGTGCGCACGTCTTGGCTGACGCGACCTTCGAAGTTGCGGTTGCCCGACAACACCGACGACACCACCATGTCGTTGGCATGGATGGTTTTGGAAATCGGCTCGGGCAGTGGGCCCGAGTTGCCGATACAGGTCGTGCAGCCATAACCCACCAGGTTGAAACCCAAAGCATCCAGGTCATCTTGCAGGCCCGTGCCTTCCATATAATCCGTCACCACCTGCGAGCCGGGCGCAAACGAGGTCTTCACCCACGGTTTGGGCATCAGACCGAGGGCCCGCGCCTTGCGCGCCACCAAACCAGCGGCGATCAACACACTGGGGTTCGAGGTGTTGGTGCAACTGGTGATGGCCGCGATGGTCACATCACCATGGCCCAGATCATGGTCTTCGCCATCGACATCAAAGCGTCGGGTCAGCTCGTCGGTTTTGCCGAATCCTTCCATGGCTGTTTTGAAGTTGTTGGCAACGTTCTTCAGATCGACCCGGTCTTGGGGCCGCTTCGGCCCGGCCAAAGAGGGTTGAACATCAGCCAAATTCAGGCTGAGGCTATCGGTGAATTCCGGCGCGGGCGCCCCCACTTGCCACCACATGCCTTGTTGCTTGGCATAGGCCTCAACAAGCGCCACGCGATCGTCATCGCGGCCGGTGGCTTTCAGATATTTCACCGTCGAATCCGAGATGGGGAAGAAGCCACAAGTGGCTCCATATTCTGGCGCCATATTGGCAATGGTGGCCATGTCCTCAAGGGTCATATGCTTCAGACCTTCGCCATAAAACTCGACGAATTTGCCCACCACGCCCTGCTTGCGCAGCATTTCGGTTACGGTCAACACCAGGTCGGTGGCGGTGGCGCCCTCAGGCATCAGGCCGGTCAGCTCAAAGCCCATAACCTCGGGGATCAACATGGGAATGGGCTGGCCCAGCATAGCGGCCTCGGCCTCAATACCGCCCACACCCCAGCCCAGAACGGCCAGGCCATTGATCATGGTGGTGTGGCTGTCGGTGCCGACCACGGTATCGGGATAGGCCACCGCTTTGCCATCATCGGTGCCGGTCCAAACGGTTTGGCCCAGATATTCCAGGTTCACCTGGTGGCAGATCCCAGTGCCCGGCGGCACCACTTTGAAATTGTCAAAGGCGGTCGCGCCCCATTTCAAGAAGCGATAGCGCTCGGTGTTGCGTTCATATTCGCGGGCGACGTTTTTCTCGAAGGCTTGATCGGTGCCGAAATAGTCCACCATCACCGAGTGGTCGATCACCAGATCCACAGGGTTCAGGGGGTTGATTTTCTGCACATCCCCACCCAGCGCCGACATGGCATCCCGCATAGCCGCCAGGTCCACCACCGCCGGCACCCCGGTGAAGTCTTGCATCAACACCCGCGCAGGCCGGAAGGCGATTTCGTGGCTGTCTTTGCCTTTGTTCTCTAGCCATTTGGCGACATTTTCGATGTCGGCCTTGGTCACCGAGACGCCATCTTCGTGGCGCAACAGATTTTCCAGCAACACTTTCAGGGTGTTGGGCAGGCGGGAAATGCCTTTCAGGCCCCCCTCCTCGGCGGCCTTGAGGTCATAATACACATAGTCCTTGCCATTGACGGTCAAGGTTTTTTTGGCGTTGAAGCTATCGATAGAGGGCATGGTGTCTCCTTTGACAACAGGATCATGGGACGTCGATGTGATCATCGCTAGCCGGATGTCCATAAAGACGTCATGGGTTTTGATGATCGGGTTTTATCGTGCCTTGGGCGATCCGTCTATGGGGTGTGGCGCTTGACGGGGCGGTTTTGTGCGGATACCGCCTGTTTATGGCTTTGACTTTACCATCTTTGCATCTGTCTGCCCGGGACCTCAGTGTCCAACGGGGGCATCGGCTGTTGTTCTCGGGCCTTGAGTTCGATCTGGGCCCAGGCCAGGGGCTGCTGGTCACCGGGCGAAACGGCGTTGGCAAGACCACCTTGTTGCGCATGGTCGCTGGCCTGATCCGTCCGGCCCACGGCACACTGGTCACTCGTCTTGGCGATCAGCCCCTGCCACCCGAGGATCGCATCGATCATCTGTTGTATCTTGCCCATCGCGATGGCCTGACCCCCACCCGCACCGTCGCCGATGAAATCCGCTTTTGGTCCCAGTGGTTTCAAGGTCCGCTCTCCACCGCGGGGACCAAGGCTTTGGGGCTCGACCCCTTGTTGCCCTTGCCCTGTCGGGTGTTGTCAGCGGGCCAGCAGCGCCGTGTGGCCCTAAGCCGTTTGTGGAACAGCTCACGTCCGTTGTGGATCTTGGATGAACCCCTCAGCCCGCTGGACCAAGACACCCGCGCCCTTGTGTGTTCACGTCTCCAAAAGCACCTCAATGACGGCGGCAGCCTGATCATGACCGCCCATGATCCGGTGGACCTGCCCCTGATCCCCCTTGATTTGAACACGGTGGCGGTATGAGCCCGCTTTTGGCCTTGATGCGTCGTGAGGTCGCCTTGTCGTTCGGTGGCGGTGGCGGGCTGTTGGCCCCTCTGGCCTTTTTCACCGCCACGGTAGTTCTAGCCCCTTTGACCTTGGGTCCCGATTTGGCCCAGCTGCGGATCTTAGCGCCCACGGTGTTGCTGGTGGGCTTGGCGCTTTCGACACTTTTGGGGCTCGAGACCCAATGGCGTCATGACGATGCCACCGGCGCCCTCAGTCAGCTGTGTCTTGGCCCCTTGGACCTGAGTGTGGTGGCCGGTGTTAAAATCGTGGCCCATTGGTTGGCGCAGGGGCTGGCGCTTGCGGTGATCACACCGGTCTATGGCATCATGTTGGGCCTGCCGCCCGCCCAAAGCCTGACTTGGGCGGCGATTGTTGCGGTCTGTGGCCTGGGCTTTTCCGCCATCGGCAGTCTGGCGGCGGCCTTGTCCGTGGCCTCGCGCCGCCCCGGCGTGGTGATGGCGATCTTGGCCCTGCCATTGTACGTGCCCTTGGCGGTGTTTGGGGCTGGCGTACCCGAACGCCCAGGTGCCTGGGGACTGGTGGTAGCGATCACCCTGATGGCGGTTGTGCTCTGCCCCCTGGGCATTGCTGCGGCCCTGCGGGCCTTAGACCTATCCTGACCTTGGGTGTGTCCTAAGAATTGGATGTGTTCTAAGAATTGCTGGCCTGCGCGCATCTGTCGCTTGTGGGCGTGGTGCTCTCGGGCTAAAAGTGCCGTGATGTTTTCGTATTTCGCCAATCCCGCCCGGTTCGAGGGCCTGGCCCGCTGGCTGACGCCTGTGTTGGGGATATTGGCCTTGGGATTAATCGTGTTGGGGACTTACCTCGCGCTTTTTGTGGCCCCGCCCGATTACCAACAGGGCGACACCGCCCGCATCATGTATGTGCATGTGCCCGCCGCCTGGTGGGCCATGGGGGTCTATGGGGCGATGACCGTGGCCTCGGTTCTGGGGCTGGTGTTCCGGCATGTGCTGGCGGATCTGGCAGCCCGCGCCGCTGCCCCCATTGGGGCCAGCCTGACCTTTTTGGCGCTGTTCACGGGGGCCTTGTGGGGCAAGCCGATGTGGGGGGCCTATTGGGTGTGGGACGCGCGCTTGACCAGCATGCTGGTGCTGTTTTTGTTTTATCTTGGCTACATGGCCATACACGCCACCATTGATGACGAACCCTTGGCCGCCCGCATTGCCGCCATCGTCTGTTTGGTCGGGGCCATCAATTTGCCCATCATCAAGTTTTCTGTCGATTGGTGGAACACGCTGCATCAACCCGCCAGCCTGTTGCGCAAAGGGGGCGCGGCCATTCATCCTGAGATGTTGACCCCCTTATTGGTGATGGCGGCGGGTGTGGCCGCTTGGTTTGGCTATGTCTGGTTGCTGCGCATTCGCACCCTTGTGCTGCGGCGGCAGGCGTTTTTGAAATTGGCGGAGCGCGCCCGATGAGCTTTGATCCTAGCATGGGGGGCTATGGCGCTTTTGTCTGGCCGTGCTTTGTCGCCATGGTGGTGGTCTATGGGGGGCTGGTGCTGCAGGCGCGCTGGGCCTATCGGCGGGCGCAACGGGCGGTCAATACAAAGGCACAAGAGCAATGAAACGCTGGTGGGCCTTCTTGCCAGTTTTGGCCATCCTGGCCCTGGTGGGGCTGTTTGGCATCAGCAGCCTGCAAAAGGATCCGCGCCTACGCGACAGCCCGCTGCTGGGACAAACCTTGCCACCCTTGATGACCCCGAGCCCCGCTGGCCCCGAGGTCAATTTGGCCCAAGCCAGCGGCCCTTATTTGCTCAACGTTTGGGCCAGTTGGTGTGCGCCCTGTCGTGTCGAGCACCCGACCCTGATGCAGATTCAAAAGGATGGTCTGGCCATCCACGGCCTGCTGTACAAAGACACCTGGAGCCAAGCCGACCGCCTGTTGAAAACCGAGGGCAATCCCTTCCGCCTTGTGGGCCTTGATCCCAAAGGCGAGGTGGCCTTGTCGCTGGGGGTCTCGGGTGCGCCAGAAACCTTTGTGGTGGATCGCCACGGCATCGTGCGCTTTCACATTGTCGGCATTATTGACGAAGACCTGTATCGTCAGCGCATCCTGCCCGCCTTGCAGAACTAGACCTCCCCGCGTCGTCACCAGCCTTGACCTTTCCCCGCCAGACTGCCACCCCAGGGGACAACCACCGGAGGTCTTATGTCGCGATCCTTTATGCTGTCTGATGATGTTCTTGGCTATGTGCAGCGCCTGGGCGTGCGCGAACACCCCGAACTGCAGCGCTGCCGCCAGGATACCAACGCCATGGGCACCCGTGCCCGCATGCAAATCAGCCCCGAGCAAGGGGCCTTTATGCAGCTGATGGTGCGGCTGATGGGGGCGAAAACTATTGTCGAGGTCGGCACCTTTACCGGCTATTCGGCTCTGGCCATGGCCCTGGTCCTGAAGGAAATACACGATGACAAAGGCCAGCTTTATGCCTGTGACCTGTCGGATAAATATCTGCGCCAAGCCCAAGACTATTGGCAAGAGGCCAAAGTTGACCATTTGATCAGCCCCCGCCAAGGACCGGCCGAAGAGACCTTGCCGGCATTGCAGGATGATGGCCTGAGCGGTCAGGTGGATCTGATCTTTATTGATGCCGACAAGGAAACCTATCAAACCTATTACGAACACGGGCTGACGCTATTGCGCCCTGGTGGGTTGATGATGCTGGACAACATGTTGTGGTCAGGCCAGGTGGCCGACGAGACCATCACCGACCCCGAAACCGTGGCCCTGCGCACCCTGGCCCACCACATCCACCAAGACCCCCGTGTGCACCACACCCTGGCCAGCATCGGCGATGGGGTGTCGCTGGTGGTGAAGGCCTGATGACGAGGACGCCCATGGATAAACTTGTGATCGCCACCCATAACCCGGGCAAGGCCCGTGAAATCGCGTACCTATTAAGGGGCATGGTGCAAGAGGTCATCACCGCTGGCAGCCTGGGCCTGCCCGAGCCCGACGAAACCGAAAACACCTTTACGGGCAACGCCCTGATCAAAGCCCGCGCCGCCGCCCACGCCGCCAACCTGCCCGCGCTCGCCGATGACAGCGGCTTTTGCCTGACAGCCCTTGGGGGGGACCCCGGCGTGTTGTCCGCCCGCTGGGCAGGACCGGACAAGGACTTCAAATTGGCCATGGACAAGGTGCACAGCGCTTGGACAAGCCAAAACACCGACAACCGCGCCGCCCATTTCATCTGCGCCCTGGCGCTTGTTTATCCCGATGGTCGTGAACATGTGGTCGAGGGGCGCGTAGACGGCACCTTCACCTGGCCACCGCGGGGCGAAAATGGTTTTGGCTATGACCCGGTGTTCACGCCGGATGGTTATGACCAGACCTTTGGCGAGCTGGCGCCCGACCACAAACACGCCATCAGCCACCGCGCCGATGCCTTCCGCCAGCTGAAGACCCTGTTGGGGGCCTAGCGCATGGCAGACATGCCCGCTTTCGGGGTTTACATCCACTGGCCCTATTGTCGGCGCATCTGCCCCTATTGCGATTTCAATGTTTATAAGGCCCGTGGCGATGATCAGGCCTTGGCGGACGCCATTTTGGCGGATCTGCACCATTGGCGACAGCGGCTGGGGCCACGCCCCCTGACGAGTTTGCATTTCGGCGGCGGCACGCCGTCCTTGTTGCCGCCAACCACCTTGGCCAAGATGATCGACCAGGTCTGCGCCCTGTTTCCTCCGCTCGACAATCTGGAAATCGGCCTCGAGGCCAATCCCACCGACCACCAAAGCCTGGCCGAGATCCGCCAGGCGGGCATCGAGCGTCTGTCCCTGGGCCTGCAAGCGCTAAATGATCCGGATCTGAAGCGCTTAGGCCGCGATCACGGCGTGCGACAGGGTTTGGCGGCGCTCGAAGATGCTTTGGTGTTGTTCCCGCGGGTGTCGGTGGATCTGATCACCGCCCGTGAAGGCCAAACGCCGACGCAATGGCACGCCGAACTTCAGGACATACTTCGGTATGATCTCGATCATCTTTCGGTTTATGGCCTGACCATCGAGCCCGGCACCGCCTTCGCGCGTCAACAAGACCGTGGCGATTTGATCCCCCCTGATGATGAGACCGCCAGCACCCTGTATGACATCACCGTCGACACCCTAAGGGGGGCGGGTTTTACCCATTATGAGGTCTCGAATTTCGCCCGCCACCCTGCCGCCCAAAGCCGCCACAACCGGCTCTATTGGCAATCTGATGATTGGCTTGGCCTTGGCCCCGGGGCTCATGGACGCTTGACCCTTGATGGTCAGCGTTTGGCCACCGAGACCCATCTGCAACCCAAACCCTATGTCGAGGCCGTGAGCACCACCGGCACAGGCTCAAAACCGCCAGACCCCTTATCGGACACCGACCAAGCGCTCGAAGCCCTGATTATGGGTTTGCGCCTAGACGAAGGCGTCGAGGCCGCACGCCTGCACGCCCTCGCGATAGACCCCAAAACGCTGAGACAATTAGCGGAAGAAGGTCTCGTCGATGGAGATCTCTTCACCCTCGGGCGTGGCCGCGGGCTCGGCGACAGCCGGCTCGGGGGGCGTTTGCGCCTGACGGGCCGGGGCCGGCGGCTGTTGGATCATGTTCTGCTGCGGCTGACGGCTTAGACCTGGCTGTGAGTCATGGCCCGGCTGCGGGGCGCGGGGCGGCATGGGCGTTTCAGCGGCATCGGGGATGGGGGCCATGCGCACCTCGGGCGTAGGCACGGGCGCAGGCGCAGGGTTCGGGTCTGCAACCGGCGGCGGTGTCGTGGTGCCCGCCTGCAGGGTCCAGCCTTGTGGCCCATTGGCCAGCACCGCCAAACGCCGCGTCACCCGCCCATCGCGATTGATACGAAAGCGCCCATCGGCCCCGGCAAAGCCACCGGGGGTGAACAAGGCCTCGGGGTCCTGGCGGCGGCTGAGGTGCGCCGCCACCATCACCGCATCATAACTCAGCCCCGACAACCGGGTGGGCGGGCGACCAAAGGCGCGCAAGAACCGACGCTCAAAGGCCTGACGGTCTTGAGGGTTCGGTCCCGCGATCACCACTCCCCTCAGGGCGGGATGAGGGTGGCCATCTCGTACACTCGACAACGCCATCATTGGCAGATCCTCGGGCGACATCCCCGCCGCCCGCAAGCTTTGGATGACAGCACGGCCTTGGGCCCCGCCCACAGGCAAAAGAACCGCATCAAAGGCAGACTGCATCTTCGCCAAGGTCTCGGCGCTATTTTTGATGCCGTTTTCCGTGTCACTGAAGGTCACCGCCATCAACGCCGCCCCCGGACAGGCATCGGCCCCCGCCACGGCACTGGGCTCCAGGCGATCAAACAGATCGCCCTTGGGCGCGAACATCATCACCCGTCGCCAGCCCAAGGCACAGGCGTGTTGCATCAAGCGCGTCACTTCATCTTCGGGGGCGACACCCAGCGGATACACACCAGGGGCCGCCAAACGGCGGTTGTTGGACAGGCTCAGGATGGGTACGGCCAGATCGATAAATTCGGTGGTTTGGGTGGAAAACAACGGCCCGACAATCATGTCCACCTGGCCTTGCAGCTGCGCCCGCGCCCGCTGCGCCGTGGCGTCATCGGTGCCGCTGTCTTTGGGCACCAACACCAGCTCCACGTCCGCCGCATCAAAGGTGGCCAACAGCGCCGCGTCATAAAGCCCGCGCGCCTCGGTTTTCAACGCCACCGTTTGTGCCGACAAGGGCAACACGAGGCCGACGCGTGTGGCCTCGGCCCGCGCTGCCCCGGCCACAAGAGTAAAAATCATGGCCACCAGGAGAAAGCACTGGACAGCCCAGGCCCTTGTCCGTGAAAGTGTCGAAATCATGGTCACTCCTGATGTTTCTGTTGCGGACATGCAAACACCCCCGCTGTCGCCAGGGCTATACCTTGTTGCGACCCCCATTGGCAATCTCGAGGATATCACCCTGCGAGCCTTGCGGGTTTTGCGCAGCGCCGACCTGATCTTGGCCGAGGACACCCGCACCAGCGGCAAGCTGTTGAAACATTACGGCATCAGCACGCCCATGAAGCCTTACCACGAGCACAACGCCGCCCGCGTGCGCGATCAAGTGCTGGCGGCCCTGGAAGGGGGCCAAGCGCTGGCCTTGATTTCCGACGCGGGCACGCCCCTGGTTTCCGATCCTGGGTATAAATTGGTCACCGCAGCCCTTGAGGCCGCCCACCCCGTCATCCCCATCCCGGGTCCGAGCGCGGTGCTGAGCGCTTTGTCGGTATCGAGCCTGCCGCCTGAGCCCTTTGTGTTTGCAGGCTTCCCCCCCGCCAAATCCGGCGCGCGGTGCAGCCATTTGCAACGCTTTGTCACGACGGATGCGACCCTGATCTTTTATGAAAGTCCCCACCGCCTGTTGGACAGTTTGCGCGATATGGTAGCGGTCTTTGGCCCCCGGCCCGCGGCGGTGGCTCGTGAGTTGACCAAGCTATATGAGAGTTGCGTGCGCGGCCCCCTGCCCGAGATCATTGCCCATTATGAGGCTGAGAGCCCGCGCGGGGAAATTGTCGTGCTGATCGGCCCACCCGATGACACCACAACGCCTGAGGTTGATATCGATGCCGCGCTGAATGCAGCACTCGCCGAAATGTCCCCCTCGGCCGCCGCGGCCCATGTGGCCAAGGCCACCGGCATCCCCAAACGTGACCTCTATGCTCGGGCGGTTGAGCTAAAAAATGGCTAAGCCTGCGCCCTCTGCCAAGCGCCAAGCCGCCGAGGCCAAAGGCCGCAAAGCCGAGCTGGCTGCCGCCACCGCCTTGCGGCTGAAAGGCTTCAAGATTCTTGGCTCTCGGGTAAAAACCCCGGTGGGCGAGATCGACCTGGTGGCCCGGCGTGGACGGTTGTTGATCTTTGTCGAGGTCAAAGCGCGCCAACAGCACAGCGATGGCCTCGAGGCCATCACCCCCCACCAGCAGGCCCGTATCCTGGCCGCCGCCGAGGCCTTTTTGGCCCAACACCCCCAATATGCAGATTTGGATATGCGGTTTGATGCCGTTATCTGTTGCCCCGGCCGCCTGCCCCACCACCTGGCGGATGCCTGGCGGCCTTAGCGCCTCGTAAATACACCCCGCAAATACACCTTTCCCCACCCCACGGATCACGATAGCCTGGCGGTATGATCACCCGGTTTTTGGTTTTGCTTCTGTTGATCCCGCTTTCGGGCTGTTTGGCCGTGGCGGGCACCGGTGGCGTCTTGGCCGCCCAAGATCGGCCGGTGGAAGAAGGCGTGACCGATATCTCGGCGGGCCAGGCCGTGCGCAATGGTTTGGCCCTTGACCGCGAGCATGACTTTTCTTTTGTGCGCGTGCGCGCCGCCGAGGGCACGGTGCTTTTGGTGGGCGCCGTGGCCACGCCCGAGGCCAAAAAGGTAGCCGAAAAAATCGCCTATGATCGTACCCATTCCCGCCGCATTGAAAACGCCCTGGAGATCAGCACCACCGCCGCATCCCGGCCCATGGACAGTTGGCTCGCGGGTCAGGCGCGGGCGGCCTTGACGGGTGATGCCTATGTGCGCTCGATCAATTTCGCCATTGAGGTCTATGACGGGGTTGTGTATCTGCTGGGCCGGGCGCGCACCCGCGAAGAGCTGGGCCGTGCCGCAGAAATTTTGGCCCGGGTGCGCGGTGTCCAGCGGGTGGTGGTGCTGGCGGATGTCAAACCCTACTGAGGTCAGCGTTAAACCTTGCCACCCCAACCCCACAAGGCCTCAACCATGACCCTTCGTGTAGCCGTGCAAATGGACCCGTTGATGGGTGTCAATCCGAAAACCGACACCACCTATGGCCTGATCACCGAGGCCGTAAGACGCGGACATGAGGTGTGGCACTACCCCCCCGAAGCCCTATCGCAAGACGGCACCCGCATCTTTGCCCGTATGCAACCGGTGGTGCTCGGACCAGATCGGCTGGGGGAAGGCGAAGCCGCCGTGCGGGATCTGGCAGATTTTGACGTGGTTTGGCTGCGCCAAGACCCGCCCTTTGACATGGCCTATCTCAGCACCACCTATATGCTCGAACAATTGCCCCCCAGCACACGCGTGGTCAACAACCCCACCGAAGTGCGCAATTGCCCTGAAAAGCTGTTTGTTACTCAATTTGCTGATCTGATGCCGCCCACCTTGATCTCCCGCGACCCCGAGGCCCTGGCTGACTTTCGCGCGCGTCACACGGACGTGGTGCTAAAACCGCTCTATGGTTGGGGTGGCGGGGGTGTGTTCTTGTTGCGCGCCGGCGATAGCAACTTCGACAGCGTGCTCGAGATGCTGTTGGCCCGTGATCGCGAGCCCCTGATTGCCCAGGCCTTTTTGCCCGAGGTCGCGGGCGGGGACAAACGCATCGTGCTGGTAAATGGCGAGCCCTGTGGGGTGCTGAACCGGGTGCCCGCGGCGGGGCACGTGCGCTCGAACCTCGCTGTTGGGGGGCGCGGCGAACTGGCCGAGCTCAGTGCCCATGACCGGGAGATTTGCGCGCGCCTAAGGCCAGAATTGCAAGGTCGCGGCCTCATGTTGGTGGGCATTGACGTCATTGGCCCCTATTTGACCGAGATCAATGTCACCTCGCCCACCGGCCCCGTGGTCATTCGCGATTTGGGCGGACCCAACGCCCTGGCCAAATGCTGGGATGTGATTGAGGGATCCTAATCGGTGCCCATCAGATCCTCGAGCGTAGGCTCGCGGTAGTTAGCTTGTACGTCCTCGAAGCGTTTAATGATGGGATCGAGGTTACACTCGCAATCGTTGGGCTGGTCATCGGGGTTTGGGGTTCTGACCACATTCATCGCCGTGGGGTTGTAAAGCTGCTGGTATGTATCAGCACTCCAGAACGCCCCCACACCCTTTTCCGAAAAAGACCCGCCAAAGGCCTCGCCACGCCCTTTGCGCTCAAGGCGAACCTCTTCCCCGTCAAAGCTGGCCTCGGCCATGGCCTCGTAGAACTGAATACGGGTCTCGGCCACGTTCTCGCGCTTGGTGATCTCGATGGGCAGGTTGGTTTTTAGGAGAGTGATTAGCCCACCGTACTGCACCTGCCTATCTAGAAGGCCTTGAATAAGCCTGCCCAGCTCAATCTTGTCCCCCCCGTTTTTTATTTCCTTTTTTAACTCACTGATTATTCTGCTATAATTATTGATTTTATCTTGCAGGGCTTCGATCTTGTCCCCAACCGTTTCAGTCATCGACTGGATCCAGTCTTGGCTGGCTGCGTGCTCTTCTCCGATCTGGTGCAAGGCATACAAACCCACATCGTCTTTTGAATACTGCCCGATTTCGTCCACCGAGCCATAAAGGTCTGCATCTCTAATAAATTTATGAATGGTTGGAAGTGTATACCGATCACGGTTATCGCCGGATTCAATATACCCTTGTTCGTATTTTTCTTCCAAATGATTATAGGTATATTCCTGCTTCACACCATGATCAAAAGTCGCGCGCTTAAATAACCTAGCAAAATCATCCTCTGCCGTCAGAAGATCAATAGGGTCACCCTGCGCAGGCACACCGCCACGACGGGGAATATCAGGTTCTCGATACCCCTCTAGATACACGGCCTCACCTGCCCCTTGCGCCCCGACACTCTGTCCACCACTGCCCATTTTTAATTCTCCCAAATATATTACATGATTTTTTCATATACATGAGATCAGATCATGTCAAGCCTCACGCGTTCCTTTTTTGTTTTTGACGTCTCAGCCACCCTGTGCCTTATTAAGGGGTGGGAGGCTCAGACATGTTGGCACGGATCACCACCTTCGCCTTTGAGGGCGTCACCGCCAAACCGGTGGACGTCGAGGTGCAATTGGCAGGCGGTCTGCCGCATTTTGCCATTGTGGGCCTGGCCGACAAGGCCGTTGCCGAAAGCCGCGAGCGGGTGCGGGCGGCCTTTGCTTCACTGGGGTTATCGCTGCCACCAAAACGCATTGTCGTGAACCTGGCGCCCGCCGATATGCCCAAAGAGGGCTCTCATTATGACCTGCCCATCGCGCTCGGGCTAATGGCCGCCATGGGCGCAATCCCGACCGATGCCTTGCTGGGTTACGCCGCCATCGGTGAGTTGCGGCTTGATGGTCGCATCGCGCCCGTGGCGGGGGCCCTGCCCGCCGCTGTTGCCGCCAATGAACGCGAACTTGGCCTGATCTGCCCCGAAGCCGTCGGACCTGAAGCGGCCTGGGCCGGGGATATGTCGATTTTGGCCGCCAACAGTTTGCTGGCGCTGGTTAATCATTTCAAAGGCACACAGGTGCTGTCAGCTCCTGAACCCGGCGACCTGCTGGAGGGCGGAGAGGCACCCGATTTGCGTGACGTCAAAGGCCAGGAAACCGCCAAACGCGCGCTCGAGATCGCAGCCGCGGGTGGACACAATCTGTTGATGGTTGGCCCACCGGGATCAGGGAAATCCATGCTGGCCGCGCGTCTTCCGGGCATTTTGCCCCCCTTAACCTCGGCCGAGCTATTGGAAACCTCGATGATTCAATCCTTGGCGGGCGTTTTGGAACGGGGGCAGCTTAGTCGTCATCGGCCGTTTCGTACGCCTCATCACGGGGCCAGCATGGCCGCTATGGTGGGCGGTGGTGCGCGCGTGAAGCCGGGCGAGGTGTCTTTGGGGCACAATGGCGTGTTGTTTTTGGATGAATTGCCCGAATTTTCGCCCCAGGTGCTGGATAGCCTGCGCCAACCCCTTGAAACCGGCACAATTATGGTGGCCCGGGCCAATGCCCATGTCACCTTCCCCGCGCGGGTACAAATGGTGGCGGCCATGAACCCGTGTCGATGTGGCCATGGCGGCTGGGGTGGGGTCAGCTGTAAGCGAGGTCCCAAATGTGCTGCCGATTACCAGGCCCGGGTCTCGGGGCCACTGATGGACCGGTTTGACTTGCAAATCGATGTGCCCCCTGTCACGCCTGCCGATCTGGCTCTGCCCCCGCCCCAAGAAGGCACCGCCGAGGTCTCGGCCCGTGTGCGGGCCTGCCGCCAAGCCCAAAGCGCGCGTTACGATGGTTTGGATGCGCCCTATGCCTTGAATGCTCGGGCAGACGGCGGTGTTCTCGATCAGGTGGCCACACCCGACGAAGGGGGCCGCGCCTTGATGGCCAAGGCCGCGGAGGCAGGCCGCCTAACCGCGCGCGGCTGGCATCGCATATTGCGGGTGGCGCGCACCATTTCGGATTTGGACGGTCATGATGGCATCAAACGAGTGCATATCGCCGAGGCGCTATCGCTACGGCGCCTGGAAGCCGGCACACCCCAAACGGCCACCCCAGCTGTGACCGTTTGACTTGCAAGCAAGTGTGCCCCGAGACCTTTCCGTTTTCAAAGACTTGCGCTATCACTTCCAGCCATAACGCATGAGAAGAGCAAATATGACGACATCACCATCCATACCATTGTCGATAGACGCAGAAGACATCATGGGTATGATGCCGGAAGCGGTGGAGGACAAACGCGCTCTGTTTTTCAATCGCATGGCCGACACAGACAAAAGCAGCCAAAAGCATTGGAACGATTGGATTTGGTCTACAGACGATGGCGTCTCCGAGGCCGAGGCCAAAGCCTTCATTGATCGGTTTGATGACAATGGGGATGGTCGCCTAGACCCCGAGGAGCAGGCCGTCACCCTGTCCACTTACGAGCGCATCATTGCCGAGGACAGTATATTTTTAGGGGAGTATCGGCAAACCAATTATACCACACTCGGCGGTGTGCTGCACGCCAGTCTCAAGGATATATTCAAGCGCCAAAAACGCATTCCTTATAACCACAGTCGCCATCAGGATGCTGAAAACTTCCTGAAAGACCAATGCCAAGCGCGGCAATACACACTCGATCTCAGCCCCCAGCAGCAAACCACCATTCAGAATAATCAAGCCCGCGCCCAAAGCTGTGACGATCGACGCCTATTCGATTTTCCCGATTTCCAGGAGATCGATTACAGTGACATCACGCTTTGAGGGTTCTTTAAGCTCAGTTTGCTAGGGTGTGGCCATGGAACTGCATGCCGCCAATACCAATACGCCCGCCCCCCGCAAAGCCGTCCACGTGCTGCTGGCCGAAGACAATCCCGTCAATGCCCGCCTAGCGGCGGCCCTGTTGGCGGCGCACACCTGCACATTTGACCTAGCGGAAAACGGCCGTGAAGCCCTGCACCATCTCGAAACTGGCAATTATGACCTGGTGTTGATGGATATGCGTATGCCGGAAATGGATGGCCTCGAGGCCACACGGCAATACCGCGCCCAGGGCGGCACCACCCCCATCGTGGCCCTGACGGCCAATGCCTTTGATCGTGATCGCCTGGCGTGTATGGAGGCGGGCATGAATGATTTTCTGGCCAAACCCATAACACTTGAAGACTTCCGTGGCGTTCTGGCGCGTTTTACCCATCACGGCCCCAGCGCCTCGGCCATCTAAAGCCATCCCCAATCCCAGAAAACCGCTTGGCCCCTTTTGAGTTCCATGGAACAAAGGGGTATGGTCAAATCTGTATCCTTTGCCGAAGCCATAAGGGTCTATACCCAACGCCCCTTGATCGCGATGGCCCTGCTGGGCTTTGCCGCCGGCCTGCCAAATTTGTTGGTGGCGGACACCCTGTCGGCCTGGCTGCGAGAAGACGGCATCGAGCTGAAGGCCATCGCGCTTTTCTCCCTGGTGGGGCTCGCCTATTCCTTCAAGGTGTTGTGGGCACCGTTTGTGGACCGCCTGACCATTCCTGGCCTCAGTCGCCTGATGGGCAAACGCCGCAGTTGGATGCTTGTCTGCCAAGCGCTCATCATAGGCTTATTGCTGACGGTGGCGGGCACAGGGGCGTCGGGCAATTTGGCCCTGACGGCGCTGTTGGCCGTGAGCGTGGCCTTCACCTCAGCCACCCAGGATATCGTCATTGACGCTTGGCGCATCGAGGCCGCCGAGGACCGTCTGCAAGGCAGCATGGCGGCTGTTTACCAGGCCGGATACCGCCTGGCCATCATTGTGGCCGGTGCCTTGCCGCTGTTGCTGGCCGAGCCTTTGGGCTGGCCCGGGGCCTATGCGCTGATGGCGGGCTTGATGGCCGTGGGCCTTCTGGGAACCCTGTTGGCCCCCGTGCCCGAGGGCGATATCAAAACCGAACGGGTCCAACTGTCCGTGCGGGCCTTTCTCCTCGACCCCTTGGCGGACTTTTTTCGGCGTTATGGCTGGATGGCCGTGGCGCTGTTGGCGGTGATTTGCCTCTATCGTCTAACGGATTTCACCCTGACCATCATGAACCCCTTTTACCTCGATCTTGGTTTTTCCAAGACCGAAATTGCCGAGGTGCGCAAGGTTTTCGGCGTCATCGCTTCCATGGTGGGGGTGTTCACCGGCGGGGTGCTGATCACGCGCTATGGCATTCGTTGGCCGTTTTTCTGGGGAGCCGTGGGCTCAGCGGTGACCAATCTGTTGTTTTTCTGGCTGGCCACCCAGGGCCACTCTCTGCCCGCCCTGTTTGTGACCATCGGCATTGATAATTTTTTCTCGGGCTTTGCCGGGGCCTGTTTGATCGCCTTTATGTCAAGCCTCGTGAACCACAAACACACGGCCACGCAATATGCTTTGCTCAGTTCGGTTTATTCCTTGCCGGGCAAACTGTTGGGCGGGGCCTCGGGTGCCATTGTCGAGGGCGTGGCCCGCCACCTGCCCGCATCCTATCTTATGCTGTTTCCCACGCTGGGTGGCCCCAGTTTGGCCGAAGGCGCCGCCAAGGTTGGCGTCGCGCCCACGGCCCTGTTGGGGGGCTATGGGGTGTTCTTCCTGTATACCTTTGCGCTGGGGGTGCCCGCGGTGATCATCGCCTGGTGGTTGGCTGTGCGCGGGCCCCTGAACACATCAAAGACCACATCGGACACAGCCGCCTAGTGCCGCGAGATGTCATAGGCGGCGATGGTCGCCATGGTGACAATATCTGAAACAGGGGCTGCCAAACGGCAAATCTGCACAGGCTTTGAAAGGCCCAACAACACCGGGCCGATGACCGTGGCCTCGCCCATGGATTGCAACATCCGGGCGGAAATGCTGGCCGATTGAATGGCCGGCATGATCAGAATGTTGGCAGGCCCCGTTAGGCGTGAGAACGGATAGATCTTTTTGATGTTCGGATCCAAAGCCACATCGACGTTCATCTCGCCTTCGTATTCAAAATCTGCCCCGCGACGGTTCAGCTCCTCGACGGCGGCACGCACCCGCTGGCCGCGGTCGCTGTCAGGGTTACCGAAGTTGGTATAGGAAATCATCGCCACCCGCGGCTGAATGCCCAAACGTTGCACGGCGTTGGCGGTTTCAATGGCAATCTCGGCGATCTCTTCAGGCTCCGGCACCTGGGCCACATGGGTGTCGGCAATGAACACGGGCCGACCCCGCGTGATGGCCACCGTCATGCCCATCACTCGACCATCGGGGATCGGGTCGATCACCGAGCGCACATCCGTCAGGGCCACATCAAAGTTACGGGTGACACCAGTGACCATCCCGTCGGCATGACCATGGGCCAACATGCTGGCCCCGAAAACATTGCGGTCTTGATTGACCAAGCGCTGCACATCCCTCAGCAACAGCCCTTCGCGGCACTGGCGCTTGTACAGTGTTTCCACATATTCGGCGTTGTGGTCCCACAGCTTGGCGTTCACGATCTGCAGATCAACCTCGTTGTCCAAGCCCAAGCGATGGATGTTGTCTTTCACCTGGTTTTCGCGACCGATCAAAATGGCCTTGCCAAGACCTTGCTGCTGGAACGCGTAAGCCGCGCGGATAACGGCAGGCTCTTCACCTTCGGCAAAGACAATGCGTTTGGGCTCGGCGCGTACGGTGGCCGAGATCTTTTGCATCAAACTCGCGGTCGGGTCCTGGCGCTGGGCCAAGGCATCGCGATAGGCATCCATATCCTTGATGGGTTTGCGCGCAACGCCCGTGTCCATGGCGGCTTGGGCCACGTATGGGGGAATGTACCAAATCAGGCGCGGGTCAAACGGCGTGGGAATGATATATTTCGGCCCAAATTTAAGCTGCTTGCCAGAATATATGGCCGCCACCTCGTCAGGCACATCCTGCTGCGCCAAATCCGCCAAGGCGCGGGCGGCAGCGATTTTCATCTCGTCATTGATGGTGCGCGCCCGCACATCCAAAGCGCCTCGGAAAATATAAGGAAAACCTAATACATTGTTGACTTGGTTCGGATAGTCTGACCGACCCGTGGCCACGATCGCATCATCACGCACGGCCTCGACCTCTTCGGGGGTGATTTCAGGATCAGGGTTGGCCATGGCGAAAATGATCGGGTTTTTGGCCATACCCTTGACCATTTCTGGCGTCAGCGCCCCTTTCACCGACAGACCAATGAAGCAATCCGCCCCGTCCAAGGCTTCGGCCAAAGTGCGCTTGTCGGTCTCGATGGCGTGGGCCGCTTTCCACTGGCTCATGCCCTCGGTGCGGCCCTTGTAGATCACACCCATATTATCAACGGCGATGCAGTTTTCGTGACGTGCACCCATGGCTTTGATCAGCTCGATGGTGGCGATACCCGCCGCCCCCGCACCACACAAGACGATCTTCAGATCTTCGACCTTGCGTTTGGTGATGCGACAGGCGTTGATCAAACCGGCCGCCGCGATGATGGCCGTGCCGTGTTGGTCGTCATGGAAAATGGGAATATCGCAAATCTCGCGCAGGCGGCTTTCGATAATAAAGCATTCGGGACTTTTGATGTCTTCGAGGTTCACACCACCAAATGTGGGGGCAATGTTCTTGACCGTGGTGATAAACTCATCAACGTCTTCAGTGCTCAGCTCAATGTCGATGCTGTCCACATCGGCAAAGCGTTTAAACAGAACCGATTTCCCTTCCATCACGGGTTTCGAGGCCAAGGCCCCCAAATTCCCCAGACCCAAAATCGCCGTCCCGTTGGAGATCACCGCCACCAAATTGCCTTTGGAGGTATAGTCATACGCCAGGTCTTCGTTTTCCGCGATGGCGCGTACAGGCACAGCCACACCAGGGGAGTAGGCCAAGCTCAGGTCGCGTTGCGTGGCCATGGGCTTGGTGGCCTCGACGCCGATTTTTCCTGGTTTCGGATATTTGTGAAAGGCCAGGGCTTCTTCGTCGGTGATGTTGTATTTGTTGGTGGGCATAAGGCATCCATCCCGAATGTGGTGATTTTTCAGGGCGCCAAACTAGCCAGTGCGTCCCCGCTTCACAACAGGAATTTGAAAAAGAAGGTCGGAAACGCTTTTAAGCCCACCGCAATAGCGCTAATCTGCCCCCATGAACGCACCCACACCACCCACCATGCCGCC
Organism: uncultured Caulobacteraceae bacterium; assembly: GCA_937138625.1. GTDB lineage: Bacteria > Pseudomonadota > Alphaproteobacteria > Caulobacterales > Caulobacteraceae > CAKZPF01. The sequence continues at coordinate 233,982 of CAKZPF010000006.1, read as the reverse complement.
GGGCACCACGCCTGTGATGGAACAATATTTCAAAGCCAAGGCCAAACACCCCGAGGCCTTGTTGCTGTTTCGCATGGGCGACTTTTACGAGCTGTTTTACGACGATGCCGTCACCGCCGCCGCGTGCTTGGGCATAGCCCTGACCAAGCGGGGCAAAAACGCGGGCGAGGACATCCCCATGGCCGGCGTGCCCGTGCATGCCCTGGAGGGCTATTTGCCCCGCCTGATCCGCGCCGGGCACACCGTGGCCATCTGTGAGCAATTGGAAACTCCGGCCGAAGCCAAAAAGCGTGGCTATAAGGCCGTCGTGCGCCGGGATGTGGTGCGGGTGATCACCCCAGGCACCTTGACCGATGATGGACTGCTCGAGGCCAAACAGCGCAACCGCCTGGTGGCGGTGACAAAAAACAGATCCACCTATGCCCTTGCCGCCGCCGAGGTCTCCACCGGTCACCTAAGCGTTGAGCATATCGAAGCCGATCAACTGGCCGCCCATCTCAGTGCCCTTCATCCCGCCGAGGTGCTGATCAGTGACGCCCATTGGGAAGATCCAGATCTACAAATGGCCCTTGAGCTGATCGAGGCCCCTGTCCAACCCCGCCCACGCGCCAAGGCCGAACGCAGCACGGCCGAGCGTCTGATCGAGCAAACCTATGGCGTCAAAAGCCTCGAGGCCTATGGCGACTTCAACACCGCCGAGCTTTCGGCGCTTGGGCTGGTGCTCGACTACATCGCCCTGACACAACCCGGCGAGGCCGTGCGCCTTAACCCGCCTCACCAGATCAAATCCCAAGACCATATGATCATTGATGCGGCGGCACGCACCTCGCTTGAGTTGCTGCAAACCCAATCGGGCGAGCGCCATGGCAGTTTGCTGCACAGCCTGGATCGCACCGTCACCGGGGCTGGCGGGCGTGTTTTGGCCGATTGGTTGGCCCGCCCCCTCAGCACCCTTGAGGCGATCACCGCCCGCCAAGACGCCGTGGCCTTTGGCCTCGAGACGCCTGAGATCCGCGCCACAGTGCGCCAAGCCCTGAAGGCTGCCGGCGATATGGCCCGCGCCCTGACGCGCCTCAGCTTAAACCGTGGTGGCCCCCGAGACCTGGGGGTTCTGCAAACGGGGCTGCAAGCGGCCCAAAGCCTGGCCGAAACCTTGACCCAAATCCCCGAACCCCTCCGCCCCAAACCCCTGCCCGCGCGGTTGCAAGCATTGACCAAGGCCATCAGCCACAGTCAAAATCCAGGCTTGGGACATATCCTCGAGGCTCTGAGCCGCACCTTGGCTGACGAGCTGCCCACCTTTGCCCGGGATGGTGGCTTTGTGCGCAAGGGTGCCGACCAAGCGCTTGATGAGCTGCGCACTCTGCGGGACGAAAGCCGCCGCATCATCGCCACCTTGCAATCGGACCTGCAAAACCAAACCGGGCTCAGCACCCTGAAAATCAAGCACAACGGCGTGCTGGGCTATTTCATCGACGTCAGCGCCAAACAGGCCGACACTCTGATGATGCCGGACTGGCAATCGACCTTTATTCATCGCCAAACCCTGGCCAACCAGGTGCGCTTCACCACCACCGAGCTCTCGGAACTCGACAGCAAAATCACCATGGCGGGGGATCGCGCCCTGGCCCGCGAGCAGGAAATCTTTGCGGGGCTACTCGATCAGGTGCAGCGCCACGCCGAGACCATTCACATGGCCGCCGAAGCCTTGGCCGAAATTGATGTGTTGATGGCCTTGGCGACCTGGGCCGAAGAGGTGAACGCCACCCGCCCAAGCCTTGATCACAGCCAGGCCTTTGTCATCAGCGGCGGGCGTCACCCTGTGGTCGAGGCCCATTTGAAACGCACGGGCGCTGAGTTCGTGGCCAATGATTGCCACCTGGACGGCCGCGGGGCCCAAGGGCCGCGTTTGATGCTGATCACCGGGCCCAATATGGCGGGGAAATCGACATACTTGCGGCAAAACGCTTTGCTGGTCATCTTGGCGCAAATGGGCAGTTTCGTGCCCGCCACAGAGGCCCATATCGGTCTGGTGGACCGCGTGTTCAGTCGGGTGGGGGCGGCGGATGATCTGGCCCGGGGGCGGTCGACCTTCATGGCGGAAATGGTCGAGGTCGCCACCATCCTGGCCCAGGCCACGGATAAATCCCTGGTCATTTTGGATGAAATTGGGCGCGGCACCGCCACCTATGATGGCCTGGCCATCGCCTGGGCCGTGGCCGAGGCCATGCACAGCAAAAACCAAGCGCGCACCCTGTTTGCTACGCATTACCACGAGCTCGCCCACCTCGAACACACCTTGGAGGCTTGCGAAAACCACAGCCTGAAAGCCGAAGAGTGGAAGGGAGATCTGGTGTTTTTGCACAGCGTGGGTCGGGGACCTGCCGACCGGTCCTATGGTGTGCAGGTGGCAAAGCTTGCTGGCGTGCCCCGTGCTGTCGTCAGCCGCGCCCGGCAAGTTCTGGACCGTCTTGAACAGCAAAGCCCGGTCTCGGGCCAGGACGCCTTGCCGCTCTTTACAGCGCCCGCCGCGCACGCGCCCGAACCCGAGGCGGCCCTTCGCCCCGAGCACCAAGCCACCCTTGAGATGTTGGCCGAGATCACACCCGATGACCTCAGCCCCAAGGCCGCCCTCGAGGCGCTCTATCAACTCAAGACCACACTGGGTCAGGGGGCCTGATGCCCGGCCTGCCTGCCGACAGCCCCCACGCCCTGGCCCTCAAGGCCGTCATGCCCCTTTTGCACAGCACCGGCGGTCTGAAGGCCGCCCAGCGCCTGGCCAAACTGACGGATAGAACTGTCAAAGCCTTGGCAAAACAACATCTGCACCCCGCCTTGTGTGTCATCGCCACTGGCGGCTATGGCGCGGGACATTTGGCCCCATTTTCCGACGTGGACATTTTGATCCTGCAACCCACCCAAGAGGTCACTGACGGCATCACCCCCTTTGTCAATGCGCTTTGGGACAGTGGCTATCGTCTCAGCCAATCTGTGCATACACCTGACAGTTTGCTGGCCTTGATCGATGAGGACCACACCGCGCTGACCAGTTTGATGACCGCCCGTCCGCTGTGGGGGGATCGGCATATGGCGGACGAGTTGATGGCCTGTGTGCGCACCCATATGGGCGACAAAGCCCGCCGAACCGCCTTTATCGAAGCCAAATTGGCCGAACGCGACGAGCGCCATGAAAAAGCCGGCGCCGCGCGATTTGCCGTAGAGCCCGATGTGAAATCCGGGCCCGGAGGTTTGCGCGATTTGCAGACGCTCTATTGGATTGTCAGTGCGCTGGCACCTGAAGCCAAGAACCCCCTGCCCTTTGTTCTGGATGCCAACGAGCGTCGGCTGTTTGCGCGCGGGCAAACGTTTTTATGGACCGTTCGCTTTCATATGCATCTATTGACCGGCCGAGCCCAGGATCGTCTGACCTTTGATCTGCAACCCCGTTTGGCCCAGGCTATGGGCTTTGGCGATGGGGACAACACCGGCGTGCAGCGCCTGATGCATCGCTATTTCTGGACCACACAACAGGTGCGCACCTTGACCCGCATCGTCTGCACCCGGCTTGAAGATATGAACGCCACTCCCATCACAGGGCCCATCACCCGTCTGGCCCCAGGCATCAGCAGTCATATCAGCCATCACGGCGGACGTTTACGAGTGGCCGCCAAAGCCTTCCGTGACACCGCCGCCGATATGATGGGCATTTTCGACCTGGCGGCTCAGCACAACCTAGACATCCACCCCGAAACCTTGGGGGCGGTGGCACGCGGGGTGCGGCGTCTGAAGTCTCAGGACCGCCAAGACCCCGATGCCAGCGCCCGTTTTCTGAGCTTGCTGGCGCGCGGCCCCAACGCCATGCGGGCCATTCGGTTGATGCATGAAACCGGGTTTTTGGGCTGGTTCCTGCCGGAGTTTCGCCGCATCACCGGCCTGAGCCAGTTTGACATGCACCACGCCTATACGGTGGACGAACACACCCTTAGGGCCTTGGCCATTTTGCTGGAGGTCGAAGCCGGACAGCACCCTGACAGCCACCCCCTGTGCACCGAGGCCATGCAAAAGATCGAAGACAGCCATATCTTGAAGCTTGCGGTGCTGTTGCATGATGTGGGCAAGGGGACCGGTGATCAGTTGACCGCCGGGGCACGCCGAGCACGCCGGGCGGCCAAACGTCTGGGCCTGCCCCCACGCGATATCAAACGCATCGGCTGGCTGGTGCAGCATCATTTGCTGATGAGCGAGGTGGCCCAAAAACGCGACCTTGCCGACCCTTCAACCGTCAAGGATTTCGCCGCCATTGTGAAAACGCCCAATCGCCTACGCCAACTGATGGTTCTGACGGTGATGGATATGCAGGCTGTCGGCCCGCAGGTTTGGAACAGCTGGAAGGGCAGTTTGATGACCCAGCTGTATCACAACACGGAAGATCATTTTCGTGGCAAAAGCCAATCGTCCGACACGCTGCCACACCCCTTGGTGCCGGGGGCGCGATTGCAAACGCCAACCCCCACCAACAGCCTGCACGACGCCACCCAAGTGGACATCATCGCGCCCGATCACGGTGGTCTGATGGCCAGCCTGACATTGGTAATGGCGCGTCACGGGGCCAGTGTGATGGCCGCCCGCATCCGCACCGAAGGCGATATGGCCGTCGATAGTTTTTGGCTACAAGACCGCCGGGGGCAGGCCTTTGGCGCCAAGGACCCCATGGGCCTGGATCGTCTGCTGGCGGAGCTGAACACGCTGGTGACCTCTATCCAGGATCCGCAAGATGAGGTGGACTTCACGCCCATCCCCCCACCCCCCCTCAGCCGTCGTGCGCGGGCCATGGCCATTTCGCCGGTGGTCACCTTTGACGACACGGCCTCGGAGCGGGCATTGGTGATCGAGGTCTCCGGCCGAGACCGGCCTGGGCTGCTATCAGAGCTCGCCCATGGCTTCAGCCAACACAATCTTAATATTCTATCGGCTCATATCGACAAATATGGCCCGCGGGCCGTGGATGTGTTTTATGTCCAACACGAAGGGACCCTGCCCCACATGAGCATGAACGCCCGGGCGCGCCTGAAAGCGGATCTTTTGACCATTCTGGAGCCTGAAGACGCCGCCCAATTGCTGGATCCCACCTCATGAGCCTGCTGCGTTCTGCCTCGGTCGTGGGGTTTTTCACCTTGCTCAGCCGGATTTTGGGCTTTGTGCGCGATGTGCTGACGGCGGCGGTCTTGGGGGCGGGTTGGGTCAATGATGCCTTTGTGGTGGCCCAGCGCTTCCCCAACCTGTTTCGCTCTCTGTTTGCCGAAGGGGCCTTTTCGGCCGCTTTTGTGCCTTTGTTTTCCAAAGCCCACGCCGTCGAGGGCCCCGAGGCCGCCCGGCGCTTTGCCATGACCGCCCAGGTTTTGCTGGCCAGTGTGTTGTTGGTGTTTTCCATTGCTGTGGTCATTTGGATGCCGCTGTTGATGGGCGGTGTAGCGGCGGGCTTTCAAGACGACGCCACCAAGTTTGCTTTCACCATCGAGCTCGCGCGCATCACCTTTCCCTATTTGCTGTTCATGGGTTTGTGCGCGCTATACGCAGGTGTGCTGACCGCCATGGGGCGGTTTGCCGCCCCGGCGGCTGCGCCCATTTTGTTGAACATCATGCTGATCGGGGCCTTGGTGGCCGCCCATATCGCCGACGTTGACCAAGCCACCACCGGGCGCTTTTTGGCCTGGGCTTTGGTGGTTTCAGGCGGGTTGCAGCTGTTGTGGATGATCGCCGCCGCTAAGCGCGCCAAGATCCTGTTGCCGTTTCGCTTTTATGGCATCACTCCTCGGGTGAAACAGTTTTTTGCCCTGACGGTGCCGGGGGCCATGTCGGCAGGTGTCACCCAAATCAATGTGCTGGTGGGCACCATCATCGCCACCCATCAGGCCAGTGCGGCCTCGTATTTATATTATGCCGATCGCCTGTACCAATTGCCGTTGGGTGTGGTGGGCATTGCGGTCGGCATGGTGCTGCTGCCCGCGCTTTCGCAACGCTTTGCCCATAATGATGATGTGGGGGCCCGCATGGCGCTGAACCGGGCCGTCGAGTTTGCCATGTTCCTGACCTTGCCGTGTGCGGTGGCGCTGTATGTGGTGCCGCTTGAAATCATCGTGCCGCTGTTTGAGCGCGGGGCCTTTGATCGCACGGCTTCTTATGAAACGGCTCGGGCCTTGTCGTTTTTTGCCATGGGCTTGCCGGCCTATGTGCTGATCAAGGTGCTCACGCCTGCTTATTTCGCGCGAGAAGATACCAAAACCCCATTGATTTATGCCAGCTGTTCCGTGGCCACCAACATCATCGGCTCGTTGATTTTGTTTCCGCTGATTGGGCATGTGGGCATTGCCATGGCCACGGCCCTGGCGGCCTGGGTCAATGTCAGTTTGCTGATCTGGACCCTGAAGCGGCGCGGCGACTTTGGCCTGGATGCCGACAGCAAGGTGCGGCTGGTGCGTATGGCGCTGAGCTGCGTGGGCCTAATGGCCATGGCCCTGTTGGTCTCAAGCATGCTGGCCAAACATTTCGATGCCGGGGGGCTGCCCTCGGTGATCTCGATTGCCGTATTGGTGGTGCTGTCAGGGGGCGTGTATCTGGTGCTGACCATCAGCCTGAAGGCCATCACGCCCCAGCAAATTCTGGGGGCCCTGCGCCGCCGGGGTTAGCGGTCTGACCACATCGCATCGGGGTGAAATGTTCCCCCTGACTGAAATAGCCGTGAATGGGTTTGGGCATTGATTTCAGCTTGGGCGGCCGTGACGCCCGCATGATCCTGAAGCCAAAACCCGTATCGACCATGGTCTTGTGCCATGACATCAAGAACCGCTTCCTGATAAGAGGCCAGATCGTCTGGATCGAAATTTGGAGTGTTGACGATATCAAGGGCATACTCAGGCACCCTATAAATCACCTCGGTATCGCCCCAAGCATACGAAATGCCATCAATCTGCCCCGTCTCCGGCCCATAAGACAGCGTGGAGGAGTCCGACGAGAAGGGGCGCAAATCGACGTAGGGAATGCCATCTTTAAAGACCACGGTGTGATAGCGCACACTGTGCTGAGCGTTTACAGCACCAAAACCGTTACGCCCCCCACCGCTTACAACCCGAGTGTCCTCAATCTCACCTTTGAGCTCGAGTCCCGTTCGCACGCTAAACTCACGGGCGAAGGCTATATTTTTGTCTTCATCAAGGAATTTGAAGGTGCTGCACCCTAAGATATGAACACCGTCTTCTATGGTCACTTCGGGGCATTCCGTTTGGGCACGCCTCAGACCTCGCTCCACCGCTTGCAACGCTGGCCGCAGCAGAACCTCATCACCATAGTGTGCACTGGTCAGACCTCCACTCCCTGTGCCGTGTCCTGATATAATCAAGGTCCCGATGGAACCGTTTGTGACGAGGTGCTGATAGACTTGGTCTTCGATAAACTCATATTCCGCATCGGACTGGGACAGACAGGCCGCTTCCTGAACACTCAGATCATCATAACTGTATTGGGGGGCACCACATTCATAACAGTCGCTGTTGCTGTTGGCTAAGTCCTTGTAAAAAAGTTCAACGAAGGGATTTGAGATGTCTTCGTTTTCAAACCCGCGCTCGGTGTGATGCCGGGAATGTAAACGAATAATGACGTTTTCGGGCTTGGGATGATTCCGCACACCCGCCACCGATTCCACGTTTTCAAAAGCCGAAGCCCCCTGGGGAGCACTGTAGCGCTCGGCGCTTTCCAGGATATGCTGAGAAGCAGGCCCATCCACAGTCGTCATTTCTGAGCCCACGCATTTTGGGGCTGCTCGACACCACCGGTTTCATAATACCGAAAGCGGACCATTTTGTTCATAGCTGCCTGTTCAGCCGTCACTCCAATGTGGGTCTCAAGCCAACCGTTGCCAAAATAGACCTCGTTGTATTCCTTATGAAGGTCTCGAATATTGTCCAAAGCTTGCTCTTGGTAGCTGGCGAAATCGTCAGGATCAAAACCTGGACGATTGACGATGTCGAGTGCGTACTCGGGGATATAATAACGCAACTCAACGGCCCCATCATATAGACTAGACCTGATCTGACCGTTGTAGTGGCTGTTGTGTTCCGGCTGATGTAAAGACAAGTCAATATAGGGAATGCCATCCTTGAAGGTCACGCGATAGGAATCCTTGGTGATAACCTTGCTATCAAGTGAGCCCCCTTGGCCAACGATCACACTATCCAACTGCCCCGTCAGATCGATGCCTGTGCGCAAACTGAAATCCCGCATATAGGCAATTTCATTTTCATCCAGACGCCTAAACGAACCACAGCCGGGGAATTGAATGCTGTTTTCAATCTCAACATCATGGCCCTCTGCGCGTGCGCGTTCCATGGCGCGTTCAATGGCTTGCAAGGTTTTGATGGGCACCAGGCTGTCCCCGTAATAGGAGCTAACGCCCAGACCGTGGCCGCTGATGATCAGATCTTCGATCGACCCCTTGGCAATCAAATGATCATAGACCCTATTTTCGATATAAAGATATTCATTGTCGGTCTCGGCAAAACTATGCAGCAACGCCGGGTCAGCATCATCCAAATCATAAAGGGTTGCACCGTGCTCCGGCACATTACCCTGAGTATGTATGAAATGCTTGGCATCATATAAGGGATTGGTCCCCTTTCCCGACCAGCCGGCATAACCGTGTGCACTGTCCATAACCAATACGACATCTTTGGGGGGGTCAGTGACCAATGTGGCCGCCTGGGTGGCCCCATCAAAGGCTGAGGCCCGCTGCCCTTGGTCAAGGTTATCCATCTGTGTATGTAGAAGGGCTTCGCCAGCCGCAGGGGCACCGACACCAGTCACGATAAAAATCTCCAAATACAATCAAATAAAAAAGCCAGAGTAACACTTATTCCTATTTTGTCAAGATGGCGTCGGGACAGTGTGCCGAAATACCAAACGATCTTGACCCCTTTGCGGGAAACGCGCACAAGCGCAGTCATGAGCGATATTCATCACATGCCCCGCGTGTTGTCCGGCGTGCAGCCCACCGGCAATCTGCATTTGGGCAATTATCTGGGTGCCATCAAGCGCTTTGTGGATCTGCAAGACAGCCACGATTGCCTTTATTGTGTTGTCGATCTGCACGCCATCACCGTGCCCCAAGACCCGAAAGCCCTGGCTCAGCAAACGCGGGAAATCGCCGCCGCGTATCTGGCCGCCGGCGTTGATGACGGGCAGGCCGCCATTTTCGCCCAATCTGCCGTACCGGAACATGCCGAGCTGGCCTGGATCTTCAACTGTGTGGCCCGCATCGGGTGGCTCAATCGCATGACCCAGTTCAAGGACAAGGCAGGAAAAAACAAGGAAAAGGCCTCGGTGGGTTTGTATGTCTATCCCGTGCTGATGGCCGCCGACATCTTGCTGTATCATGCCACCCATGTGCCGGTGGGCGAGGATCAGAAACAACACCTCGAACTTGCGCGCGACATTGCCGGCAAGTTCAACCAAGATTTCAATGTGCCTGACTTTTTCCCCATCCCCGAGCCCCTGATCGGCGGCCCAGCGCCACGGGTCATGAGCCTGCGGGACGGGACGCAAAAGATGTCGAAGTCTGATCCTTCAGACCTCAGTCGCATCACGCTGAAAGACAGTGATGATGACATCGCCAAAAAAATCAAAAAAGCCAAAACCGACCCCGAGCCCTTGCCGGACAATCCCGATGACCTGGCCGCCCGGCCCGAAGCCGACAATCTGGTGGGGATCTTCGCCGCCCTAAGCGATCAAACCAAGGCCGAGGTGCTGGCCAATTATGCCGGGCAAGGCTTTGGTGCCTTCAAACCCGCCTTGACCGAGGTGCTGATCGACCGTCTGGGGCCCGTGCGTCAAAAAATGGCCCAATTGTTGGCGGAACCTCAGCACCTGGACGCCACCTTGATGCGCGGGGCGGAACGCGCCCGCACCATCGCCGGCCCGGTTGTCAAACGCACCAAAGAGATCGTCGGCTTCTGGCAAGCCTAACGGCTCACAAACATCTGGAGACTTCAATGAAACCCCACACCCTTCTTGCCGCCGCCTTGGTGTTTGCCCCCCTCAGTGCCTGGGCGGGATCCTTGAGTGTTGAAAACGCCGCCGTGCGCGCGCCCTTGGGCCAAAACACCACCACCGCCGGGTATCTGGTGGTGAAAAATGACAGCGATCAAGAAATCGATTTGGTGTCCGCGGCTTCTGACGGTGCTGGTCGCGTGGAAATTCACGATCACATCCATGAAAACGGCATTATGAAAATGGTGGCCGTCGACCGTCTCAGCATCCCCGCCCAAGGCGAAGTGGTGCTGAAACCCCATGGCAAGCACTTGATGATTTTCGATTTGAAACAGCCCCTGAAAGACGGCGACACCCTGCCCGTGACCTTGACCTTTTCCGATGGCAGCACCCTGGAGATCAAAGCCCCGGTTAAAACCAGGCCATAGAGCAACCGGGCGGGTCGCCTGTTTTGACGTTTCAGGCTAGACATAATACAGGCTAGACACGGCCACGATTTTGCGAAACCTTGGGGCCATGCGTAAACTTCTTGTCATCGCCGACGACAGCGCCGAGGCCGAAACCGCTTTGAAATACGCGGCCTTGCGCGCGCGCAACACCGGCGCCACCGTCGTGGTCCTGAGTGTGATTCAGCCCACGCGATTTGAACATTGGGCCGCCGTGCGCGACGAAGTGGCCCGCGAGGCCCGGAGCTCTGCGGAAAACCGTCTGAGCCATTTTGTTTCTTTGTCGGAAAGCCTTGCCGAGCACACACCCGAAGGCCACATCGAAGAGGGCGACCTGAAAACCGCCCTTGAAGCCACCATCGCCAAAGACCCCGAGATCAAGATCCTGATCCTGGCCGCGGGCGTGGACCGCAAGGCTGGCCCCGGCCCGCTGGTCAGCGCCCTGAACAAAGATGGCCTGTTCCAAGACCGCGCCTTGCCGGTGTTGATCGTGCCGGGCAATGCCTCCGAAGACGATATCAAAGCCTTGGCCAATTAAAACAAGACCTTACACAAAGTATGGATAAATGAATACCCGAGTCCCACACTTGACTTTTTGCAAAAAATGGCCATCTGTCGGGCATGTTTATTGAAACCGAAGACACCCCCAATCCGCTGGTGATGAAGTTCCGCCCTGGCCGCGAGGTCAGCCCCGAACCGCGCGAATTCACCGATCCCGATCAAGCCCCCTCGCCGCTGGCGCGGGCCTTGCTGAATTTGGGCGATGTCACGTCCGTGTTTTTTGGCCCGGATTTCGTCTCGGTGACCAAAGCGGGTGCCGACATCGACTGGCGTCATCTGAAGGCCCCAGTGCTGACCGCCATCATGGATCATTATACCTCGGGCCAGCCACTTTATGATGGCGAGGGCACCGGCACCGCTGACGAGGCCGAAAGCGACATCGATTATTCCGAAGGCGGCCAACAGGTGGTGAAGGAGATCAAATCCGTTCTCGACGAGCGCATTCGCCCCGCCGTTGCCCGCGATGGCGGCGATATTGTTTTTGACCGTTTCGAAGAAGACAGCGGCGTGGTGTATCTTTCGATGCGGGGGGCGTGTGCAGGCTGTCCGTCCTCGACCATGACTTTGAAAATTGGCGTCGAGAACATGTTGCGCCGCTATATCCCCGAGGTCAGCCGCGTCGAAGCGGTGATGTAAAATAACACCACACAGGAGACACCCCCCATGAGCACCGACACCCTGGACCTGCACGGTGACCACGCCACCCCATTGCCCGATGACAGCCTGGATCAAATCTTTCGCGATGCCCGCACCCATTCCCATTGGAAGGACGAGCCCGTTTCGGAAGCCCTGCTGCGGGCCGTCTATGACCTGACGCGTATGGGCCCCACCTCGGCCAACTGCTGCCCCGCGCGCTTTGTGTTTGTCACTTTGAAAGACGGCAAAGATAAGCTGAAGCCCCACCTGATGGACAGCAATGTGGACAAAACCATGTCCGCACCTGCCACGGTCATCGTGGCCCACGACATGGCCTTTGCTGATAAAATTCCCCAGCTGTTCCCCCACGCCCCCGAAGCCAAAGATTGGTTCACTGACCCCAAAACCAAGCACGACACCGCCTTCCGCAATGGCACTCTGCAAGGGGCCTATTTCATCATCGCGGCACGGGCCTTGGGTCTAGATTGCGGACCGATGTCGGGCTTTGACAACGAAGGGGTCGACAAGGCCTTTTTTGCTGGCACCGAGATCAAATCCAATTTCCTGATCAATGTTGGTCATGGGAACCCGGACAAGCTGTTTCCCCGCTCACCGCGCCTCAGCTTCGAAGACGCGTGCCAAATCGTCTAACCCTGCTGATCGACACCGGCCTTGATCAGTGTCGTGTGGCGCTGGCGCAAGGGGATAAGATCGTGGCCGATCGCTGCGATCCCATCAGCCGTGGCCATGCCGAGGCCTTGGCCCCCATGGTGGATACAGTGGCAGAGACTGCAGGCTGCACGCCAAAAGATCTCGGTCGGATCATCGCTTCGGTGGGGCCGGGGTCGTTTACCGGCGTACGCGTGGGCGTGGCCTATGCGCGGGGATTGGCTCTCGCCCTCGACATACCCGCCGTGGGTGTCAGCACGCTGGTGGCCATGGGCTGTGTGGTGTCAGGCGCTGTCCATCCCGGTGCTGTGGTGGTGGCGTTGGACGCCCGGCGGGGTCAGATCTACGCCCAAGCCTTTGAAAATGGTCAACCCGCAGACGAGCCCCAAGCCATCAGCGCCGCGGACTTTGCCGCCTCCACCCCGGCCCCTGATCTGATCGTGGGCTCGGGTGCGGCGCTGCTGCACAACCATTGGCCTGATGCAGACATCAAACCCCTGGATGGGCCTACGGCCTTGGGCCTGCTGACCGCCGCCACCTTAGCCCCTCGTGCTCTCAGCCCCTTATATTTGCGCGCGCCAGGGGCAACACCGCCCAAACCCAGCCCCCTAAGTCCAGCCCTTTGGTCACCACCACATGATCGCGCTTGATGCCCACACCATATCGGCCTATGCGCCTATGCACGCCGCCGCCTTTGGGCCGCGCAAATGGGATGCGGGCACCCTGGCCGAGATGATCGACCGCCCAGCGATTGTGGGTTGGGGGCAGCCGAACGTGGGCTTTGCGCTGTTTCAGATCAGTGCGCCCGAGGCGGAACTGCTGACCCTGGCCGTTGATCCTGACCACCAGCGACAAGGCCATGGCCGCCAGATCCTGCAGCACAGTTTTGAACAGTTGCCCGCCCAAGCGGTGCGCACCGTGGTCCTGGAGGTTGCCGAAGACAACACCGCCGCCCGCCGCCTTTATGATGGGTTTAACGCCACCGAGGTTGGCCGCCGAGCAGCCTATTACCCTCATCCCACCAACAGCCTGACCATGGCCGGGCGCGTGGACGCTCTCGTCATGGCCATCAATCTCTGATACAGGAACTTTTCACCTAGGGAACGCGCAATGAACACGATCGAAGAGCTGTGCCAAAAAAAAGGTCTGCGCCTGACCGAACAACGCCGGATCATCGCCCAGGTTTTGGCCGAGGCCGATGACCACCCGGATGTCGAAGAGGTGCATGCCCGCGCCAATGCCCGCGACGAGAACATCTCGATCGCCACCGTTTATCGCACGGTGCGCCTGCTGGAGGAGGCCGGCATCATCGAGCGTTTGGACTTTCGCGACGGCCGCGCCCGTTATGAACAAACCGGCGACGAGCATCACGACCATTTGATCGACATGCGCACCGGCCAAGTGCTGGAGTTCTACAACGAAGAGATCGAAAAACTGAAAGACGAAATCGCCCGCAAGCTGGGATACAAATTGGTGGATCACCGATTGGATCTCTATGGCATTCCCCTTGACGAGGCGGAAAAGGACGCAGAATGAGCGGACAAACCACAACGCCCGACATCAAAACCCCGAAGACCGACACCCCAGAAAAAACCGGCACCCCAAAGAAAAAGGTCTTTGTCAAAACCTTCGGTTGTCAGATGAATGTCTATGACACCGAGCGTATGAAAGACCTGATCAAAGGCGATTACAGCGAAACCGACGAGCCTGATGACGCAGATCTGGTGATTTTGAACACCTGCCACATTCGCGAAAAGGCCGCCGAAAAGGTCTATTCCGATCTGGGCCGCTTGAAAGCCAACAAAACCAAACGCCAAGCCGAAGGCAAGGCCACCACCATCGCCGTCACCGGCTGCGTGGCCCAAGCCGAAGGCAAAGAGATTCTGAGGCGCGCGCCCGTTGTGGACCTGGTGGTGGGGCCGCAAAGTTACCAAAATCTGCCCAAACTTTTGGACCAAAGCCAAAAGGGCGAGCGGGTGGCCGCCGAGTTTGATGTGGCTGACAAGTTCAAAGCCTTGAAAGGGAACCGCACCATCACCGGCCCCAGTGCCTTTGTCACCGTCCAAGAAGGCTGCGACAAGTTTTGTGCCTTTTGCGTGGTGCCGTATACCCGCGGCGCCGAAGTCTCGCGGCCCGTCGAGGCCATCGTCGAGGAAGTTCGCGCCCTGGTGCAACATGGTGTGCGCGAGGTCAATTTGTTGGGCCAGAACGTCAACGCTTTTCACGGCCAGGGCCCGGATGGCAACAGTTGGACGCTCGCGCGCCTGATCCGACATTTGGCCAAGATTGATCGCCTTGATCGTCTGCGCTTCACCACCTCGCACCCCCGGGACATGGATGATGACTTGATTGCCGCCCACGGTGACACGCCGAAGCTGATGCCCTATTTGCATCTGCCCATCCAGTCGGGTTCGGATGCCATTCTCAAGGCGATGAACCGCAAACACACCGCCGCCGAATATCGCCAAATGATCGATGATTTGCGCCAAGCCCGGCCGGACATTGCGCTCTCGTCTGATTTCATCGTCGGCTTCCCGGGCGAGAGCGATCAGGACTTTGAGGACACGATGCAGCTGGTGCGTGACGTGACCTTTGCCATGGCCTATTCGTTTAAGTACTCGGAACGTCCCGGCACGCCGGCTGCCGAGAAACACGACCAAGTGCCCGAAGCTGTGAAATCGGAACGTTTGCAACGTTTGCAGGCCCTGCTGCGGGAACAAACCTTGGCCTTCAATCACGAGCAAATCGGCAAAACCTTGCCGGTGCTGTTTGAAAAACCCGGACGCAAGCCTGGCCAGATGCAGGGCCGCAGCCCCTATTTGCAATCTGTCTATGTGGACGGCCCCGAAGATTTAAAGGGCGAGATTGTGGATGTGGAAATCACCGGCGCCACCTTGAACAGTTTGCAAGGCCATTTGGTGAGATAACCGTCATGACCAACCCATCCGCCCATGACAGCTTCATCCCCGAGCCCAGCCATATTTTGCCGGAACTTGTCGGCCCAGAAAACGCCTGGCTGGATCTGATCGAGCGGGCTTTTGAAGTCAGCTTGGAGGCCCCTGGCGGCGAAATCCGCATCCATGGCGCGCCGGAACGCATCAAAAGCGTGCACACCGTGCTGGGCCATTTGCAAGATACACTCGCCAGCCACGCCCGCCTCAGCGAAGGTCAGGTGCGCGCCGCCATCGCCTTCACCAAGGCCGGCGAAGGCAGCAACCCCGCCACCAGTGTGAATGTCCCCAAACGCGGTCAAATCCTGGCACGCACCCCCGGACAAGCCTATTACATCGAGGTTTTGAAACGTAACGAGTTGATCCTGGCCACTGGCCCCGCGGGGACGGGCAAGACCTTTTTGGCCGTGGCCCAGGGGGTGTCTTTGTTGTTGCAGGGCCTTGTAGGCCGATTGGTCATCACCCGCCCCGCCGTCGAGGCCGGCGAGCGTCTGGGGTTTCTGCCGGGCGCGCTTGAAGACAAAATTGACCCTTACCTGGCGCCCATCTGGGACAGCCTGTTTGACCTGATGGGCCGCGAGCAAATGTTGCGGCGACGCGCAGCGGGCGAGATTGAAATCGCGCCGCTCGCGTTCATGCGCGGACGCACCCTGTCCAATGCCTTTGTGATTGTCGACGAGGCCCAGAACACCACGCGCCTGCAAATGAAAATGCTGCTGACGCGCTTGGGTTATGGCTCGCGCATGGTGGTCACCGGTGACCCCAGCCAAGTGGATTTGCCCGACGCCACACAATCGGGGCTGCTGGAAGCTTTGGACATTTTGGCAGATGTCGAGGGCATCACCACCGTGCACCTGACCGCCAAAGACATTGTGCGTCATGCCCTGGTGGGGCGCATCGTGGCGGCCTATGACGCGGCCAACACCCCAAATGCCTGAGAACCGCAGCCATGATCAGTGTTGATATCACCGCCCCGGGTTGGCCGAAAGACGCCGAGACCATCGCCCAGACCGCCGCCCAAGCCACCAAAGATCATTTGGCAAAACCCGGGCCCCAATCCCTGGTCATCCGTCTGAGTGACGACGCCGAGGTGAAAACCCTCAACGCCCAGTATCGCGACCAAGACAAGCCCACCAATGTGCTGTCCTTTCCCGCACCCCCCCCCACAGATCAGCTGCACGCCGGGGATCTGATCTTGGCCTATGAAACCTGTGCCCGCGAGGCCCATGAACAAGCCAAGAGCTTGGCCAATCATCTGAGCCATTTGGTGGTCCATGGCGTTTTGCATCTTTACGGCTTTGATCATATGGTGGACACTGAAGCTGAAGAGATGGAAACATTGGAACGCGTGATCCTTGCGCGCCTTAACATCAAAGACCCATATGCCTGATCCTGACCCCTCTGAACGTCCGTCCTTGTTGTCTCGTCTGTTTGCCCCCAACGGCCATAGGGCCGAGGTCAACGCGGCCCCCACCATCCGCAGCCTGCGCGAGCACCAATTGCTGACCCGCGCCGAAGCCTTTGCCGAAGTTCGGCTGAAGGACATCATGGTGCCGCGTGCCGATATTGTGGCTGTGGAAGAAAGCACGCCTCTTGAAGACTTGGCGCAACTGTTTGCCGAGGCGCAGCATTCCCGTCTGCCCGTCTATCGCGAGACCTTGGATGATCCCACGGGCTTTGTGCACATCAAAGATGTGATCGCGCTGCTGATCGCCAAAACCGCCAACCCCCAGGACCAAGTGCTGGGCAAGCTGAAACGCGAGGTGCTGTTTGTGCCCGCCTCCATGCCTGCGGCGGATCTGTTGGTGCGCATGCAATCCACGCATTTGCACATTGCCCTGGTGGTAGATGAGTTTGGCGGCACCGATGGTTTGGTGACGCTCGAGGACTTGGTGGAGCAAGTCTTTGGTGAAATTTCCGACGAGCACGACGCCACCGATGACGCCGACATCACCATGATCGGCCCCAACAGTTTCGAAGCCGACGCCCGCGCCGACATCGAAGACCTTGAACATCTGGTGGGGCAGTCCCTGCAGCTGGATGATCACAATGGCGAAGCCGACAGTCTGGGGGGGCTGGTGTTTATGTTGGCCGGTCGTGTGCCCCGGCGCGGCGAGGTGATCATGCACCCCTTGGGCTTTGAGTTCGAGGTTGTGGATGCCGATCCCCGCAAGATCAAACGGGTGCGCGCCAAACGGGTGCCCATGCCCGACGAGGATGTGACCACCGACTAGAGCCCTGACCTGTATTGCGTAACCCCCAGGAGTTCCCCCGCCCGTGCCCCGATTTTTGATGTCGAAATGGATGGCTTTGCCGCTTCTGGGTTTGGGGGCGTTGTCGGCTTTGGCCCATCCGCCCTGGTCGCAGATCTGGACGATGTTCATTGGCTTTGTGGCGCTGGCTTGGGCGCTGGAGAGCGCACGGCAAACCCGCCGCCCGTTTTGGGCCGGGGTGTGGCGTGCTGGGGCCTTTGGCTATGGCTATTTCTTTGTCTCGGTCATATGGGTTCGCCATGCCTTTTATGTCGAGGCCGACCGGTTTGGCGACCTCGCTTGGATTGCTGTGCTGCTGTTGGCGCTGGTCTTGGCCAGCTTTTGGGCGGTGGCAGGTGGCGTCGCCACCCGTCTTGCGCGCCTCCCCTCGGCCCAGCCCTTTGTCTATGCGGCGGTGTTTACATTGGCGGAATGGGGCCGCAGCGTATTGTTTACTGGGTTTCCTTGGAACATGCCGGGGGCCATTTGGCATCCCGGCCAGGCCATCAGCCAGATGGCGGCTTTGTTTGGTTTGCTGGGCCTAACGGGTTTAACATTCTTTTTGGCCTTCGCCTTACAGGTGGCTTTGCGCCCGCGCAAGGGCCGCAGCGTCGCGCCCTTTGTGGTGGCCTTGTCCATTTTTGTGGCCAGTGGGCTGTGGGGCGTTCAGCGCTTGGCGACCGAAGCCCCGGCGCATGACATCACCCTGCGGTTTGTACAGGCCAACGTCACCCAAGGCGACAAGTGGCGACCCGAGCATCGCGCGCAAATTCTGGCTGATCATTTGGCGCTGAGCCGTACCGATGACAACACCCCAGCAGATATTCTGGTCTGGCCAGAGGCGGCCATCCCCACAGCGCTGCTGGACGACACCAGCGCCCAAGCGGCCATTGCCCAGCACCTGTCCGAGGGGCAAATTCTGGTGGTGGGCAGTTATCGTGTCAAACGCCAAGACAGCGGCAATCAATACTACAACAGCCTATTGGTTTTTGAAGTCACGGGCGATGATCTGCGTCTCCTCAAGACATATGACAAGCATCATTTGGTGCCTTTTGGCGAATATTTGCCCTTCGAGGATATTTTCAGTCGTTTAGGCCTGAAAAAACTGGTCAGTGTTGGGGACAGCTTTTCCCCCGGCGCCCAGCCCACACCCATCAAGATCCCTGTGGGCAACGACACCGTCACACTGTTCCCCTTGATTTGCTATGAAGCCCTGTTCCCCCAAGCCATGCGTGGGGCTCGTGAAGCCGATCTTTTGGTCAATGTCAGCAATGATGCTTGGTTTGGCCACGACATCGGGCCGCACCAACATCTAAACCAAGCTCGCTTTCGCGCCATTGAAACCGGCGTGCCTATGGTCCGCGCCACACCCACCGGCATCAGTGCTTACATAACAGCACAAGGCCAAGTTGCAGATGAAAACAGACTAAACCCTGGCGCGTTTGGTTACCGAGATGTAAAGATAACAGGAAGAAAATCCACTTTATTTGCCGAAAATTGGAAACATAGGATTGTGTTCATAGCAATACTGGTCGGCTTATTATTCAGCTTGCGTTCAGAAGAAAAATTGTCAATATAGGCGTTCCGCCCAATAATAATACAAATTTGTGATGCAGCGCGCGATATGTCCATAACTCGAACCAAACCGCACCGGAACCCTGTGGATGTCCATGTGGGTTTGCGTATACGCCTCCGGCGCCAGACCATGAAACTGAGCCAAGAACAATTGGCCGAAAGCTTGGGGATCTCGTTTCAACAGGTTCAGAAATACGAAAATGGCTCGAACCGGGTCTCGGCGTCTCGGCTCTATGACGTGGCCAAATCCTTGGCCACGCCCATTTCATATTTTTTTGACGGGCTAAGTGAGCCGGCGGCCGGCCTGGCGGAACCCGAAAGTGAATTCGTCTATGATTTCTTCTCGACGCCTGACGGGATGGCCATTGCCTCGACCTTTCCCCGCATCAAAAGCCCTCGCGCGCGCAAGCGCATCATCGAGCTGATGCGCGAGCTGGCCGAAGAAGACGATAGCCACTAACCCATCTCCAGTTTTATATTGCCGCCCCCCTGAGGCTTTGCTAGTCAAAGCCTATGGCACGTGCACATCATCTGTTTACGTCGGAAAGTGTTTCTGAGGGACACCCTGACAAAGTCGCCGACCGCATCTCTGATGAAGTGGTCGATACCTTTCTGGCTGCTGACCCCGAGGCCCGTGTGGCCTGCGAAACCCTGGTCACCACCAATCGCATCATCCTGGCCGGTGAAGTGCGCGCCCAAGATGATCTGATGGCGGGCCTGATCAGCTCGCTCGAGGATAAAGCCCGCAAGGCTGTCAAAGACATCGGCTATCACCAAAAAGGCTTCCACTGGGCCAATGCCCAGTATGAATGCCATCTGCACGCTCAATCCGCAGATATCGCCATGGGCGTTGACGCCAATGGCGACAAGGACGAGGGCGCCGGTGATCAAGGCATTATGTTTGGCTATGCCACCGATGAAACGCCCGAGCTGATGCCCGCCCCCATCGCGCTGTCCCATAAAATTCTGCGCACCCTGGCCGAGGCCCGACACTCGGGCGACCTCAGTGAGCTTGAGCCCGACTCGAAAGCTCAGGTGACCTTGGCCTATGAGCACGGCCGTCCCGTGGGTGCCAAAAAAATCGTGGTCTCACACCAGCACGCCGCCGGGCTGACCCCTGGAGATGTGCGCGAGCTGATCAAACCTTATATCGCCAACTGCCTGCCCGAGGGCTGGATGTGTGATGACGAAGATCTGTTTGTGAACCCCACCGGTCAGTTCATCATTGGCGGTCCCGATGGCGATGCCGGCCTGACGGGTCGAAAAATCATTGTTGATACTTATGGTGGTGCCGCGCCCCATGGCGGTGGCGCGTTCTCGGGCAAAGACCCCACCAAGGTGGATCGCTCGGCGGCTTATGCCCTGCGCTATCTCGCTAAAAACGTGGTGGCGGCAGGACTGGCCAAAAGCTGCGTCCTGCAAGTCAGCTATGCCATCGGCGTCTCGGAACCTCTGAGTTTCTATGTCAATCTGGATGAAGAGGCCCAGGTGGACCCATTGGCGCTTGAGAAAATTCTGCCCGAGATGATGAACGGATTGACCCCCCGGGCCATTCGCACCCATTTGGGCCTCAATGCGCCGATTTATGCGCGCACGGCGGCCTATGGTCATTTTGGTTATGACCCCCAGGCGGATGGGGGCTACAGCTGGGAACGCCTGGATTTGGTGGATGGCTTGAAACGTCATTTTGGCGCCAACACCGCCATGGCCTAAGGGCACGGGTCCGTCACAGGTCATGCCCGAGACACAGCGCAAAATCCAAACCACAGGCCGACAGCGGGGCCGCAAACTCAGCCCCCGCCAACAGGCCCTGAGGGCTGAACACGCCGACAGTTTGCGTGTGCCCGCCACCCCCACAGACCCCCGCACCTGGTTTAGCCATGTCAACGAGATTTGGCTGGAAATCGGTTTCGGCACCGGCGAACATCTGCTGGGCCAAGCCCGCGCCCACCCTCAGGTGGGCATCATCGGCATCGAGATGTTTGAGGACGGCGCCATCAAAGCACTGGATAGCCAACTGGAAGAAGCGCTGAAGAATCTGCACATTTTTCAGGGCGATGCCCGTGAACTTCTGGAGATTTTACCAAATCACAGTCTGGACCGTCTGTTCATTCTGTTTCCCGACCCCTGGCCCAAGGCCCGCCACCACAAACGCCGCCTGTTGAATGCCGAGGTTCTGGAGCTGATCCTGGCAAAATCAAAACCTGGTGCGCGGCTACGCTTTGCCACCGATTGGGCCGATTACGCCAACCAGGCGCTGTCCCTATTTGACCATCACCCCAGGGTGACGTGGCAACCGCACAGCGCAGACGACTGGCGCACCCCGCCAGCCGACCACATCCCCACACGCTATCAAGATAAAAACCTGGGTGATTGTGCGCCCGTGTTTTTCGATGTGAGCTTAAGCGGGTCCTAGACGAGCCCACCCGGCTCTACTGACGCCACTCAAACAGCACAAAATTAAAGGCCACGTTGCCCGCAAAGACCCGACTGCTGGCCTCGTCCAATGTCGCCGCATAAGCCGTATACACATCGGCGGCGGGCACGTCTTCGGCCTCCAGCATCGGCCCCTGGGCTTCTAGCAACACCGCTTCCATTTCAAGGGCCTCGGGGTCGATCGCGCTGTTCTGCTGGTAGCGTCTAAGATTGTATTGATCAATGCGCTGCAGAAGGGGATCATACTCACCGGTCTCTTCCAAAACCTGGCGCGCCTCGGTCATGTCGATGCGGGTCACGGTGATTTCATTGTCCAATACGCGTTGTTGGCCGTCTCTGAACACAAAGCGCTCATATTCAGGCACTTCGTCACCATCCCAATCCACCCATTCCGTTTGCACCAGCTTATAGCCAGCGGCCCGGATGTCGTGCCGTAGGGCGCTGTCCTCTTGAGCCAATTGATCTTCGAACCCATCGGGATTTTCCGTGTAGGTTTTCGCCGTCTCGAGGATCTGGTCATAGGGGTGTAGGGTCGGCTGGGTCATTAAAAACACTCCGGGTGGGTGCTGGCAACAGAACACCGCCCGCCTATATCCTGTATGCGCCGCGTAGGAAAGCCCACGTCTCGACCCCAGCACGCAAAGGCCTTTACTTTTTTCTGAACTTCCCCTATAGTGCCCACATCTTCAGACTACATACTGGCAAATATGTAGGCGGCATCGGAAACGGTGGCCGCTTTTTTCGTACATCAAACCGGCAAAGGCCTTACCTCTCGTGCGCACCAAGACCCCTTTCGAAGATCAGCTTCTTGCCCTTCTGGAACCTGTTGCCACGGGTATGGGGTTCGAGATCGTGCGCCTGCGCCTGACGGGATCCAAACGCCCGGTGCTGCAGATCTTTGCCGAAGACGCCCAAGGCCGCATGACAGTGGACAATTGCGCGCGCCTGTCTCGGGCTTTCTCGAGCGCCTTGGAAGAACACGACCCCATCACCCATGAATATGTGCTCGAGGTCTCGTCACCCGGTCTGGACCGGCCCTTGGTCAGCCTGAAGGATTTTGAGACCTATACGGGCTCGTGGATCAAGCTGAGCCTCGATCGTTTGGTGGAAGGCAAAAAACGCTTCCGCGGCCAAATCGAAGGCATTGAGGGCAGCACCGTTTTGATCGCCCTTGATGGCGAAGATGACCAAGTGGCCGAGTTGCCTTTTGGTTGGATCACCGAGGCCAAACTGGTGATCACCGACGAGATGTTGAAATCTGCCCCCCAGGTGGATATCGATCCTGAAACCCAAACTGTGAACACCACAACCGGAGAATCCCTATGAGTTACGCAGGTGTTGCCGCCAACCGGCTGGAGCTGTTGCAAATTGCTGATGCCGTGGCCCGTGAAAAATCCATCGAAAAGCACCTGGTGCTCTCGGCCATGGAAGAGGCCATGCAAAAGGCCGCCCGGGCGCGTTATGGCTCGGAGCGCGACATCCGCGTGCACATCGACCCCAAAACCGGCGAGACCACCATCACCCGCTGTGTGACCGTTGTGGAAGAGGTGGAAAACGAAGAGCGCGAGCTGTCACTGAAAGACGCCCTGAAAAGCGACCCCGAAGCCGAGCTGGGTAAGGTCTACGAAGACGAACTGCCACCGCTTGATTTTGGCCGTGTGCAAGCCCAAACCGCCAAACAGGTTATCACCCAACGCGTGCGCGAAGCCGAGCGTGAACGCCAGCACGAAGAATACAAAGACCGCGTGGGCGAGATCCTCAGTGGTGTGGTCAAGCGCGTCGAGTACGGCAATGTCATTGTCGACCTGGGCCGGGCCGAGGCCATGATGCGCCGGGATCAGACCATTCCCCGCGAAATGTTCAACACCGGTGACCGCGTGCGCGCCTATTTGATGGACGTGCGCCGGGAAAACCGGGGGCCGCAATTGTTGCTCTCCCGCACGCATCCTGACTTCATGGCCAAGCTGTTCACCCAAGAGGTGCCCGAGGTTTATGACGGCATCATCACCATTCAGGCGGTGGCCCGTGATCCAGGCTCGCGAGCCAAGATGGCGGTGATTTCCCGTGATGGGTCCATTGACCCCGTCGGGGCCTGTGTGGGGATGCGCGGCAGCCGCGTGCAAGCGGTGGTCGGAGAGCTGCAAGGTGAGAAGGTGGACATTATCCCCTGGTCGCCCGAGCCTGCCACCTTCATCGTCAACGCCCTGGCGCCCGCCGAGGTTGCCAAGGTGGTGCTGGACGAGGACGAAGGCCGCGTCGAAGTGGTGGTCCCCGACGAGCAACTGTCGCTGGCCATTGGTCGTCGCGGACAGAATGTGCGCCTAGCCTCGCAGCTGACCGGCTGGACCATTGACATCATGACCGAGGCTGAGGAATCTGAGCGTCGCCAGAAAGAATTCACCGAACGCACGGCGCTCTTCCAAGAGGCACTGGATGTTGATGAGGTCATCGCCCAGTTGCTGGCCACCGAAGGCTTCGCCACCATCGAAGAGGTGGCCTATGTCGAGCTGCAAGAGCTGGCCTATATCGAAGGTTTCGACGAGGAAACCGCCGAGGAGCTGCAGGCCCGCGCCCGCGAGCATCTGGAAAAAGAGGCCATCGCCTTGGATGAAAAACGTCGCGAGCTGGGTGTGGCTGATGATCTGATCGCCATGGAAGGCTTGACCCCTGCCATGCATGTGGCCTTGGGCGAGAACGACGTCAAAACGCTCGAAGACTTTGCTGGTCTGACCCCTGACGACATTCGCGGTTGGTATGAGACCAAAAACGGCGAGCGCGTGCGGGAGCCAGGCATCCTGGAAGACTTCCGCGTCACATCACAACAGGCCGAGGACTTGATCATGGCCGCTCGCGTCAAGCTGGGCTGGATCGAGCCCACGCCCGAGGAGGAGGCTTCCGATGACGAAGAAGCCGACACCACCATGTAGCCCAGCAGGTCATCCTGGGGTCCGAACCTCATCGACGCCCACGCGCCAATGCCTTGTCAGCAAGGCCGTGCGGCCGACATCAGACTTGATCCGGTTCGCCCTGAGCCCCGATGGGCTTGTGGTGCCAGACCTGAAAGCCCGCCTGCCCGGCCGCGGGGTCTGGGTCAGCGCTGATCGCGATCATATCAACACCGCGCAACAGAAGAATCTGTTTGCCCGCGGGTTTCGCCAAACCGTGACCATCAACGGGGATTTGGCGCAACAGATCGAAAACCAACTGCGCCAGGATCTGCTGAACCGGCTGGGTCTGGCCCGCCGGTCTGGTGAGATTATCCTGGGGCATGAAAATGTGGCCAAGGCCTTGAAAGCCCGCCAAGTGGGTGCCTATATCGGAGCTCATGACGGGGCCGAAGATGGTCGCAACAAGCTGTTGCGGCTTCTGCACGCCACTGATCGTGACATTTTTGTCTGTGGTGCCTTTGATTCTGAGGCCCTGGGCTTGGCTTTGGGCCAAGAGAATGTCATACACGGGGCCTTCAGACCGGGTCCGGCTTGTCAAGCCTGGTGCCGCTTGGCCACAACCCTTGCCGCCTTTTGCCCTTTGACGCCCGAAACCTGGCTGCGGCCGCTGCTTTCAGCGGCTGATGCCCAACAACAGAAGATCGCGAACCATGAGTGAAGACAAGAACGACGACAAAAAATCCGCCTCCGGTCGCAAACCGTTGACGCTGAAGAAAACTGTGGGGGCCGGTGTGGTCCGCCAAAGCTTCAGCCATGGGCGCTCGAAAACCGTTGTGGTGGAAACCAAGCGCAAACGCATGGTGGGCCCGGGCCAAAGCAAGGCCCCCGGCCAAAGCCCTGAGCCCGAGGCACCATCGCATCTCTCGGACGAGGAAATGAAGGCCCGCCAGCGCGCCATCGAAGCCGCCAAAAAGGCGGAAGCCGAAGCCACCACCAAAGCCGAAGCCGAGAAGGCTGAAGCCGCCCGCCGGAAGGCGGAAGAGGACGCAAAGAAAGCCGAAGAGGCTGCCGCCAAAGCCGCGGCTGAAAAAGCTGCGCAGGCCGAAGCGCAAAAGGCAGAAGATAAAGCAGACGACACCGCCAAGGACGAACCCGCCTCCCCGGCCACGGCCCTGAACCCCGAAGACGCGCCAACGCGGACACAGAATATGGACGGACCGCGCTCGGCTGGGCGTCGCCTGACCCGCACTGGGCCAAAAGCCGAGAAAAAGCCCGAGGCCCGCAAGCCTGACCCCCAAGCGCCTTCGCCTGCCGATGTGCCCCCGCCGCCGCCCGCCGGTGGCGCCCGCCCCAGCAAGGATGCGCGCCGCGATGATTTCGAGAATGACAAGCGCAGCGCCCCGAAACCTTCGCGCAAGGGCGGCGGAAAACGCCGCGAGGGCCGCCTGACCATTACATCGGTGCTGAACGATATGGAGGGCAATGAACGCTCACGCTCGTTGGCCTCCGTTAAACGCGCCCGCGAAAAAGAGCGGGAAAAACGCGCCCGCATGCAAGGCACCGGCGAGGCCCAACACGTCAGCCGCGAAGTGGTCATCCCCGAAGCCATCACGGTGCAAGAGCTCGCCAACCGCATGGCCACCCGTGCCGCCGAGGTCATCAAATATATGATGAAACAAGGCACCATGGCCAAGATCAATGATGTGATTGATCCCGACACCGCCGAGCTGATCGCCATTGAATTTGGCCACACCGTCAAGCGCGTGTCGGAATCCGATGTCGAAGAAGGCTTCCTCGACACCGCCCAAGACGATCCCAAAGATCTGAAACCCCGCCCACCGGTGGTGACCATCATGGGTCACGTTGACCACGGCAAGACGTCACTTCTTGATGCCTTGCGGGAAACCGATGTGGTGGCGGGCGAGGCCGGCGGCATCACCCAGCACATCGGGGCTTATCAGGTGCGCTTGAAAGACAAAAGCCGCATCACCTTCCTCGATACCCCTGGCCACGCGGCCTTTTCGGCCATGCGTTCCCGTGGAGCGCAGGCCACCGATATAGTTATTCTGGTGGTGGCCGCCGATGACGGCATCATGCCCCAAACCATCGAGGCCATTAACCACGCCAAGGCCGCCGAGGTGCCGATGATTGTGGCGGTGAACAAAATCGACAAGGAAGGCGCCGACCCTAACCGCGTTTACACCGACCTGCTGAATCACGAGGTCATTGTGGAAAGCATGGGCGGCGAGATTCAAACCGTCGAGGTTTCGGCCCTGAAAAAGATGAATTTGGATGGGCTGACCGATGCCATCACCCTGCAAGCGGAACTGTTGGAGTTGAAAGCCAACCCCGACTGCCGCGCCGAAGGCATGGTGATCGAGTCACAACTGGACAAAGGCCGTGGGCCGGTCGCCACCTTGTTGGTCAAGCGTGGCACCCTGAAGCGCGGTGACATCGTGGTCGCCGGTCGCCAATGGGGCAAGGTGCGGGCCCTGGTGGACGAGCGCAATCAACAGCTGAAAACTGCCGAGCCTGCCCAACCGGTGGTGATCTTGGGCCTTGATGGGGCCCCGGATCCCGGCGAAGCCTTTGCGGTGGTGGAAAGTGAAGCGCGCGCCCGGGAAATCACCGAATATCGTCAGCGCAAAAAGCGCGAACAATCGGCAGCGCCCGTGGCTATGGGCTCGCTTGAGCAAATGATGGCCAAGCTGAAAACCGATGAGATCAAAGACCTGGCCTTGGTCGTCAAGGCCGACGTGCAAGGTTCGGCCGAGGCCATTGCCGGATCCATCGACAAGTTGGGCACCGACGAGGTGCGCGGACGCATCATTCACAGCGCCGTGGGTGGGGTGAACGAAAGTGACGTCTTGCTGGCGAAATCCGCAGGCGCGCCCATCATCGCCTTTAATGTGCGCCCGATGAAAGGTGCGCGTGACCTCGCGGACCGGGAAGGGGTCGAGATCCGTCAATACGCTGTGATCTATGATCTGTTGGATGACATCAAAGCCGCCAT
Source organism: uncultured Caulobacteraceae bacterium (assembly GCA_937138625.1). Classification (GTDB taxonomy): domain Bacteria; phylum Pseudomonadota; class Alphaproteobacteria; order Caulobacterales; family Caulobacteraceae; genus CAKZPF01. The sequence goes on along the minus strand of CAKZPF010000006.1, from coordinate 206,517 downwards.
GTCTGGCCTGTTGGAACCTGTGATCCGGGAAACCTTCCTGGGCAATGCCGAGGTCCTGGAGGTGTTCAACATCTCCAAGGTCGGCAAGGTCGCTGGCTGTCGCGTCACCGAAGGGGTAGTGCAACGCGGGGCGCGTGTGCGTCTGCTGCGCGACAGTGTGGTCATTCACGATGGCAAGCTCTCGACCCTGAAGCGCTTCAAAGATGAAGTGGCCGAAGTGGTCACCGGGCAGGAATGCGGCATGGGCTTTGAAAATTACCATGACTTGCAGCCTGGTGATGTCATCGAATGCTTTACCGAGGAAACCGTCACCCGCACCTTGGATTAGACATCAAACCCACCGACGCCGTAAGGGTAAGGGTGCGGAAGGACCAACGAAAGATCTCCGCCCCTCACCCGACGTGGCCTGTTACCCTCTTCGATATGAGAGGGACTTCAAGAAGTCTAAATTATGAGCAGACGTAAATCTAAGCACCAGAGTCCCGACAAAGGCCCCAGCCAGCGCCAATTGCGCGCCGGCGAGCTGATCCGCCATGCCTTGGTGGAGATCTTACAGCGTGAGGAGCTTTATGATGGTCCCCTGCGCGGGGCCATGATCACCATTTCCGAGGTGCGCCTCAGCCCCGATCTGCGCCATGCCACCGTCTTTGTCGAACCCTTGGGCGGGCGTGATCTTGGGGGCAGCGACATTGAAGATATGATCGATAGTCTGAATCGATCAGCCAAGTTCATCCGGGGAAAATTGGGGCGGAAGATCGAAACCAAGTTTACGCCCGATCTGAAATTCCTTCATGACGAAAGCTATGATTATGCGGCGAAAATGGACGCACTGTTTTTGTCAGAGGACGTGAAGCGGGATTTGGATGCCGACAAGGACCATGACCCTTCGCCTGGGAATAACGAGACCTAAGGCATAGGACGACAGACATGGGACGACGTCGCAAAAAAGGCAACCCCATCACCGGCTGGTTGGTGCTGGACAAACCGCTGGAGATGACCTCGACGGCCGCTGTGGGGCGCGTGCGCTGGCTATTGCAAGCCCAAAAGGCCGGACACGCCGGCACGCTGGACCCGCTCGCCACCGGGCTGTTGCCCATCGCGCTGGGCGAAGCCACCAAGACCGTGCCCTTTGTCATGGACGCCGACAAAACCTATGAGTTCACCATCCAATGGGGCCAAAGCACCGACAGCCAAGACGCGGAAGGGGCGGTCATCGCCACCTCGGATGTGCGCCCCAGCCGTGAGGCCATCGAAAACGCCCTGCCCCAATTCACAGGCGAAATTCAGCAAGTGCCGCCCAAATACTCGGCCATCAAGGTCAATGGCGAGCGTGCCTATGATCTGGCGCGCGATGGCGAAGAAGTCGAGCTCGAAGCCCGACCCATCACCGTTTATACGCTCGAGGTCGTGGACATCCCCGATGCCGATCACTGCGTTTTGCGTATGTGTTGTGGCAAGGGGGGCTATGTGCGAGCCTTGGCGCGGGATTTGTGCGCAGTGTTGGGCACCGAGGGACATGTGACAGCGCTTCGGCGCACACAGCTGGGGGCCTTTGCAGAGGCCCGTGCAATTTCACTGGATTCTTTTGAAAAAATGTGTAATGAGGGCCGAGCCTTAGAGGCCTTAGTGCCCATTGCGACCGCGCTGGACGACATCCCGGCGGTGGCCGTGACGGGACCCGAGGCTTCACATTTAAGGCAAGGTCGGGCCATCGCCCTTCTGCCCCATGTGCGTGATGAGCTGCGTGCTCAGCATCTGGATCACGATCCCACCGGAGATGACCGCTGGGTTCTGGCCATGGCGGGACAGGACGAGGTGGCCTTGTGTGAGGCCCGCGCCGGACAGCTCAGTCCCAAACGGGTGTTTATAAAAACGGAGAAACCCGATGTCGATTACACAAGAGCGTAAAGCAGAATTGATCAAAGACCATGGCCGGGGCAAAGACGATACCGGTTCGACAGAAGTGCAAGTTGCCATTTTGACAGAACGCATTGCCAATCTGACGGAACATTTCAAAGATCACAAAAAAGATAACCACTCCCGCCGGGGGTTGTTGAAACTGGTCTCGCAGCGTCGTCGTTTGCTGGACCATCTGATGAAAAAGGATATGGGGCGCTACAAGGCTCTGATCCAAACCCTGGGCCTAAGACGATAGGCACCATACGAAGCGGACGTCAGGGGACGTCCGTTATCGTTTGGGGGGTTCGATTTTGGCGCGCACGGGAATTCGCCCAACCGCCCCATGTCGGCTTAACCCCTCAAACCTGTACGAACGAAGGAAACGACTATGTTTGACAAGAAATCCGTATCCATTGACTGGGCCGGACGCAAATTGACCCTTGAGTCGGGCCGCATCGCCCGCCAAGCCGACGGGGCCGTGCTGGCCACCTATGGCGAAACTGTGGTGCTGGCCACCGTGGTTTCAGCCAAAACCCCAAAAGAGGGCATCGACTTTTTCCCTCTGACTGTGAATTACCAAGAAAAAACCTTTGCAGCCGGTAAAATCCCCGGCGGGTATTTCAAGCGCGAAGGCCGTCCCAGTGAAAAAGAAACCCTGGTCAGCCGCCTGATCGATCGCCCCATTCGCCCCCTGTTTGTGAAGGGCTTCAAACACGAAACCCAGGTCGTTCTGACCGTGATGTCCCACGACATGGAGAACGATCCCGACGTGGTGGCCATGGTGGCAGCCTCGGCGGCGCTGACGCTGTCGGGTGTGCCCTTCATGGGTCCGATTGGCGCCTCGCGCGTGGGTCTCGTGGATGGCAAATTGACCGTCAACCCCACCATCGAGCAAATGGCAGATAGCAAGCTTGACCTGGTTGTGGCCGGGACCGAAGACGCCGTGATGATGGTGGAATCCGAAGCCCACGAGCTCTCGGAAGAGCAAATGCTCGAGGCCGTGATGCTGGCCCATGATGGCTTTAAGCCCGTCATCGAAGGCATCATCAAACTGGCCGAAGTTGCGGCCAAAGCGCCTTGGGACTTTGAGCCTCAGGACAACTCCGAAGCCTTTGGCAAGGTCAAAGATCTGGTGGAAGCCGATCTGCGCGCTGCCTATGAGATCAAAAGCAAACAAGATCGCCAAGAGGCCATCTCGGCTGCCAAAACCAAAGCCAAAGAGGCCTTGTTGGTCAGCGACGAGAACCCCGATGGCTATGATGATGTGACGCTGGCAGGCGTGCTGAAAGACCTCGAGGCTCACATCCTGCGCCGTGGGGTGATGGAAAGCAAAATCCGCATCGATGGCCGCAAACTTGACCAAGTGCGCCCCATCGTCTCGGAAGTGGGCATTCTGCCGCGCACCCATGGTTCGGCCTTGTTCACCCGTGGGGAAACCCAGGCTATTGTGGTGGCCACCTTGGGCACCGGCGACGATGAACAATACATCGACGCCCTCGAGGGGAGCTACAAGGAAAACTTCCTGCTGCACTACAACTTCCCGCCCTATTCGGTCGGGGAAGCGGGCCGCATGGGCAGCCCCGGCCGTCGCGAGATCGGTCACGGGAAACTCGCATGGCGGGCCATCCATCCGATGATGCCGAAGTCAGAAGACTTCCCCTACACCGTGCGTGTGGTCTCGGAAATCACCGAGTCCAATGGCTCGTCGTCCATGGCCACCGTCTGTGGCACCTCGCTCGCGTTGATGGATGCTGGTGTGCCTTTGTCTCGGCCGGTTTCCGGGATCGCCATGGGTCTGGTGCTGGAGGAAGATGGCTTTGTGGTGCTGTCCGATATCTTGGGTGATGAAGATCATCTGGGGGACATGGACTTCAAAGTGGCCGGCACCTCTGAAGGCATCACCAGCCTGCAGATGGACATCAAAATCCCCGGCATCACCAAAGACATCATGCAGCAAGCCTTGGCCCAAGCCAAAGATGGCCGTCTGCACATCCTGAGCGAGATGAACAAAGCCCTGGATGAAAGCCGTGGTGAGCTGGGCCAATACGCCCCCCGCATCGAGAGCTTGAACATCCCGGTCGACAAAATCCGTGATGTCATTGGCTCGGGCGGGAAAGTGATCCGCGAGATCACCGAAAAAACCGGCACCAAAATCGAAATCAACGATGATGGTCTGGTGAAGATCGCTGCCGCTGACGGGGATGCCATTAAGGCCGCTATGGACTGGGTCAAGCAACTGACCTCGGAGCCAGAAGTGGGCGAGATTTATGAAGGCAAGGTCGTGAAGATCATGGACTTTGGTGCCTTTGTAAACTTCTTTGGCCCCAAAGACGGCTTGGTTCACATCAGCCAACTGGCCCCTGAAAAGGTGGGCAAGGTGTCCGATGTGGTCTCGGAAGGTCAAACCGTGAAGGTCAAATTCATGGGCACCGATGATCGTGGTAAGGTCAAGCTGTCGATGAAGACCGTGGACCAGGAAACAGGCGAAGACCTGAGCAAAAAAGAAAAAGAACCAGCGGAGTAAAGAAAAAGGGGTGGGCATTTGCCCACCCCCACCATACTTAGGCTGAGCCCGGAAAATCATCAGGCAATGATGGCGCAGGCAGAATACCAGTGCCCCTTTTTCCTGTATTGATTTCTGAAATCCTGCCTTGGTTGATGCCGAAATAAGCCGCTATGTCGTGCTGCATGTAGCCCTTTTTAAGAGCCAGCTTTACGATTGAAACGACCGTTTCGGTCAGTGATTTGCTCATGTTATTCTCCTATATGAGCGTACGAGACACTTTGGACTGACTAAACTCTGAGACAGACCTGTTGACGGCTTTGCCAAACAGGCCTAGTGAACGAGCAAGGAAGTGGTCTCTTAACTTCCTTCAATATATGGCGGGCTGTGCCAGCAGCCCGCCATAATTCTTAGCCAATCAAACAGATTCATTGATTCTCACGTTTTGAGAAGCCCTTTTGTCACAAAACGCCCAAATTCCCACACCGATCATCCTCCGGCTTGACCGGAGGATCCATCAAAAGCAAAATTCTTTATGCCGTTTTATACCTATATGCTGGCAAACAAACCCTTTGGCGCTATATATGTGGGGCATACAGACGACCTAATTAAGCGTGTCTACGAGCACAAGAATCATCTGACATCAGGCTTTACCGATACCTACGATGTGACATTTCTGGTCTGGTACGAGCAGCATGATACCCGCGAAGCTGCCTTCCAGCGCGAACGCCGCCTAAAGCATTGGAACAGAAATTGGAAAATCGACCTCATCAACGCCTTCAATCCTGCTTGGCGTGATCTCTACGAAGATTTATTTTGAGATGGATCCTCCGGTCAAGCCGGAGGATGAGCGGATCAGTAAACGCCTACTCGGCCGCCAAGGGCACGTCCGGGATGCCCACCATGTGGAAACCGCCGTCCACATGCAGCACTTCGCCCGTGACGCCCGCGCCGAGGTCAGAGAGCAAATAGGCCGCGGCTCCACCCACCTGTTCAATGGTGGTGTCCGAGCGCAAAGGCGAGGCCGCCCGGTTCCAACTCAGCATTTCGCGGCCACCGGAAATCCCGGCCATGGCCAGCGTACGGATGGGTCCCGCCGAGATCGCGTTCACGCGCACGCCATCCGGGCCTAAATCACGGGCCAAATACCGGGTCGAGGCCTCAAGGGCGGCCTTGGCCACACCCATGACGTTATAATTGGGCACCACACGTTCCGCCCCCAAATAGGTCAAGGTGACCATGGAGCCGCCTGGCTTCATCAATTTCGCCGCCCGCTTGGCGCACGCCACAAACGAAAAGCAAGAAATGTCCATGCTTTTCAAGAAGTTTTCACGGCTGGTATCCAGGTACTGCCCCTTCAGCTCGTCTTTGTCGGAAAAGGCAATGGCGTGCACCAGAAAATCCAAACCGCCCCACTGGCTGTCAATTTCGGCAAAGGCCGCATCCATGCTGGCATCGTCCGAGACATCACAGGGGGTCAGGATCTTGGCCTCGACCTCATCTGCCAGGGGCTTCACCCGGCGCTCCAGCGCCTCGCCTTGATAGGTAAAGGCCAACTCCGCACCCTGATTATAGAGCGCCTGAGCAATGCCCCAGGCGATCGAGTTTTTGTTGGCCACACCCATGACCAAGCCGCGCTTGCCTTTGAACAAATTGCCTTTTTCGACTTGCATCTCGGTCATTGCATCCATCCTTCGTTCCTTTCGCTCACGGTTATGGGCGCTTAGGGCCCCATGCCTCTGAGGTGTTCTTCTAAACCTTCGTAAACACCAAGCTGGCGTTGGTGCCGCCAAAACCAAACGAGTTGGAGAGCACGGTTTTCAAGTCGGCGTCCCGGGTCTCACGCACGATGTTCAGATCCGCCACCTCGGGATCCAAGTCTTCGATATGGGCCGACGGCGCGATAAAGCCATGGTGCTGCATCAGCAGGCTGTAAATGGCTTCTTGCGTGCCTGCTGCCCCCAGGCTATGCCCGGTCAGGGCCTTGGTGGCCGACAAAGGCGGCAGGTCGGTGCCGAATACCGCCCGCAGCGCTTCAGCCTCTTTCACATCCCCAACAGGTGTTGAGGTGGCATGGGGGTTGAGATAATCCACCGAGCCGGACACGCCCTCAAGGGCCAGTTTCATGCAACGCGCTGCCCCCTCGCCCGAAGGGGCCACCATGTCATGACCGTCAGAGGTGGCACCATATCCGGCCACCTCGGCATAAATCTTGGCGCCGCGGGCCTTGGCGTGCTCATAATCTTCCAGCACCAAGACACCGGCCCCCCCAGCAATGACAAAGCCATCGCGGTTTTTATCAAAGGGGCGCGAAGCCCGTGTGGGATCACTTTCGTTATAGGCCGATGACATGGCCCCCATGGCATCAAACAACACAGACAAGGTCCAATCGAGCTCCTCGCCGCCGCCAGCGAACATCACATCCGCCCGGCCGAGTTTGATCTGGTCAGCGGCGTCCATGATGCAGTGGCTCGAGGTCGCACAGGCCGACGAGATCGAATAGCTCAGGCCTTTGATCTCAAAAAAAGTCGCCAATGTCGCCGAACAGGTCGAGGACATGGCCTTGGGCACAACAAACGGCCCCACGCGCCGCGGTCCCTTGGCACGCGCCGTATCGGCAGCGGCCACAATGGCCCGTGTCGATGGTCCGCCCGAGCCAATGATCAGTCCCGTACGGGGGTTGGAGACGTGATCTTTCTCGAGGCCCGCGTCGGCAATGGCCTCGTCCATGGCCACATATGACCACCCGGCCCCTGGCCCCATAAAGCGCGCGTGGCGTTTGTCGACCTGCTGTTCCCATTCCACACTGGGGGCACCGGCCACTTGGCTTTTGAAGCCATGTTCGGCTTGCTCTGGCGCAAAAGCGATACCCGAGCGACCAGCCTTCAGGGACGCGGTCACCTCGGCCGCATTCTGACCAATGGATGAAACGATACCTAAGCCTGTGACGACAACGCGGCGCATACTGTCCCCTCTAGAAATTCATTTGATCCGCCCGAAACAGACCCACGCGCAGGTCTTTGGCGGTGTAGATCGGCTTATCATCGGCCAGCATCACCGCATCGGCAATGCCCAAGACCAATTTGCGCAAGATCACCCGTTTCATATCGACCTTATAGGTGACCTTGGTGATGTCCGGGGTGACTTGCCCGGTGAATTTGACTTCGCCCACACCCAGGGCCCGACCACGACCCGGCGCCCCGGACCAGCCCAGGAAAAATCCCACAAGCTGCCACATGGCATCCAGGCCCAAGCAGCCCGGCATGACCGGGTCACCTTCAAAGTGGCAATCAAAGAACCACAAATCCGGGGTGATATCCAGTTCAGCCTGCAAATAGCCCTTGTTGTGGGCCCCGCCTGCCTCGGTGATTTCGGTGATGCGATCAAACATCAGCATATTGGGCAACGGCAATTGGGCATTGCCCGGCCCAAACATGCGACCATGACCGCATTCCAGAAGCTCTTGTTTGTTGTATTGGTTTTGTTTTTGATGGCTCATGCGTCTCGCCCTGTTGAAAGCCATGGCCTAGCATGGGCCTGCCCCATTTCACAAGAGGCATGGTGCCTGAGCACGACAAATGCATATTTCCAAACGGGCCGTGGCGTCTTTTACCTTTGTGTGTCCTGCCGCCCCAGGCCCCACAGATATTTGGCCTGCGCCCAGCCCTGTTTGTCCCCCACATCCAACTGACACCATTGCCGCTCACAGGATTTCAAAGTGGCGATCACGCCTTTGCCCAGCCGCAGCACGGGGCGCGCAGTCTCGTCAGGGGATTTGTACAGCATCACCCCGCCATGGGGTTCTGTGCCCACCATCACCGTACGCCGCCCCGACACCATCGACCGGTGGACCCACACCACGTCCCCGGCCGGATCCCGCACCCGTCGCCAATTTTCGGTCTCGGCGGTGATTTGCACCGGCAAGCCCTGGCGGTGGAAAACCCAGCGAATGGGGTGATCCAAACTGGGGCCGATGCGTCCGTTCACGGTGTCATGGCGCAGGCTGACATACCGCGGCACAGGCAAACCCGAAGGCGTCTGCGCCTTGTGCACTGTCTCCGCGCCGTGAGCTTGCGCCTTGGCATGGGGAGCCATGGCGCCCAACACAAGGGCCGCACAACAGGCCATCAGGGGCAAGGACCGTGAACGTTTGGGCATCCCCTTCAGTGTACACCAGGCCATAAACAGCGGGTTAATGGGGCAATGGGGCGATGGTGTTTTTTTCTGCGGCAGCCCCCGCACATACAGGGCAGGCTGGATCCTTGGCCATGTTCAGTGTGCGTCCCTCGGCTTTCAAGGCATCATAAATCCACAAACGCCCCAGCAGTGGTGTGCCTGCACCTGTGATCAGCTTGATGGCCTCCAGCGCCATTTGACAGGCCACCACACCGGCCAAGGCCCCCACCACACCATGCACGGCACAGGCCTCGGCTTCAGGCGGTTCACTGGGCACGAAACAGGCATAACAAGGCTGATAGGCGCCCACATGGGGCGCAAAGGCCCCCACCTGCCCCGACCAGGGCCCCAAAGCCCCACTGACCAAGGTCACGCCCGCCTCGACACAAGCCTGATTGATGGCAAAACGCGCTGGGAAGCTGTCGGTACCATCCAAAGCCAAATCCACCCCCCGCAGATCATTTGCCTCAAACGCGCGCTCATGGTGTTCAATGGCCACATTGGGGTTCAAGGCGTGCAGACGCCGAGCCAAGACCTTGGGCTTGGGGGCATTCAGGTCTGCGGTTTCATAGGGCACTTGGCGCTGCAGGTTGCTCAGCGACACCGTGTCGGGGTCGACAAGGCGCAGACGCCCCACACCGGCCGCCGCCAGATACTGCCCGGCGGTACCGCCTAACCCCCCAAGGCCCACCAAGGTGACGGTGGCCTGTTTCAGGCGCTGCTGGCCCTCACCGCCAATTTCCTTCAGCATCAAATGCCGGGCATAGCGCTCGATTTCATCTTCAGAAAACATGATCTTCATTCCCGCTTTTTTTGCCCCGCCTCTTGACGGGCCCGCACCAAAGCCCCCAGATGCACCCCCATGAGCGATACCACTTCTTGGCACGGCACCACAATCTTGTGTGTGCGCAAAGACGACAAACTGACGCTGGTGGGCGACGGGCAAGTGTCCCTGGGCCCCACTGTGGTGAAATCCACCGCCCGCAAGGTGCGCACTCTGGCCGGTGGCAAGGTGCTGGCAGGTTTTGCCGGTGCCACCGCCGATGCCCTGACCCTGATCGAGCGACTGGAACAAAAACTAGAGCAAATGCCTGATCAACTGGCCCGCGCCTGTGTGGAATTGGCCAAGGATTGGCGCACGGATCGATATTTGCGCCGCCTGGAAGCCATGTTGGTGGTGGCCGACAAAACCAACACCTTTTTGATCACAGGGCTTGGCGATGTGCTGGAGCCCGAACACGGTGTCGTGGGTGTGGGCTCGGGCGGGTTGTACGCGCAGTCGGCCGCCATGGCCTTGATGGACCAGCCCTTGACATCCACCGAAATCGCCACACGCGCCATGGCCATCGCCGCCGAGGTTTGCGTTTACACCAATACCAACACCACCATTGAAGAAATCGAGAGCGGGACATGACCGACCTGAGCCCTCGCGAAATCGTATCCGAGTTGGATCGTCACATCGTCGGCCAAGCTGATGCCAAAAAGGCCGTGGCCATTGCGCTGCGCAACCGTTGGCGGCGCAAACAATTGGATGATGGCCTGCGCGAAGAGGTCACGCCCAAAAACATTCTGATGATCGGCCCCACCGGTGTGGGGAAAACGGAAATCGCGCGCCGCCTGGCCAAACTGGCCAATGCGCCGTTCGTGAAAATCGAGGCCACCAAATTCACCGAGGTGGGCTATGTTGGCCGCGATGTCGACAGCATTGTCCGCGACCTGACCGAGGCCGCCGTGTCATTGGTCAAAGCCCGCCGGTCCAAAGATGTGCGCGCCCGAGCCGAACAAGCCGCCGAAGACCGCATCCTGGACGCCCTGGTGGGCCCCGATGCCAAGCCGGAAACCCGGGAAAGCTTCCGCAAAAAACTGCGCGACGGGCTGATGGATGACCGGGATGTGGACATCGAGTTGAAAGACACGGCTTCCCCGTTTCAGGGCTTTGACATCCCAGGCCAGCCGGGGGCTTCCATCGGCATGTTGGACCTCTCCGACCTGATGGGCAAGGCCATGGGCGGGCGCACCAAGCCCACCCGCATGAAGGTGCGCGAGGCCCATAAACCATTGGTCGAGGAAGAAAGCGAACGCTTGCTGGATCAAGATGCCATATTGCGTGAAGCCGTACACTTGGCGGAAAGCGAGGGCATTGTCTTCCTAGACGAGATTGACAAGATCGCCAATCGCGCCGACCGCGGTGGCGCAGATGTCAGCCGCGAAGGCGTGCAACGGGATCTGCTGCCCCTGATCGAGGGCACCACCGTGGCCACCAAACATGGGCCCGTGCGCACTGATCACATTTTGTTCATCGCCTCGGGCGCGTTTCATGTCTCGAAGCCCTCGGATCTCTCGCCGGAGCTTCAAGGCCGCCTGCCCATCCGCGTTGAGCTGAAAGCCCTGACGCGGGATGACTTCAAGCGCATTCTGACAGAGCCCGAAGCCAGCCTGATCACCCAATACAAAGCGCTGATGGCCACCGAAGGGCTGGAGCTTGAGTTCACGGACGAGGCCATTGCCGCCCTGGCGGACATCACGGTCGAGATCAATTCCACTGTCGAAAACATCGGCGCCCGGCGTTTGCACACCATTCTTGAGCAATTGCTTGAGGAGATCAGCTTCACCGCCCCTGACAAAGACGGCGAGCGCATCGACATCACCGCCGACATGGTTCATGAACGCCTGGATAAACTTAGCAAAAACGCCGATCTCAGCAAGTTTATCCTATAATCTCGCAAGTCTTTCGGGAAATTCACAAAAATCCCCTTGACCTTTGCCGGACATCTTTATATTTCCATAGTAAATTCTGCACAATTGGAGGGAATTATGTCTGGAATCCCAGGCTCAGGCCAAGTCAGTTTTAAGGCCCACATCGACCACGATCGTCAATATTCAGACATTCTGGATACCGTGACCGTCGATTTCAAAAACCGCACCATCACCGCTGTCATGGGCGAAGATGGCCGCCGCGTCGACCTGACCAACGAGTTTGAAACTCTGCCCCTGCCGGCGCATGACAAACCCCATGGGAAACAGGTGGACAGCTGGATGGTCCAAAGCAAGACCAACCCTAGCACAGCGGGTGTGGTCTTTCGTTTTGACGAATGCGATCTGACCCCAGACCGGCTTTATATTCAAAGCAACCGCTTGACGGACGGCGAGCCCTTGAACCCCAATTATCCCGCCGAAGTCATCACCTATTATGATAACAATGGGGGGCTCCGCTCTCAGCGCGATGTGTGGAACACATATGAAGGCTGGCCTGATCAAGTGAACGGCCCCATTCCTTCACGGTTTGCCAGTTACCGTAGCGAATAAGTGAAGACAAAACACAAGAAACAAAACGGCACCCTGGCGGTGCCGTTTTTTTATCTATGGAAAGCCAGCTTGCCTTATAGGAAAAAATACGTTACTCTTTTGACATAAATACGACAAGAGAGAAACGCAATGACCTTACCGAACAGCAGCGTCACCATGCCTGTGCATGCGGATTACAATGGCAAAGCGTCCGCAGAGTTGGACCTGCTGACGGTCGATTTTGACACGGGTCAGGTCTATTTGGATGTGGCCGAGACAGGGCAACGCCATAATGTCACCTCCGAGTTTCGTGTCGTGAACCCTTTAACACCCGAAGAAAAAGCCAAATCCGCGACCCAACGCTATTGGTCACTGGCCAGTCATACGGATCGCAGCACCGCCAACATGGTGTTTCGGACCGATGACCGGGATGACCAACCGGATCAGATCATCATCCAAAGCGAACGCCACCTGCAATACGCGCCCGAAGCTGGCGAAAGCCCCAATTCCTTTGACTTGGTGGCCTATGTGAAAAACGAGACCTTGCCATCAAACGATGTCAACACGGTCGCACGCCACGAAATTTACAGCTATCACGACAACGATTTATCAGCACCGGCTGAGGTGATCTGGACCCCGCTTCCTGCCCGCTATTGATCGGATCCTGTGGCGTAGGCCGGCTCCTCATAGCTCAGCATGGCCGCCTTGCGCGGCAAGCCCCAATGATAGCCGTTCAAACGCCCATCCGAGGCCAACACCCGGTGACACGGGATCAACCAAGATACCGGATTGGCCCCAACGGCGGCCCCGACGGCGCGGGCGGCTGTGGGTTTGCCAATTGCCTTGGCCAAAACGCCATAGGTCGTGGTTTGCCCAGGCGGGATGGCCAACAACGCCTTCCAGACCTGCAGATGAAAGGGTGGGCCATAAAGCGCCAAGTTCGCCGAGGCCACGGCACGGCTTGGGGGAAACAGCCCCGCCACTGCCTGCTGACAGGCCGCTTCGTCTTCGATAAATTCAGCTTGGGGATAACGCGCCTGCAGATCCGCCAAGGCGGCCTCTTCCTCGCCGAGGTTTGCAAACCCAAGCGCTGCAATGCCCTTGGGGGCCAGCAATACCGCCGCCAAACCAAAGGGACAGGGCGCCACCCCGGTTTTGAACACCAAGCCCGCCCCGCGCTGACGCAGGGCCCCCGGCGTCAAGCCCTCATGACGCACACACAGATCATAAAGCCGGGATGGTGAGGACAAGCGCGTGTGATCGCTCGCTTCCTCAACGCTCGCCCCCGCCAACAAACACTGCCGCGCTTCGGCCACCGTCAAACTGCCCACCAAGGCCTTGGGGCTGACACCAGCCCAGTGGCAAAACAGCTTTTGAAAATGGCTAGGGCTGAGGCCCATGCGCGCCGCCAAATCCTCAAGCCGCGGCTGTCGGTGCCAATTTTCACACAGATAGGCCAGCATCTCGGCCATGTGCTGATAGTGCCGGGCACGGGTGGGCAAGTCAGTGGGCAAGTCGGCGATCTGATCCGATACGGGTGGCAAGGTCTGGTCCATAGCCCACTTCAGCACAGCGCCCCGCGCCACACCACCCGGATCTTGTGTTTCTGTTCACGGCAGCTCGGCAATAGGCCTTACGCCTCCACAAGGACGAGGCATAAGCCCAGGCGGGCCGTCGCCCGCGCACCCGCACTCTCGCTCGGGGGACAAGCGCACCCTTTGGTCTCATCCGTTTCAGAGACCTCTTGTCGAGTTGCCAAAGCTAAGGGTAAATGACGCATGCTCAGCAAAGCCAAAATTGAAACCCTGTTCGAGACCTTTGAACGGCTGGACGACGATCCGAAAACCGAGCTGAACTACAGAAATCCCTATACGCTGTTGGTGGCGGTGACCATCTCAGCCCAGACCACCGATGTGGCCGTCAACAAAGCCACAAAAGAGATCTTCCCCACCATCAACACCCCCCAGGCCATGGTGGCCTTTGGCGAAGAGAAGTTCCGCGAGGCCATCAAAACCATCGGGCTTTATCGCAACAAGGCGAAAAACATCATTGCCCTTTCCCAGGCCCTGATCGATCACCATGACGGCCAAGTGCCACACAACCGCACGGCGCTGGAGGCCCTGCCCGGCGTGGGGCGAAAAACCGCATCCGTGGTCTTGAATGAGCTGGGCATCGAGCCCGCCATCGCCGTCGACACCCATGTGTTTCGGGTCAGCCATCGCCTGGGCCTGGCCAAGGGCAAAACCCCCGATGCTGTGCAAGACGAGCTGATGCGCAAAATCCCTGAGCGCTTTTTGACCCGGGCCCATCATTGGTTGATCTTGCATGGCCGCTATACCTGCGTGGCGCGCAAACCCAAATGCCGCAATTGCGAGGTGCGGTCCTTGTGTCCGCGTTATTCAGAAGCGTCTGATACCTTTCGCGAAGCGCCCGGTCTGCTGGCCAAGCAAGCCTCCAAGGGCAAAACCGCGGCCCCCCGCCGCCGTGGCCCCGTCGAGGCCCCGACAAAGCGCAAGGGCTGATCAGGGGCTGCGGCCTCGAAGAATACAAACAGCGCACAATCGGGCCAGCTGTAGGTCCACATCGCGCCCATGCCCTCTTGCCGCGCCACATGGGGCGGGCCGAGGCGGGCCTGAACGCCCTCCATGCTCAGGGGTGTTTGGACGGCATCTTGAGCCAGCGGGTCAACCGGCGTTGTCTGCGCCATCGCACCCCCCGATATCATCACCCCGACACCTATGGCCGCTAAGAATTCACCTCTCACGTCTGGCCCTTTCCCCATGACACTGCTAGAGGTCGTCAGTCTGTCATGAACCGGAGGTCAAAGTCGATGCCCCAATCCCCTGCCCAAACTCACGATGTGGTCGCCATTGGTAACGCCATTATGGATGTGATCACCAGCTGTGATGACGCCCACCTGACCGCCATCAACGCCACCAAAGGCGGCATGAGTTTGATTGACCCACAAACCGCCGAACACCTCAGCGCCAATTTGGGCGATCACACCGTGGTCTCGGGCGGCTCGGCGGCCAATACGGCGGCGGGCATCGCCTCGTTGGGGGGCAAACCGCGGTTTATTGGCAAGGTGGGCAACGATGCGCTGGGGGCCCATTATGCCAAAGACCTGTTGGATACCGGCGTAAAATTCACCAGCATTCCCCTGCAAGACGGGCCGCCCACAGGCCGCTGTTTGGTCTATGTCACGCCCGATGGCGAGCGCACCATGATGACCCTGTTGGGCGCGGCCCAACACCTCAGCCCCGATGACATTTACGAAGATGACATCGCCAGCGCCCAGATCACTTTCCTCGAGGGCTATTTGTTCGACCCCGAAGAGGCCAAACGCGCCTTCGCCAAGGCCGCCGCCTTCGCCAAAACCCACAGTCGCAAGGTGGCCCTGACGCTGTCGGATACCTTTTGCGTACACAATCACCGTGACGGATTTGAAGCCCTGATCCAAAGCCAGGTGGACATTTTGTTCGCCAACGAAGCTGAAATGAAAGCCCTGGCCCAAACCGATGACCTGACCGCCGCCTTGCAACATGCCCAAAGCCTGTGCCCGGTGGTGGTGGTAACCCGTTCGGAACAGGGGTCGGTGGTTTTTGATCATGGCGCCACCACTGAAATTCATGCCGTTGCCGTACCCAAAGTGGTCGACACCACCGGCGCAGGTGATCTTTATGCCGCTGGGTTCCTGTATGGCTTGGCGCGGGGCAAGCCCATGGCCGAATGCGGCCACATCGCCAGTGTCGCAGCAGCCGAGGTGATTTCTCATTATGGCGCCCGGCCCGAGGTCAAACTGGATGGTTTGTTGAAAACACCGGCCTAAGGCCCGCCGGATCGTTTGCGCCGCCGAAGTTGCACATAGAGCGCCCCGGCCCCGCCATGGCGACGGCCAGCCTCGGCATAACCCAAAACCGCCGAGCGCAAGCTGGGGTCTTCTAGCCAGCGCGGCACAGCGCGCCGCAACACCCCATCGCCCCCACGGCCCTTGCCGGTGATGATCAACAGCAGGCGCAGGCTTTGGGCTTGGCAGGTGATGACAAAGTGGCGCACGGCCGCATGGGCTTCGGGCTCGGTCATGCCGTGTAAATCCAAACGGGCCTCCACACGGTCTTGGCGGTGGATGCGGTTGCGCTCACGGGGGCTGAGGTTGGCCAAGGGTAAAGACTTTGGCCCTGTGGAAGACGGTCTGGTCACCACATTGGGTTTTGGCTTTGGTGTTGGGGCCGGGCTATGGGGGCTGTCGTCAGTTTGAAACGATAAGGGCTTGTGATGGTCCAAGGTTTCGGCCACCTGTTTCCACAAGCGTTTGTCATCGCTTGAGAGCTGCGCTGCGGGTGGAATGCGTTTGGCCATAGACGCCTTGTATCACATCACCACATCATCTCCACATAACAAATCCACCCACCATTTGACACATTAAATTCATTTCTTTATTCTGATCTTGTTTTTATGAATTTGGAGATCCCAGATGCCCCCCATCCCTGTTTTTCCCCACATCGATGCCCAAGCCATATGTGGCCTGCACAACACCGCACATAAGAAATTCCCGTCGGATGAAGAGCAGTTACTCAGTCTGATCAATCAATATGCTCGCACGCGGGTCAGCCTGGATGATGATCCCGAACTGAGCATCAAGGAAGCCGAAAAATTCATAGAAATATACGACGGCATCTATGGCAATCTAGATGGTGTCTTGGATTTTTGTGAGACCGAACAGCTCTTGAGAGATTACCATGACTGGTGGGTCAACCAGCCTGAGTTCAACAGTGGCCCCGTAGAGGACAACACCTTGCTGTATCTTGACAGCCAGTCCTATTGGTTACGAGAAAAATTCAGCCAAGCGCATGACACCGGCGTTATGCCCTGTTCAGGCAAGCCCTACACACCGGGCCAGAACTAGTCCCCGGCACTAGTCCTCTGCCATTTCCGTGACCAATTTTTGTGCCAAGCGCCGGGGGATCAACAGCACAAAACTGGCGGTGTGGTTCATCACGCCGGCCCGTTTGCCCGCCTCGGGTCCCGAACCAAAATAGACATCCCCTCGCGCGGGGCCAATAATGGCCCCACCGGTGTCTTGAGCGATCAGTAAGCGTTTCAGCTCGGCATGGGCGCCTTTGATACGGGCGGTTTTGGCCTCCACCCAAATGGGGGCGCCATAGGCATGATAGCGGGGGTCAACCGCCATTGATCGGCCCGCCGTCAGCGGCACCCCCTGGGCCCCATCCGGCCCTAGGCCAACAGGTCGGGCCGGTTGCAACGAGAAAAACACATACCGCGGATTGGCGTTCATAATCCCTTCGGCCCGTGCCCCCTTATTTTGCCGCAGCCAGGCAGAAATCCGGTCGGCGCTGGCCTCATCCAGGCGCATCTCGCCTTTGCTGACCAAGACCTTACCAATAGAGGTATAGGGCTGGCCATTGTGCCCGGCATAGGCCGCCAGCACCTGGTGCCCATCCTCAAGGCTCAGACGCCCCGACCCCTGGATTTGCAGAAAAAACAGCTCCTCGGGGCGCATCCAAGCCAAAACACGGGAAAAGCGCTCGTCAATATCCGCCCGCACCGGCACAGGGCGATAGCTCACCCCCTGTCGATATTCCACCAGAGTTTCGCTGCCCACCCGACGACTGCGCATCTGGGACGGCGGGGCCAGCAGCGGCGCACTGAATTCAGCGGACCGGGCGCGCCGGGCTTCGAAACTCGGTTCATAGTACCCGGTGATCAGCCCATCATCCTTGACGGCAAAGGGCTGAAATTCCAATTCAAAAAAACGACGCGCCGCATAGGCATCACCGTCGGGAATGCGAATGATGGCATCACACGGCCGCACCCAATCGCGGCGCTGGCCTGCATAGGGCGCATTTTCATTCAACAGCTCGTCCATGTCTTTGCGCATCATCACACGGCACGAACGCTTGAAAGCTTCGAACGGCTGGCGGTGGTCCTCGGTCGCCCAACCGTCGATCTGGTCATAGCCAATCACCGTCAGATTCAACGGTCCAATATCAAAGGGCGGCAGGGCCTCGGGCCCTGGTTGGCGAATGCTTTCGGGCGCAATGGCGACGATGTCCTCAGGGGGCTCGGGCTCCGGGGTCGAGACACAGCCCAGCACCCCACCCGTCAACGCCACCGCCATCAACAGCGAGCGCAAACGTCCGCTAGCCTGGATCACGCCTCGGCCTCGGTGGTTTCCACCAAGGTCCAGTTGGGATCTTTGGCATCCACATTGCGCTCGAAGGTCCATAGCTCTTCGGTTTCCTCGGCCTCTTCGTCGCTATCGGTGGGGCGGATTTGAGCCACAAAGCGCACCTGAACCCGGGCCAGGCGGTCTATGACCTCGGCATTGTCAATTTCAGCACGGGGGGTGTTGATCACTTCGATGGGACCCAACTCGCCGGCATCGGCACGGGCATCGATATCGGCTTCGAACTCGGCGAACATTTCATCACTCAACAGGGGCCTAAGGGCCTTTTTGTCCCCACGGGCAAAGGCCGTGACGATCAGCTCATAGGCCCCACGGGCACCGGAAAGAAAATCAGGAGCCTCAAAGCCAGGATCCGCAGCCTTCACGGCGGCTACGCCCACCCCACTCAGATCGCCAACCTTGGGCGTCTCTGTGCGAATGGGCTCGACGGTGGGCACCGGTTGGGGTCGTTTTTCCTGTTCGCGCGCGACGCTGTCGTCATCACTGCGGCGGCCCAGGACAGAATAAAGCTGAAACAGCACCACGCCCGCCAGCGCCGCAAAAACGATCAATTCCAAAACCTGTGCCATATGTGTCTCCTTGCGGGTAATATAGTCCATTGCGCGCGCTTGCCCAGCGCTTTCCGAGAAAAAATCAGCGCAAATCCCTAAAATTTTGCCGTCTGCAATCCGGGGGCTGGGGTCAAACGCTGGACGCCGCGCTTATGCCCGTGCTAGGTCCAAACATAATCAAGACTGACAAGAAAAACAGGACACCAAGAAAAGATAGGACGCCAAGACATGACCGAAAACACACCCGAAGCCCAAACCAACAATCCCATGCCGCTGACGCTGAATGTGCTGGCGCAATATGTCAAAGACAGCTCGTTTGAAAACCCCAATGCGCCGGAAAGTCTGCGCCTCGAGGGCCAACCGGAAATCGAGCTGAACGTGGACATGCAGGCCCGCAGCCAAGGCGATAAAGTCTATGAGGTTGAACTGCGCATCAATGCCACCGGCAAGCGGGACGAAGGCGTGCTGTTCGTCGTCGAGGTGGTCTATGCCGGTCTTTTCTTGGTGGATGGAGTGGGCGAAAGCGACATCGAGCCCGTGTTGCTGGTGGAATGCCCGCGCCTGCTGTTCCCCTTTGCGCGCCGTGTGGTCAGCGATATGACACGGGATGGCGGTTTCCCGCCCTTAATGTTGGAACCCATCGATTTCCTGGGCCTTTACATTGCCCAGCGCTCGCAACAGCCCGCTGGCGAAGCCTAAGCAAACCAACACCATCTGAGAAAGCCCCCTTACCGGGGGCTTTTTTTTATAAGCATTAAGGCTGAAGCGTGACCTGAATGTGGGCTTAGGTCTGTGATTGCGCCTGGGCCCATAGACTGTCATCCCCCAGCTCGGCGATGAATTCCGCGTGGGCGGCGCGCTCGGCCTCGGTCAAGCGGCTGGGCAAGGGTTCCGGGCGCACAGCCACCGAGACCCGGCTAACAGTCTGGCTGGTTTCTGTGGTTTTGACCTCGCCGAAACTCAGACGGCGTTCGCGGCCACCATTCAGCTCGAGGTATACACTGGCCAGCAGCTTGGCATCGATCAAGGCCCCGTGCAGGTCCCGGCTTTCGAGCGAGATGTTGAAGCGCTTACACAAGGCATCCAAGGAATTGTAGGAGCCCGGAAACTGCTGCTGCGCCAGGCGATAGGTATCGAGCCATTGCTCGTCTCCCCACAATGGCAAACCAATGCGCTCCAGCTCCATATCAATAAAGCCCCGGTCGAATTTGGCATTGTGGGCCACCAAACGCGCGTCCCCGACAAATTCATAAAACGCCGGACCCACTTCCGGGTGGGAAAACAACGGCTTGTCGCGCAAAAAATCAGCCGTCAGGCCGTGCACCTTGACAGCATCCGCCGGCACGTCCCGTTCTGGATTGATATAGCAGTGAAAGGTCTGGCCCGTGGGGATGAGGTCGATGATTTCCACCGCCCCGATCTCAATCACTCGGTCCCCACCGCGGGGGTTAAAGCCTGTGGTCTCGGTGTCGAAGACAATCTCACGCATGGGGCGGGGTCCGCTGTTTTAGGTCCTCAAGGATATCATGAACGGCCTGGCGGGCGGCCTCAAGCCCCCGTGAGGTATCAATGACGAAATCGGCACGGGTTCGTTTTTCCGCGTCCGGCATTTGCCGGGCCAGAATGCCTTGGAATTTGTCTTCGGTCATTTGGGGTCGGGCCAAAACACGATCACGCTGGACCTCGGGCGGGGCGGTCACCACCACCACGGCGTCCATATGCGCATCACCGCCGGTCTCAAACAAAAGGGGGATATCCAGAACCGCAACCTTGTGCCCGGCGGCGCGGGCTTCACGGATAAACTCGGCTTGGGCTTGCCGGGTCAGAGGATGCACAATGGCCTCGAGGTCTTCAAATCCGCTGATATCCGCCCGCAGGGCTTGGGCCAATTTCTCGCGATCAATGGCCCCATCGATCACCACGCCGGGAAAGCGTGCGCCCACAGGCGCGACGGCTTGCCCCCCTTGGGCATACAGGCCATGCACGGCCGCATCAGCATCATAAACGGCGCACCCCGCCTCGGCAAACAAGCGGGCGGTGGTGGATTTGCCCATCCCAATAGAGCCCGTGAGACCCACGATCCACATGCGGTCTGCCTCAGCTGTTGTCGGATCCCGTTGGCTCATAAGGCCTCCTCGGCGCTCAGCAGGGCCGCGAGATCTGGGTAAATATCGCCCTCGGGCGGCTCAGCGTCAAACAGGGCCTGAAATGAAGGCCGGCCCTGGGCAATCAAGACCCGCAAACCGTCCACGGTGGCTACCCCCTTGTCTTCTGCTTGCTGTAAAAACGGGGTCCTTAAGGGATCATAGCGCAGATCCATGGCCACCGCCCGATGGTGGTCCATCTGAAGGTGGTTATTGGGCCAATGCACGTCGGGGTCTGCTGGGGTGGCGTTGATGATCAATTGCGTTTCCGAAGTCACCACCGCTTGGCGCGCGACACGCACCCCCTGCCCCGCCAAGGGCTCGGCCCAGGCTTGTGCCCGTTCTGGGCGGCGATTGGCAACCGTGATGTTGCTCGCCCCCGCTCGCAACAGCCCATGCACCGCCGCCCGCGCCACACCGCCCGCCCCAATGATCAAAACGGGGCCACCCTGCCAGCCGGCGGTTGTGGCCTCATCGGCAATGGCCTGGGCATCGGTGTTATAGGCTTCGATGCGGCCACGCTTAAAAATCAACAGATTGGCCGCGCCACAAGCCGTGACCAATTCATCAGGTTCCTCGGCAATATCGGCGGCGATTTCCTTTAGGGGGGCGGTGATGTTCACCCCGACAAAGCCCTCCTCGGCCAAAATCTGCACGCGAGGCTCCAGCAAATGGGGTTCGGTTTCTAGGGCCAGATAACAGCCCTCAAGCCCCAACGCCGCCAGCCATTTGTGATGCATCGCCGGCGACAAAGACTGCGCCACCGGCGTGCCCAGCACAGCCGCCTGTTTCATGACGCCAGACCCCCGTGTTCTCGCAGAACCGACAGCAGCGGCAACAGAGGCAAACCCAAAATGGTGTGGAAATCCCCGTCAACCTGTTCAAACAATTGTGCGCCCAAACCTTCGAATTCATAGCCCCCCACACATTGGGTCAGGGCGGCTCCGGCTTTGCTGCCATAGGTTTGCAACCAGGTCTCAGTGACCTCTCGGACTTTCAGCCGCGCACTGACCACCTGGCTGTGCACAACCGCCCCGTCACGCACAAGCGCAAAGCCACTGTGCAGGGCATGCCACTGTCCGCGGAATGCGCGCAGGCGGGCCAAGGCATCCTCGGGCGTTTTGGCCTTGTCAAACAGCTGCCCTTCAAATTCCAGGGTTTGATCGGCACCGATGACCAAGGTGTCGGCGGCCAGGCCGATAGCCCCCTTGGCTTTGGCCACCGCCAAGCCTTCAGCCAACTGGGCGGGAGATCCCGAAAGCTGTGCTTTCAAGGCCTCTTCATCCGCATGGCTATCCACCACCGCAAACGCCACACCGGCTTGGCGCAACAGCTGGGCGCGAATAGCGCTTTTCGAGGCCAAAGCCACAAGGCATGGAGGCGGCAGGCTCATGCCCTGCCTCCGCGCGGACAAGCGCTTGCGGGCGTGTCTGTCTCCTCGAGCGATTTTACCCGGCGCTCGGACAGCAAATTGATGATTTGGGCTGCCGTTTCTTCAATAGATCGACGGCTGACATCGATCACCGGCCAACCGCTGCGCTGAAACAAGCGCTTGGCGTCAATCAATTCTTGGCGCACAGCATCTAGATCCACATAAGCCGTTTCACGATTTTCCTTCAGGCCCGTCAAACGGTTACGGCGAATTTGCACCAAACGATCAGGCGAAATGGTCAGGCCCACAATCATTGGCCGCTTCAGTTCGTTCAAATGGCTGTAATCAAGACCGGGCACCAGGGGCACATTCGCGGCCTTGATGCCTCGATTGGCCAAATAAATCGAGGTCGGCGTTTTTGAGGTACGCGACACCCCCACCAATACCACATCCGCATCTTCAAGGCCCGCCGCGTTTTGCCCGTCATCGACCGTCATGGCGAAGTTCATGGCCTCGATGCGCTGTTGGTATTCTTTGTCAAAGGCATGTTGCGCGCCCACACGGCCGGTGCGCGTCGTGCCCAGATACCCCCCCAATAAATCCAACAAGGGATCCAAAATGGCCAAATATGGATAGCCGCGTTCCTGGCAAAAAGCTTCAAGCTCGGCGCGCAAATTGGGATTGACCAAGGTGAACAAGACCACCCCAGGGGCGGCATCAATTTCCCGTTTTACACGGTCCAGCTGACGCGGCGAGCGCACCAAAGCGTACATATGCTCAATGGGGCTGACATGGGCGAACTGCGCCACCCCGGCTTTCAGGTTGGTGATCAAAGTTTCGCCTGTGCTGTCCGACACCAGATGCACATGAAAATAGAGATCCATTGCCATCGGCATTCTGCGCGTTTCCCCTAGGCTTGGGCGTGATCATCATCAGAGTGTGGGCCCACAGGGCGCTGTGGATAACACACACTTTGATCCACACCCTGCCACGGTGCCTCCGCAAAACCAAACCCAGAATGACGGTTTGTCCCCAGTCTTGTGCAAAAAAGAGCTGGTCCTCCACAGGAGACTCCCAACGAACCCGTGTTATCCCTTGCTTGTGGATGTCTCCCTCCATCCCCGAAGTCTTAACAAAGTCTTAAACAGCTGATCAGGAATTAAGAGTTTGTTAACCATAGAGCCAAATCGCTTTATCCAGGTTCACTGTATGTTTTTATTCAACAATCAAGCATCTGAATAGATTGTGATTTTTCAAGAGAAATCTCGCATTTATCCGCAATGCCCACAGGGCTCATCATCTTCATCATTTTCTATAGTATTAAGAAGAAGGGAAAAGGTCTGAGAAAAAAAGGTGCGAATACGGTCCCCAAGAAGACACCTTGACCCATAGGCCTTCAGGTCATAAAATCTCGATCATGAAAAGATCGTCCTGATCTTTGGCTTTTGTCCAATCTCATTTCCCTCTTTCCCGTGTGCGGTTTTAAGCGCACCCACCCCAGCGAGTTTACCATGACCGAAGACACCACCACCGAAGCCCCCCCAGCCCCTGAGCGCGATGGGGAGTATGATATTCCGGAAAAGATTTCTTTGGCAGATTTGAAAGACAAGTCGCCTGCAAATCTGGTGGCTTTGGCCGAGGAGCTGGAGATCGAAAACGCCTCGTCTATGCGCAAGCAAGACATGATGTTCGCCATTTTGAAAGAAATGGCCGAGGAAGGCGCCGAGATCATGGGCGAAGGCGTTTTGGAAGTTTTGCAAGACGGTTTCGGCTTTTTGCGTTCGCCCGAGGCCAATTATCTCGCTGGACCTGATGATATTTACGTCAGCCCCAATATGATCCGCAAACATGGTCTTCGCACGGGGGATACCGTCGAAGGCAAGTTGCGCGCGCCCCAGGACAGCGAGCGCTATTTCGCCCTGACGGCGGTTGAGCGCATCAATTTTGAAGACCCAGAAAAAACCCGACACAAAGTACATTTTGACAATCTGACGCCGTTGTATCCTGACGAGCGTCTGAACATGGAGGTACAAGACCCCACCGTCAAAGACCTGTCGGGCCGCGTGATCGACATCGTTTCCCCCTTGGGCAAAGGTCAACGCTGTTTGGTGGTGGCCCCGCCGCGAACGGGGAAAACCGTGATGCTGCAAAACATCGCCAAATCCATCAGCCAAAATCACCCCGAATGCTTTTTGATTGTGCTGTTGATCGACGAGCGCCCGGAAGAGGTCACCGACATGCAGCGCACGGTGAACGGCGAGGTGATTTCTTCGACCTTTGACGAGCCTGCATCCCGACACGTGCAAGTGGCGGAAATGGTGATTGAAAAGGCCAAACGCCTTGTGGAACACAAACGCGATGTGGTCATCTTGCTCGACAGCATCACGCGCCTGGGGCGGGCCTATAACACCACGGTGCCCTCATCGGGCAAGGTGCTGACGGGGGGTGTGGATGCCAATGCCCTGCAGAGGCCCAAGCGCTTTTTTGGTGCGGCGCGGAACATCGAAGAAGGGGGCTCTTTGACCATCATCTCGACCGCTTTGATCGACACCGGCTCCCGCATGGACGAAGTGATTTTCGAAGAGTTCAAAGGCACTGGCAACTCGGAGATCATTTTGGATCGCAAAGTGGCCGATAAACGCACCTTCCCTGCCATCGATATTTTGAAATCCGGCACGCGCAAAGAAGATCTGCTGGTCCCGCGCGAGGATCTTTCGAAGGTGTTCGTCTTGCGCCGGATCTTGAATCCGATGGGCACACAGGATGCCATCGACTTCTTGCTGGATAAGCTGAAGCACACCAAAACCAATTCAGATTTCTTCGAAAGCATGAACACTTAAAAGGCCCGGGCGTGATCCGTTTGTTTCATATGCCCACCATCCGGTCGTTGCGGGTGATTTGGCTGATGGAAGAAATGGGCATTGCCTATGAGTTGGTACCGGTCAGTCTGG
This sequence comes from uncultured Caulobacteraceae bacterium, assembly GCA_937138625.1. GTDB lineage: Bacteria > Pseudomonadota > Alphaproteobacteria > Caulobacterales > Caulobacteraceae > CAKZPF01. The sequence goes on along the minus strand of CAKZPF010000006.1, from coordinate 181,428 downwards.
GACCTCATGGCCTAGAGCATCCGGATTTTGCCCGCTATAATCCCCTGAACACGGTCCCCACTCTGGTGGATGGCGATGTGGTGATGACCGAATCCGGCGCTATGGTCAGCTATCTGATGACCAAATATGGCCCTACGGAGTTGGCTTTGGCGGCTGATCACCGGGATTATCCAGCCTATCTGCATTGGCAGTGGTTTTGCGAAGCCAGTCTAGCTGAGCACATCGTCACCTATCGCTTGCATACGGAATTTTTGCCCCCAGATCATCGATCAGAGACGGCGCGGGATCAGGCCTCAAAAGATATTCAAAAACGCCTGCAGGAGGCTGAGAGGCGCTTTGGCGCCCAATCTTGGGCCGTGGCCGATCAGGTAACGGCGGCGGATATCTTTCTGGGGCATGCGTGTCACGCGGTCGTGGGGTTGCGAGAGGGCCCCGCCCTGCCCCAAAACCTGCAAAGATATTATCAACGGCTAATGGATCGCCCGGCTTTTGCACGGGCGACCCGTTGTTGAGGCATAAGGGCAAGGCATGAGCCGAGCTTATGCGGTTTCTTCTGTCAGAATATGGGTTTTTAGGAAATCAAATCCGCGCTTGGCTGCCAGATGGGCATCCTGTTCGTGGAAATGTTCGCCGCCAAAACGGGCAAAGGCATGCTCGCGTCCCGGATAGCTGTGCACGGTGATGTGGGGATTGTCAGCAACCGCCGCCTTGATCTGCGCCTGGGCGTCTTTGTCGACATAGCTGTCCTCTTCGGCGATATGCATCAGCAGCGGCGTGGTGATGCCTTTGATCTCATCAAGTTTGTTTTCCTGACCCACACCGTAATAAGAAATGGCGGCATCCACATCGGTGCGCGCGGCCGTCAGCGTGGCCAGTAGGCCGCCAAGACAAAAACCCATGACCCCAACTTTGCCGTTACACTGTGGGTGTCCGCGCAAAGCGGTGATGCTGTCCTGAATATCATCTATCCCCTTATAAACATTAAATAAGTTGAAAAGTTCGAAAGCGCGTTTCCACTCCGTTTCCGTTTTGTCCGTGAGCTCGATCCCAGGCTCAATGCGCCAAAACAGGTCCGGAACAAAGGTCACAAAGCCATGATCCGCCATACCATCGGCGATATCCCGTAAAAACGCGTTCACCCCAAAAATTTCCTGGGCGATAATCATACCCGGGCCACCAGCGCCGTCTTTTGGTAAAGACAAATAGCCACCAAAGGCACCATCGGCGCTGACGATTTGCAAACCGCTTTCACTCATGTTTCGTCTCCTGTGGTTTATCATGAGATGGTGATGGGATCACATGTTTGATATCATAGGTCATACAGAGGTATCGATGTTCAGGCGCTGCGAAAAGGGGGTGTGGGGCAATGTCATGCTTAAATAATTTATTCATCATGAATTATTTATCTTGCTCTAAGGTCTTGAACCCGGCACAAGTCCGTTGACCGCAAAATATGCCAAGCCATAAGGATCACCCATGAAACTCAATATCACTGTTGATTGTACACCAGAAGAAGCCCGTCGTTTCCTGGGGTTGCCTGATGTCACTGACCTGAACACGATGATGACCAATAAATTGCAGGAACATATGCAAAACCATTTGGACAACATGAGCCCCGAGGCTGTGATGGCCCAATGGCAAAGCTTTGGCGGCCAAGCCACCGCACATTGGCAAAAGATGATGGCCGATATGATGTCTAGCCAGGGCGCATAGGCGGACTGACAATGTTTCACGTGAAACATCTGACGGCAGTGCTGTGACACACACAGATACGATATATGCTTTGGCTTCGGCCCCTGGTTCAGCAGGCGTGGCGGTGGTGCGCCTTTCTGGTCCTGATTGTCAGGCCGTGGCACAGGCCATGTTGCCCACCCTACCCCCGGCCCGTCAAGCCAAAGTGTTTCACGTGAAACATCCCCAAACTCAGGTCACCATTGATCAGGCTTTGGTGCTATATTTTTGCGCACCCCGCAGTTTTACTGGCGAAGACTGCCTCGAATTACACTTGCATGGCAGCCCAGCCGTTTTGCAGGCCTTATTTTCCGCCTTGGAGACTTTACCGAACGTACGTCTGGCCGAGCCAGGCGAATTCACCCGCCGCGCCTTTGAAAACAACAAGCTCGATTTGACCCAGGCTGAGGCCTTGGCTGATTTGATCGCCGCTGAAACCGAAAGCCAGCGTCAGCAGGCACTGAGCAATCTGCAGGGTACCTTTGGCGAGACCATCAAGGGGCTGCGCACAGACTTGGTCTCAATTATGGCACGCGTTGAAGCGCTGGTGGATTTTCCTGATGAGGACATTCCAAAATCCGTTGAAGACGAGCTCGAAGACAAACTGCAGAATCTGCGCCGCTCCATACATACGTTATTGAAGACAGCAGAGCAGGGTATTGCCATACGGGATGGCTTCCGGATTGCCATTTTGGGCGAACCAAATGTGGGAAAGTCCAGCTTATTGAATGCGCTGGCAAACAAAGACGCTGCCATTGTAACGGCACAGGCGGGAACCACGCGTGATATCATCGAGGTTCATGCCAATTTGGCCGGCTATCCTGTGATTTTGGTCGATACGGCCGGTTTGCGGGAAACAGAGGATGTGATCGAAGCGGAAGGCATCAAGCGGGCGCGCAAAGCGGCGAACACTGCACATCTGAAACTTTGGCTAGACGCCCCCGGCCAGCAGGCAGCACCAAATGTTTCACGTGAAACATTCGACCTGTATGTTTTGAACAAGTGCGATTTGATAGGCACAATAAGTGAGCCGGCGAGTGAGAATATAGACTATGATCTCAGAGTGTCAGCAAAAACAGGGCAGGGTTTAGATGACCTTAGAAAAGCCCTTGTGTTTCACGTGAAACATCGTCTGGGACAGACGGGGCAGGGTGGCGTGACCCGTGAACGGCATAGGCTAGCGCTTCAGCGGGCCCTAGAGCACGTGCCGCGAGATATATCTTTAAGGTTGGATATGCCAGAACTGGTGGGTGAAGACCTGCGTCAGGCCGTGCGCGCTTTGGGTGAAATTATTGGCACTGTTGATGTTGAAGACATTTTGGATGATGTGTTCTCTTCATTCTGTATCGGCAAGTGAGTGTTTCACGTGAAACATTACGCCTGAGACAATACCTGACTGGACAATAGGGTCTTTTTTTCGTAAGGGCAGCCTATGATCTCGACAGCTCAGAAATGGGACGTAATCGTTGTTGGCGGTGGGCACGCTGGCTGTGAAGCCGCGGCAGCCAGTGCGCGTCTGGGCGCGAAAACTCTATTGCTGACCCACAGCCCAAAAACCATTGGGGAGATGTCCTGCAACCCCGCCATTGGTGGCTTAGGGAAGGGGCATTTGGTGCGAGAAATTGATGCCCTTGATGGGCTGATGGGTCGTGTGGCCGACGCCAGCGGGATTCAATTCCGTTTGCTCAATCGGTCCAAAGGGCCTGCTGTGCGAGGGCCCCGAACACAAAGTGACCGCAAGCTATACCGTGAGGCCATGCAGGCTGAAATGGCGAGTATCGAGAGCCTAACCATCAAAAGCGCAGCCATTGAAGATTTGATTGTTTCACGTGAAACAGTGGTGGGTGTGAAAGACGATAAGGGCAGGGAGTATCATGCCGCTGCCGTTGTTTTGACCACAGGCACATTCCTACGTGGGGTTATTCATAAAGGCCGGGAGCGGATTCCTGCTGGAAGGCACGGCGAAGCTCCAGCCCAAGCCCTGGGTCAACGCCTTTATGATCTCAAGCTGGATATGGGTCGGCTGAAAACCGGCACGCCAGCGCGCATTGACCGTCATAGTATAGATTGGGATGCAGTTGATTTGCAGCAGGCCGATGACAGTCCCGTGCCGTTCTCAGTATTAACTGAGCGCATAACGGTGCCACAGATTGCCTGTGGCGTGACCACGACCACGGCTGAAACTCATAAGGTTATTCAAAATAATATTGAATTATCAGCGGTTTATGGTGGTGATATTTCTGGACGTGGTCCACGCTATTGCCCGTCTATCGAAGACAAAGTCGTGCGCTTTGCCGACAAGACTGGCCATCAAATTTTCCTTGAGCCCGAGGGCTTGGATGATGACACCGTTTATCCTAACGGCATTTCCACCTCCCTGCCCGATGACGTGCAACTGGCGTTCTTGAAAACCATACCTGGCTTGGAACATGTTCGTGTCAAACGCTATGGCTATGCCATTGAATATGATTATGTTGACCCCAGATCGCTGCATCCCACTTTGGAGATGAAATCCCTGCCGGGCCTGTTCCTGGCTGGGCAAATCAATGGCACCACAGGTTACGAAGAAGCTGGCGCTCAGGGCCTGATGGCTGGGCTGAACGCGGCCCGCAAAGCGGGTCAACAGGACGGCATAGTCCTCGGCCGAGACCAAGCCTATATCGGTGTGATGATCGATGACTTGGTCACGCGTGGCGTCAGTGAGCCCTATCGTATGTTCACCTCTCGGGCTGAATATCGCCTCAGCCTTCGTGCTGATAACGCCGATTTGCGCCTGACACCATTGGGCATGGACTGGGGATTGGTGGGCGAGGACCGTACTGCGTTTCACGTGAAAAAATTTCAAGCCTTGTCGCAGGCTCGTGAGTTTGCCCGCAGCCACAGTCTGACACCCCAAGAGGCCAAAGCCAAAGGTATGGCAGTCAACCAAGATGGCCGCCGCCGTACCGTGCTTGATTTGCTCGCGCTGCCCGATATTGGTATGACTGAGTTAGCGGACATCTGGCCAGAGATCAAAAATTGGCGCGCTGACATTCAAGAACAAATTGAAATTGAAGGCATTTATCAAGGCTATCTGGCGCGGCAACAGGCGGATGTCGAAGCCTTCCGGCGGGACGAAAATTTGCGGTTGGCCGCAGATTTGGATTACCGCGAGGTCGGCAGCCTATCAAGCGAAGTTCGCGAGAAACTCGAACGCATTCGTCCCCATACCTTGGGTCAAGCCGCGCGCATCGAAGGCATGACACCCAGTGCCCTGACGGCTTTGTTGGCCCATGTCAAACGGGGACAAAGCCAAAAGGGCGTCGCATGACCGGTTACACCATCAATCTGGATGCGTTGACCTCGGCTCAAGCCGTGGCCGAGGCCTTGAATGTTTCACGTGAAACATCGGCCACGCAGACCCAAGCCCTGGCTGCCGACTTGCAAAGTTATTTCGAAAGACTGTCCCAGGCTGCGCAGATGTTTAATCTGGTGGGGCCTTCGGTTTTGAACCAGTTCTGGCCTCGCCATGCCTTTGATTGTGGGCAGTTGGCCCTGCTCCGCCCGCAGGCTCGGGTTTGGGCCGATTTGGGCACGGGCGCGGGTTTGCCCGGGCTGATCCTGGCCATCCATTTGAAACACAACACCAACCCTCAAGGCCCCGGCCATATCCACCTGGTGGAAAGCAACACCAAGAAATGCAATTTTTTGCGCCAAACCATCCAAGACTTGGCCCTGCCTGCGTCAGTACACCATGGCCGCGCCGAAGCCTTGACCCTGCCCCCCCTCGATGTGCTCACGGCGCGGGCCTGTGCCCCCTGCGAGCGGTTGTTTGGATACAGTTATCCCCATCTGAATGGCGCCGAGGCCTTGTATTTAAAAGGACAAGATGTAGTATCCGAGTTGACGGAGGCGTCAAAATCTTGGAGTTTTCAGTCCGAATTGATCCCCAGCCGCAGTGATCCGTCGGGAAATCTGTTGCGGGTCTGGGACTTGGCGCCCAAGCCGTCTCGAACGCGATAAGCGGGAGTGCGCATCATGAGAATTCTGGCCGTGACCAATCAAAAGGGCGGCGTGGGCAAGACCACCACCACCATCAATCTGGGTGCGGCCCTGGCGGCCGTGGGCGAGCGGGTGTTGATCCTCGATCTTGATCCCCAGGGCAACGCCTCAACGGGGCTTGGTGTTCCTCCACATGAAAGAAAAGAAACAACATATGACATATTAGTGAATGATGCGCCCATAGAAGAGGCTGTCATCAACACTCTTGTGCCCGGTCTCGATATCGCCCCGTCAGATGCGGATCTGGCAGCGGCTGAGCTTGACCTGAGCCAGACGGCTCGGCGCAATTTCCGCCTGCGGGATGCACTCGAGCGCTTTCACGATGGACGGGTGCACGCGGGCTTGGCGCCTTATGATTACGTCTTGATGGATTGCCCGCCGTCGTTGAATGTCTTGACCATCAATGCCCTGACCGCTGCCGATGGTGTGCTTGTGCCGCTGCAGTGTGAGTTTTTTGCTCTGGAAGGTTTGGTGCAATTGCAACGCACCATTGACCGCGTAAAGGAAAACCTGAACCCCCGTCTTGAAATCCAGGGTGTGGTGCTGACCATGTACGACAGCCGTAACAATCTGGCCCGTCAGGTGGCAGAGGATGTGCGCGCGCATTTCGGCAATACGGTCTATCAGACGGCCATTCCCCGCAATGTGCGGGTTTCCGAGGCGCCGTCCTTTGGTCGTCCGGCCTTGATTTATGATTATCGTTGCGCGGGCTCCCAGGCGTATATGCGCTTTGCCTCGGAGTTGATTTCCCGTGAGCGTCAAATCCGCGAGGCCGCCTGATGAGCGAGGATAACCAAACGCCGTCGCCCCAAACTGGGGGGGCGAACGCGCCACAGAACCCTGATGGCCAGCCGAATGCCAATCCAGGGGGATCAGGGGGCGGCCACACGCCAGGCATTCCCCCTAGACCTCAGCGGGGTCTGGGCCGCGGGTTGTCGGCCTTGCTCAGCGAAAATGGACCCGAGCCCGCCGGCACGCCAGCGGGCCCAGCGGCAGCGGGGCCTGGGGGCAGACCGGAATTTGCAGCACCCAAAGCCAGAGACCCAGAAGTGCCGATGCCGGGAGCGGGATCGAACCCATCTCAGCAAACCGTGCCCATCGAGCTGATCCGCCGGAACCCGAAACAACCCCGCAAAGTGTTTCTGAAACCCGAGCTGGATGAACTGGCCCAGTCCATCCGCGAACGCGGCATTATCCAGCCGGTTTTGGTGCGCCCCCTGCCCCAGGCTCCAGGCGAATTTGAACTGGTGGCTGGCGAGCGGCGCTGGCGCGCGGCGCAACAGGCGGGCCTGCACCAAGTGCCTGTGGTGGTGCGGGAACTGGATGACGCCACGGCTTTTGAAATCGCGGTTCTGGAAAATGTGCAGCGCCAAGACCTGAACCCGGTCGAGGAAGCACACGGCTATTATACCTTGATGCAGGACTATGGCCGGACACAGGACGAGATTGCGCAAACTGTTGGCAAAAGTCGCAGTCATGTCGCCAATATGATCCGACTGCTAAGCCTGCCGGCCGAGATCCAATCTCTATTGGTCAATGGTCAGCTGACGGCTGGTCATGCGCGCGCCCTGGCCACGACCCCAGACCCCATGGCCTTGGCCAAACGTGTGGTGGAAGAGGGCCTGAGCGTGCGTGAGACCGAGCGCCTGGCCAAGGGCATTGAGCCAAGCCAAAAGGCCGATGACAGTGCCCACGAGCCACCAGCCGCCCAAGCAGACGCTAACAAAACCCAAGATAAAATTAAGGTAAGAGCAGAGACGCCCGCCCCCAAAGATGCTGATACCTTGGATCTCGAGCGTAACATCAGCGAAAGCCTGGGTCTGGCCGTTGACATTCAGCACAACGGCGCCGGTGTGGGCAAACTGGTAATTGAATATAAAACGCTTGAGCAGCTGGACGAGATTTGCCGTCGTTTATCCCAAGGTTCAGTTTAGAATTTCCTTATATAAGGTTAATCTTATAAAATGATCAGCGGGCGCGACGCGCCCGTGCCGCCGCTTGCAAAACATGACGCATGACCAGGGTTTCCGCCAAGACATAATGGCGCTTAACCGCCACGTCCGTGTCCACGGTTTGCTGTGACAAAGCCCGCAACTGGGCCGCAGGCCAAATGCGCAACTGTTTCAGAAAATCTTGTTCCTGTTTCCAAAAAATACGTTGGGCCTTGGCGGCGTCCTTTGGCGATTTGCCGCCAGCGATGTCCGCCTGGGCGCGGCGCAGCTTGGCGATGTGCTGGCCTAAAATGCGCGTCAGGATGGCCGGCGGCATACCACTGGCCAGGGCCTGATCCATCTGTCGAAAAGTGGTTTTTACATCACCTGACAAAGCCATAAACACAGCACCAAAGGCATCGCTATCGCCATCAGCCACTGTCAAGGTTTGCACATCCGCGGCCGTGATGCGCCCCCCCTGCCCGGCATACAGCGCCAGTTTCTCGACTTCCTGTTTTACCAGGTCTCGGTTCGGTGGGCACTCGGCCAAAAACAACTGCAGGGCCTCGGGCTCGATTTGAATCTGTTCTTGGCCCAGACGTTCGCGCACCAGCTGGGCGCTGTCTTGGGCGCGATCTTCGTAACACGGCATAGCGGCGGCTTGGGCCTGTTTTTCACACAGGCTGCGCAAGGCATTGTCTTTGCGCAAATTGGGGGCTTCGATCAGCAGCACCGTATCGGGGTTCAGGGTGCCATCCAGGTGTTGTTCCACCACTTGCGCCAAATCCTTGAAGGCTTTGGTCTCGGATTGCAGTTGCATATGAACCAGGCGCTTGTCACCGGTCAGGGATTGGGCCGAAAGCTCGTTGACCACGGTGGCTTCATCAGCTCCATCCTCATCCAAACGCGCATAACAGAAAGGGTCGGCCACACGATCGGCATAGACCTTCAAAATTTCAGCCGCGCGTTCACGCACCAGGCCGCGTTCCGGGCCAAAGATCAGCACGGCTTTGTAGTCAGAGGGATCCCGGAGGACGCGATTGACGTCCGGCTTTTTGTTGATCAGCATGCCTCAATTGCGCGCCAAGGCGCGGGCAATGTCAAGCTCGATCGTTGTGGCGGCTTGTTCAGCGGCGCGCACCTCGGCGTCCATGGCCGCAGCCATACCCGCATACGGAGAATGCGGACTGTCATAGGAGGCATTCACCATTCGCTCACCTTGGGTGATGATGGTGCCGGTGCCGTTTTCGCTCAGCGCGTAACGCACACGCACCTGCAAATCATAACGACTGGCGATGTTGCTGCCGGACAACCCCAGGCCAATGCGTTCGCTGCTGCTGGTCACAGCCAAGGTGTAGCGCGGATCGGAAGGCACACCCAAACGGCTTTCCAGCGCGCGGCGCAGGTGATACCCGAACCGATCATCGGCCACATCCACCGTGATGGCGTGGGCCGCCAGGCGGGCTTCTGACCCCTGACCATAAAGGGGCGTAAAGCCGCATGCGGACAGGCTAGGCGTCAAGGCCACAGCGGCCAATATGGCTTTAATTCGCGACAATGTTCACAATCCTTTTGGGCACAACGATGACCTTGCGCACGGTTTGGCCCTCGAGGAAGCGGGCGATGTTGTCGTGGCGCAGAGCAAGATCCTCCACGGATTTGGCGTCGGCATTCGCTTCCACCTCAATTTCTGCGCGACGTTTGCCGTTGATCTGCACGGCCAGGGTGACGGTATCGTCTTGCAGCAGGCTGGGCTCCCCCTTAGGCCATGGGGCTTGACTGACCAAGCCTTGGTGACCCAGGGCCGTCCAGGCCTCTTCGGCCATGTGGGGGGCCGCTGGCGCCAGCAGTTGGGCCAAGACTGTCAGGGCCTCGTGTCGGGCGGCTTGCAGACCGGCATCCGTTTCATCAGCCGGGTGGTCTTTAAGAACATTCAAAAAGCCATAAAGCTTGGCGATGGCGGTGTTGAAACGATAGCCCTCATAGCCCTCGGTGACCGCTTGGATGGTTTTGTGGGTTTGACGACGCAGCCCAAGACCCTTGCCATCCGTGGGCAGTGGGCCTGGCCGATGGGGTCCGGCTTCCACCTCGGCCCAGACCCGGTTTAAAAAGCGCCAGGCGCCTTCAACGCCGGCTTCGGTCCATTGCACATCGCGATCCGGAGGGCTGTCAGAGAGCACAAACAAACGCGCCGTATCCGCGCCATAGGTGGCGATGATGTCCTCGGGGTCTACGGTGTTGCGCTTGGACTTCGACATTTTCTCGATGCCACCGCTTTGGGTCGGTTTGCCCGTGGCGATCTCCAGCCACTGCCCGTCGCGCTGTTCCACTTCGTCGGGGCTGAGCCATTGGCCACTTTCGGATTTGAACACTTCGTGAGTGACCATCCCTTGGGTGAAGAGGCCCGCGAACGGCTCCTTGACGCTGAGGTGGCCTTGTTCGCACATCACACGCGCAAAGAAACGGGCATAGAGCAGATGCAAAACCGCGTGCTCGACACCGCCGATATAATGGTCCACAGGCAGCCAAGCATCAGCTGCGGCTTTGTCGGTGACCTTGTCGGCGTGGGGGGCGGCAAAGCGGGCATAATACCAGCTGCTGTCCACAAAGGTATCGAGCGTATCGGTTTCCCGCACCGCAGGCTTTTGGCATGTGGGACAGGTGGTATGCTTCCAAGTGGGGTGATGGTCCAGCGGGTTGCCGGGTTTGTCGAAGGTGACATCCTCGGGCAAGGTCACGGGCAGGTCGGCATCGGGCACCGGCACGGCCCCGCAGTCATCGCAATAAATGATGGGGATGGGACAGCCCCAATAGCGCTGACGCGACACGCCCCAGTCCCGCAGACGGGTCACCCGCACGCGTTGGCCCTGGCCCAGGCTTTCCATTTTGTCGATGGCTTTTGTCAGGGCCGCGTCCACACTCAGGCCATTCAAGAAATCAGAATTCACCAGGGTGCCGGGGCCGGTGTAGGCCTCATTGGTGATGGTGAAATCCTCGGGCTTGGTGTCCGGGGGGCAGACCACGGGGCGCACCGGCAGGTCATATTTGCGGGCAAAATCCAAATCCCGTTGGTCGTGGGCCGGGCAGGCGAAAATCGCGCCGGTGCCGTAATCCATCAGGATGAAATTGGCCACATAGACCGGCAGTTCCCAACTGTCATCAAAGGGGTGCTTGACGCGCAATCCGGTATCAAAGCCAAGCTTCTCAGCCTTTTCGAGGTCGGCTTCGCGGGCGCTGCCTTGGCGACAGGTCTCGACAAAGGCTTTGAGCTCGGGGTTATCCGCCGCCAGGGCTTCTGTGAGTGGATGATCAGGCGCGAGACCGACAAAGGAGGCCCCAAACAAAGTGTCCGGCCTGGTGGTAAAAACAGAAATATCGTCAAAGCCATCGGGGTGGGGGCCAGCAAAGGCAAAACCGAACTCAAGACCTTCGGACAGGCCGATCCAGTTTTCTTGCATGGTGCGGACCTTTTCGGGCCAGCGGTCGAGGGTTTTCAGGCTTTCCGAAAGATCTTCGGCATAATCGGTGATGCGCAGAAACCATTGTGTCAGCTTGCGCTTTTCCACCAAAGCGCCCGAGCGCCAGCCGCGGCCATCCACCACCTGTTCATTGGCCAGCACGGTGTTGTCGACCGGGTCCCAGTTGACGGTGCTTTCTTTACGATAGGCAATGCCCTGGCGCACCATTTCCGTGAACATGGCCTGTTGGTGGCCAAAATATTCTGGGTCAGCGGTGGCGAACTCGCGTGACCAATCCAAACCCAGACCCAGGCGTTTCAGGGGCGCGCGCATGGCTTCGATGTTGGCATAGGTCCAGTCGCGCGGGTGCGCCCCGCGTTCAAAGGCCGCGTTTTCTGCTGGCATACCAAAGGCATCCCAGCCCATGGGGTGCAGAACGGCAAAGCCTTGGGCGCGTTTAAACCGTGCCACCAGATCCCCCATGGCATAGTTGCGCACATGGCCCATGTGAATGCGGCCCGAGGGATAGGGAAACATCTCAAGCACAAAGGCCTTGGGCTGGCCCGGTTCTGGGGTGCCCGCTTCAAAAACCCGTGCCTCATCCCAGGCCTTTTGCCATTTTGGCTCAGCCGTTTTCGGATTGTAGCGCCCCATTGTCTGCCCCGTATGTTATTGGATGGCTTTGACGCCAGACAGTTTCAACTGGCGTGCGCGCATCAAAATGGCGTTTTCGATTTGCAGCTCGGTTTCCGGTGTCACGGGCATATCAACCCACGTGCCGCCACGGTTCATTTGCTTGAACACGGCCACTTTTAGGCCATCGGCCCGCAGACGGGTGTCGAGGATATAGGCCGTGGCTTTGAAGCGCTCGTCAGTTTTTTCCGGATTGGTGTACCAATCTGTGATGATCACCCCGCCAAACGGATCGGCTGAGGACAGCGGCATAAAACTGAGGGTATCCAGTGTCGCGCGCCACAAATAGCTGTTGATGCCGATGCTGGAGCCCTGTTGCTTTTTGTCACCGCCCAGTCCGTCAAACAGACCCGGCCCCGAGCTGTCGTCGAGAATCGAAGAGCCTTGTTCGCTGGGGGTGCGATCGTCACCAATGGAAAAACCGCTGCACGCCGTCAACGAAGTGGCCAGGCCCAGACCCAGCAATGTTTTCAGAACCAGATTCATGTGTGTCCTCATGAGATTTTCACGTTTGGCCAAGGTATAGAGCAATTTCACCAAAAGTGAAAACCGCTTTTCTGATTTTGATCCGTGTCGGTATCAGCCCCCCACCGGGTATGACCGGAAAGTCACAGGGCGGTACTTTCTACACGCTGGCGTTGACCAGGCCCCAGGATGGCTTTACCAGAAGATGAAAAGACACCATAATCAGCTGTGGATAACTAGGCTTTTCTATTTGTTCACAACCGACGCAGAAACATGACACAGACGTGGACACATCATTGGACGCAGCGTGCGGCCTCGCTTGGGGCGGCAGGGCTGTTGGCTGTGGTTTGCTGGGCTGCACCCCAGACGGCAATGGCCGAGGGTGTGGGCTTTTCGGCGGCGGATGTTTCGGCGAAATACACATCAGGCGCCAAATTCCTGAGCGATCAAAACGCTTGGGGCGCTGGCGAGCAAACGGATCTGTCGTGGCAGGGGTCTCGGTTTGGCTTTTCTATGTCTTTGGATGATCCGAAAATGCGCCAGACCACCCAGTCCGATGTCTCGGCCGAGGCCTATTTTCGCGTCACCCCATCGGTGCGTCTGGGCACCGAGTTGAAACTGGGTGCCCGCGCCCAAGAACGCGTGATCACGCCTGATGAGCGCGAGCCGCGGGTGCGCTTTGAAACGGCCTTTGAGTTTTAAGGCTTAGGTGCCTTCATCTTTCCAACAGGATATCCCCGCATAGCCCGCAAACGCAGACGGCAGAGGCGTGTGAGCGTCCACACCACCCAAAGCATAAACGGGGACTGATACTCGACGGGCCCAAGTGCAGGCCCGCGTCAACCCTATAGCTCGACCCGCCGAGGGGCTGTCACTGGAAAGCACCGACGAGAGAAAAACAAAATCTGCCCCCCACTGTTGCGCTTGGTATAAGGCGCTGAGGCTGTGGGCTGAGGTGCTGAGCCACCATCCCGGATAGCGCTTGCGCAAGCGGGGCAGGGTGTGAGCCAAACGTTCCGGCAGGTGCACGCCATCGGCCGATACATTCTGGGCGAGGCGCGTATCAGCCCCCACCAAAAACAGATCACCCCGCGCCAGGGCCAAAGCGCGCATATGGGGGGCCAGGGCCTTGTAATCTGCTTGGCCGAAATGGCGAAAGACCACACCCAGGCCTGGGGCCTGTTGAGCGAGAATGCCCACGGGATCTGGCAATCGCCACGGATCGGTGAACAGCCACGCGCGAGGCAAATGGGGGCAGAGAGCGGGAGCAGAAGATCTGGTCATTTTTTCACTTTGGCGTATGGTGGCGGCCATGACCAGTCCCACACAGACCACCCATCCGACAGAGTCTTATGAAGAGGTGAAAACCCGTCTGAGCGAAGCCTGCCATCAGGCCGGGCGGTCGGCAGGGGCCGTGGAGCTGGTGGCGGTCAGCAAGCAGCAGCCTTGGGGTCGTATTGTGCCTGTGTTGCAAGCAAGACATCGCCTGTTCGGCGAAAACCGTGTGCAAGAGGCCCAAACGCGCTGGACGCCAGAGGTCCGAGAGCAATACCCGGATTTAAAACTGCATCTGCTGGGCAGCTTGCAAAGCAACAAGGCTGAGGCGGCGGTCACTCTGTTTGATGTGATCGAAAGCTTGGACCGCCCGAAATTGGCACGCGCCCTGGCGGTGGCCATGGCAAATTTGGGCAAGCGGCCCAAAGTTTATGTCCAGGTGAACACAGGCGAGGAACCACAAAAAGGCGGGGTTTTGCCTACGGATCTGCCGGATTTGCTGAAATTGGCCCGGGATGAGCTGGGCCTGCCGGTGGTGGGCTTGATGTGCATTCCGCCCGCTGACGAGCCGCCGGTGCCGCATTTTGTTTTTCTGCGCCAATTGGCGGCGCGCCACGGTTTGACCCGCCTGAGCATGGGCATGAGCGCGGATTTTGAATGGGCCGCCAAGGTGGGCGCGACCTCTGTGCGGGTGGGTTCAGGTGTCTTTGGGCCGCGCACTTGACAGAATTATGCTTCAGCGCCTAATAGACAACAAATTTGTGACGCGCAATGGATATCAAGGGGAGGATGGCCATGTCTGCAGCCAATGAAATCAGCATCAAGGTCGACTGGAACGGGGACCGTGTGCCAGATGAGGTCTTTTTCAAAGTGCCGGAGCAAAAGCTGGCCTCCAGCGATTTCCAAACGCTGACGCCCTATTACAAAGACCAAACCGGTCGGGCTCATGAGATCCCGAGCCTGAGCATCAAGGCCTATGCCGATCCGACGCAAAGCGAACAGTTTAGTGTTTGGGGCGATGGGCCGTCTTCCTCGCCAACCTATACAGATGCCTCACCGGCTAAACCGAAATACTCTGCCAATCACTTTGTCGTCGAAGCTGACGCCCACCTGGTAGGTGAGCATACGGATGGGCATTCAGACATTGTGCATGTGATCACTGATGCGGACGGCCAAGCCCACCAATACACCATCACGGACAATCAGTCGCCAGATGGTCAGGTTTTGCAAAGCGATCTCGATGATTAGCTATGGTTTTGGCAGGATGGCACCAAGAAGGTCGAGCATCGCGTGACCATGGCGTATTCTCATCACCAGCCTTATATTAATAGTGTGGGCGATATCATATTTCATGAACCACCCTATAAACATCTTCACATTGACGTTCCGCAGTATGGAACGGAAACCGTGACCAAGACCTATGACCCCCAGGCGATTGAAGGGGACAACGGCTATTTGACCCCTGGGTATGCGGATGGGGAAATTACGGTCTCTGAGACGTCTCCGGTGCCGCTGCATATGGCGCCTGTATATTTGTCATCAGGGTTGGACTTGGATGATGTGGCTCATCAATGGGAGCTGAAAGTTATCCAAAAATCCCATGACCCAAAAGGCGAAAAAACAGGTACGCGGATTGATGAGAGCGGCACCGTTTACACCATGGTCATTGATGGTGACGGCAAAACCGTGCGTGTTGGCCCCCATCAGTTGAAAGAACGCGCCGCCAATGTCCACGGGCGCTATAAGCCATAAGGGGAAATCAAACCTTGAACATCAAACCTTGGGCTTAATCTCGATCTGTGAAACAGGGCTGACGGCGGCCAGCACCGTTAGCAAATCGGGTTTTGCCAGGGCAACACAGCCCTCGGTGCCCGCGTAGCCTTCACGGGCGATGTGCAAAAATATGGCACTGCCGAGACCCGGCACCACCGGATTGTCATTGTGGCCCAGTATCACAATCAGATCATAAATATGATCGTCTCGCCACAGATGCTCGGCGCTGGCCCGGTACGGGTGGCGGACAAATTGATTGTATTTCGGATCCTTTGGGGCGTCGCACCAGCCATCAGCGGGCGTCAAAGCCTGACAGGGCAGAAGGGTTTGGGGTGTATCCACACGATCGGGGCGGTAAAACACTTGGCGCAAAGGATAGGTCCCGAGCGGGGTTGTGTTGTCGCCCTCGCGTTTGTCAGCGGCCGCAATCACCCCGGCCTTGCCGAGCGCGCAGTGAAAACGCCGGTCACCCAGCTGCAGAACACCATCAGAGGTCACAAGGATATTCATGGCGTGAACTAGGCCTGAACCTGTGGGGGCGGTCAAGGCTAGATTCGATCAAGGCGGCAAAGCCCGGAATTGGTAAAGCTGTGTCAAGATTTGCCTTTTATGCTGGCTGGGAACACAAGGCCGATTTGCATGAAACCCACCATTTTGATGATTGACGACGACGAGGATCTGCGCGGGGCGCTGGCCGAACAATTGTCCGAGGAAGATGGCTTCCTAACGCTTGAGGCGGAAAACGGTTATGCTGGCCTGCGCATGGCCCACGAGCACAGATTTGACTTGGTGCTGTTGGATGTGGATATGCCGGACCTGACGGGTTATGAGGTCTGCGCCAAATTGCGCGAGCGCGGCGTGAAGACCCCGATCATCATGCTGACGGGGCGCGACACCGACACCGACACCGTCACTGGTCTTGATGCCGGTGCCAATGATTACATCTCAAAGCCGTTCAAATATGCGGTCTTGTTGGCGCGCATTCGGGCGCAGCTTCGGGCCTTTGAAGACAGTGACGAGGCCACACTGAAAATCGGGCCCTATGAGTTCAAACCGGCGGCGAAAATGTTGTTGGCCGGTGAGCGGAAAATCAAGCTGACGGAAAAAGAAACCGGCATCCTGAAGTACCTGTATCGGGCCAAGGGCAAGACCGCTAGCCGCCAGGATTTATTGGAAAACGTTTGGGGCTATAACTCGGGCGTGGATACCCACACCATTGAAACCCATGTCTATCGGCTGCGCAAAAAAATCGAGCCCAAAGACGGCGAGAAAATCGTCATCACCGATGGCGGGGGCTATAAGCTGGCGGAGTGAGGTCTGTCCCAGGGCCTCTGAAGCTAGACATCCAAAACCGCCACCACGGGCGCGTGATCAGAAGGTTTGTCCCAACCCCGCACATCATCGCGCGTATAGCTGCGCCCGGCCTGGGCGGCGTCGGCCAGGGCGGGGCTGACCAGCACATGGTCCAAACGCAGGCCTCGGTTTGAGGCGCGGAAGTCTTTGGCGCGATAGCTCCACCAGCTGAACAGCTTTTCCGGCGCGGGTGTGTGATGGCGCACCATGTCCAGGAAATCATAAGACGCCATCAAGCGGCCCATGGCCTCAATTTCCGGCGGGGTATGACTGACCACCTTCAGCATATATTTGTGGTTCCAGACATCGTGCTCGCCTGGGGCGATGTTCAGGTCCCCCATCACCACCAATTTCTCACCGGCGGGGCGGCCACCAAAGTCCTGGGTCAGGCGCGCAAACACATCGAGCTTATGGTCGAATTTGGGGTTCACCTCGGGGTCGGGAACATCACCACCCGCTGGGCAATAGAGGTTATGGACCTCAAGGCCCTTGATCTGGCTGATGGCGTGGCGGGCTTGGCCTTCGCGGCAGGTGCCCCGATCATCCAAGAGCGTGATGGGGTGTTTCGAGGCCGTGGCCACGCCGTGCCAGCCTTTTTGCCCGCAGATGTGCAGGTGCCCCAACCCCATGTCTTCAAAGGCCGCACGGGGGAACTCGGCTGGTTGGCATTTGATCTCTTGCAGGCACAAGACATCGGGGTCTTCATCGGCGACCACACGGGCGATGTGGTCCAGGCGAATGCGCACGGAATTGATGTTCCAGGTGATGAGTTTCATGATCCCTCTATAGCCCGGTTTTCCCAGATGACCAGAGGGAGGCAGCGAAAGGGGGCTAGCGGCTGCGATAGGGGCGTTTGGCCTCGCGCAGTTTGAAAAGATCAGGATCCAGTTTGGCGGTTCTGAGTTGGCTGAGCTGGACCGTGGTCAGTTGCCCCTGCCCATCACGGATGACCCAACCCAACAGCTGTTGCGTCTTGCGATCAAAGCGCAAGGTGATGCTGCCATCGGCTTCGCCCTTGGCGTCCTTGGCGCTGATCAGGGTGGTGCCTTTGTCCTGAACGACTTGGGTGATCTCGGCGTGGGTGTCCAGACGGATGTCTTTATCCAGCAACAGCTTCAGCGGTGTCATGCCAATGGGATAGGTATCCAGGGTGCCCATCTCTTGGTCTTGGACCTTGACGTTATGGCCATCGGCCACCACCAACAGGGGCTGGTTGTCATACTCAAACCGTAATCGCCCCGGTCGCCACAGATAAAAGGTGCCGGTCACCGTTTGTCCATCGGGATTGGTCTGGGCAAAGCGCCCGGCGGTGGCGGGTAAGGCCTCGATATGGTTTGTGAACTTTGTCACCACGGCCTGGGCCTCGGCTTTGGGCAGAGGGGCCGTTTGGGCCATAAGGGCGGGCGCCGTCAACAGGGCCAGGGCGGTCAGCAGGGGTTTTGCGTGTTTCATACCGCTTACTATGGCGCGGGGGCACTGAACGGCAAATGAATTCTTGCTCAGGCGGGCGCTGTCTAGGCCGAGAAGGCCTGCAGCTCACGCACCAGGGCCTGGGCGGATTGGTGCACCAGTTGCTCGCCCAAGGCCTTGGTGGCCAGGGTCGGGTCGGCACCCGCACGGCCATCGGGATAGGCCGCGCGAAAGCTGCAGGCATCGCCATAGTCATGACCAAAGGGGGCGATTTTCGGCTCGGGCTTATCGCGGCGCATGGCTTCGTCATAGGCATAATGGGTGACCGAGAGTTCCGATGGCGCGCCATGCCCGCCATGGCCGCGGGGGAACAGACGTTTGCACAGTTCAAAAATGCCCGGCAGTTCCCACCAGTTGCGCACCTTCAGACGATAGGGGCAGGCCTCGCCGCGCAAACTGAAGGCGCCATAGCACTCGGCCATGGCGGCCTCGAGGGTGGCGGTGTTGCCACCGTGACCATTGAAAAAATAGATCCGCTGAAAGCCATGATGCGACAGCGATGCCACCACATCCTGCACGGTGGCGATCAGGGTGCTGGGACGCAGCGCAATGGTGCCGGCAAAATCCAGATGATGCTGAGCTTGGCCAAAGGGCAGGGGCGGCGTGATCAGAAAGGGGTCGATCTCGGTGGCGGTTTTGGCGATGATCTCGGGGCAGATGATGTCGGTGCCCATCACGCCGGTGGGGCCGTGTTGCTCGGTCGAGCCCACAGGCACCACCACGGTTTTCGAGGTTTTCAAATAGGCCTCGACCTCGGGCCAGGTCATCAAATCCAAACGCATGGATCTTTCCTGGCGCGTGGGCCTGAGTTTGTCAAATGGGATCCGGGTCTGTGTCCGTTAGGCGCGGGTGGGTGGTGCTGGGACCAGGGGGAAGTGAAACCAAATGTTTTCCACCGGCCCTACTGTACAGCCACAGGTGTTGCCATCATTGACTTGGATAAATTCGTTCTGGCCATCCTGATTGTGATCTTGGGTTTCGACGCCATAATATCGCAGCTCAGCACGATAATCGCTTTCTTTGCTTTCGGTCCAATCCAGGTCCCAAAACTGACCCCACCAGCTGTTGTCATGCTCGGCGGCTTTTTCTTTGACGTTTTGTTCTATGGCCCGTTCATAGTCGCTAAGGGCAGCGTCGAACAGGGGGGTGCCCCGGTCGGTTTCTACCATGAAGGTGCGCCGGCCACTTTGGGGCACATAACGCACGTCATACTGTCGGCCATCGTCATAACCGGGCACCACGATACGGGCCTCGAAGGTCGACGGCAGACGGACTTTCTCGCCCTCATCATTTTTATAAAAGGTCTGCAGAGTCTGGCTGTTGAAATATATGGTTTCAGGCGTGGCGTCGCCATCAATGCTGAAGGTGTTGCTGAGTTGGAAAATGGCCATGGTGTTTAAAGTCTCCTGATGGATTAGGCGCCGCTCACCCGCATGGGAAAGCTTAGAAAATAAGATTGGTTTTCATGAATCCTGCTGTGGGGTGTACCGACCGCCTCTGGTTGGCCATCGGCGTTCAGGTCCCTAAAATTGTGCATCTGATTTTTGAGCTCTTGATGAACCTGGGGTTTTTTCTCTTCCCAGGCAGATGTGATCCACTCATAAAGGTTGCAATCGGTATAAAAGCTGGTCTCGGCATCGACGAGCTTCTTGGCAATGATCTGATCAGTCTCAATATCAATATGGGTGGCCAGGTCCATGTTCTCACTGGCTCTGATGACCAGTTCACAGCGCAAACCGTCAGTGTGATTCTGGATAAAAAAGACCTGGTGCTGGCCATACTGATCAAGGGTTTGGGCTGCAGCCCCAGCCAACTGGGCTTGAAAAGTGGAGCCCAGGTCCACCTTTTGTCCCTGGTCGTCTCTATAGAACGCGCGATTGGAGCGAGCATTATAATAGATGGTCTCCGCTTCGGGGTCCTGGTCGACGCTGAGGGCATTGGAGAGGGTGAAGGTTGTCATCTTGGGTGGCTCCTTAAGCACAGACTATGCATATTTACACAAATGTCAATGTATAGTGTCGACTATGTGTCTTTGGATGGGATTGCGCCAAGCGCCTAAACATGCTGGCTTAGGGGCATCGATTTCAGAGGACAGAGCCATGGACCATAGCGTGTTTCCCGTGACCGAGGCCGCCAAGGCCAATACCCATATGACCGCCACACAATACGAGGCCGCGTGTCAATTGGCCAAAGACAACCCAGAGGCGTTCTGGCGGCAGGTCGGCGAGCGTCTGGAGTGGATGCAACCCTTCACCAAGGTCAAAGACGTCAATTATGACCGCGATGATTTCCGCATCCGCTGGTATGAAGATGGCATTCTAAACGTCTCGGCCAATTGCCTCGACCGGCACCTGGAGACACAGGGCAACACTCCGGCCCTGATTTGGCAAGGCGATGCCCTGGATGAAACCAAGACCTTTACCTTTCGCCAATTGCACCAACAGGTGTGCCGCTGCGCCAATGTGCTGAAGGCCCAAGGCGTGCAAAAGGGCGATCGGGTGATTCTGTATATGCCCATGATCCCCGAGGCCGTGATGATGATGCAGGCCTGTGCTCGTATCGGGGCCGTGCATTCCGTGGTTTTTGGTGGCTTTTCGCCGGAAAGTTTAGCGGGGCGCATTCAGGACTGTGGCGCCCAGGTGGTGATCACCGCCGACGAGGGCCTGCGCGGTGGGAAACGCGTGCCTTTGAAAACCAATGTTGATGCCGCGCTGAGTAACTGCCCCGATGTGCGTTCGGTTGTGGTGGTCGAGCGCACGGCGGGCGGCGTGCCGATGACGGCGGGGCGGGACGTTTGGCTGCACAAGGCCATCGGCGAGGTGGATGATCACTGCCCACCCGAGCCCATGGGGGCCGAGGATCCGTTGTTTATCCTTTATACCTCGGGCTCGACCGGCAAGCCCAAGGGGGTTCTGCACACCACAGGCGGGTATTTGGCCTGGGCCAGCTATACCCATGAATTGGTCTTTGATTGTCGGCCGGGGCAAGACGTGTTTTGGTGCACGGCGGATGTGGGCTGGGTGACGGGCCACACCTATTTGACCTATGGCCCGCTGGCCAATGGCATCACCAGTTTGATGTTT
Source organism: uncultured Caulobacteraceae bacterium (assembly GCA_937138625.1). Lineage (GTDB taxonomy): Bacteria > Pseudomonadota > Alphaproteobacteria > Caulobacterales > Caulobacteraceae > CAKZPF01. The sequence continues at coordinate 160,155 of CAKZPF010000006.1, read as the reverse complement.
GAGGGCGTGCCCACGGCACCAGATCCCGGACGGTTTTGGCGCGAAATTGATCACCACAAGGTGACGGTGTTTTACACCGCCCCCACCGCCATCCGCGCCCTGATGCGGGAAGGGGAAGAATGGCTTGAGCCCTACGACCTAAGCTCGCTGCGCTTGCTGGGCACAGTCGGCGAGCCCATCAACCCTGAGGCCTGGCTGTGGTATCATCGCTATGTGGGCCACGGGAGGTTGCCCATTGTTGACACCTGGTGGCAGACGGAAACCGGGGGGGCGTTGCTGTCGCCCTTGCCGGGGGCCACACCGCTGAAGCCGGGCGCGGCCACCAAGCCCTTGCCCGGCATCACCCCCATTTTGGTGGACACCGAGGGCCGCGAGCTGACCGGCGCCACCGAAGGCAATTTGTGCTTGGCGGACAGTTGGCCGGGGCAAATGCGCACGGTCTATGGCGATCACCAGCGCTTCATCGAGACCTATTTCACCACCTATCCGGGGCGGTATTTCACCGGTGACGGGGCACGGCGGGATGCAGACGGCGATTTTTGGATCACGGGCCGGGTGGATGATGTGCTGAACGTTTCTGGTCATCGCCTGGGCACGGCCGAGGTGGAAAGCGCCCTTGTCGAGCACCATGACGTGGCCGAGGCCGCCGTGGTGGGCTTCCCGCACGACATCAAGGGCCAAGGCATTTATTGTTATGTGACTTTGAACGCGGGCCTTGAGAGCAGTGATGATCTACGACAGGCCTTGGTGGCCCTGGTGCGGCAAGAGATCGGGCCCACCGCCACGCCGGATGTGATCCAGTTCACCCCCAGCCTGCCCAAGACCAGATCCGGCAAGATTATGCGTAGAATTTTGCGCAAAATCGCGGCCCGCGAAGAAGACCAGTTGGGGGATATCTCCACCCTGGCCGAGCCCGGTGTGGTGAAAGAGATTTTGGCCAACCGGCCCAACGGATAAGACAGGCCATGCGTGCGCAATATGCGCAGACAAAAGGGGGCGTTAGCCCCCTTTTAGATTTGCACGTGAGTGAAATAGGGTTCGGGTCAGGCCTTATTCACATGGGGGGCGATTTCCACCACCATGTAGGCATCTAAGCTGCTGCCGATGCCATGTTGGCTCATAGTGTTCATCACCTCGATGGTGTCATCGGTGCCGTCGCCGTTTACATCGTGGCGGTAGGTGGCGGTTTGAAAGGTGCCACCCATACCAGGCTCAAAGGTCGTATGTCCGCCGCTGGTGCTTTGGGGGCGCAGATTGTGGGTCACGCTGACATCATCGCTGGCGTAATAGATACCACCGTCTTTACCGCCCACCGAGACGATGCGGTCCGCTTTGCCGTCGCCCGTCACATCAAAATCGGTGTAAATTTGGCCGGTGCGGCCGCCTATGGTGCCGGTGCTTGCTGTATCTAATTCGTAATACTTTCCATCTTCGGCTTGGATGCTGAGGGTGCCATCAGCGGCCTGTTTCACGGTGTCGTTGAACAGAACGCCGCGCTTGCCAGGATTGTTCTCAACAAAGTCGAGTTTGTAGGTTGGTGTGATCGTGCTCATAAGGTTTCCTCCGTTAAGTTATGAACGCACTCTATACATTTATGTCGGAAATATCAAACCATATTTTCGTTTTCAAAACAAAACCGCCCCCGATCGGGGGCGGACGTCGAGTTCAAAACGGCGATAAGATTTTATCTCACAGCGCTGCGCTTTAATCGATCGGGCTGATTTCAGCCTGGATCTGAACATCACGCTCTGACATATCAGTGATCCCTGTTTCATCATCGGGATCGGCTGGACCTGACATGGTGTTGGCAATGACGATGGTGGCCGTATCCCCTTGGCCATCCTCGTTGATATCCAGATTTTCGTAAAGTTCTTCGCGGAATGTGGTAATGCTAAAGGTACCATCAACGGTTTGCGCTTCTGATTGATAACCTTCGGCCCCACCGGAATAGGACAGATGAGCGGCTGTCCCAAAGCCATCTCGGTTGTCCAGGGTGGCGCGGACGCCGGACCCAGCATCCCCGACATAAGACGTCACCTGGCGTTCCGGCTGACCATCAAAATCAACCGAAATGTTGTCATAGCTGTAAGTTGTACCACGTTCTGAGGCCTCGAGGGGGGAGGCTTCAATCTCGGACCAGCTCCCATCCTCATGCTTAAGATACAGCTTGCCATCATCAGCCTGGCCAATGGTGTCCATAAAATTCTTTTCGCGCTTGCCGATGTTGTTCTCGACATAATCGAGGCGGAATTCTTGGGTAATGTTCGGGGTGGTCATAATGAGATCCTTAAAAAATTAAAACTAGGATAAAGATGCTGCCCAGAATTGTTTTTGTCAAGAAAAATTATCTTATTGTTATCTAATTAGGGGCGAGGAAAAATCAGAACCGTGCCTGTTGAAGTTATGTTGGCTACGCCTGTTTCGGGGTCAGGTTTGATGCTCATATTCAAATAACCAAAATCCTGGATCCCATCTTGGTTTATATCCAATGCATAATTGGCCTCAACAGTGGTCCCAAGGGATATGCGATTTTTGCTTTATTGGATGTTTCCTCGCCATTTTCGACTAGATACTCAGCCGTGGAGATCACCATCAGGGCTTCATCATCCGTTTCCGCATAGATCAAGTCACCCACGCCATCTGGGTCAGCCGAAATTTGATCGGAATACAGGTGTTGTGTTGGTCCCTGAGAATGAGATGGCGTGATCTCAAGCCAGCCTTCGTCCGTTTGCAAATAGAGCTTGCCATCATCACCCTTGCCGATCACGTCCATAAAGGCTTCGGGGGACTTGCCGGTGTTGTTCTCAAGGTAATCCAGAGAATAGGTGCCGGTGATATTGGGGGCGCTCATGAGGTTATACCCATTTTGCAACTAAACGACAATAAAATGATACATATCTGTACCTATTCTGTCAATCCCGGGTCATCAGCATGTTGCGAAACCTAGCCGTACCTTAGGTGGCTGGCCTCAGCCGCGATTTCGCCGCCCACTGCTTTTCGCTTTCCGATTTCAGCTGGCCGCAGGCCGCCAGAATGTCGCGACCCCGCGGGGTACGAATGGGGCTGGCGTAGCCGGCCTTGTTCAACAAGGTGCCAAAACGCTCTATGGTGGCCCAATCGGAACACTCATAATCCGTTCCAGGCCAAGGGTTAAAGGGGATCAGATTGATCTTGGCGGGCACGCCTTTTAGCAGTTGGATCAAAGCCTTGGCGTGAGCATCGCTGTCGTTCACCCCCTTCAACATCACATACTCAAAGGTGATGCGCTTGGCGTTGCTCAGGCCCGGATAGGCACGGCAGGCGTCCATCAGCTCGGCAATGGGATACTTTTTGTTCAGCGGCACCAGCTGGTTGCGCAGCTCGTCATCGGGGGCGTGCAAGGAAATGGCCAGCATGGCCCCGGTGCGTTCCCCCAGTTCGGTGATCTTCGGCACCACGCCTGATGTCGACACCGTCACCCGCCGCCGTGAGATGCCGATGCCTTCGTGATCGGCGATAATGTCCATGGCAGTGGCCACATGGTCCAGATTGTACAAGGGCTCGCCCATGCCCATGAAGACGATGTTGCTCAGACGTCGGTCTTCCGGATATTTGGGGGTCGCGGCTCCGGACGAAAAACCGGTGCCCACTTTTTCTGGCCCCGCTCCGCGCGAAGGCCATTCGCCCAAGGCATCCCGGGCCAGCATGACTTGGCCGACGATTTCGCCTGCTGTCAGATTGCGCACCAGACGCTGGGTGCCGGTGTGGCAAAAGGTGCAGTTCAGGGTGCAGCCCACCTGGCTCGAGACACACAGCGCCCCGGCCTTGCCCACGTCGGGGATAAACACGGTTTCGGCCTCAACGCCCGGGCCATAGCGCAACAGCCACTTGCGGGTGCCGTCTTGCGAGACTTGGGCCTCGACCACTTCGGGCCGGTCCAGGGTGAAGTGCTCAGGCAGCTGGGCGCGCAAGCCCTTGGCCATATTGGTCATGGCGGCAAAATCGGTGACGCCATAGTGATAAACCCAATGCCAAATTTGGCTGGCGCGCATGCGGGCTTGTTTTTCCGTCACCAGCCCCGTGGCCAGCAAGGCATCGGCCATCTCTTGACGGCTGAGACCCACCAGGTTCACCCGCCCTGGCCGAGGCGCGGGGCGGGTTTGCGGGTCGATCACGGTGTGGCTGCGTGTGTCCATAGCCGCTGGCCTTAACATAAAACTGTGATGCTGGGAACGCTGTTCTTTTGGTGTGGGGGCTTAGGCCTCAAAAGCCGCAGAAAAAATCTCACCGTCCGATGTCGCCCAGGCCCGCTTCATGCCTTGGGAATTATAAGGCGCTGATATGTTGCCTTCGGCATCAATGGCGATCATGCCCCCGTCACCGGCGAAATTCGTCAGTGTGGTGTGGATGGCGGCGTTTGCGGCCTCTTCGACCGTGGCTTGGCCATAATGCATACGCGCCGAGACATCATAGGCCAGCACACCGCGCATGAAAAACTCGCCTTGACCCGTACAGCTAACGGCCACGCGGTCATCGGCATAACAGCCCGCGCCAATGATGGGGGTGTCGCCGACGCGGCCAGGCAGTTTGCCGAACACGCCACCCGTCGAAGTTCCCGCAGCCAAATGCCCATGCCGGTCCAGAACCACACAGCCCACCGTGCCATGGGCCAGGCTGCCGGGTTCATGATCGCCATCGGCCCCGGCTTTGGTGTAATAGGCCTCGGGGTCTGTGACTTTGGCATAACCAATGGCATCGGCAAACTGGGCCGCGCCATCGCCCGCCAACAGCACATGCGGCGTTTTGCCCATCACACCGCGGGCCACATCAATGGGGCTTTCATACCCCACCAGTGCGGCCACGGATCCGGCGGCCCGGTTTTGGCCATCCATGATGGCGGCATCCAATTCATAAACACCGTTGATGTTGGGGGATGAGCCTTTGCCGGCGACATAAAGGCCCGAGGCCTCGAGCGCGCGCACCACTTCGCTGACCACATCGAGAGCGGGGATACCGTCTTTCAACTGATCGCGGGCGGCCTCGACTAAACCTTTCATGTGCACGATTTCTTGGTCGTAGTTCCGACTTTTGCGGGCGCCTGCGCCGCCGTGCAACACCACTCCGTATCGTCCCGCCATGATTTTATCCTTTGGTCCATGATGAAATTTGCGGGCACAGTACGGATTTTAGACCGCACGGCAAGGGGAAAACAATATCGCGCGACTTAGGGGCCAGGACGGACAATTTGCCCTTCGAGATTATCGATCACTTGGCGCGCATCAAAGGCTTGGGCCTCACCTTTGGGTTTGGGGCCTTGGCCCATGACGATCTCGGCAATGGCCTCATAGGTCTTGATTTCGCGCCATTCGGTGACGCGGCTGGGGCGATACAGGCTGACCCAATAGGGATCATAGCCATAGCCCATGGACCAATGCAGCCAATACGGGTCGTAGTGAATGGGATGGTGGGGGCGCAGATCGCTTTCGTGTACGCGGGTGGTGTCGGCGTCGGTGGTGCGCTCGACGGTCAGGAACCAATCATAGCCTTCGCGCAGGGTCAGCTCGGCGGCACGGTACAGCAAGTAATCCTCGACCGTTTGGCGTGGGGTTTGGGCATTGCCGGCAAAGCTGACCCGCCAGCGATCCGGCTCGATCCGGGTTTCGTGAAAGCCTTTGCGCCCATCCATGGCGGGGGCATAGGGTGTGGGCGTGGTGCTGCACGCCATCACCAGGCTGAGGCAGCCGATCACCACTGCGGATTTCAGGGCGGGGATTATGGATCTGCGCATAGGGGTCTCCACTTGTTATAATTTTGCAGAGCATAGCACAGTCTGGCGCGCTGCGCAGCCGCTAGGGCGCAGGTTCACATGGGGATTTTATGGCAAGGTCAGGCGCAGTAAGGTGCGGGGTTAATGAAGCCGCAGCTCGCCCGTATGCCGCCAATGGGCCGGATTGATATCGCCAAGACCCGAGACATGCACCGAATGGATCACCGCCGAGATTTCGCTGCGCCAATGGTTCAAAAAGCGCTGAACGCGGGGATAGTCGGGAGCCTTGTCTAAGGTTTGCCAAACAAAAGTTTGCAGCAATTTGGGGTAGTCGGGAAAGTAATAAAGAATTTCTGTAGTGGTCAGGCGCTCGCCGCGCAATTGACGAAGAAAATCAGATGGTTTTTCCGCTTGATTTTGATGGATGCCTGTCATGTTCATTACTCTATACTACCACAGCTTTCGGTGATACTCAATCAGTATAGCGTTCAAAGGTTAATGATTTCTGATGATTAGCACTCTGTTAACCCGAGTGCTAGCAGGCCGTGCGAGGCCTCAGATCATGATGGTCAAGACGGCAGCCCCCGCCAACAAAAAGGCGCCAAACACGGAATAGGCCTTGGCCCAGGCGGGCTTTATCATGCGCGGGCTGATGGCGCCGCCAATCTGGGCATAAGCGGCCAGGCACAAGCCCTCCATCAGCAGGGCGGTGGCGGCCATGATCACAATCTGCGGCCCCGCAGGCAGATGGGGCGAGACAAACGGCGGCAACAGCACGGCCATATAGACCAGACATTTCGGGTTGGTGATCTGCAGAATAAAGCCACGGGCATAAAGACCACGCTTGCGCACGCGGGGGCGCTCGCTGTCTTCGCGGGCCATGGCGGCGGTGGGGGGATTATGCCAAATTTTCCAGGCCAGCCACAGGATATACCCCGCCCCCACATAGCGCAGAACCTGAAAAATCCACGACCCACTTTGTGACAGACTGACAATGCCCACACCCGCCAGGCTGAACCAGACCACATTGGCCGTCAGCACACCCAAAATGGTGATCAGGGCCCAGCGGGCACTGTGCTCGACGCCGGTGCTGGCCACCACCATCACCGCTGGCCCCGGGGCCATGGACATGGAGGTGGTCATCAGAAAAAAGGCTGTGAACAGCGCGGGATCGACAGGCCAAGTCATAGCGGGCTGTCTAGCGGGCTTTGCCAAAAGCGACAATGAAAAAGACCAAGCGGGCACGGGGCGATCAGGGTTTGCGCTTGCCAAGCGGGGGGCAAATCCGCATTTTGAGGCCACATCCTAACTGTTTTCCTGTTGAATATCCCCCGAGGCCCCCATGACCCTACCTGCCCTCACCCCTGCTGAGCGTTTGATCTTGGCCCTGGATTTGCCCACCATCGCCGAGGCAGAAGATCTGGTGAACCGGCTAGAGGGCACCGTCCACTTTTACAAAATCGGGCTGCAGCTGTTGTCTGTGGGCGGCATGGACCTGGCCCGCCGCCTGAAAGATCAAGGCCATAAAGTGTTTTTGGATTGGAAGCTGCATGACATCCCCGCCACCGTAGAAAAAGCCGCCCGCAACATCGCGGCTTTGGATGCAGACCTGTTGACGGTGCACGCCACCCCCCAGGTGATGACGGCGGCGGCCCAGGGGGTTGCCGATACGGCCACACGCGTGTTGGGCGTTACGGTGTTGACAAGCTTGGGTGCGGAAGATTTGCAAGCGCTTGGTCACAATCAAAGCGCCGAAGACTTGGTGCTGGCCCGGGCCGAACAGGCCATTGCGGCGGGCATTGCCGGTGTGGTCTCCAGTCCCCAGGAAACGCCGATGTTACGCACGCGCTTTGCTGATCGTTTGATGTTGGTCACACCGGGGATTCGCCCCACGGGCAGCGCCAAAGGGGACCAAAAGCGCGCCATGACGCCAGCCGAAGCCATCCACAATGGTGCTGATTATCTGGTGATTGGCCGGCCGATTTCCGCAAGCCCCGAGCCCAAGGCGGCGGCCCAGGCCATCCAAAATGAAATCACCGAGGCCTGCCAACAGCAAACCTCGGTGATCTAAGACCTGTATTTAAGAGTGTGCTAAATCAGTGACAGCCGCCGCAACCACCACCGTGACCCCCGCCATGGCCCCCACTGCGAATAACAATGGGAATGGGCGAGCGGGCAGCCGCTGAATAGCGGAACGAACCCCGCTTGATGACGACAATGCCTCGGCCACCGACATAGGCAAAACTGTGTTCGCCCACACCACCGTTCAGGGCACCGGTGAAAAAGCTATGGGCCAATTTGATCTCTTCGTCCGGATGATGGGCAGCCACCAGGGTGCGCACTTCCGGCGCATCTTGGCGGGGCAGGGTGAAGCTGGCGGAGGGGCGTTCGTGGGGCCCACCGCGCAGGGCCAGCTGTTGATCGGCCGGTTGCATCGCCGCATCCTTGTGGGCCGGTGCGGGTTTTTGTTCCAGCTCAACCACCATGGCGGTGGCAGGTGTGGTGTCGGGGTCCTCGCGGAAGGCGGCATCCTGTTTTGGGTTGGTTTTGCCCGTGACATCCTTCATCAGCCAACTGTGAGGGGTACAGGCCTGGTTCATCGATTGGGAGTGGGTGTGCCCGGTGGCACAGGCGCGCCCATCGGCGTAAGCGTGGGCACCCAGGCCCAAAGTCAGGGCGGCGACGAGCGCGGTGAACATCAAATGCGGTTTCATCAAAAAAGGCTCCAACGGTTTCCGTGTGGTGGATTGTGGTCGTTCTCTGTTACTGAGACAAATCCCAAGGCCATCGTCCAGTGATTACGCGTCTGAGGTGAATTTTATTGGCCCCAAACGTGTGCCCCGTATGGGCATTAAAAGTCATAGGCTACGCCCTTGCGCTCCCAATCCCCGTAGCGCGTGGGCTCAGGCCCGCTGGGGCCATTGATTTCGTCGTCTCGGGCTTCAAGCGCGGTTTGGGTGCGCCGAGCGGCAGCCTCGGCAAGGGCGCGTTTGGCTTGTGCGTCCAGGTGCTTGCCGGGGGCCGCACCTTCGACCTCGGGTTTGGGCATAAAGGACATGCCATCAGGTGGGGCGACATCGGCAGGGGGGTTTGGGTCTGTCATGTGCGATCTCCGTGGTCTTTTCCCAAAGTTTACCACGACCATGGGCCATTTGAAAAGCAAACCGATTTTACAGCCTCACGACCCTGAAACGGGTGAGCACTTGCCTTTTGCCCCAAAGCCGCTATGCCGCCAGGAGCGGATGATCACAAATAAGCGCTGATCATCACACAACCAAAACGCCAAGGGATCTCTTATGTCCACTGCCGCCTCCTCTCGGTCATCGTCTGATGGCAAGGCCAGCCGCCGCGTGGCCTATGACATGCTGGCGCGCGTGTTGCACAAACGCCAGGCGCTGGATCATGGCCACGAAGATCTGTTGTCAAGCTTGCCGGACCGCGAGCGCGCTTTTGCTTTTCAGTTGGTCAATCAGGCTGTGCGGCGTTGGGGCAGTGTCACGGCCCTGATGGAAAGCTTGGTGCCCAAAGCGCCACCGCCTGCGGTCAGTTTGGTTTTGGGTTTGGGGGTGACACAACTGTGTGTGATGCGCACCTCAAGCCACGCGGCCGTGTCGGAAACGGTGGATCTGGCCAAGTCCGACCAAAACACACGGCCCTATGCCAAATTGGTGAACGCGGTTTTGCGGCGCATTGAACGCGAAGGCCTTGCCTTGCCCGATGCGCCTGAAGTGCCCGCATGGTTGGCGCAACGTTGGCATCAGGCGTATGGCCCCGAGGTCGCGCACACCCTGACGCGTCTGCCAAGGGAAGACGCCCCAGCGGGCCTGACGGTGAACCCTCAGCGCCCCTGTCCAGAGCTTCTGGGCCATCCCGCTGTGACCCGAGACGCCCATGGCGAGCTGAGTGTGGCCCCTGGCACTGACATCACCACCCTGCCCGGTTTTGGGGATGGTGCCTTTTGGGTGCAAAACACAGGTGCTCGTCAGGCCGCCGAAGCCTTAGACGTCTGCCGAGGCGAGCGGGTTTTGGATCTGTGCGCGGCCCCTGGGGGCAAGACCCTGCAGTTGGCGGCCAAGGGCGCGGTGGTCGATGCCCTGGACATCAGTGCCAAACGTCTCGAGCGCTTGCGACAGAACCTCGAGCGCACAGGCCTTGCGGCCAATCTCATTACGGCCGATGCCCGCAAATGGCAGCCGGATGCACCTTATGAGGCGATCCTGTTGGATGCGCCCTGCACGGCCACGGGGACATTGCGCAAGTCGCCTGACGTGCCCTGGGTGCGCACGCCCAAGGATTTGTCGCGGTTGCTCACGGTGCAAAGTGAACTTTTGGACCAAGCGGTCGGCTGGCTCGCGCCTGGTGGGCGGTTGCTCTATTGCACCTGTTCCCTTGAGCCGGAAGAGGGCGAGGAGCAAATCACCGCCCTTTTGAAACGCCACAGGCATTTGCAAGCCGTCAGCAGTTCTGCATGGCCCCAGGGGCGGCAGCGCTTGATGCCAGGCGAAGGCAATACGGATGGATTTTTTATGGCGCTTCTCAAATCCTGAAAACACGTTCAGACAGGGTTCAGGCCATCTGTGTCAAGCAAAGGTCACACACGAGGTCTGAGGTTTGAAACCATATAAAAAAACAGGAACAAAGGAGTTTCCCATGCGTCGCCTACTTCCCGTTATTGCCTCATTGGCACTGATTGCCCCCCTGGCGGCTTGCCAATCCAGTGTGGGGGCCAACCAGTATGAATCTCGTTCGGTCGGTGAAGTCTCCCGCGTCGAAGAGGGCACGGTGGTTTCCTCTCGGAATGTGATGATTGAAGGGCAAAAAAGCTGGATTGGCCCAGTGGTCGGGGCCGTGGCCGGTGCGGCCTTGGGTTCAGAAATCGGACAGGGTGACAAGGCTGAAATTACAGGTGCCGTGATTGGCGGTGCCGCCGGTGGTGTGGCGGGTGCCGCCGCTGAAAAAAGTCTGACCAAACGCCCAGGCTTTGCTTATACCGTGCGTCTGCGCGACACAGGCAAGCTGATCAACGTTGTCCAAGGTGATGACATCGCCATTCCCAACGGCACACCGGTGCTGGTGGAATATGGCTCGCGCCCCCGCGTAACGCCCCTGTCCTCGGCCATGCGTTACTAAACCCAGATCGCGTTTCAACACGATATACCCCGCTGGACATGCGTCAGCGGGGTTGTCTGTTGGGCGAGTTGGCTTGTCATTTGGTCGCGGGATTGCTATCGCAGAGAGAAGCAGAAGGGCCCCGTGAAGATGTCATCTCCCCTCATTTCCCCCTCGATTTTGTCTGCGGATTTTGCCGCGCTGGGACAAGAGGTCCGCGCCATTGATGCGGCGGGTGCCGATTGGGTGCATATTGATGTGATGGATGGACACTTTGTGCCCAATCTGACCATTGGTCCCAATGTTGTCAAAGCCTTGCGTCCACACAGCCAAAAGCCCTTTGACGTGCACCTGATGATTGCACCGGCTGACCCTTATCTTCAGGCCTTTGCCGAGGCCGGGGCCGATCTGATCACCATCCACCCCGAGGCCGGACCCCACCTGCACCGCAGCCTTCAAAGCATCCGAGCCCTGGGCAAAAAGGCCGGCGTGGCCTTGAATCCGGGCACGTCGGCCGAGGTCATTGCGCCTGTGCTGGATTTGGTTGACCTGGTGTTGGTGATGACGGTGAACCCAGGTTTTGGCGGCCAGAGCTTTTTGTCCTCGCAGCTTGATAAGATGCGCACGCTGCGCCGCATGTTGGATGAAGCGGGGTCCGACGCCATCCTCGAGGTCGATGGCGGCGTCAATTCTGAAACCGCGCGGTTGTGTGTGCAGGCCGGGGCCACCGCGCTCGTGGCGGGCACCGCCGTGTTCAGCGGTGGGCCGGAGGCCTATGCCCAGAACATCACCGCTTTGAAGGGGGCCTAAGCAGGTGGGGGGGCAGCCATCTTTTGGGCTCCAGCTATTGGCCGGGCTTGGCCGGGCCACGGGGGCGGCGCTGAAAGCCGAGTGGCGACGCACGCCCCTTCACCATATGCAGCTGAGCACGATTTCCCCCAACGAAATCGCACCTCCACGGATCCGTAAACCCCGGGATGCCCAAGCGGGCCAGGCCATATTTGCCGGGAAAATCACCCTGCGCGGCGAGACCTTGCCCGTGCCCGATGGGGGCACGCCGTGGGATCGCGCCTGTCCGTCACGGGGGTTTGCCGAGGTCTTGCACAGCTTTTCGTGGCTAAAAGACCTGATTGTGGTTGGGGATGATGGCGCCAAGTTGGCGCAAGATTGGGTCGAGGCCTGGATCACCGAGTTCGGCACCTGGAACACCTTTGCCTTTGCGCCCCATCTGATTGCCACCCGTTTGATGAACTGGTTGGACACAGCGGATGTGACCCTGACCACCCCCACAGCCCGGCTGAGTTTTGCCCGGCAGACACGGCACTTGACCCACAGCATTTCTGACCTCAAAGGGCCGCAGGCTTTGCGTGCCCATGTGGTGTTGCCCATCGCCATCGCTGTGGTGCAAGGGCCAGGTAAGCGCCTGAGCAAAGCCTTGCATCGCCTGGACCGCCAGTTGAAAGCCACTGTTCTGCCCGATGGTTTTACCCTCGATCGCAATCCCACCACCATGTTGGAGGTGCTGCAGGCGCTGTTGGTTTTACAAGAACAGCTGGCAATCTTGGGCCTTGAGCTGTCCGAGGCCCAGGCCCGTGCCTTGGCCTCCATCGCGCCCGCTTTGCGATTTTTCCAACAGGGTGATGGGGGACTGTTTGGCTTCCAGGGTGGCAATGCCCAGTCGCCGGCCTTGGTGCGGACGGTGTTGCAAGCCGCCAAGGTTCAAGACACGCCGGTTTTCAGTGTGGCGCCCCATGCGGGATATCATCGCGCCATGGCAGCAGGCGGCATTTTGATGCTGGACAGCGGGCAGGTGCCGCCTCCGGTTTATACCACGCAGGCCCATGCCAGCGCTTTGGCTTTTGAGTATAGTTACAAAGCCCGGCGGATTTTCGTGAATTGTGGTCATGGGCGCGATGGGGAATGGGAAGACGTCAGTCGCCTGACCCCAGCCCACAGCACCCTGACCCCTGATGACCAATCCCAAGGCCAACTGGTGCGTGTGGGTTGGATGCGTCGGGTTTTGGGCGCGCGTCTGGTGGGTGGCCCGCCCCACCCCTTGATCCGCCGCGAGGAGGACGGCCAGGAAACCTGGCTTGAAGGCACCCATGATGCCTTTTCAAAGCGCTTGGGGTTCACCCATGCCCGGCGGATTTACATGGCGGCCACGGGAGATGATTTGCGCGGCGAGGACACCATTTTGTGGGACCGCAGCAGTGGCAGTGTGCCGGTGATCATTCGTTTCCATTTGCATCCCAGCGTGACCGCCACCATGGCCCGTGACGGGCGCAGTGTCTTGTTGGTGGATGCCGAAGAGGCCGGTTGGCGCTTCCGAGCCGATGCACGGGACGTGGCCATCGAGCCCTCCATTTATTTCGGGGCAGATGGCAAACCCCAAAAGACCGAGCAGATCGTGCTGCGCAATCAGGCGCGCGCCAGTGCGCCACCAGGGGACCCTGACAACTGTGTGCGCTGGGCCTTGCAATTGGGCACGGGCATGGCATGAGGTCTGAGGCAAAACGGGCGGGGGCCATGAGGGACAATTCTTCACCATTTCATACATCCTCTCAGGCGGGCTGGGCGGCGCGTCGGGCCTCTTGGTTGATTTGGGGCCATGACGTGTTGGCCCTGGTGCTGGGGCAGTGGGCGGCCTTGGTGGTGCGTTATCAGTTCGAAGCCAAGGTCATGCCTGTGGGGCTAATGGGTCCGGCGCTGTTGGCCACCCTGATTTTGGCGGCGGCGGTGGTGCCTGCTTTTCGCTTGCACAAAGGGGTGTGGCGCTACACCACCTATCGGGACCTGTGGCGTTTGTTGCGGGCGGTGGTTCTGGTGAACCTGTTGGTGTTGCCGGTTCTGTTTGTGGTCACCCGCCTCGAGGATTATCCGCGTACGGCCCCAGTGATCGCTACGGTTTTGGGCTTTTTGTTGGCGGGGTCAGGACGGGCAGGCCTGAGCATGATTGCCCGCAAAGATTGGCGCAGTTTGCTGCCCAACAAAACCACAGGCGTGCCCACCATATTGGTCGGCGACATGGCCCATTGCGATGGCTTTATCCGGGGCTGGCGCGAGGGACCGCTGCGGCCCACTTTGCGCCCCTTGGCCTTGGTTTGTCCCAATGACCCCAACGGTGGACGGCGCTTGCACAACTTGCCGCTGATGGGGGTGGGTCCGGCCCTTGAGCGTTTGATCAAGGCTCACAGCCTGCGCGAAGATGTGCATGTGGTTTTTATCGAAGGTGGCCTGGCGGATGAGGGCTTTGCTCGGGATGTGATCCGGCATTGTGGTCCCTTGGGTGTTCAGTTTTTGAAGGCCCAGGCCGATGGGCGGGGCATCAGCCCCCTGAGTGCCGATGAGCTGTTGACCCGTCCGGCGCGAACCCCGGACCTGCCGCGGATCGAGCGTTTGGTGCGCGGCCGTCGGGTGATGATCACAGGGGCGGGCGGGGCCATTGGCTCCGAGCTTGCGCGGCTGATCGCGCCCCATCAGCCCGAGGCGCTGATCCTGGCCGAGCAATCGGAGTTTGCCCTTTATGATGTGCATTTGGGTTTGAAGACCCAACACCCCGATTGTGCGTTGGTGCAAGCGCTGGTGGATGTGCGGGACCGTCGCGGCTTGACGGCGACGATCGAGATGCACACCCCCCAACTGATCTTGCATGCCGCCGCCCTGAAGCACGTGCCCATTGCCGAGGCCCACCCCGCCGAGACCATCCTGACCAACGTCAAAGGCACGCTGGAGGTCTTGAAGGCCGCCCGCCATGCTGGGGCAGATTTTGTGCTGATTTCCACCGACAAGGCCGTGATGCCCACCAGCGTGATGGGGGCCAGCAAACGCTTATGCGAACTGATGACGGCCAGTTTTGGGGCCTATGCCGAGATACAGACGGCAGCGGTGCGTTTTGGCAATGTTTTGGGATCTTCTGGCTCTGTGGTGCCTTTATTCGAGCGACAAATCGATGCCGGTGGCCCCATCACCCTGACGGATCCCGAGGCCACGCGTTATTTTATGACGGTGCGGGAGGCGGCCAGTTTGGTGCTGCAGGCCGCGACCTTATCAAAGGGGCTTTATGTGCTGGACATGGGTGAGCCAGTGTCGATTTTGACCATGGCCAAGCGTCTGTTGCGCCTGAAGGGCTTGGATGAAGAGGCCTTCCCCATTGTCACCACTGGCTTACGTGAAGGGGAAAAACGCCACGAGTCTTTGTTCCTGGATGGGGAAGTGCCCGATGACACCGAGGTTGAGGGCCTGTGGCGGGTCGTGCCCAAAACCGTGATGTGGCGAGACCTTGAAGACCGTGTGCTGAGCCTGATCAAGGCGGCTGAGTTGCGAGACACCCAGGCCATTTTTAGCCAACTGCAAACCTTGATCCCGGAATACCAGCGGACAGCCCAAGTGGCGACGGCCCCCCGCACCCCGGCCTTGGCCTAAGATCAGCCCTTCCTCGGACGCTTAAACCCTTGTGATGCGGGGGTGGGTGTGCTAGCGCACCCACCTGTTTTCATGCCCTTTGCAGGCCGCCTAGAAGGACCCCGTCATGACCGATCGTCACCCCATTGCCCGTGCCCTGTTGTCTGTTTCCGATAAAACCGGATTGGTGGACATGGCCCGCCGTTTGGATACGGCCGGTGTTGAGCTGATTTCAACGGGTGGCACCCGTGCCGCCATTGCGGATGCGGGCATTCCGGTTAAAGACATCTCGGACGTCACCGACTTCCCCGAGATGATGGACGGTCGGGTGAAAACCCTGCATCCCAAGGTGCACGGTGGGCTGCTGGCGGTGCGTGACAATGCTGATCACCAAGCCAGTATGACGGCTCACGAGATCGCGGGCATCGACCTTGTTTACATCAATCTCTACCCATTCGAGGAAACCGTGGCCCGTGGGGCGGATGCCGACACGGTGATCGAGAACATCGACATTGGCGGCCCCGCCATGATCCGCTCTGCGGCCAAAAATCATGCCTATGTGTGTGTTTGCACCGAAGCCGAGGACCTCGAGGAGGTTTTGAAAGCGCTTGAGAGCGATGGCGGCACGGATTTCGCCTTGCGACAGCGCCTGGCGGCACGGGCCTATGGGCGGACAGCCGCCTATGATGCCGCGATCTCGGGCTGGTTTGCCCAAACCCTCGAAGACCCTGCCCCCCGTCATCGCACCTTTGGTGGGCGTTTGAAACAAAGCATGCGCTATGGCGAAAATCCTCACCAAGAGGCCGCTTTTTATGCCGATGGCTCAAACCGCCCTGGTGTGGCCACTGCCGAACAGCTGCAAGGCAAGGCGCTGTCTTACAACAACATCAATGACACCGACGCGGCCTTTGAGCTGGTCAGCGAGTTTGATGCCAAAGACCACGCCGCCATTGCCATTATCAAACATGCCAACCCCTGCGGTGTGGCCTTAGGCGCAACATTAGAGGATGCTTATGCAAAGGCCTTGCAATGTGATCCGGTGTCGGCCTTTGGCGGCATTGTGGCCGCCAACCGCCCGCTGGACGGGGCCACGGCCGACGCCATCACCCAAGTGTTCACCGAGGTGGTGATCGCGCCTGACGCCGATGCCGATGCCCGGGCAGTGTTTGCCAAAAAGAAAAACCTGCGCCTGTTGTTGACGGGGGCGATGCCCAATCCGCGGGATGCAGGCCTGATGGTCAAAACCGTATCTGGCGGCTTGCTGGTGCAGGCCCGTGACACGGCCCAGATCACGGCTCGGCACCTGAAAACCGTGACCGACCGCCGCCCCACTGATGCCGAGGTCGAAGACCTGATTTTTGCTTTCACCATCGCCAAGCATGTAAAATCCAATGCCATTGTTTATGCTCGGGATGGCCAGACCGCAGGCATTGGCGCGGGGCAAATGAACCGCCGTGATAGCGCCCGCATCGCCGCCCTGCGCGCCCAAGAGGCCGCCGAACAAGCGGGCCTGCCTGAAAGCCTGGCTAAGGGCGGGGTGTGTGCCTCGGACGCTTTTTTCCCCTTTGCCGATGGTTTGATCCAAGCCGCCGAAGCGGGCGTCAGCGCCGTGATTCAACCCGGTGGCTCCATGCGCGACGAAGAGGTCATTGCCGCCGCCAATGAGCTGGGCCTTGCGATGGTGTTCACCGGCACGCGAGTCTTTCGGCACTAAGACCTTTTCGACTACTCTGTCGCCAATTCCCGCAAAGCGCCCGCGGCAATCGAGAGCTTGGCAAAGCTCCAGCCGCCGCGTGAAGCCTCCAGCTCATCCAATACACGGGTGGCCTGTTGCAGTTGGTCTTGGTGGACCATGGCCCAGGTTTTCACCACATCCAATGCGGTGGCGGCGTTGCCATCACGCAGTGATTTGGCACAAGGAGCATTGAGCACCTTGCTGGTCAAGGCGCGTTGCATGCCCAACAGATCCTCTATCACACGACGCACGGCTTGGCGTTCAAAATGTCCATCGGTTTGGGTTCTGCCGGCAGCTGCCCGCAAGCGGTCGAATTGCAAATACGACCCCAAGGCATGATAGACATGCGCCGTAGTCACCAGGTCGTGGTCATGGCGGTGGGCAATGTCGATGACATCGGTGGCCGAGACCTGGGCCTTGAGGCTGGAAATTTGGCGCGCCAAGGCTTCGGGCGCGCCCATGCCCACCAAAGTCTTGATCCGCGACTCCACCCAATTGCGGTCATATTCGGCGACATATTCATCGGCCACGGTGCGCAGGCGGTCGACGTCGCTGCGATAGGTGTCGATCAGCTCTTCGACGCCGGCGCCAGGCATCCGCCGCGCCAACCAATAGGCCTGACGACGCAACATGACCACGATGTCTTGGTAGAGTTGCAGCTGGGCATCAGATGGAATTTTGCCATCCAGCGCGTGTACCGCGCGGAACAGATCCCCCAGCCGGAAAATGGCATAGGCCACCGTAAAGGCCACCGTCAGGCCACCGGCATCCACATGCGTGGCCCCACGCAAACGCATGGGGAAGGTGGCGCCGCAGACATTGACAATGGCATTGGTCAGCACGGTGGCAATGATTTCGCGCCGCAGACGGTGGGCCTGTTGGGCGTCCTCATACTCATGCAGAGCAGAGGGGAAATAATGTTTCAGGGTCTGATGGAAATAGGGGTCATCCGGCGCGTCCGAGGCCACGATTTCATCAAACAGCACAATTTTGGCGTAAGCCTGGATGACCGAAATTTCTGGACGAGTTAGGCCTTGCTGGTTTGAGGCCAATTCCCGGAATTTCTCGGCCGAGGGCAGGCCTTCGACCTCGCGGTTCAGTTTGCCTTGCCGCTCGAGGTCGATCATCAAACGCTCATAGGCCTCAAGTTCATGGGCAGCCGTCATTTCCATCAGGGAAATGCCCAGGGTTTGATTGTAGTTGGTTTTCAACACCAACTCGGCCACGTCATCCGTCATGCTGGCCAGCAGGGCTTGGCGATCTTTGTCTTTGACGGTGCCGCTGCGAATGGCTTGGTCCACCAGGATCTTGATGTTGACCTCATGGTCCGAGCTGTCCACACCGGCCGAATTGTCAATGGCATCCGTGTTGACGCGTCCGCCGTGGCGGGCGAACTCGATGCGGGCGGCCTGGGTCAGGCCCAGATTGGCGCCCTCGCCGATGACCTTGGCCTTCAGTTGGGTGGCATCCACCCGCAAACCGTCATTGGTTTTGTCGCCCACCTGGTGGTGGCTTTCGTGACTGGCCTTGATGTAGGTGCCGATGCCGCCGAAATACAAAAGCTCGCATGGGGCTTGTAACAGGGCGTGGATCAGCTCTTGCGGGGTCAGGTGTTTGGCCTCGATGCCAAAGGTCTCTTGCATCTCGGGCGTGATGTCGATGCGCTTCAGGCTGCGGGAAAACACGCCGCCGCCCTTGGAAATCAAATCGGGATTGTAATCTTCCCATGTGGACCGGGGCAGTTCGAACAGGCGCTTGCGTTCATCCCATGACGAACCCGGATTGGGGTTGGGGTCGATGAAAATATGCCGGTGATCAAAGGCCGCCTGCAGACGAATGGCTTTCGAGAGCAACATGCCATTGCCAAACACATCCCCCGACATGTCGCCGATGCCGATGACATCAAAGGGCTCGGATTGGATGTCTTTGCCCAGCTCGCGGAAATGCCGTTTCACGGCTTCCCAAGCGCCACGGGCCGTGATGCCCATGACTTTGTGGTCATAGCCGACCGAGCCCCCGGAGGCGAACGCATCTCCCAACCAAAATCCATAAGAAATGGCCAAGGCATTGGCGATATCCGAAAACGTAGCCGTGCCCTTGTCCGCCGCCACCACCAAATAGGGATCTTCCCCATCCAGGGGCGCGACGTCTTGTGGGTGCACGACTTGACCGTCTTCGTCCAAATTGTCTGTGATATCCAAAAGCCCCCGCAGGAAGGTTTGATAGGCATCGATGGCTTCGGCCTGAATTTCCTCGCGCGCGCCACCCTTGGGCAAACGTTTGGGATAAAAACAGCCCTTGGCCCCGACAGGCACAATCACGGCGTTTTTCACCTGTTGGGCTTTGACAAGGCCCAAAACCTCGGTGCGGAAATCGTCACGGCGGTCGGACCAGCGCAGGCCTCCACGGGCCACCGGGCCAAACCGACAGTGCACCCCATCCACATTGGGGGCCGAGACAAAGATCTCGCGATAGGGTTTGGGCAGGGGCAGGTCGGCGATCTCTTGACTTTTGATCTTGAACGATATCCAGGTTTTGGGCTGGCCGGTTTCATCGTTTTGGTAAAAGTTCGTGCGCGCAATGGCGGCCACCAAATTCGACAAGCGCCGCAGCACCCGGTCGGTGTCGAGGCTTGAGACCGCCTCGAGCGCCAAGCGGATGGCGGTTTTCATTTCCTTGGTTTGCTTTTGCCGCTCTTCAAGGCTGAGCCCATTATGAGGATCAAAGCGGATCGCGAACATATCCAAAATCAAACGGGTGATTTCAGGGGTGTCGGCCAGGGCTTGTTCTTGAACACCTTGGCTGGGATCGAGGCCCGTTTGCTGACGATACCGGCACAGACCACGCATCAGGGCCGCTTCTCGCCAATTGATCCCCAGGCGCAAAATCAGACGGTTGAAACCATCGTTTTCCGTCTCGCCTAGCCACACGGCCTTAAAGGCCTGCTCGAACGGTTCACGAATGACCTCGACATCCAACGCGGACGCATCATCAGAGGCGAGCTCGAACTCGTGCACCCACACTGACCGCATGTGCCCCTCGGCGTCGGTGCGGTAGGCATCCATGCGGTTGATGGCGTATCCGGCCTCGACCATAGCGCGCAGACCCATATTTTCCAGAATGGGCAAGATGTCAGCCAGGGGGGCCGGCTGGCCTTTGCGATAGAATTTGAATGATACTCGTGTCGAGGGGTCGGTGGGGCGGGAATAGGCCCGCACGGCCACGTCTTGGTCGCCCATGCGTTCGATGACGGCGATGTCTTTTAGGGCCTCGTCGGGGCTGAATTTTTCACGATAACCCGCCGAGAAGGCCTGGCGATATCGCCCGATGACTTCCACTGCCGAGGCCAGATTCTGCCGTGCGGCGGTCTCGAAGCGGTCCTGCCAGGTCTCGCAGGCTTCGGTGATTTGACGCTCCAGCTCGCGGGCGTCGGGGGTCTCGTGTTCCCCAGGCTCGAAGCCAATGATGACGTGCATATGTGCGAGCGGCCCTTCGCCCGAGCCAGGATAGACAGCGGAAATACGACCCTTGAAGCCCCGGCGCAAAATCTCGGCGGCGGCGTGACGGGTTTCGGCTGTGAAGCGATCGCGGGGAATGAAGACCAGGGCCGAGGCAAAACGGTCAAAGCGGTCCACACGCAAAAACAGACGCGGCCGGGGGCGGTCCAGCAGATGCACAATGCCCAGGGCAAAGGTCAAAAGCTCGTCCGATGACATCTGGAACAGCTCGTCACGGGGATAGTTTTCCAAGATGTTTTGCAGTTTTTTCTCGCTGTGGCTGCCGGGAATGCGGGCGGCCTTTTCCATAACGCGGGCGATTTTTTGCCGGATCAGGGGCGTGGCTTTAACGGATCGGTCATAGGCCTCGGCGGTGAACAGGCCCACAAAGCGCACTTCGCCAATGGGGGTGCCGTCTTCATCAAAGCGGCGCACGCCGACAAAATCCATATAGGCCCGGCGGTGGACTCGTGATTTCAAATTGGACTTGGCCACAACCACGGGCGTCAGCTCGGTCATGAAGCGTTCGACCTTGGGGGTCAGATAGGCGGGCTCGTGGGCGCGGCGCAAAATAAAACGGCTGCTGTCGCGCAGAACGCCCACACCGACGCCGGGGTTGAAATGCTTGCCCTTGGCTTTGTGGGCTTTGTAGTCATATTCCCGCGCGCCCAAGAAGACGAAATGGTCCGAGCGCATCCAGCGCAAAAACTCAAGGGCCTCTTGGCGTTCGTCCTCGGGGATATCGATCTTGGCGTTTTCGAGCGTGTGGATGGCGGTTTCCATCCGCGCCCGCATTTGCCGCCAATCGCCCACGGCGGCGTCTACATCGCCCAGGGTGGCGTGCAGGCCTTCGACCAATCCCTCGCGACGGTCCTCGCCAATGATGGGATCCAGATGGACTTGGATCAGCGACAGACGCTTGCCATCGATTTCAATGACAGGGTGGAACATGGCCCGTACACGGTGGCCGCGTTCGGCGATCTCGCCCATCACACTGTCGACCAAGAACGGTTTGTCGTGCTGAACAATGTCCACCACGTCACGGCCCAGCGCCCCGGATTGGGTTTTGGCGGGGCGCAGGCGCACCAGTGCAGGCTCGCCCTCTTGGTAGTCTTGGCCGAAAAGCCACAGGCTGCGGGCCAGCTCTGCGTCGTCGGCTAGGCTTAGGCCCTCGAGGTCATCGGCAACGGCATCGGCGGCATATTGCTCGAGGAAGGCGGCAACATGCGCATCCCTGGGCGAGAAGGCTTTATCCTCCAGGGCCTCGGCGGCGCGTTTCAAATCATCGGGGGCCAGGGTGGCGGTGTCATCAAGGATCAGGTCCATGGCGATGTACTTTTCCGTTTTGATTTAGCGATTCTGGCGCTCAAGGACACTGAGCGTACGTTCCATCTCGTCCAACAGCCGGTTCATGCGCGTGACCACGGCCTGGTATGGCGTCGGCGTGGCCAAGTCGGCACCGGCGTCTTTCAAGATCTCGTAAGGGTGGCGACTGCCGCCTTCCTGCAAGGCCTTGATGAAGCGCGCTTGTTGACTGGTGTCACCAGCCAGCAGACGCTCCGCCAACACCACCGAGCCGGCCATCGAGGTCGCATACTGATAGACATAATAGTTGTAATAGAAGTGCGGGATATAGGCCCACTCGACGGCATAATCAGGGTCAATGGTCATCACGCCTTCGGCTTCGCCATAATAGGTGCGCAGCAGATCCAGATACATTTCGCTGAGTGTGCTGCCGGTAGTGGCTTCGCCGGCTTCCAAGCGCTGATAGGCGGCGCGTTCAAACTCGGCCAGTTGCGCTTGACGGAAATAGGTGCCCCGCAACATCTCCACCGCCGCATTCAGGAAATAGAGCTTTTTCTGCGGTGTCTCTGCGTGTTTGATCATATGCTCGACCAACAGGATCTCGTTGATAATCGAGGCCGTTTCCGCCACGAAGGTGGCATAGCGTGCGGTCTCATAGGGCTGGGCGGCATTGGCCAGAACCGAATGCACGGCATGGCCCCATTCATGGGCAAAGGTCGACAGGCTGTCATAGTCGTCTTGATGGTTCAGCAACACATATGGGTGCACGTCATAGGCCGAGCCGTTCATATAAGCGCCCGAGCGTTTGCCGTCTTGGGGGCGAACATGCATCCACTGTCCGGCAAAGCCTTTTTCCAAGGCCTCAAGATAGACAGGGCCAAAGGGCTCAAGCGCCACACGCGTTAGATCTTTGGATGTGGCGACATCATAGGTGCTGTCGTCCTTGACGAGGTCAACATAGACATCGTGGTAGCCTTGGTCGTCGATTTCCAGCATGCGCGCCCGCAACTTCAGATAACGGTGCAGGGTGGGCAGGCCCTTGTGGGTTTCGCTGATCAGGGTGTCATAGACGGTGGTGGGCAGGGCATCGCGGTCCATAGCGGCCTCGAGGCTCGAGCCATATTTGCGCATGCGGGCCGTGAAGACGTGCCCTTGCAAATGGGTCTTCAGGCTTTCGCCCAAGGTGCTTTCGAACTCGCCCCATTGACCCCAAAAGGCATCAAAGGTGCGTTGGCGATCTTTGCGATTTTCCGCCTGACGCCATTTGCTGTAGGCGGCTTGGTTCAAGGTGACGGTTTCACCGGTGGTGAAGGTGATCACCGGCCAGGGCATGTCAGAATTGGCCAACTGGTTATAGATCCGCCCGGCCCCGCCTTTGAAATCGCCAGCGGCTGACAAAATCTCTTCGCCGTCAGCGTCCAGCATATGCTCGGCCCGGCGCAAGGTTTCGCGCAGGGAAAACGCATGGGGTTGCAGGCGGGGTTCGGCCTCGAGGTATTTTTCAACCGTCTTTGATCCCATATCCAGAACCACCGGGCCCAGCCAGCTGGTGGCTTCGCTGTAACGTGTCCACAGTTGATTGGCCAAGCCGTCACGGGCCAGATTGTCTTGTACGCGTGTGTCTTCGTCGGCTTTCAACGAGGCATAAACCGACAAACGCGCCAGGGCTTTGCGGGTTTTCGACATGGCCGAAAGCGCCGTCAGCATGGTCTGGGGTGTGCGGTCAAAGCTGTCTTCGTATTGGGCCAGGGTGGGCACCTCGGCGCGCAAGCGCTCATATTCCGCTTGCCAGGCGGCGTCCGAGGGATAAAGGGCGCTTAGGTTCCAAACGTCTGCGGGGTCGTGCGCGGCCTGTGTTTCTGTTTCGGCGTGGGCGGCGGTGGGGGTCAGCATGCAAAACATCCCTAGGGTGCTGAGGGCCGTGGCGCTGAACAGCGCGCGTAAGGTTTTGGCCCGGAAAGATTTTGACAGCATACGAACATCCCCTTTCTATACGGTGAAGCGGTCTTGGACCTTCTTTCTTGCGCCTCTTGGGGGAAGTGGTCAACGGGCCTCTTGTCATTTGGCGGGGCGGAGGGCAAAAAAATAAATCTCTGATCTGTAAAGCCACACAAAAGTCCACAAAAACAGGAAACACGCTGATGTCTCAGGCCCTCACCGACCCTCGTTATATTTTCATCGGGGGGGCCGCGGGCCCGGTGGCCATGCCCCTGAACAGAGCCAACCGTCATGGGGTGGTGGCGGGCGCGACCGGCACGGGCAAAACCGTGACCTTGCAGATCTTGGCGCAATCCTTTTCCGATGCGGGTGTTCCGGTTTTTGCTGCCGATGTGAAGGGGGATTTGTCGGGCATCGGGGCGGCGATTGTGGCCAACGACAAACTGACCGCTCGCGCCGAAGGCATGGGCCTGACCTTGGTGCCTCAAGCCGCACCGGTGATGTTCTGGGATCTTTATGGTCGCTCGGGGCATCCGGTCCGCACCACCATTTCTGAAATGGGGCCGATGCTGCTGAGCCGCTTGATGGATCTGAACGACACCCAAGAAGGGGTGATGATGATCGCCTTTCACATGGCGGATGAAGAGGGTCTGTTGCTCAGTGACCTCGAGGATCTGCAGGCGATCTTGAGATATATGGCTGAAAACGCCGCCGCGGTCTCATCGGACTATGGGCGGGTATCACCGGCCAGCGTCGCCGCCATTCAGAGGCGGCTGTTGGAGTTGGAAATGGCCGGTGCCGAGCAGTTTTTTGGCGAGCCCGCTTTGCGCCTTGAGGATCTGATGCGGACAACGCCAGAGGGCAAAGGCTATGTCAATATTCTGGCCGCCGACCAGCTGATCAGCAACCCTCGGCTTTACTCGACGTTTTTGCTGTGGCTGTTGTCCGAGTTGTTTGAGGATCTGCCCGAGGTCGGCGATCAGGAAAAGCCGCGTCTTGTGTTCTTTTTTGACGAAGCCCATTTGCTGTTCCGCGATGCGCCCAAGGCGCTTTTGGAAAAGATCGAGCAAGTGGTGCGCCTGATCCGCTCAAAGGGGGTGGGGGTGTATTTTGTCACCCAGAACCCAGCGGATATCCCCGACAGCGTTTTGAACCAATTGGGCAACCGCATTCAACACGCCCTGCGCGCCTATACCCCTGCCGAGCAAAAAGGCGTGCGGGCGGCGGCCCAGTCGTTCCGGCCCAATCCGGCCTTTGACACCCAAGAGACCATCACCCAGATGGGTGTGGGCGAGGCTTTGGTCTCGGTTTTGGATGACAAGGGCGCGCCCACAATGGTGGCCCGGACCAAAATCCGCCCGCCGGCGTCACGCATGGGGCCGCTGACCGCCTCGGAGCGTCAGGAGGTTTTGGCCCAAAGTCCTGTGTGGGGCGTTTATGATCAAGAGATCGATCGGCAAAGCGCGGCCGAAATTTTGGCCCAGCGCGCCGAGCGCAAATTGGCCGATGAGCAAAAAGCCGAAGTTGAAAAAGAACGCGAGACCACCACCCGAAAACGGCGAACGTCTAGCCGGCGCAGCAACCGTCAGGGTCTGGCCGAAACCATGGCCAAGTCCGCGATCCGCGCTATCGGCAGTCGCCTGGGCCGTGAAATCGTACGGGGGATCTTGGGCAGTCTCAAGCGGTAAAAAACACCCGCGGTCGGGGGCTGACCACGGGTGCTGTTCGCATACGCTCTGAGGGGTAAAAGGTGCGCTAGCGCTTAATTTGGATCCGCTTGGCGGCGGTCTTGGCCGCTTCGGCACGGGGGATGGTGATGCTCAGCACCCCGTCCGTGAAGCTGGCCTCCACTTTGTCTTCATCCACCTCGATGGGCAGCGAGAACCGGCGCATAAAGGTGCCGACCGAGCGTTCCATCAAGTGAACTTGACGGTCTTTGTCCTCGTCGTCGTGCACAGAAACCCGCTCAGCTTTCAGGGTCAAGACATTGTCCTCAAGTTCGACGGTCATATCCTCGGGCTTAACGCCGGGCAGATCGACGGTGACCTCGAGACCGGTTTTGGTTTCGGAGACATCAACGGCGGGGCGCAAAACATCGGCCCCCACCTCGGCTTCGTTGGACCATAGGCTGGGCCAAACGTGGGAGAACAGGCGGTCAATGTCGCTGTTCATGCCCAAAAACGGATCGGTGGGCCAAGCCCGGGAAGGGTAGGACGCGCGGGGCGAACGTCGGGGTTTGACGGTCAAAATGTTCATCTCGGTCTCCTTTTGAATACACGTGTCTTTTGACATCTGTGACGGCATCTTGGCTGATGCGCTTTACACGGGTCCAAGGCCAGACCGGTGAGGCCATACCCTGACTTTCCGTGTGGTTTTCAGGTGGGAGAGATGGTGGCCCGTTTCAAGGGTTGGCGATAAAATTTTCTGAAATTTGGGTTGGGGGCGGCCAAGAAGGGCATAATTGCCCTTCAGGGTCTTTGGGGCGTTTCGGCAGCTTAGTCCTGCCAAACCTTCCAGGGGGCTTGATTTTCGGCCCACAACTCTTCGAGCATGCGCTTGTCGCGCAAGGTATCCATCGGGGCCCAAAAGCCGGTGTGCTTATAGGCCATCAACTGCTCATCCTCGGCCAGGGTGTGCAAGGGCTCATGCTCCCAGGGCATGTCATCGCCAGCAATGCGATCGAGAACGCTGGGCTCGAGCACAAAATACCCACCATTGATAAAGGCGTTTTCGTTGTCTTGTTTTTCCGCAAAGCGCTCGACCTGATCACCATTGAGCGACAGCCGCCCAAACCGCCCCGGCGGTGGGACGGCGGTGACGGTGGCGGCCTTGCCGTGGGCTTTGTGGAAATCAATGGCGGCGGTGATGTTCACGTCGCTGACCCCATCGCCATAAGTAAAGCAAAAGGTCTCGTCGCCCAGATACTCTCGCACCCGTTTCAGGCGGCCGCCGGTTTGGGTGTCGCGCCCGGTGTCCACCAGCGTCACGCGCCAAGGCTCGACCGAGGTTTGATGCAGGGTCATTTCGCCAGAGGTGAAGTCAAAAGTTACGTCTGAGGCATTGAGCACAAAATTGGAAAAATAACGCTTGATCGAGGTGCCCCGATAGCCAAGACAAATGACAAAATCTGTCAGGCCATGGGCCGCATAGGTTTTCATGATGTGCCACAAAATGGGCTTGCCGCCAATTTCCACCAAGGGTTTGGGCAGGTTGTCGGTTTCTTCACTCAGGCGGGTGCCATACCCCCCCGCCAATATCACGACGCGCATTGTGCTCCCCCTGTGGGCACGGATGTGCCCGTGTCAACCTACTCATCCGGTGTGCGGATGATCTGATCCAGACCCACAGAATAGATCTGTGCGGCCAGTCCTGACAACAGGGTTCGACGAGATTTCAAATTTTGTTCAAGGGCTTGGGCCGTTTGCAGCTGTTGCGCTGTGGGGGGGGCACCTTGGCGTTCGATCTGATGACGCAGGTTTTGATGTTGTCCCACCAGGGTTTTTAATTCTTGCTCAAGCCCTTTGACGAGTTTCAGAGCCTCTTGCGTTTTCAGGCCCCAGTGCTGGGCCACTTGGGCAAGTTCCGCCCATTCTTGATCTGAAAACATATGCCCACACGCCACGGCCCGGGCGGCGTTTTCCAAAACCAATTGCTCAAGGGGGACATGATGACCCTGAAGACGCTCGATGGCTTCGCCGGCGGCAAACGACTGCCAGATCTCGGGGCCAAGACCCAGGCGTGTGCGGGCAGTTTCCATCACATCCACCAGGGGACAACACAGATCGACAAAGTTCTTTTTCAAACTGGCGAGATGGTCATCCCAATTGCCAAAGCGGTGCCAAACCAAGGGATCGCTCAAGAATTGTGCAGGCTTGTCATGAAAGGCCTCGAGGTACACACCAAGGTGCGCAAAGCCATTGGCCCGCGTCATATAGGGGGCGGGATCTGTAGCGACAAAGGGTTCGGCGCGGAAAATTTGGCAACTGATGAAGCCCAGCTGATAGGGGCTGAAGCGCTGGCACAGGTCCAGATAGCTGGCAAAGCTTTGGCTGGCGGCGGTGCTGGAGATGTCTTTTTCAATATTTTTCAGGTCGCGATCGCGGATCTGCCGATTGAGGCTGAGAAAGTCCGGCTGGTCGCGGCGCAGGGTTTCGATGATGGTGGTCAACGCGCCCGGGGCCAGCAGGTCGT
The DNA here is from genome assembly GCA_937138625.1 of uncultured Caulobacteraceae bacterium. Taxonomy (GTDB): domain Bacteria; phylum Pseudomonadota; class Alphaproteobacteria; order Caulobacterales; family Caulobacteraceae; genus CAKZPF01. Next base: position 132,230 of record CAKZPF010000006.1, on the reverse strand, counting down.
CATCGCCCATCACCCAGCACCAGGGTGCGCGTGCACGGGGTGGGCAGACAAACAGCTGCGGCACGGCCCCTATGTTTTCACTGTGAACATACAGGCTGATGTGCCCGGCCTCGGCCAAAGGTTGCACCAAGTCGATCGTGCCATCGGTCGAGGCATTGTCGCAGACGGTGATGTCAATGGCGTCCTCAAGGCCCGCTTCGCGCTGCGCCATCAGTTCGGCTAACAAACCTTCGAGCTCAGCGGCGCGGTTGTAGGTCGGGATCAGGATGCTGAGGGTATCACCCGCGGGCGCCAGGATGCGGTTGGCCACATCGCATGCTCGCCAATCCTTGGGGGATGCTTGTGTGGTTTCGACCGCCATGGTTTAGCGTTCCTCTTGCGCGCCCTGTGGGCCTGGGTCTGCGGACTTGGCCGATGATGTCCCGTCGCCCTCTCCGTCAAAGGCAAACCAGGTCAGATCCTTTCAACTGGCCTGTTTCAGCTCCTCAGGCGCATCGTCTCCCAGCTCGGCGGTGTCACGGATCATGCCATCCAGTCCAGATTTTGAGATCTGATTGGCGGCTTGCAGGGCAAATTTCTGCAATTGGTGACGGTTGGTGTCATAGCTGACCACACGGCTGATCAAGGCGTCTTTGCCATTTTGCAACAGCATGGGGGCCTCTGGCCCCCTCAGATCTTGCAGTTTGGCAATGGTCTGGGCGATGTCTTCTTCTTTGCGGGCGTGTAGGCCTTCGACCTGGGTATGCAGGTCAACAACGGCTTTGAAACCCAATTTTGCCTTGGGGCGCCAGTGTTGAGAAATGGCCTCGAGGTCGGCCCAGTCTTCATCCGTGGGGCGATAGCTTGCCCCGATGGAACGGAAAACGTTTTCCAGGATCATGTCACTCAGACGCGCCGTGCCTTTTTTACGGAATTGCCGCACATAAACAACGCCCGCGAACCGTTCCCAAATGTCGGCGGGGATGTTGGCGCGTTCACGAGCGATCTCGATGGCGCGCATCAAATCAAACGACAGCTGCGTGGCGTTACGGAAGGCAATTTTTTGTGCGTCGTCAAAATTGCCACTGCGGTAAATCACCAGGGGCCGCCCTTCGTAATAGGTGGGGCGATCATAAAAGGCCTGTAGGTGTGCACCAAAGTGTTGAAACCCGGCCGGGGGGTCCAAATAGGGTTGCGGGTCTACGGCATTGAAGCGCTCGGTGCGGAAAATCTGGCAACTGATAAAGCCAGCTTGATAGACGGTGAAATATTCACAATAGTGGCCAAAATCCCGAAACTCGCGGCTGCGGCGAATGTTCAGGGCGGGGCTGATGACGTTGCGCATTTTTGCGCAGCGCATTTCATAATTCAGCGAGATGAAATCATATTTATCCTTGCGCAGGATTTTCAGAATTTCGCTAAGCGCGTTGTGCTTGGGCCAGTCATCATCGCCAAAAAACCAGCAGTAAGGCGCCCGGGCGCGTGCGGGGCCCACATAAAGCTGCGGCATGGGGCCGATGTTTTCTGTGTGCCGATAATAGCTGATATAGCCTCTTTCCGCCAAAGATTTCAGATAGGGCTCGCTGTCATCTTCAGAGGCATTGTCGCAGACCACAATGTCCACTTCGTCTTCAAAGCCACCGGCCTGGCGTTGGGCCAAAAAGGCCTCGAGCGTAAATTGAATTTCCCGCCGACGATTGTAGGTGGGAATCACGATGCTCAGGACGCTGCCTGGTTTTTGGACAATGCTATAGTCAACGGCGCACGAACGCATTAAGCTTTCCCCCAAATTCAAATCAGTAACCGACCTCGGCCGAGGTTGGAAACATAAACGGTAGGGCAACATGGTGAACGACCACTTAACCATGATGGGGATTTCCAAAGGCAATCAGATAGATCCTCGATTTTGGGCTGGCCGCCGTGTGTTTTTGACGGGCCACACGGGGTTTAAGGGGGCGTGGCTCGCGTTTTGGTTGGCGGAAATGGGCGCCCAGGTCACAGGCTATGCCCTCGCCCCCAGCACCGAGCCCAATCTGTTTGATCTCTTGGGTTTACAAGGGCGTTTGGACCATCACGAGGCGGATGTGCGTGATGCCCCGACCTTGCAGGCTGTGATGAAAAGGGCACAACCTGAAATTGTTTTTCACCTGGCGGCCCAGCCCTTGGTGCAACTGGCCCATGACGACCCCGCCGATACCTTTGCCAGCAATGTCATGGGTACGGTCAATGTGCTGGATGGGGTGCGCATGTGCCCCAGCGTGCGGGCGGCGGTGATGGTGACCTCTGACAAGGTTTATCAGAACTGCGAGTGGTCTTGGCGCTATCGCGAAGATGATCGTTTGGGCGGGGATGATCCCTATTCCGCCAGCAAGGCCGCGGCCGAGGCCTCTATTCACGCCTATCGCGCGACATATTTCCAGGGCGCTGATCAGCCGACCGTGGTGGCGGTGCGTTCGGGCAATGTTATCGGTGGCGGTGACTTTTCTGAATATCGCATTGTGCCGGACATCGTGCGGGCCATCACAGCGGCCGACCGCACCGTGCAGCTGCGCAACCCCCAGGCCACCCGACCGTGGATGCATGTGCTGGATAGTCTGGCGGGCTATTTACAAGCCGCCGAGGTTGCGGCCCGTGGGGACTTGACCACGACCGAGGCCCTGAATTTTGGGCCCATTGACCCGACGCCCTTGCCGGTTTTGCACCTGACCCAACACCTGGCCCAAGCGCTGGGGGGTGCCAAGATTGAAACGCCTGACAAGGTGCCGGGTGTGCCGGAAAATCTGCGTCTGGCCATCGACCCCACGCGGGCAGTGGTGACGCTGGGTTGGAAACCGCAGCTGAGCATGACGGATAATCTGAATTTGACCGCGACCTGGTATCGCGCCTGGCATGAAGGTGAGGATATGGTCGCCATCTCTCGTCGGCATCTGGAAAGCTGGATGTCCCCCCAAACTGTGCCGGAGGCCGTCAGCGCATGACCGCAAAAGATCCTGAAACCCTGCGCCAACAGATATTAGATCTTGCTGAACAATATGGTGAGCTGACAGGTACGAACACGAGTTTTAGTCCAGATGACCCCCGGGTTTCGGTGTCGGGCAAGGTCGTGGGTGGACCGGAAGCGCGTCTGATGACCGAAGCCGCTCTTGATTTGTGGCTGACCACGGGGCGCTTCAATGACACCTTCGAGGGTCAACTTTCCGACACCTTTGGTTTGCCCTGGGCGCGGACTTGCAATTCCGGATCTTCGGCCAATCTGATTGCCTTCTCGGCTTTGACCTCGCCTTTTGCTGGGCCACGAAAATTGGAGCCAGGCGACGAGGTCATCACCTGCGCCACCGGCTTTCCCACCACCGTCAACCCCAGTTTGCAAACGGGCATGGTGCCGGTGTTTGTGGACGTGGAGCCCGAGACCTACAACATTGACGTCAGCCAACTGGAGGCGGCCCTTTCTGACCGCACCAAGGCCATTATGGTGGCGCACACCTTGGGCAATCCCTTTGACCTCGGGGCCGTGATGCGCTTTGCCGAAGCGCACAATCTGTTTGTCATTGAAGACTGTTGCGATGCCTTGGGCTCGACCTATCAGGGCCAACATGTGGGCACTTTTGGTGACCTGGCCACCCTGTCCTTTTATCCGGCCCATCACATCACCATGGGCGAGGGGGGGGCGGTGCTGGGCGCGAGCCCAGGGCTGCGGCGCGCGGTCGAAAGTTTTCGCGATTGGGGCCGGGATTGTTGGTGTGCGCCGGGGGCGGACAACACCTGTGGCCGCCGGTTCCAGCAGACCTTGGGCCAACTGCCCACGGGCTATGACCACAAATATGTCTACTCGCATCTGGGCTACAATTTGAAAATCACCGATATGCAGGCGGCGGCGGGTGTTGCGCAGATGAAGCGTTTGGATGGCTTCATCGCCGACCGCAAACGCAATTGGCAGACGCTGAACACCTTGCTGGCGGATCTTGATGAAGCCTTTGTCCGTCCCAAAGCCACGGCGAATTCCGACCCTTCGTGGTTTGGCTATTGCCTCAGCATTCGTGATGATCGTCTGGATCGCACCGAATTGCTGCAAGCCCTGAATGCCGCCGGGGTGGCCACGCGCCTGTTGTTTGCGGGCAATCTGATCCGTCAGCCCTATATGCAGGGCCGGGCCTTCCGCACCATTGGCGATTTAACCGAGGCCGATCGGGTGATGACCCATGCCTTTTGGCTGGGCGTGCATCCGGGCCTGAGGGATGATCACCTCGAGTATGTCAGCCGCGTGCTGCACGCCCTGGTGCACAACACACCCCTGCCGAAAACGGTGCCGGATCATGTCGCCAGCTGATCGTCATCGGGCCATTCGTCAGCGCATCATCAGCCTATCCCATCACGCCAAGGCGGCGCACATGGGATCGTGTTTGTCCTGTGTGGAAATTTTGGATCGTGTGTTGGCCGTTTCTGACCTCAGCCCCGAGACCGCAACATCGCCTGAACGTGACCGCATCATCGTCTCCAAGGGGCATGCGGTTATGGCCTGGTATGCGGTCCTCGAGGTCCATGGCCTGTTGGCTTCTGAAGTTTTGGATGACTATGGTCAGCCGGACGGCGCGCTTTGGGCCCATGTCTCGACCACGCCGCACGCGCCTGCCATTGATGTCTCGACGGGGGCGCTGGGTCATGGCCTGGCCATCGGCAACGGGTTTGCCCTGGCGGCGCGGCTGCAAAATCGGCCCCATCGTACTTTCGTTGTGATGTCGGACGGAGAATGTGACGAAGGCAGCGTGTGGGAGGCCGCCTTGTTCGCTGGGCACCACAAACTGAACAGCCTGACAGCGGTGGTGGATTTCAATCATTGGCAAAGTCTGGGCCGGGTCAGCGAGGTCATTGACCTCGCGCCTTTTGCGGACAAGTGGCAGGCCTTTGGCTGGCAAGTGCACGAGGTGGATGGTCATGATCCGCACCAGCTGGATGCAGCGCTGGCGGCCCCCTGCAATCGCCCCAAGGCCATCATTGCCGACACCGTCAAAGGCAAGGGCCTCGCGCGTATCGAGGACACGCTGGCCAGCCATTACAAACCCGCCCTGGCCGAGGATCTGCAGACGAGGGGGGCGAATTGATGCGCAATCGCATGATCGATCTGATCCAAACCTGGGCCAAGACTGATGAGCGCGTGGTGTTTTTGACCGGGGATTTGGGGTTTTCCGTGGTCGAGCCCTTGGCCGAGCAGTTGGGATCGCGCTTTATCAATGTGGGCGTGGCCGAGGCCAATATGGTGGGCATGGCGCTCGGCTTGGCCAAGTCGGGCTTGCGGCCGGTGGTCTATACCATTGCGCCCTTTTTGTATGCTCGCGCCCTTGAACAGGTGCGCAATGACCTGTCGCAACCCAACGCCGATGTGATGATGGTCGGCATTGGCGCGGGCGCGATGTATGGCCTGGCGGGGTCCAGCCATTTGGCGCTGGATGACGCGCATATCATCAGCGCCTTGCCGAACGTGCGGGTCTATACGCCGGCGGGCGCTGGCGAGCTCGATTGGTGTTTCCAAGACGCTCGCGCCCATGAAGGCCCCAGCTATTTCCGTTTGGGGGTGGCAGGCCATGACGACCCGCCGCTGAAATCTGGCGCACAGGTCACCTGGCAACCGGGACAGGCCTTAAACCTGGTGACGGCGGGCGCTATGATGGCAGAATGCCAGCAGGCGGTGGCGGCAAGTGGCGTGGACGCCAACCTCATCAGTTTGCCTCTGACCAGTCCGGTGGATATTCCGGCGCTGGCCGCACGCCTGGTGAACGCCCCGACCTTAACGGTGTTCGAGGGCTTTGCCGGCAACCCGCTGGAGTTCGCGGTGCTTTCGGCCTTGGCGCAGCGTGGCGATGGTCAGTCGGTTGAGCATATGAATATGGGCCAGGCTTGGCCGCAGACGCCCGGGGACCGTTTGGCCCTGCGCGCGGCCCAGGGCTTGGATGTCGACACCCTGACCGCGCGGGTGCGGGCCATGGCCCGTCAAACGGTTTCGGTTTAGCGCCCCCGTTCGCTGATCTCACGGATCTGCTGGCAGACATACTGCACATGGGCCTTGGGCAGGCACACCCCCGAGGGCAAATTGATGGCGCGATCGCCAATGGCCTGGGCCATGGGTTTGGGGGTCAGCTCTTGTTCCCAGATCGGATATTGGCTGATGGGCGGGAAGACCGGGCGGCTGTCGATTTTGCGGGCCTTCAGCTCGGCGATCATCTCATCACGCCCCAGAGGAAAGGTCTCATCAAGCCAGATGCTGGTCATCCAACAGATGCTGCGGGCCCAAGGGGCCTCCCCGTTCAGGCGCACGCCGGCCACGCCCTCCAGGCCCTCTTGGTACCAATGATAGATCCGTTGCTTGGCGGCGACCATGGCGTCATTGCGTTGCAATTGCCCCAGACCCAAGGCGGCCTGAACATTCGACATTTTGTACTTCACGCCATCGCGTTCGATCCAAAAGGTGCCGGGCTTGCGGCCTTGATCCCAAATTTGCCGGGCTTTGGCAAAGAGCTCGGCGTCGCGGCACAGCAACATGCCGCCTTCTCCGGTAACGGCCAGCTTGGCCCCTTGGAAACTGAAGGCGGCGAAGTGACCGAAACTGCCGGTGCGGCGGCCCTTATACTCGGCCCCAATCGACGGGGCGGCATCCTCGATCACATACAGATCATGTTTGTCTGCCAGCGCCATCACCGCATCCATATCACACGGATGGCCATACAGGTGCACGGGCATAATGGCCTTGGTCTTGTCGGTGACAAGATCGGCGGCGGACTTCACATCCAGGCACCAGGTCTCGCGATCAATATCGGCAAACACGGGCGTGGCGCCCACTTGGCGTACCACTTGGGCCGTGGCCACCCAGGTGATGTCCGGCACAATGACCTCGTCGCCGGGGCCAATACCCAGCGCCAACAAGGCGATGTGCAACGCCCCCGTGCAAGACGAGGTGGCCAGGGCATGGGGCACACCCACATAGTCTTGGAAGGCCTGTTCAAACTGGGTGATGTACCCCGCCCAATTGGCGTTCCAGCCGGTGCGCACCGCATCACTGACATAGCAAGGCTCGTGCAGGCCAATGGACGGCCCAGCGGTGAGGATCATTTCTTTCGGGGTTTCAACGGGGTCAGGACGGGCAAGGGTCAACAGGTGATCTTCGGCGTCTTCGTCAGGTCCTGGCCCCAAATGGCGACCGTTGGAGCCGTCCTGTTCGTGCAGGGGTGTGCGCTCAACCTCTTGCCAGCCCATGCGTTCAACAAAGCGCAGCATGTGAACATTCGAGGCCAACACCCGCAGGCGGACTTCATCGGCCAATAGGCCCGTGCGGGCCCAGGTGGTCAGGCTTACAATGGCATCCGACAAAATGCCCTGACGGGCAAAGGCCTCGCCGCGCACGCAGTGCTCAAGGCACACATACGGCTGTGGTGCTGCCACAAGGGCCAAACCGATATGACCCACCAGTCGGCCCACATCGTCATAGATCATCATCATCAGACGTTCTGGGTCTTGGAAATAGGTTTTTTCCAACCATTTCTGGGTTTCAGCTTCCGAGGTGCCATAGGCATCGAGCTGGCTGTCATGGTTGGTTTTGCGCCAGCGGGCCAAACGTTCCAGAACCTGTGGGTCTTGCAGTTGCAACCGGGTCAGGGGCACCAAACAGCCGCCATCCGCAAGTGTCAGGCGGCGGTCCCAGATCTCGGCCAAATGATTGGCGTCCTTGGCAAAGGCAAAGGTTTGCACAATGCCCGCGCTGATGGCCTCGGTGATATCAGCGGGCACGGCGCTTTGGCTATCTTGGGGGGTGACGGGGTCTGCTTCGGGTTCGATATCATCTTGGGCGGGGGCTTCGGTATCGCTGAGAACGTCTTCTGACATATGAGATCCCTTGTGTTGCGGTTTCGCGCGTGGCCAGCGTGGAGGGCAGTATGCGGGGGTCCTGTGGGCCCTGTCCAGCGCCTTTGTGTGACCATGATCGAGACCCTGCGCCGACCGTGATTTGAACCTTTGTCCAAAGCATGGTTTATAGAGGGCAAAATGTCAGAGGGGGCAGTATGACCAGACATATCGTTGTCGGCCTGGATGGATCCGGGGAAAGCCACAAGGCCTTGGCGGTGGCCAAGGATATGGCCCAGTGCATGGGCAAAGAGGATTGCAAGATTGTCTTGATCACCGTGGTGGAATGGTCCCCCTATAAGTTCCAAACGCCCCAAGAAAATGCACTGCGCCATCAGCGCAAAAAGGAAGAGGTCGACGGCGCCTTTACCCAGATCCTCAACCCGGCGCTGGATGATTTAAAAGCCGACGGGTTCCAAGCCGAAGCCTTTTGCAAGCACGGTGACGCCGCCGAGCTGATCAACGATATGGCCGAGGACCTAAACGCCAATCACATTCTGATTGGCCGCACGGGCAGACGCGATTTAAAGCGGCGTTTGTTTGGTGGTGTGGCGCACAAATTGGCCATCGAGGCCACCATCCCCGTCACCATCGTTCCTTAAGTGAAATCCACTGCAACCTCAGGAGGCGTCGTCATGACCGCCACGCATAGATCTGCACGCTCAGTACGATTTGGCCCCATGCATCGTTTGGGGGCGCTGGCTGTGATGGTTTGGCTCGCAAGCCTGCTGCCCAGTTTGGCCCAGGCCGAGACTCTGGACGCCAAGATCAATTCCATCTTTGCCGCCTCGACGGGTTGGTTCGTGGCGGGGATTTTCGCCCCGCTGCCGGGTACAGATTTTCCCTGGATTGTGTTGTGGCTGGTGATGGCGGCTTTGATCTTTACGCTTTATTTTGGCTTTATCCAGGTCAAGGCCTTTGGTCACGCCATTGCTTTGGTTCGGGGGGATTACTCCGACCCCAATGATGCGGGCGAGGTCAGCCACTTTCAGGCGCTTGCCACCGCCTTGTCGGGCACCGTGGGCTTGGGAAATATTGCTGGTGTGGCCGTGGCTGTCAGCATTGGCGGGCCGGGGGCCACCTTTTGGATGATTGTTGCGGGCCTGTTGGGCATGGCCACAAAATTCACGGAGTGCACACTCGCGGTGAAATACCGCAATGAATACAAAGACGGCACCGTCTCGGGCGGGCCCATGTATTATATCACCAAGGGTTTTGAAGAACGGGGTGTGCCGCTGGGCAAGGTTTTGGCCACCATCTTTGCCATCTTTTGTATCGGTGGGGCCCTGGGCGGCGGCAACATGTTCCAAGCCAACCAGGCGCACGCGCAGCTGGTGGCCATCACCGGCGGCGAGGGCAGTCTGTTGGATGGTCGTGGCTGGATCACCGGCCTGGTGATGGCGGCCATTGTTTTTGCCGTGATCATTGGTGGCATTCGTTCGATTGCCCGTGTCACGGAAAAGCTGGTGCCGGTGATGGGGGTGATTTATGTGGCCTCGGCCATCATCATCATCGCGGCCAATGCGGATATGATCGGCTGGGCCTTTGGCCAAATTATCAATGGGGCCTTCACGGGCGCGGGCATTGCCGGTGGGGCCGTGGGGGCCTTGATCCAGGGCTTCCGGCGCGCGGCCTTTTCCAACGAGGCCGGTGTGGGCTCGGCGGCCATTGCCCACTCGGCGGTGCGCACCAAGGAGCCCGCCACCGAGGGGATCGTGGCCTTGCTAGAGCCCTTTATCGATACCGTCGTCGTCTGCACCATGACGGCCTTGGTGATTGTGATTTCTGGCGTGTTGCTGACGGATCCGGAAACCGGGCGCTATGTGATTGATGGTGGTCAAATTGCGACCGTTGATGGTCTTTCGGGTGTGGGCCTGACCTCGGCGGCTTTTGCTTCAGCGTTTACGTGGTTTCCGTATGTGCTGGCCTTGGCGGTGGTGATGTTTGCTTTCTCGACCATGATTTCGTGGTCATACTATGGGCTAAAGGCCTGGACCTTTATGTTTGGGGAAAGCAAGAAATCCGAGCTGAGCTTCAAGCTGATGTTCTGCGGCTTTGTTGTGGTCGGTGCCGCCGCCAGTTTGGGCGCGGTGATTGATTTCTCGGACGCGATGATTTTCGCCATGGCGGTGGCCAACATCATCGGTCTTTATGTGTTGATGCCCATCGTCAAGCGCGAGGTCACATCCTATTTTGAACGTCTGAAATCCGGAGAGATCCGCAAATACGAGGGCTAAGCCCCCGGTCAGGGGTCCAATGATTAGAGTCTTTTATGATGGCAAATGTGGTTTGTGTCGGCGGGAAATCGCCCATTATAAATCCATTGCGCCCAAGGGGCAGTTTACTTGGTGCGACCTCACTGAAGATGCCAGCCCTTTTACCACCCAGGGCTATGCTTTGGCTGATGGGTTAAGCCAACTTCATGTCCAGGACCCTGAGGGGCATATGCATGTGGGTGTCGGGGCCTTTCTGGTGATCTGGCGCAGATTGCCCCGCTGGCGGTGGTTGGGCAAATTTGTGGGGTTACCGGGTATCCGCCAAGTGGCGCAGGGTTTTTACGTCCTGTTTGCACGCTGGCGGTTTTCTCGATTGTCTCACTGTCAGGCGGCACTCAAGACGCCCTCCCAGTCATAATCATGGCCAAGATGCGCAAGCCTGAAGACAAGGCCCATAAAACGTGCCCTGTGTGTCAACGGCCGTTTTCATGGCGTAAAAAATGGGCAAAGGTATGGGATGAGGTAAAGTACTGTTCTGAGCGTTGCCGTCGTCATCCAAGGTCCCCAAGAAAGGTCTGAAATGCTTAACATACCCCGACCCTCCACACTGATGGTTATGTGGGTGCTGGCGATTTTGGGTGTCGTTCCGTTTTTGATCGGGGGTGTTGGGGTGTTGTCCGGACACCGTGTGCCCGTTGTCGATCTGGACCTCCTGGCCATGACTCTCAGTTATGGGGCCGTGATTGCGGCCTTTATGTCTGGTGTGCAATGGGGCGCGGTGGTATACCGTTCTGTCCGCCCTGGTGTGGTGATTGTGGTCCTCAGCAATGTCCTAACCCTGTTGGCTTGGGGTGCGGTTTTGGTCCTGCCGGTGGTCTATGGGCTATGGCTCCAGGCTGCCGTGTTTTTGGCCATTTTGTCCATTGATGGCTGGCTCTATCAGCAGGGTGTGATCACGGCGGGATATTGGCGGTTGCGGTTGTGTGTGACCTCGGTGGTGGTTTTGTGCCTATTGGGTTTGATCGGTTGGATCTAGTGGGGGTTATACTTCTGAGGCCTCTAGGCGCTGAAAAAACGCTTGCGCCGAGGCCCTGACCGCCTGTTTGTGATCGGCATCAAACCGCTCCCATGTCCGATAGACCATCCCTAGGCGCGGATTGTTGCCCAGGGTCTCTTGGTGGCGGGCCAGAAAATCCCAATAGAGATAATTAAAAGGGCAAGCCGTTTTGCCGGTTTTTTCCTTCACGTCATAACGGCAGTCTTGGCAGTAATCAGACATCTTGTTGATGTAGCTGCCGCCAGCCGCATAGGGCTTGCTGGCCAACACCCCACCATCAGCATACAGCACCATGCCGGTGACGTTGGGCAACTCGACCCATTCATAGGCATCAGCATAGACGATCAGATACCATTCATTGACCTCGCGCGGGTCAAGGCCCGCCAGCAGGGCAAAATTGCCCAAAACCATCAGGCGTTGAATGTGGTGGGCATAGGCGTGATCCCGGGTCTCGTGGATGCACTGGCGCAGACAGTTCATCTCGGTCTTGCCGTCCCAGTAAAACCAGGGCAATGGGCGATCGGCGCCTAGCGCGTTTTGCTGGGCATAGTCTGGCATTTTCAGCCAATAGAGACCGCGCACGAATTCCCGCCAGCCCAAAATTTGCCGCACAAAGCCCTCGACCGCGTTCAAGGGGGCATGCCCCCTTTCATAAGCTTTGATAGCGTCAGCGATACAGGTATCAGGACTCAGCAATCCACAATTTAAGTAAAAACTGATATGCGCGTGAAACATCCAGGGCTCGCCACTGATCATAGCATCCTGGAAGTCACCAAATTTCGGCAGGCGGTGTTCAATAAACTCTGACAGCACTGTCTGGGCTTGCTCGGCGGTGACGGCATAGGCAAAGGGCTCAAGGGTGCCAAAATGATCACCGAACTCGTCTGCCACCAATGACAGAACCTCTTGGGTGATTTCGTCCGGCTCAAAGCGTGTGGGCGGCGGAATGGTCAGGCCATCCTTGGGCGGTTTGCGGTTGTCTTGATCGTAATTCCACTTGCCGCCCACGGGCTTGCCACTATCCATCAAGATGTCGTGGCGTTTGCGCATCTCGCGATAAAAAAATTCCATGCGCAGCTCTTTGCGGCCCTCGGCCCACTGGGCAAAATCATTCAAGGGGCAAAGAAAACGATCATCTTCGCGGATCTCGACATCAATCTCCAAAGCCTCGCGCCACGCCTGCATCATCTGCAGCACACGAACCTCGCCGGGGTGGGTCAGCACCAGCCGGTCATATGCATTGGCCTGAAGGGCGCGCTTGACCTCGCCTTCAAAACTGTGGGTGTTATCGGGGTCGGTGAGGGGGACATAACGCACAGTAAACCCCTGAGCCCGCAGAGCTTTGGCAAAATGCCGCATGGCGGAAAACAGCAGGGCGATTTTCTTTTTGTGATGGCGAACATAGGTGGCCTCTTCTCGCACCTCGCACATCAAGATCGTATCAGCTTTAGGGTCCGCATCGCGCAAACTGGCCAACTGTGTACTGAGCTGATCGCCTAAAATCAGACGTAAGGCTGGCATTGAGGCGACTCCTTCACAACTTAAGGCCTGATCACTCGGCCCTGGGCGTTTTGTTATAACAAGAGCCCATAGCCTGAATAGGGTACAGTCACCGCGAACTCGGGTTTATGTTTGTTGTTCGTTCGAATGCGTGTGTGGGAAAGAATTGGAGCGGGCGATGCGCTCCAAAATAGAAAAAACAAACAATAAAAACAACGTAGTAATAAATTAGATCGTTCAAATTATGGCCCAAGTTCTGGTAAATTTATGGCCCAAACCAAACTCGCATCCAAGTTCGAAGCGACCGCGCGATTCGAACCGCTCTAAACCATATCAAATCATTCGTAGGCAGCATTATTCGGAAAAAGTTTGACGCCGGATAGAGAGCCATCCAGCGCCATTTTCCAAGCAGCTATTTGACTTCGGTGAAGCGCAAGTACGCACGCAGCTCGTCCCAGCCTTGCGGGAACTTCGCGCTGGCCTCTACATTGGTGACCGATGGCGGGATGATCACTTTACCGCCGGGAAGCCAGTCGGCAGGCGTTGCGACGCCGTGTTTGTCGCCGGTCTGAAGGGCGTCGATGACGCGCAGGATTTCGTCGAAGTTCCGGCCGACACTCATTGGATAGTTCATGGTCAGACGAATTTTCTTATTCGGGTCGATGATGAAGACCGAACGTACGGCAGCGGTTTCACTCTCACCGGGATGGATCATGTCATAGAGCTGCGCCACCTTGTGATCGGCATCGGCGACGATCGGAAACGCTAGATCGGTATTCTGCGTGTCATTTACATCGTCGATCCATTTGATGTGCTCCTCGACTGTATCCGTCGAGAGACCCAGCGGCTTCGTATTGCGATTAACAAATTCCTGGGACAGCTGAGCTGTGCGACCCATTTCCGTCGTGCAGACTGGAGTGAAGTCAGCCGGGTGACTGAAGAAGAAGACCCAGCTGTCACCGATCCAGTCGTGAAATGTGATCTCACCTTTTGTTGTCGGGATGGTGAAGTTTGGGGCGGTTTCGCCAATTCTGAGGGACATAGTGTACTCCTAATTCGAGGGTTTGAACGATCCAGCATCAGGGCGAAACATCGCCCTAATAAAAGTAGCATAGAAAATAACACTAATCGAATAGATAATGCCGAGGCACGCTATTGATAAAATCTATGGCGCGCTTCCGTCGCTGCGATACGTTCCATGGCACGCGACGCATCGGCCCATAGTCGTCGAAAACCGAAGCTGCAGGTCAGAGAACTCGGCCGTTTCGGAAAGCGCGGCGAGTTCTCCGAAGTCACTGCGCAGGCCACGAGAAAGGCTGACAAACCCTTCTGGCGCTTTGGCTCTGATGCTCGCCCCGAGCGGATCGCCCGCCCCGCGCGACAGCTCACGCGCCGCCTCGCCGATCAACGCGCGGTCTTGTTCGGCAAACCCATAGGAAATCGACTCGGCGCCTTGTAGGAAGGCGAGCATCTCCGCGCTTATATGTGCGCGCTCCTGCGTCGTGAATGCGATTACTGTACGGCCATCCTCCCTATGCGGAGCGTCATGGGAATCAGAGACTACCTGTGATGGCCCCTGATGGGTCGCAGCCAGCGTTCCGACGATGCCCGCCAAGATGCCGAGACCGAGCAGTGAGAAAGAAAACAGGCGGGCGATGCTGATCAGAAGCTCAGAATGGTTTCGCCAGGTGCAGCAATCCGCGCGCCCATCTCATCGGGTTTCGCGACGCCGACGCCGTCTAAGAGCGCTTCCTCCCCAAAGGGACGGTTGGGCAAATAGATGGCGCAAACATCCACGCCAACACCGTCAGCCATCAGCGTTTTCAGGAGGCCCTGCGGACTGGCACCCTTTGGCTGAAGAGGGGCCGTTGCGCTGGCGGGGGCATCTGCCAGAGCAAGATCGCCACCAGCGCTGCACAGCAAAATATGGGGACGTTCGCCAGCTTCCATGGCGCTGCGGGTCAGAACCAGAGCCATGAGCTGCGTTTCCGGGTCGGGACTGGTGATAATGGTCAACATCGCATCCTCGTTTTCCGCGGCCGTTGGCGCTGCGCCGCCGCATGCAGAGAGACCCGCTGCGAAGAGCATGGCGATTATGGATCTCCGGAAAGTCATTACTGGCTCCTTTTTAGACTTGGACCATGACGGCCATCTCGATGAACGCATCGCTGAAACGCAGGCAGATGCCTGTCGGCAGACGCGTTGCGCAAATTTTTGAAGACTGATGCGATATCTGCATGGCCCGAAACCGCCGGGATCAGCTCGTCATCATAGAGACGAATATTTTCGATCTCGGCGGTAACGCCCTTCGCGCACAAAGCTTTGAGGTCGAGCACGCCGATATCCGGATCAGCTTTGCTTTGATCGTCAGGAACTGTGGCCCCATACACGCCATAGAGTCGCAGGAGCGCTTCGATATGGCGAGCTTCAGCCTGGACGATATTGCTGAATGGGCGCACCTCCCCAAACTGGTTGAGAACTTCAGTATAAGTCCGGAAGGCCTGGCGCTCATCGGCCAAGGCGAGATCCATGGCTTCAACGACTGAAGCGGGCAGCTCCGCCTGCGCTATTGCCGGGCTCGCCGCGATCGCGGCAGCGGCGCAAAGCCCGGCCCGACGACGGCGGCGATGTCTTTTGTTGCAGGTCACATTGAGCCTCCTATTTTTGTCCGAGCCAAAGCATGATGAGTGGGATCCAGATCAGCGATGTGGTGATCAGGCCCTTGATCGACTGATAGGCGATCCAGGCCCAGAACAACTCCTTCTTACGAGCATTCAGTGTTCTGATTGCCTGGCGCGGCGACCAATTGGAAAGGGATTGCATCCTCCACCTCGCCTAAAGCACCAGCTTGATCAGGCCGCCGACGGCGAGAATCGTGGCAACACCAACTGCCCAAAGCGCAACAAACTAGGCGATCTCCCTGGGTCCCGTTTTTTTGATGGGTGTACGGTCCTCTTCGCGCATCAGTGATACCCCGCCTCTGGGTCGACTTTTCCGCGAAACACCCAGTACGTGAATGCGGTGTAGCCGATGATGATTGGGAGCAGGATCAGGGCGCCGATCAGCATAAAGAGCAAACTTGAGTCGGGAGCGGCAGCTTCCTGAATGGTGATCGCACGCGGTACGATATAGGGAGAAATGCCAATCCCCAGGCCCAAAAAGCAGAGCGCGAACAGGCCGATCGAGGTGGGAAACGCGACCTGATCCTTCTTCTTGATCAGGCCCCAGCCGAGGATGACGGCCAGGATGGCGGTCAGTGTCGGTACCGGCAACACGAAAAGGAGCTGCGGGAAGGTAAACCAGCGCTCTGCGATCTCTGGTGAAAGGAACGGTGTCCAGAGACTGACAATGCCGACAAAGCCGAGCGTGGCGACCGCGGAAAGCTTCGCATAGCGATAGGCTGTTTCGCGCAACTCCCCCTCAGTCTTCATGATAAGCCACGTTGCGCCAAGCAAGGCATAGCCCGCCACCAATGCAATGCCGCATGTGATCGTGAACGGAGTGAGCCAGTCCCACCAGCCGCCGCCATAGGCCCGCCCATCGACTTCGATGCCCTGAACAAACGCGCCGAGCACGATGCCCTGACAGAAAGTTGCGATCAGGGAGCCATAGAAGAAGGACCGGTCCCAGATCTTCTCATGAGCCTTGTCACGCCAGCGATATTCAAATGCGACGCCCCGGAAGACCAATGCCAGGATCATGATGATGAAAGGCGCATAGAGCGCAGGCATGACGACAGCATAGGCAAGCGGGAACGCGGCCATGAGACCGCCCCCGCCAAGGACAAGCCAGGTCTCATTGCCATCCCAGACCGGTGCAACGGAATTCATGGCAACGTCGCGGTCACTGTCAGATTTGAGGAACGGGAAGACAATCCCGATCCCGAGGTCAAACCCATCGAGCACCACGTAGATGAAGATGGCGAGCGCAAGGAGGCCGGCCCAGATGGTGGGAAGATCAAACATCACCCTACCTCCTATTCAGCGGGCAGAAGGTCGGGGCGCTGCGCAGCAAGCTGCGTTGTCCCTGCCGCGCGCGTTGGCGTTTGAGGGAGCGGAGGACCCTCTCCCGGCGTTTTGTTCATCATTCTCAAAATATAGAGCGTGCCTGCGCCAAAGAGGGTGAAGTAGACCACGATGAAGGCGATTAACGACGCAGCGACGGCTGGCGCTTCAACCGGCGCAATCGAGTCTGACGTCATCAAATGGCCGTAGACTGTATAGGGCTGGCGGCCCACTTCTGTTGTGATCCAGCCTGCAAGAACGGCGACAAAGCCAGACGGTCCCATCACCATGGCGGCGCGATGGAAAAGCGGTGCGTCATAGAGCTTGCGGCGCCAGCGTAGGAACACGCTCACAAAGCCGACCAGCACCATCAGCATGCCGATGCCAACCATGATCCGGAAACTCCAGAACACGATCGGAACAGGCGGCTGCAGGTCGTCCGGCACGGTGTCGAGGCCCTTCATCGGTGCATTAAGATCATGCTTGATGATCAGTGACGAGAGCTTTGGAACGCCAACGGCAAGGTCGAGCTGCTGTTCCTCTTCATTCGGAATGCCGAAAAGGTAAAGCGGTGCGCCTTCCGGGTAGCTGTTGTAATGACCCTCCATCGCCATGACTTTGACCGGCTGGTGTTCATAAGTGTTGATGCCGTGGAAATCGCCAGCGACCACTTGGAGCGGCGCAACAATTGCCGCCATCCACATCGCCATCGAGAACATGGTGCGCGCTTCGGGGTTTTGACGATCCCGAAGCAGGTGCAGCGCCCCCACCGCGCCGACAACAAACGCGGTGGTAAGATAGGCGGCCAGCACCATATGCACGAGGCGGTAAGGAAAAGATGGATTGAAGATAATCTCGATCCAGCTCTCCGGGACGAATTGGCCAACTTCATTGATGCCGAAGCCCGCAGGTGTCTGCATCCAGCTATTCACGGACAATATCCAGGTTGCGGACAGGACCGTGCCGAACGCGACCATGATGGTGGAGGTAAAGTGCAGCGTGTTGGAAACCCGCCCTAGGCCGAACAGCATCACGCCGAGGAATCCGGCTTCAAGGAAGAAGGCCGTGAGGACCTCATAGGCCATGAGCGGCCCAATCACGGGGCCCGCCTTGTCAGAGAAGACACTCCAGTTGGTGCCGAACTGGTACGACATCACGATGCCGGAGACGACGCCCATGCCGAAGGCGACAGCGAAGATCTTCCGCCAGTACTTGAACAGGCGCAGGTAAACAGGATTATCGGTCTTCAGCCAAAGGCCTTCGAGCACCATGAGATACGATGCGAGGCCGATCGAAAAGGCCGGAAATATGATGTGAAAGCTGACCGTGAACGCAAACTGAATGCGCGCCAGAAGAACAGCGTCGAGAGCTTCTAACATGAGGCTTTACCTCCAAAAATTTGACGGACGACACATAAAGTGGCATATAAGAGACTACTTAAAGATATAAGTGTAATTATCGAGAACACTTTTTGTCGCATGCGACATGCTGCCCTGAGGAGATCCCATTGAGACTGACCGCCTACACGAACTATGCGCTGCGTACGCTGATGTTCTGCGCCCTGCATTCTGGCCAACTGGTCCGCATGGAAGATGTCTCCAACGCTTACGGGATTTCGAGGGCGCATCTGCTCAAGGCAGCGCGTCAGCTGGGCCAATTGGGTTACCTCGAAAACATCCGAGGTCGAACCGGTGGCGTTCGTCTCGCCCGCAGCCCTGAGGACATTGTGATTGGCGAAGTTGTCCGCCACACTGAAGGTGACCTTGAAATTGTCGAATGCTTCAATCCGGAGACCAACACATGCCCACTGATTGGCGTTTGCAAACTCAGCGTTCTTTTTAGGACGGGTCTCAAGGCATTTTTTGCCGAACTGGACAAGGTCACGCTCGCCGACATGATTGCCGATGGTCCAGTGTTGATCGAGCGCTTGATGGCCAATCAGGCGACGAAAAGCCGACTTGAGGCCTAGCAGCGAGGATTTTCTTAGCGCAATGCCCCGCATCACAAATCGGGCGGTTGGAGCCCCGCAAGGCGAAGCGATGGGCATGGATCGGAGTCGGGCTTTGTTGTTTGGGCCGATTTATCGAGGGCAGATGCTGCGCACTCAACGTCCAATTCGAGCATGGCTTCATACTGATTGAGGAAGACCTTGCCGGTCAGCTCATCGAGGAAATGCGTGCGTTTCAGCCGGTCCATTACCGGGCCCTTGATTTCTGACAGGTGAAGCGTAACGCCCGCGTCTTTGAGGCGATGGTTGATCGCTTCAAGGCTTTCCAGCGCGCTGGCGTCGATATGGTTCACCGCCGGACACATAAGGATAAGATGCTTAATGTCCGGTCGGCTGGACAGCATGCAATAGACTGTGTCTTCCAAAAAGCGCGCATTGGCGAAGTAGAGGCTTTCATCAATACGCAGTGTCAGGACGGTGTCAGAAACGACGACCGAATGCCGGTTGACGTTACGAAAATGTTGCGTTCCTGGCATTTGGCCAACCAGCGCAAAATGTGGACGACTGGTATTGTAGAGATGCAAGAGAAGAGACAGCGCGACACCAGTGGTGACACCAAGCTCAACGCCGAACCCGAGAGTCATAAAGATGGTCGCGGCCATCGCTGCAAAGTCGGATTTGGAATACTTCCAGACCTTTATGACTTCGGGGATATCAACCAGGGAAAGCACAGCCACGATGATGGTCGCGGCGAGTACTGCCTGTGGCAGATAGAAGATGTAAGGCGTTAGGAAGACCGTGGCAAGCGCGATGCCGACGGCTGTAAACGCCCCCGCTGCGGGTGTTTCAGCGCCTGCATCGAAGTTCACCGCAGAGCGCGCAAGGCCGCCCGTAACCGGATAGCCGGATGAGACACCGGCGGAAAAGCTCGCCGCGCCGAGGCCGATCAGTTCCTGGTTTGGGTCGATTCGTGTTCGGTTCTTTGCCGCCAATGTTTGGCCGACGGAAACCGACTCCACAAAGCCGATCAAGCTAATTAGAGCGGCTGAGCCTAGAAGCTGCATCCAGATGTCGGCATTAAAGGCGGGTACGCCAATGGCAGGCAGGCTTTGCGGCACATTTCCGAGGATTTTGACGCCCTGCTTGTCGAGTCCCATTCCCGCGACAACGAGAATACCCGCTACCACGGCAAAGACCGGCCCCGCGCGCGCGATAATCGTTGCAGCCTTGTCGCCAAGCCCGATCGCTTTCAGCAGGGGTTTGAATTGTTTGCGCACCCAGAACAGGAAGACGAGCGAGGCCCCGCCAATATAGAGCGTCGGGAGATTGGTTTCGGGCAGCTTCTCAAAGAGCGAAACGACGATCTCAAAAAGATTGTGTCCGCCCGCATCGATACCGAGAATGTGCTTCACCTGCGAAGCGGCAATGATGATGCCGGACGCGGTGATGAAGGCCGAGACGACCGGATGGCTGAGGAAGTTTGCCAGAAAACCCATGCGGAAGAGGCCCATGGCGAGCAGGATCAGACCCGTCAAAAGCGCGAGAATGACAGCTGCCTGAATATACTCAGCGCTGCCCTGCGCGGCGATCTTGCCCGCCGCTGCGGCTGTCATCAGCGACAGGATCGCCACCGGACCGACGGCGAGCTGACGGCTAGAACCGAAGATCGCATAGACAATCAATGGAAGAATTGACGCGTACAGACCAATCTCTGGAGGCAGGCCTGCCAGCAGCGCGTAGGCGAGAGATTGCGGGATCAGCATGATGGTCACGATCACGGCGGCCACCATGTCGTTGACGAACGTGTCGCCTCGATATTTGGGAGCCCAGTCGAGAATGGGAAAATAGCGCGCTAACTGCATGTCGAACGACCTGATCGAAAATGGATGAGATGAAGAAGGCCCGCGACGGCGTTTTCGGGGGGAGACGGAAGCGTCTGCGAGCCTTCTTCAGATCAAGCCTACGCCACCTTTGACGGCGCATCCTTGAAATCACACGCCTCTTGAGCCTCATGCGAGGCTGGCCGGTGCGGGAGGAGCTTCGGCTCCGCGAGTGTCTCCGTGCCGCGCAACATCATGTCGAAATAGATGTTGGGCAGCATCTTCTCTTTCAGGAACCAGGCTGCGCGCGTGGGCTTCGTCCCATCCAGCATCCATTTCGGGACTGACGGGTCGAGCTTTCCACCGTACGCAAATTCAGCCAACACGATTTTGCCTCGCTCGACTGTGAGTGGACAGGAGCCATAACCGTTATAGACCGCGTTGGGCGCCTTCCCGTCGAGGACACAGAGGACATTGTGCGCGGCGACCGGCGCTTGCTTACGCACGGCTGCGGCGGTCTTGGCATTTGGGGTCGAGCCTGCATCGCCGAGGCCGAACACGTTGCCGTATTGATTGTGCTGCAGCGTTTCGCCGCTGACATCGACCCATCCGGCCTCATTGGCGAGTGGGCTGTCTGCGACGAAATCGAGCGATGTTTGTGGCGGGCAAACATGCATCATGTCGAATTCCCGGGCCTCGCGGGTGACGTTGCCCTCCGCGTTCGTTACATCAAACCAGGCCGTTTTCTGCGCGCCATCAACAGCGACAAGTGTCTCGTTGAAGCAAAGATTGATGCCGTACTTGTCGACATACTTCATCAGGGCAGGGACATAGTCTTTGACCCCGAACAGGGCGCCGCCTGCGTTGTGGAATTCGACATCAATATCCTTCAGGACACCTCGACGCTTCCACGCATCGCAAGCAAGATACATCGCTTTTTGCGGGGCGCCGGCGCATTTGATCGGCATGGGCGGCTGGGTGAAGAGAGCGCGTCCGCCTTTCATCGACTGGACAAGCTCCCAAGTGTAAGGGGCCATATCGAAGAGGTAATTCGAGGTCACGCCATTTTTGCCGAGGGTGTCTTTTAGGCCCTCGATCCCATCCCAGTTGAGCTTCAAACCCGGCGCAACGACCAGAACTTTGTAGCCTATGCGTGTGCCATCCTCGAGGATGACCTGATTGCGCTCCGGATCGAACCCGGCGCAGGCGGCACGGACCCATTGGACGCCTTTGGGCATCAAGGTCGCCATTTGACGCTCGGTCTGCTCGCGCTTGAAGACACCGCCGCCGACCAAAGTCCAGCCAGGTTGGTAGTAATGCTCTGTACGCGGCTCGATAATGGCGATGTCAACCTCGCCCCGCCGTTTCAGAATGGACGCAGCGGTGGAGATGCCCGCCGCACCGCCGCCGATAATCACCACATCATGGGATTTGACCCGCCCGATCCCGTCGCTCGTCGTCGCCTCGCCCGCTTTGTCGCGGGCCTCAAGACGTGCCCGAAGACCAGACAAGTCGTAACCGGCACCGCCAACGGTTTTCAAGATCACGTCAGTGGAGAGGTGACCAGCTTGTGAAAGTGCCCAGAGCGTTGCCGAGCGGGTACCTGTTCGGCAATAGGCTAGCGCGGGTGCGGGCAGCTCATGCATGGCCTTGTCGAAAGCTTCAACGTCCGCGTCCGTCACTTTCCCAGGGACAATGGGAATATATCGCACCGACAGACCTAGGCGCTTTGCAGCGTCCTCGATGGCCTGATGATCGGCTTGATCCGTAGACTCACCATCAGGCCTATTGATGATCACGGACCGGAACCCCTGGCTCGCGGCGATACCGACATCCTGAACGGTGATCTGCGGTGAGACCGCTAGGTCCGGTGCAATTGTCTTGATATCCATAGGGGTCGTCCTCCCGACATATTTTTTGATTAGACTTTAGAGTGCGTTGATCGGGACCTTCATGTACCGAATGCCATTGTCTTCCGGCGGCGGCATCTTACCGGCACGCATATTGATCTGGACAGAGGGTAGTATCAGCTTCGGCATGGCGAGGGTCGCATCGCGCGCGGTGCGCATCGCGATGAACTCCTCGCAGGAGGTGCCGGTTTTGACGTGAATATTGTCCGCTTTCTCTGCACCAATCGTCGCCTCCCAGACATATTCATCGCGCCCGGGGGCTTTATAATCATGGCAAAGGAAGATGCGTGTCTCATCTGGCAGCGCGAACAGCTTTTGAATCGAATCAAACAGCGTCCCCGCATCCCCGCCTGGAAAATCGCAGCGCGCGGTCCCGAAATCCGGCATAAAGATGGTATCGCCGACGAAGAGCGCATCGCCAATGAGATGGCTCATACAGGCGGGCGTATGGCCCGGCGTGTGGATCGCACGCCCTTGAAGGTTGCCGATGGTGTATGTCTCGCCATCTCTGAAGAGGTGATCAAACTGGCTGCCATCGGTGTGAAACCGCTGGTCTTCATTGAAGATCGCCTTGAAGACGCGCTGAACTGTCGAGATCTGGTCGCCGATCGCGGTGCGACCGCCAAGTTTCTGCTTGATGTAAGGCGCAGCGGTCAGGTGATCAGCATGCACATGCGTATCGATAATCCACTCGCACGTCAGATCGTTCTCGCGCACGAAGGCAATGAGCATGTCTGCCGATTGTGTGCTGGTGCGACCGGACGCCTGATCAAAGTCGAGCAGGGAATCGACGACGGCACATTTTCCGGTCGAGGGATCAGAGACAACATAACTGATCGTATAAGTGGCTTCGTCAAAGAAGCCGGTAACTTTCGGTTCGCTCACTTTAGGCTCCTGTCTTGAGGGAAAAATCGGTCCGGGCGAACACGCCATAGTCGCCAGGGCGATTGGGTTTGAGTTTTGGGGAGGCGGTCCCGCGGCCAGGTTTTGACACCGCCTTGCCGAACATGACGGCGCAGATCGCATCAACCATCTCCCGGACACGCGGCTTGTCGGACAGTGTGTAGAAGACGAGCTTCGATTCCTTGCGGGTCGTGACCAGCCCAGTATCGCGCAGCTTCGAGAGTTCGCGCGACAGACGCGGCTGTTTGATGTCGAGCGTGGTTTCGATATCGCCCACCGACATTTCTGTGTCGCGCAACTGGCAGCAGATCATGAGCCGCTCTGGATGCGCGAGCGCTTTCAAAAGCTCGGTCGCTTCGCTCGCTAGAGGCGCAATATCCTGTGTTATTGGTGTCAATGGTTCACCTCCACATGGGTGAGATACCAGGCGCCGCCATTCATCGACGAACGCTTGTCGGCTTCGGTTTGATCGAGCGGCGGGGGCAGAAGGGCGGCATCGCCTGGTCTCCAGCCTTCCGGTGTTGCGAGACCGCAGGCGTCAGAGGTTTGCAATGCGTGCAGGACGCGCAGAAGCTCATCGACAGAGCGGCCGACATTCATAGGGTAATGGATGAGTGCGCGGACATAGCCCTCTGGATCAATGAAAAAGACCGATCGGACCGCCGCCGTCGTTGCTGAGCCCTCATGGATCATGCCGTAGGCGCGGCTGACGGCCATCGAGATGTCTTCAATGATCGGGAACGTGATCTTCACGCCAAAGCGCGCTTCGATGTCTTTCACCCACGCAATGTGGGCATAAAGACTGTCGACGGAGAGGCCGAGCAGGTCGCAGTTTAATGCTTCGAGCTGCGATTTCACTTTCTGTAGCGCCACAAATTCCGAAGTGCAGACCGGTGTGAAGTCCGCAGGATGCGAAAAGAAAAGCAGCCACCGCCCGCGATAGTCCGACAATTTGACCTCGCCTTGCGTGCTGCGGGCGATGAAGTCCGGCGCGATATCGTCAATGCGCGCTGTATTCGGCTGGGAGGGGGCTGTGTTGATTTCAATCATGACAAAACTCTCGCTTGCCTATTGATACAATACGAATTACAGATGTGTCAATACATAACCGTAAATCGTTTAAGCGAGGCATGCTCCATGGAGAATTTCTCACCCATCAGCGCATCAATCGGCGGGGCCCTGATCGGGCTGTCCGCCGTACTGTTAATGACGCTGAACGGGCGCATAGCAGGCATAAGCGGCGTCTTCTCAGGCTCTGTCTTCGCCGAGCGTGGTGACAAGCTTTGGCGTATTCTTTTCATCGTCGGTCTGATCGCGGCACCAGCTCTATGGGCGCTTGTGCAGGGGAAGCAGCCGCCTTTTGAGATCACGCAGAACTGGCCGGTGATTATCGCCGGCGGCTTGCTGGTCGGGTTCGGAACACGGCTTGGCTCCGGCTGCACAAGCGGTCACGGCGTTTGTGGTCTCTCGCGCCTGTCGACGCGTTCAATGGCGTCGGTAGCGCTGTTTATGGGCGCCGGCATGGTGACCGTAGCTGTATTAAAATCAGTATTCGGAGGTTAAGTCATGGGCCGCAACATAGCAGCTTTATTCGCTGGACTGATTTTTGGCCTTGGCCTGACGATCAGCGAAATGGTCAACCCTGCCAAGGTAGTGGCGTTTCTGGACCTGTTCGGCAATTGGGACCCATCGCTTGCGTTCGTGATGGGCGGCGCGCTTATCGTGACTGCGATCGGATATCGCCTCGCCTGGACGAGGCAGAAGCCGGTCTTCGCTGAGCGTTTTCAAGTGCCGGGTAACCGCCAGATCGACACGCGACTTGCCCTCGGTGCCGTCTTGTTCGGCATCGGCTGGGGTCTTGTTGGACTTTGCCCCGGACCAGCAATCTCTGCACTGACCTTCGGGGCGCCCGCCCTCGTTTTTCTGGCGGCGATGGGCGCTGGAATGTCGGCCTTTGAAGTCGTCGACCGCATGACGCCGCGCCCAAAAGCTGCGTGAACACAATCAGATCAATCAGGAGAGGAAGCACCATGTCTGCCAATGTCGGAACCATAGATCGCGTGCTACGCGTACTTATAGGAATTGCCGCCCTTGCGTTTGTCTTTGTCGGTCCAATCGCCGCTGCAGGCGGTTGGGGCTGGGAGCGGATCGCGCTGGTCGCCGTCGGCGTCATCATGCTTGGCACCAGCATGATCAAATTCTGTCCGCTCTACCGGATCTTTGGACTGCGCACATGCAGGCCGCAGTAGATGGCGATCAAAAATTCCGAGCAGATCGATTATTGGAATGGCGAGGTGGGCCAAAAATGGGTGCGCCAAGCGGACCGGCTCGATGCCTTGCTCGAGCCTTTCGCCGATGCCGTTCTCCAAGCAGCTTCCTTGAAGGAGGACGAGTATGTCCTCGACGTCGGCTGCGGCGCGGGGGCGCTCACCCTAAAAGCCGCCTTTCAGGTCGGTGATCGACACGGCGCGCTCGGGGTCGATGTGTCCAGGCCCTTGCTCTCGCTTGCCGACCGCCGAGCGGCCGAACGTGATGCTCTCCCGCCTCGTTTGAAGAGGCCGACGCCTCTGTCTTCCGGCCCAAGCGACCTATCGATGCTTTGATCTCGCGGTTCGGCGTCATGTTCTTCGATGACCCTGTCGCCGCCTTCGCCAATCTCCGAGATAGTCTAAGACCTGAAGGTCGGATGACCTTCGTCTGCTGGCAATCCCTCAACGACAATGACTGGGCACGTGCGCCTCTTGAAGCGGCCATCCCGCTTTTACCAGAGCCGCCAGCGCAACCCTCGCCGGGAGCGCCCGGGCCGTTTGCCTTCGCCAATAAGGATTATGTGGCGACGATGCTTAAAGAAGCGGGCTGGAAAGGGATCAGCATTCAACCCTGGCTTGGTCGAATTACTATCCCTGGGGATACTGTCGCAGAGGCAGCAAGCTTCATGGTCGAGCTTGGACCTACGGCAAGATTGGTCGCGGAGGCCGGTATCGATCTGTCCCACGTCGAGGACTTGTTGGCAAACCGGCTTGCTGCGCACATCGACAAAGACGGACGGGTGACCATGCCCGCAGCCGCGTGGATCGCTTCGGCGACAGCACCATAGATCCAATCGCCACCCCAGTCTCCCTCCGCCTCAATATCTGTTCCCATCAGTCAGGTGGGCGGACGGTGCGTCTGCCAGAGCGCGGTCGCCGCGCAAGGGGGCGGGACTGCGTCGTCTCTGAACGTCTTTAGGCGTCATACCTACAGCTTCCCCTTGCGCGGCGCCCTGGTGCGCTCTGGCTGAGCACCTCCTCGCCGCCCACCCGACTGTCGGGAAAAGAACGCGGGCGGGGAAGGAGACTGACATGACTGACCAACTCGCAACCGCTGCACCTCTTGCAGCCAGCGCTGTACCCGCGCGAGCGGAGAGACCGCGCATCTACGTGGCCTGCCTTGCAGCCTACAATAATGGCTGCCTGCATGGCCGATGGATCAACGCGACCACCCCCGACGAGATTTGGGAACAGGTTCGCGCCATGCTGGCGGCATCGCCCGAACCCGACGCCGAGGAATGGGCGATCCACGATTACGAAGGCTTCGAGGGTGCGAACCTTTCCGAATATGCGAGCTTCGAAACCGTGTGCGAGCTTGCCGATTTCATTGAGGAACATGGCGAGCTTGGCGGCAAATTGCTTGAGCATTTCGGCGACGACCTCGCCGAGGCCCGCGCCGCCTTTGAGGACTATGCGGGCGAATATCGCAGCGCCGCAGACTTCGCCGAGAGCCTGCACGAGGACACCGGCACCGAGATTCCCGAAAGCCTTCGCTACTATATCGACTGGCAGGCGCTTGCCCGCGACATGGCGCTGAATGGCGAGATCATGGTGTTCCAGACCGGCTTTGATGAAGTCCACATTTTCTGGTCGCGGTAAGGGAGGGCTTGGACATGACTCCCGAAACCACCCGCTATCGTTTCACCGTGGAAGAACTTGAGCAAGCCGACGACTGGCAGGAAGGCTTCTGCCTTGCCTGCCGCGCCCCGCGCGGATGCTGCGAACCCGATGCGAGCGCCTATCCATGCGACGAATGCGGCGAGCACGCCGTCTATGGCCCGCACTGGATCGCCATTGCCGGACTCTTCAAGGAGGGCGCGCAATGACGTTCACGGAACGATTTTCTGACTTCGTCTGCGAAGGCGACAGCATCAGTTGCGAGGCCCAAGGCTTCGAGATCATCGCGCGCATTGTGCGCGATGATTGTCCTGATGCACCGGACCAGCGCCAGGACGGATTCTGGCCATCGCTCTACAAGGACGCGCCGGGATTTATCGGTCCCGGACCAAATCACAGGCAACGCTTTGCCGAGGCGCAGGCCAAGGCCGAAGCCGTCATGGAGGCGTGGCACAAGGATGAATGGTTCTATTGCGGAATAGTTCTGTCAGTCGCGCTGGAAGGCGTCACCTTGGACGCCCATGCGGCGAGCCTTTGGGGCATCGAGGCGAACTATCCCGATAGCGACAATGCCTACCTGACCGAGGTCGCAGAGGAGCTTCTGCCCGAAGCGCTGGACGCAGGCCACGCCGCCGCTCGCCGCCTTTGTGCGGCGCTGGAAACCAGCGGGGCGCGCGCCTGACGGCGCGCCCCCAATCCACAAGCCAATCAATCAACAAGGAGCCAGATCATGGCCCAGCCCGTTCTCAAATCCATCCCTCTGTCCGAGCTTCGGATTTCCCGACTCAATATGCGCCACAGCCGCAAGAAGCCGGACGTGTCCGACATCCTGCCATCGATCCGCGAGAGCGGAATCCGCCAGACGCTCTTGGTGCGCAAGGAAGGCGATCATTATGGCGTCGTCGCCGGACGGCGGCGCTACTTCGCCCTGAAAGAGATCGAGAAGGAAACGGGACAAACGCCGCAAGTGCCTTGCGCGATCATGGCCGAGGAAGACGCCGCGAGCGCCATCGCAGCATCCGTCATCGAGAATGTCGGACGCCTGCCAGCCTCGGAAATGGAGCAGTACACCGCCTTCAAGCGGCTTCACGATGAGGGGCGCAGCGTCGACGAGATTGCCGCTTTCTTTGGTGTGACCGAGCTTCTGGTGCGGCGCGTTCTGGCGCTCGCCTCGCTCAGTGAGCCGATCCGCAAACTCTACGCCGAGGAGGAGATCGACCGCGAGACGATC
The DNA here is from genome assembly GCA_937138625.1 of uncultured Caulobacteraceae bacterium. Classification (GTDB taxonomy): domain Bacteria; phylum Pseudomonadota; class Alphaproteobacteria; order Caulobacterales; family Caulobacteraceae; genus CAKZPF01. Next base: position 103,846 of record CAKZPF010000006.1, on the reverse strand, counting down.
CGCGCCTTGACGCTCGCCACGGAGGAGCAGCAGGCCGAGTGGCTGCGGCTTTACGCGAGCGAGGACGAACGCGCACCGCGAGGCAGGAACTGCAAGGCTTGGATCACTGGCGGAGCGTTGATCACCACTGACAAGGCCCTGTTCGACATCGCCGACTATGACGGCCAGATCACCGCTGACCTGTTTGGCGAACATGGCGTGTTCAACGATCCCGAAGCCTTCTGGAAGGCGCAGTCCACCGCCGTGGCGCAGCGCATCGAGGCTTACATTGCAGGCGGCTGGAAGGACGTTGTCTGCCTTGAGCGAGGCGCGTTTTTCCATCGCTGGGATCATCAGACGCGCACCAAACGCCAAGGCGGCGAGGTCTATGTCGAGCTTCGCCATGACGGCACTGTGACCTTCCATGAAGGCTACGTCAGCCAAGCCGAGGCGCGGCGGCAGGAGAAGGCGAAATCTGCTCAGGACGATGCGTCCGCAGCGCCCGTCAAACCGGAAATGTCCGGTCCGCTGGCGGAGTACATCCTCCTTCATCGCCATGGCGCAGCGCCTGATGGCGGCCCACGCCATGACCAGCGGCTCAGACCTCCTTTCACTGATCCGTGCACGAACGCCGCTCATCACGACCATTATCAACAAGTTCGACACCGCGCTTCGCCATGGTGACGAGCCGGACGAAGACGACAATCTGTTTGTGCTGATCGATGAAAGCCATCGCACGCAGACCGGCCGCTATGGCGGGCATAGCCAGTTTGCGATGAAGATGCGCCGGCTCCTGCCCAAGGCCTGCTATCTCGGCTTCACGGGCACGCCGCTCCTGAAGAAGGACAAGAACACGCTTAAGACGTTCGGCGGTCTCATCCATCACTATAAGATCGATGAAGCGGTAGCTGATGGCGCGGTCGTTCCGCTGCTCTATGAAGGTCGGCTCGTCGATCAGCAGATCACGGGCGCGGTGATCGACACCTGGTTCGACAAGATTTCCGAGGGCCTTACCGACCAGCAGAAAGCTGACCTAAAACGCAAATTTTCCCGCATGGATGCGCTGTCGAAAACTGGACAAGCGATCCGGGCCAAAGCGTTCGACATTTCCGAGCATTATCGCCAGCACTGGCAGGGGACAGGCTTCAAGGCGCAACTCGTCGCGCCGTCAAAAGCTGCGGCTGTCCGGTTCAAGGAAGTGCTCGACGAGATCGGTCACGTGACCAGCGAGATCATTATTTCGCCGCCCGATGAAAACGAAGGCAATGAGGAAGTGGACGTTGAGTCCAAAGACCTCGTGCGGCGCTTCTGGTCCTTGATGATGGCCCGCTACAAAAGCGAAGACGCGTACAACCGCGACATCATCGAGGCCTTTAAGGGTTCCGGCGACCCGGAGATTCTGATTGTCGTCTCGAAGCTCCTGACCGGCTTTGATGCACCTCGGAACACTGTTCTCTATGTCTGCAAGTCGCTGCGAGAGCATAACCTCCTACAGGCTATTGCGAGGGTGAACCGGCTCTTCGAGGATGGCGACACCGAGAAGCAGTTCGGGTTCATCATCGACTATGAGGGATTGCTCGGCGAGCTCGACAAGGCACTCACAACGTACACGGCATTTGAAGGCTATGACGACGCCGATCTCGCCGGAACAGTTCACGACTTCAAAGAAGAGATCCGTCGCCTGCCACAACTGCATGACCAGCTCTGGGACCTGTTCAAGCCAGTGGCCAACAAGAAGGATATGGAGGCGTTCGAGCAATTCCTCGGCGATGAAGCGGTACGCCAGGATTTCTATGCGAGGTTCCGGGCCTTTGGCCGCTGCCTGCACATCGCGATGTCGTCTGACAAGGCTCTGGACGTGTTCGCGCCCGAAACACTCGACAAGATGAAGCAGGACTGGAAGCGCTTCTCTGAGCTGCGCAGATCGGTGCAGTTGCGCTATCAGGAAACAGTCGACGTCAAGGAGTTCGAACCCAAGATTCAGAAGCTGCTCGATGACCATGTCATCGCCATGCCAGCCGAAACAATCATCGAAGTCGTCAATATCAACGACCCGAAAGCTCTCCAGGCGGTTGTGGAGGAAGCCGGTGTCACCGACGCCTCCAAAGCAGACCGGATCGCCAGCGCCACAAGACGCACGCTGACGGAGCGCATGGATGAGGACCCGAGCTTCTACGCGAAATTCTCTGCGCTTCTGGAAGAGACGATCAGGGACTACCGTGCGCGGCGTCTGTCTGAACGGGATTACCTCAACAGCGTGATGGACCTTGCCCAGAAGGTCGCGTCCAAGGATCGCGGACGCCGTGTGCCGGAGGCGCTTAGAGGCAATGATGACGGGCAAGCTTTTTTCGGCGTCCTGGAATCAAAACTTGTTCGCAGGGACGGGACCGCGCTCGATGAAACGGACACAGCCGAGGTCGCGCTCGACCTCATCGGGATCGTCAGAGCGCATCATATTGTCGACATCTGGTCCAACGAGGTCGCGCAGAACCAGCTGCGAAATGCGATTGATGACCATTTCTTCGATGTGCTGAGAGACCAGAAGGACGTCGCACTTGATGTGGAGACGCTGGATACACTGGAACTGGATCTGATGAAGCTGGCACGTGCCCGGTTTCCTGGATGAGCGTCGAGTTGCGCCAGATTGACTACGGTTCCCACAGAATTGTGTTTGCCGTGGATCGGAGGGACAGGAGAACCCTCGAAATCGCCGTCGAACCAGACTTGAGCGTTTCCATCGCGGCTCCTCAATGCGCCGCAGCGGAAGACATCGATGCAAAGGTGCGGAAACGCGCGGCCTGGATCCTAAAGCAGCAGGCCTTTTTCCGACAGTTCCTGCCAAGAACTCCTGAGCGCCAGTTTATCGCCGGTGAAACGCACTTGTATCTCGGACGACAATACCGACTGAAGGTCAGACCTGGCCTCATAGACCGGGTTAGTCTCTACCGTGGTTACATCGATATCGAGACGGTCCGCCCTCGAACCAACAATCATATCCGCGATATGGTCCAGGTTTGGTATCGGCAACGGGCGAAGATCAAGTTTGAGGAGCGTTTGTAGCTAAACCGCGAGCGGTTTGCCTCTCCTGACGCAGTCAATCCAAAGGCGTTGATCGTGCGCAAGCTCAGCCAGCGCTGGGGCTCGATGTCGTCGGCCGGTCGTCTGATCCTGAACACGCGCCTCATCGAAGCACCAGTCGATGCTATCGACTATGTGATAACCCATGAGCTCTGCCACATGATCCATCCGCATCATGGTCCTGATTTTTTCGATCTTCTCGTGAGAGTGATGCCAGACTGGGAAAAGCGGAAATCCAAACTCGAACGGCTTATGGCCTGAATTGGTTGCACCTTGCGAACTCTTGCGCCTTTCCCTTCTGGGCGAACGGTCCTCTTTGCCTGATCCTTGAGCGCTCCCCTTGTCTGTTCGGAGCAGTTCATGACCGGCACTAAAGTTCTTATCGGCACCTTCTGTCTGGTCTGCCTGATCATCCTGTTCTCGATGTGGGGCGCGACCCAGTGGACCGCAGGGGCGCTTGGCTACCAGCCAGGGCTTGGGCGACCCTGGTTCATGCTTGGCGATACGCCCATCTATCGCCCCTGGCGTCTGTTCCAGTGGTGGTACGCCTACGAAGCCTATGCGCCGGGCGTGTTTGCGCGCGGCGGATTGATGGCGGCGGGTGGCGGGTTTCTGGGCGCGGTGGTCGCCGTGATCGGCTCGCTGCTGCGGGCCAGATCGAAGAAGCATCTGACCACCTATGGCTCCGCCCGATGGGCAAGCGCGCGCGATGTGAGCAAAGCAGGACTGCTGGTCGAAGACGGTGTGTTTCTCGGGCGCTGGAAGAAGGCCTATCTGCGCCATGACGGCCCCGAACACGTCATGGCCTTTGCGCCTACCCGCTCCGGCAAAGGCGTTGGTCTTGTCGTGCCGACCCTTCTCGGCTGGACCGGCAGCGCAGTCATTCACGACATCAAGGGAGAGAACTGGGATCTGACCTCCGGCTGGCGATCGCGCTTCTCCCACTGCCTGCGCTTTGAACCGACCCATGCCGATTCCGTCAGGTTCAATCCCCTGAGCGAAGTGCGGCGGGGCGACAATGAAGTGCGCGATGTCCAGAACATCGCTGACATCCTGGTCGACCCGGAAGGCTCGCTGGAGCGCCGCAACCACTGGGAGAAGACCGGGCACGCCCTGTTGGTAGGCGTCATCCTGCACGTGCTCTATGCCGAAGAAGACAAGACGCTGGCCGGTTGCGCGAGGTTCCTGTCCGATCCGGAGCGCAGCTTCGAGGCGACCCTCTCGGCGATGATGAACTCCCCGCATCTCGGCAGCGCGGTGCATCCCGTCGTGGCGCAGGCGGCGCGGGAACTCCTGAACAAGTCTGAGAATGAGCGATCCGGCGTTCTCTCCACCGCCATGAGTTTTCTGGGGCTGTACCGCGACCCGGTCATCGCCCGCGCCACCAGCGCCAGTGACTGGCGGATTGCAGACCTCATCGAGGGGAAACACCCATGCTCGCTCTATCTGGTCATTCCGCCCTCCGACATATCCCGGACCAAGCCTCTGGTACGCCTGATCCTCAATCAGATCGGACGCAGGCTAACAGAGGAGCTGCCCAGAAAGGGTGAGCGCCGCCACAAGGTGTTGATGATGCTGGATGAGTTTCCGGCGCTGGGACGGCTCGACTTCTTCGAGAGCGCGCTTGCCTTCATGGCGGGCTATGGCATGCGGGCCTATCTCATCGCCCAGTCCCTGAACCAGATCGAAAAGGCCTATGGGCCGAACAATGCGATCCTCGACAATTGTCATGTGCGCATCGCCTTTGCGACCAATGACGAGCGCACCGCCAAGCGGATTTCCGACGCTCTCGGAACAACCACGCAGCAACGCGCCCAGCGCAACTATGCCGGCCATCGCCTCGCGCCCTGGCTCTCCCATGTCATGGTCTCGGCCCAGGAAACCCAAAGGCCGCTCCTGACACCGGGTGAGGTGATGCAGCTGCCCCCTGACGAAGAACTCGTCATGGTCTCCGGCGCGCGGCCATTGAAGGCGAAAAAGCTTCGCTATTTCGAAGACCGCAACTTCACCTCGCGGGTTCTGCCGCCGCCCGTCGATCCGGTCCTCCCCGAAAGGCGGGGTCATGACTGGGATGGCGTTCTGCCAAGCAGGGCAGTACTTCCGTTGGCGGACAAAGATTCTGGCTCTGACGAAGGCGGACTGCAACACAGCGAGACGCCTAACCTCGATCCGCCGGAGCGCGACACTCCGGAGCCAGAACAAGAGCCTCAACAGGAAGCAAGAGAGGGCGATCTGGATGATCTGGCCGTCAAGACGCTGAAACCCGCCCAGCGCGCCCTTGGCATGGACCGCGCGGATGGCGACTTCTTTCCGAAATTCTGACCATGAAGCCACGCGTCAACATCCGCCTCTCCCATGAGATGCATCGCATACTTGAAGAGATGGTGCTCGCGCCCGGCGCGACGAAATCCGCAATCATGGAAGATGCGCTGAGGGCCTATCTCGACCCGGAGCGCAATGCGGCTCGGGACGATCTCCTCCTGCAGCGCCTCGACCGGATCGAGAAACGTCAGAACGCCATGGAGCGGGACCTAGCGCTCTGCCTCGAAACCCTCGGCCAGTTCGTCCTCTACTGGCTGACCCGGACGGACCCGATTCCAGAAGCCGAACGTGACGCCGCCCAGCTGCTCGGCCAGCGCCGGTTCGAGTTTTTTATCGATCAGGTCGCGAGGCGCGTTGCGTCCGATGAGCCGTTGTCGAAGCGGGCTTTGTCTGCCTCGGCTGCTGACGACCTTAATGATTGAGTTTTGACGCATACAGCGCATTTTCCAAGGCTATTGAGTGATATCCGATGCATTAGTGCTGCATCTTTTACCAGCCGTTGGACGGCCCGATCTTGCAAGACCTCTTGATCCGTTCCGACCGTTTGCGACTTTCCCAACTATCAGAAATTAGAGCGAAATCAGAGGATTGGACCTGTCAGCAACGACAGGAGACACTCCCCCGATGTCCGCACCCGCCCGAACGCTTGAGACCGACCAACGACGCGTATCCATGCTGCGGTCTGCTTGCGAAGGCGCGGTGCGGGCAGCGCTGGAAGCTGACGACGTTATCGAAATCCTCGCCAACCCCGACGGCTCGATCTGGATTGAACGGGCGGGGCGAGGGGTCGAGGTCAGCCCCGACAGTATTTCTGCTACCGCCCGTGAACGGATCATCCGCCTTGTCGCGAGCAGCATAGGCGAGGCCTGTGATCGGTCCTCCCCAATTGTTTCTGCCGAACTCCCCGGCAGCGGCGAGCGGTTTGAAGGGCTTCTCCCACCGGTTTCGACAGCGCCGTGCTTTTCGATCCGCAAGCCCGCGACCACGCCGTTTGAACTGGGCGACTATGTCACCCAGGGCGCGCTTGCACCGGCGGTTGCTTCGGCGCTGAAAGACGCGATTGCGAGCCATGCGAACATCCTGATCGCGGGCGGCACCTCATCGGGCAAGACGACCTTTACAAATGCCTTGCTGGCTGAGGCCACGCTCAATGACGATCGCATTGTCATTCTTGAAGACACGCGCGAGCTCAAATGCGCGGCGCCCAATGTGGTCCAGCTTCGCACCCATCGCGGCAGCACCAGCCTGCAGGATCTTGTCCGGTCCACGCTGCGCCTGCGTCCCGACCGTATCATTGTCGGCGAAGTGCGCGGCGCCGAAGCGCTCGACCTGCTCAAGGCCTGGAACACCGGCCATCCCGGCGGGATCACGACGCTGCATGCCAACTCCGCCCACGGCGCGCTGACCCGACTTGAACAGCTCACCCTCGAAGCCACGCCGCGCGCGCCCTTCGATTTCATCGCAGAAGCCATCGACGTGGTCGTGTTCATGAGCCGCGCAGGCGGCCAGCGGCGCGTTGAAGAGGCGCTGCGCGTCACCGGCTTTGACGGCGAGGGGTATCAGACCCAGCCGCTCGTCACACGCTCTTTGTCCCTCGTCCAACATGGAGAAACCCTATGACGCTCTACAACCACCTCCAGACTGTGAACCGAACGGTTCAGGTCGCGGCCTGTATCGGCCTCGGCCTCATGATCGCAGGCCCGGCCCATGCCGCAGGCTCTGGCATGCCCTGGGAAGGCCCACTCGATCAGATCCTGACCTCGATCGAGGGTCCAGTCGCGCGCATCGTGGCGGTGATCATCATCACCATTACGGGCCTGAAGCTGGCGTTCGGAGAGACATCGGGCGGCATGCGCAAACTGATCCAGATCGTGTTTGGGCTTTCGATCGCGTTCGCGGCAACCTCGTTCTTCCTGACCTTTTTCAGCTTCGGCGGCGGAGCGCTGGTCTAGTGGCTGAAGGTTTTGAAATCCCTCTCCATCGCTCGCTGACCGAGCCGATCCTGATGGCGGGCGCGCCCCGCACGGCCGCCATCGCCATCGGGACGCTTGCGGCCGCAGTCGGCCTTGGGCTCCAGCTCTGGATACCGGGTCTCGTTCTCTGGGCGGTCGGGCATTCGGCAGCCGTGTTCATGGCACGGAGCGATCCGGATTTCATGGCCGTCGCCTCTCGCTCCACCCGCCACAAGGAGCATCTGACATGCTGAACCTGAAAGAATATGCAGAGACCCCGGTCCTGCTGTCCGATTATCTGCCCTGGGCCTGTCTCGTCGCGCCCGGCGTCGTCCTGAACAAGGATGGCAGCTTCCAGACCACGTTCAAATATCGCGGCCCTGACCTCGAAAGCTCGACGGAAGAAGAACTCGTCTCTGTCATGGCGCGGGTCAACAATGTCCTGCGCCGGTTTGGTTCAGGCTGGGCGCTCTTCTTCGAGGCGCAGCGCCATGAGGTGCATGACTATCCGGAAAGCGATTTCCCCGATGCGCTCACTTGGCTGATCGATCAGGAGCGCGCCCTTCAAGCCGAAGAGTCCGGCGCAAGGTTCGAGAGTTCCTACTATCTGACCCTGCTCTGGCTGCCGCCCGCCGATGCCACAGGCCGCGCCGAAAAGGCCCTGATCCAGCGCGCGGAAAGCGAAGACGCTGCCACCTGGCGTCACCGTTTGGAGACCTTCCAGCAGCATGCTGACAGGGTCTTCGATCTCCTCTCCACTTGTCTCGCCGAGATCGCAAAGCTCACTGACGACGAGACGCTGACCTATCTTCACTCGACCATCTCGACCAAGCGCCACCCGGTCGCAACGCCCGAGCTGCCGGTCTTCCTCGACGCCATCCTCGCCGATGAGCCCTTTGCCGGCGGGCTCGAACCCATGATCGGCGAAGCGCAGCTTCGCACCCTGACCATTCTCGGATTTCCAGCCTCAACCTTGCCCGGCATTCTCGATGAGCTGAACCGGCAGGGCTTTGCCTATCGCTGGGCAACGCGGTTCATCGCGATGGACAAGGCCGAGGCCGAAAAAGTCCTCGGCAAGAAGCGCCGCCACTGGTTCGCCAAGCGCAAATCGATCGGAGCGGTCCTGCGCGAGACGATGTTCAATGAACAGGCTGCGCTCGTCGACAATGATGCCGACAACAAGGCCGGTGATGCCGATGCCGCGCTGCAGGAACTCGGCGGCGATCTCGTCTCGTATGGATACGTCACGACGACCATCACGGTCGCCGATCCGGACCGCCGCACGGTCGACGAACACATCCGCGTGGCCGAGCGCATCATAAATGGCCGAGGCTTCACTGCGATCAGGGAAACTCTCAACGCCGTCGATGCCTGGCTCGGCAGCTTGCCCGGTCACCCCTATGCCAATGTTCGCCAACCCATCCTGCACACACTGAATTTGGCCCATATGGTGCCACTCTCAGCGGTGTGGGCAGGCGAAGACACCAACAGGCACTTGCAAGCGCCCGCACTCATTCAGGCGCAGACCGATGGCACGACGCCATTCCGGCTGAACCTGCATATCGGAGATGTCGGTCATACGCTCGTCGTCGGCCCGACCGGCGCGGGCAAGTCGGTCCTGCTCTCGCTCCTTGCCCTGCAATGGAAGCGCTATGCGGGCGCTCAGGTCTTCCTGTTCGACAAGGGCCGCTCGGCCCGCGCCGCAACCCTCTGCATGGGCGGCGCGCATGTTGATCTCGGCAGCTCCCACGCGCCAAGCCTGCAGCCGCTGAAGGACATCGACACAGACACGGGCGCAAGCTTTGCCGCCGACTGGATCGCCGGGCTTTGCACCAATGAGGGCGTCGCCGTGACGCCAGACCTCAAGGCCCGGCTCTGGGAGGCCATTCAATCCCTCAGCTCAGCGCCTGAAACAGAACGCACCCTGACAGGCCTCAGCCTGATGCTGCAGGACGAGACCCTCAAATCCGCGCTGCACCCGTTCACGCTGGAAGGCCCGCATGGCCGCCTTCTTGATGCCGACCGTGAAAGCCTCGCGCTCGCCGATACAGTCTGTTTCGAGATGGAAGAGCTGATGCACGCAAAGGGCGCAGTCGCCCCCGTGATCACCTATCTCTTCCATAGACTAGAAGAACGCTTCGATGGTCGGCCAACGCTGCTCATTCTCGATGAAGCCTGGCTCTTTCTTGATGATCCGATGTTTGCCGCGCGCATCCGCGAATGGCTCAAGACCCTCCGCAAGAAAAACGTCTCCGTCGTGTTCGCGACGCAGAGCCTCGCCGATATTGCCAACTCAAGCATTGCGCCGGCGCTCGTCGAGTCCTGCCCCACGCGCATCTTTCTGCCGAACGAACGCGCGCAGGAACCGCAGTCCCGCGAGACCTATCAGCGCTTCGGGCTCAATGCCCGTCAGATCGAGCTGATCTCAAGAGCCACACCCAAGCGGGACTATTACTATCAGTCGCCCCTCGGCGCGCGCGTCTTCGATCTTGGTCTCGGTCCCATCGCGCTGTCTGTGTGCGGCGCATCTTCGCCGGAAGATCAGGCCCGCATGGATCGCATCTGGGCGGAGACGGAAGGGGATGGCTTTGCCGCCTGCTGGCTCATCGAAAAGGGCCTCCCCTGGGCGGCTGAGCTGCTCACCCGCTGGCCCGACCAAGCGCCCGAGCCCGAAGCGCAAGCGCCTTTCCATCCCTCGCAATTCCTCGCAGCCGAATAGGAGCTCCACTGATGAAACGCCTTCTCATTTCAGCTGCCCTCTGCGCCTTGCCCTTGTCTGTGATCACAGCACCGCCAGCCGCCGCTCAATGGACAGTCTATGACCCCGCCAATCACATTCAGAACATCTATCAGGCCATTCGCTCCCTTCAGGAAGTGAACCAGCAGATCCAGCAGCTCACCCATGAGATCGAAATGCTCGAGAACATGGCGCGCGATCTCGAAGCGCTGCCGGACTCAATCGCCGACGACATCCTCCGCCGCATGCGCCGCATAGAGGAACTCATGCGCGAGGCCGAAGGCATCGGCTACCGGGTCGAGGAAATCGAGCGCGACTATGAAGAGATCTACCCGGAAGACTATGGCACGGAGCCGCCCCGACAGGCCGTACTCGTCGAAGAGGCTCGGGTACGCTGGCGTCAGTCCCGCACCGCCTATCGTGAAAGCCTTGAGGTCACGGCATCGGTCGTTTCCTCCGCCCGCGAAGGTTCCGACAACCTCGACCGCCTGATCGCAGACAGCCAGTCCGCCGTCGGCAATCTCCAGGTCGCGCAGGCCGGCAATCAGATCGAGGCGCTGCAGACGGAGCAGCTCATGCAGATGGAAACCATGATGGCTGCCCATTACCGCGCTGAAGCGCTGGAGCGCGCCCGTCAGCTCGCTGAAGCGGAACGTGGCCGCGCGCGGACCCGGGCCTTCCTTGGAGAGTGATGGCCGATGGACGTGATCGATACCTTCCTCGCGACCTTCATCGCTTACATTGACAGCGGGTTTGGCCTGCTGGCGGGCGATGTCGCGTATCTCACGACCACGCTCATTGCCATCGACATTACCCTCGCAGGCCTGTTCTGGGCGCTGTCCCAGAACACAGACGTCATCGCCGGGCTCCTCAAGAAGGTGCTTTATGTCGGCTTCTTCGCCTTCATCATTGGCAATTTCTCCCTGCTCGCCGGGATCGTCTTTGACAGCTTTGCCGAACTCGGAGTGACCGCAGGCGGCGGCACGATGACCGCCGACGATCTCCTGCGCCCCGGCTTTATTGCCAGTGTCGGGCTCGATGCCGGTCAGCCGCTGCTCGAAGAAATCAGCGACATGCTGGGGCCGATTTCGTTCTTCCACAACTTCATCATGATCGCCGTCATGTTCGTGGCCTGGGCGATCATCATGGTGGCCTTCTTCGTGCTGGCCGTGCAGCTCTTCATCACCATCCTGGAGTTCAAGCTGACGACACTCGCCGGGTTTGTGCTGGTGCCCTTCGCCCTCTGGAACAAGACAACGTTTCTGGCCGAACGCGTCCTCGGCAATGTCATCACGTCCGGCATCAAGCTCATGGTGCTCGCGGTCATCATTGGCATCGGCTCGACGCTTTTTTCCTCTGTGACCGATGCCTTCCGGACCGGGGATGATGTGACGCTCGCGCAAGTCATGGGCACCGTGCTGGCCGCCATTGTCTTCTTCTGGATGGGCATCTTCGCGCCTGGCATTGCCAGCGGGCTCATTACCGGTGCGCCGCAGCTTGGCGCAGGCTCGGCGGCTGGCGCAGCAGCAGGCGTCGCCGCCGGGACCTATGTCGCCGGGATGGGCGGGCGCGCTGCGATTGGTGCAGCCGCGGGCGGCGCATCCTCGGCCGTCAAGGCCGGCGCGAGCATGGCAGGTGCGGCGCGGACTTCATACACGCTGGGATCGGTCGCCTCCGGCGCAAGCGGCGCAGCGGGTGTCGCGGCGGGACTCGCCGGGGTGGCCCGTGCTGGCGGTGACGCCATGCGCCGAACCGCCTCCCTTCCTGCCCAGTCCATGCGCGAGGCTTACCAGCGCGGCAGTCAGGGCGTATGGTGCGTAACCGGCGGGTCTGAGACCACCTCCATGCAAAGCTCTGCCTCCGGATTATCCTCTTCCCAAAGCCCCGGCTGGGCGCGGCGCATGCAAACCCAACAACGCGTCGGTCAGGCAGGCCAGATGGCCGCCCATTCGATCCGTGACGGTGATCGCGGCGCTTCCGGCGCGAACCCAACTCTCAAAGACAAGGACGACTAGACGATGGCCTTCAAGCGATCCTCCTCCAGCTACGGCCCCAGCCCGTTCCCCGAAACGCCTTACCAGAAGGCGGGCCAAATCTGGGACGAAAGAATAGGCTCCGCCCGCGTACAGGCCAAGAACTGGCGGCTCATGGCGCTTGGATGCCTCGGGCTTTGCTTCGTCACCTCCGGCGCGCTCGTCTGGCGGAGCATGCAGTCCACCGTCACCCCCTATGTGGTCGAGGTCGATGAGATGGGCGCGGCCCGCGCTATTGCTCCGGTAACGGAACGCTACACCCCGACCGACGCGCAGATCGCCCATCACCTTGCGAACTTTATCGAGCATGTGCGGGGCCTCAGCGTCGATCCGGTTGTAGTGCGCGAGAACTGGCTGCGCACCTACGACTTCGTCACCGACCGCGCCGCGACGACCCTCAACGAATACGCCTCCGCCAATGATCCCTTTGCGGATGTCGGCAGGAAGTCGCGAACTGTCGATGTCGTCAGCGTCGTGCGCGTTTCCGATGACAGCTTCCAGGCCCGCTGGATTGAGAAGACCTATGAGAATGGCGCGCTCATGCAGGCGCAGCGCTTCACCGGCAATTTCACCCTCATCACCCAGCCGCCGACGGATGCAGAAACCCTGCGCGCCAATCCGCTCGGCCTTTATGTCCACGCCCTTAACTGGGGTCAGGACCTCGTCACAGGAGAATGATCCCCATGCTTCGTATCGTCACCGCCGCTTCCGCCATGGCCTTGCTCTCGGCCTGCGCCACGACTGAGATCGAACCGATCGATCCGGCAGCCTTCGTCGCCGCAACGCCCGTCGAAGACCGCGCCGATTACCCGGTCGAGATCGTCGAGACCGCCGTCCCGCTGCCGTTGCCAGGTCAAATGATGCCCGTTGGTGCCCGCGTCACAACCAATGCTGATGGCAGCGTCACGCGGACTTATACACGAACAGTTACAAGATCGTCCGTCCCACCGGCCGAAGCGATCCGTCAGGGCCGCACCAGCGCGCTGATCGAACCCTCGGTCGATGGCTATGTGAATGCGATCCAGGTCTATCCCTACACCGAAGGCGCGCTCTACCGCCTCTATGCCAGCCCCGGTCAGGTGAGCGACATCGCGCTTCAACCTGGTGAAGAACTGGTGTCAGTATCGGCAGGCGACACGGTGCGCTGGGTCGTCGGCGATACGATTTCAGGCTCCGGCAACACCGCCCGAGCGCATGTCCTGGTCAAACCCATCTCCTCCGGTATCCGCACAAACCTGATGATCGCCACCGACCGCCGCACCTATCATCTGGAACTGGAAAGCACCGACGGCGGCTATATGGCCGCGCTCTCCTGGCGCTATCCCGCCGATGAGCTGGCAGGCCTCACCGCAAGGAATGAACGCGCCATTGCGCGGGACGCGGGGAGCATTGAACGCGGCCTGACGCTTGAGGGCCTCAACTTCGATTATCGCATGACCGGCGACAGCCCCGACTGGAAGCCGGTCCGCGTTTTCGATGATGGCCGACAGGTGTTCATCCAGATGCCTGAGGACATTGCCACCACAGACATGCCGCCACTCTTCGTGCTCGGCGCAGACGGCGACGCAGAACTGGTGAACTACCGCGTGCGCGGCAATTATTACGTCGTCGACCGGCTGTTCCGCGCTGCCGAACTCCGCCTCGGTGAGCGGAACCAGACCGTGGTCCGCATCAGTCGCACTGAGCGTCGCTCACCGCTGGCCGGACTGTTCGGGAACTAAGCCCATGTCCGAGCCCATTCCCTTTGACGAGCATGCCGAGCGTCTGAAGATCCGCTCCAGCCCGAAGCCGGTGACGCGGATCAACCGAAAGGTTCTGATGGTTGGCGCAGGGCTTGGCGTGCTCGGCCTGTTCGCTGCGATGAGCATTGCCCTCAAGCCGCCCACGGCTGTCGATCCCGATGCCCGCCGCGAACTCTACAACACGACCAACACAAGGAAGCCCGAAGGCCTCTCCACGCTTCCGGCAAGCTATAGCGATATCGCCCCGGTCGAAGACCGCGTCACACGATTGGGCCCGCCGCTCTCCGGGGACCTTGGCGCGACCATGCTGCGCGCGGAACGCGAGCTTGGGATCGAACCGGAATATGTCACCCGGTTCGAGGATGACTTCCGCCCAAACCCGGCTGACGAGGCCGAACGCGCAAGGCGGATGCGGGAAGCCGCGCTTGCAGATGAAGCCGCCCGCGCGCCGGTCTTCTTCCGTCTCGACTCTCAGAGCGGCACCGCAAGTACCACCGACACGCGCCCAGCCTATCGCGACCCCGCGCTTGATTTCGGCTCGGAACTGCTTGTGCTTGCCGCCCTGCCGCAGGGCGCGCCATCGGCGTTCGGTCAACCCGCCGATAGCAATCTCCAGTCGCGCAAACTTGCCTTCGCGAGCGAGGGTCCGGACAGCGACATCTATAACCCTTACGGCGTCGAAGACCCGGCCTCGCCCTATCAGGTCATGGCCGGCACGCTGATTCCGGCCTCGCTGGTGACCGGCATCAACTCAGACCTACCCGGAACAATCGTCGCGCAGGTCACACAGCCCGTCTATGACACCGTCACCGGGCAATACCTCCTCATCCCGCAGGGCTCACGCCTCATCGGGCGCTATCAGTCGGAAGTCTCGTTCGGGCAGGACCGGGCGCTGGTCACCTGGGACCGGATCATTTTCCCTGATGGGTCATCGATTGTCATCTCGGCACCGGGCGCGGATGCGCAGGGTTTTGCCGGTCTCTCAGACAGGACCGATCACCACTGGGACCGCGTGTTCATCGCGGCGGGCCTCGCGACGATTCTGGGCGTCGGCGCAGAGCTTGGCGCGGACGGCGATGGCGATCTCGAACGCGCCATCCGCCGCGGCACGACAGACACAGTCAATCAGGCCGGTCAGCGCGTGGTCGAGCGCAATCTTGGCATACAGCCAACGATCCGTGTGCGGCCCGGCTGGCCCGTGCGCGTGGTCGTCACCCGTGACCTCATCCTCAGACCCCATCCACAAGGAACAAGCAGATGACCCTTCGCCTCGACCGTCTTCCCGACCGCACACCCGTGCGCATGAACCTCTCGGTCGATCCTGACCTTGCCAGCGCGCTCAGCGATTACGCTGAAATCTACCGCCAGACCTATGGCGCAGAGGAAAAGCCCGAAGCGCTGATCCCGGCCATGATCGAAAGCTTCCTGGCGTCCGACGCCGGGTTCAAGCGGGCGCGCCGCGCCCTTCATGCCAACGCCAGCAACGGAGACTAGACCCCTGGCACAGATCGGAACCTTCACCCTGAAGGATGGCAGCTATACCGGCACCATCCGCACCATGACCATCAATGTCAAAGCGCAGCTCGTTCCCAATGCGGACAAGACCTCGGACGGCGCGCCTGACTTCCGGCTCTATGCCGGCGGCGCGGAACTCGGCGCCGCCTGGCGTCAGGAAAGCAGGGACGGCGAAACGCCCTATCTTGCCGTCAAACTCGACGATCCGAGCTTCGGTGCCCCCATGCGCGCCGCCTTCTTCGAGAATGAGAAAGAGGGCACAGGCGTCATGGTGTGGAATCGGGCGAAGTAGGCACGCCGCGCTTCACGCCAATCGTAAGACTACATTCGCGATTCGAGCAAAGCTTTTAAGTTCACCAGAATTTGACGGCGTACTTCGAGTTCATCTTTACCGGTCAACACTGAGAGAAGCCTCACCGCACCGGATACGTCGCCCGGCGGGATGGATACGCCATTACGTTCGACAAACGGCCCGTCTGTTTCGGTCAGTATTCGCTCAAAGGGAATTTCCTTAATCAGCTTTTCTCCTGTTGGCGATGATAGCATTTGTTCGTTGACTGAAAAATAACAGCCCAATTCAACCGCTCTTCGCGCGAGAGAAACACTGCCGGTAAACCAGTGGAGAATGGCCGTGCCTCTCTCCTCCGGAAGGTATTTCTCTAAATAGTCGAGAACGGGTTTGGCTGATCTCACTGAGTGCAGGCTGAGTATCTTACCACCTTCAGCGGCGCATATTTCAAGAATGTCCTGAAAAATCTTCTTTTGAAGATCGAACGACTTGTAAAAACGAGGACTAGCATCCAGACCGACTTCACCGACGTAACGCGTTCTTGGAAGCAATTTCTCAAAAAGGTTGATCTCCGAATGACGCTCATCGACGAGTTGTGGATGTAATCCCAACCCGACTTTCACGAACTCGCTACCGGCGGCCAGTTCAACATTTCTATCAAACGCCTTCGGGGTCGTTGTGACTGCCAAGGTCGCTACGCGCTTGCGATCACAGGCCGCAATCGCTTCAGCGAGGTCGGGATAGAGGTCTAGATGCGTATGGAAATCCACGTAGACAGGCCGCATGGTCATCCGCCCGGCCGTGCCCGAACACCTTTCAGGAGCTCGGCGACTTCAAGGACGCCGCGTCGAAACACTTCGGCGTAGTCCGGTATCTCATCCGGCTCGTCATGGAGCGGACCAGGCTTGTGAACGAGGATCTTCGAGAGGCCCGGTTTTGCCCTGATTCTCTTGGCCATCAGCTGGAAGGATCGGACATGCTCCCCTTCGGGCTGGTCGGAGGCCAGGACATGTCCCTTCAGATCCTCGATTGTGTAGAGCGTCTCATCGTCTCCATCGAAACCGGCTTCGAGCGATGCTCTGCGGATCAGGCACGGGACACAGTATCCGCAGTGCCGAGGGGAGAGCTTCTTGTAACGCGCCTTTGCAGGCGATGAACAAGACATGGAGTTCGCGACGATCTTCTCAAGGAAAGGTCTGTCGGCGCAGTTCGCAACCATCTCGCCCTTCGTCATGTGACTATAAGGGTTGTTCAGTTCGACATCGAGCGCGAGAGCATCGAATAACCTCTGCATGCTCGCGATGAAGTGCGGATGCGCCGTGCGCGTGCTCAGCGCCCCAAATCGCAAGGGATCAAGGGGCACGTTGAGCGCAATGAGGCCGTTCTCTGGTATGTCGACCGTGGTCCGTCCATCGATCGCCGACGCTGCCAGCGTCGCCAGCGAGTAGAAGAGGAAGGAGCGTCCCCGCTGGGTGTTCTCCGTCTCCCCGGTGGTGAGATGGTGCTTATCGAAACCCAACCGCACACGGAGACTTTTGAAGGCCTCTTTGCCGAACCGGGTTTCCAACCGGTCGATGATGTAGGCTTGGGCTTTGGCAGTTTCGCTGTCCCAGTAATGACTGACGAACAGCGAGCGTTCACCGCCGCTCAGGAGATCGACCGCGCCAATGAGACTGTCCAAACCACCGGACAGGAGGCTGACCTTTGTCAGCCCGTCTATCGCCAAACGTTTCGGAGCGACAGCAAGGGTTCTGGTTCTCTTCGTCCGGTCGCGGAAGAAGACACGCCACCGATCCCCCGAGAGAAAGCGCAACATCGACTCGATCGATCTCGTGCTAGCCGTCCATGCTGCCGAGGCGGACACCGGGATGTAGAGATCGATCTCGCGGGTCCAGCCATCTTGTGCGTTCAACTTTCGGGAAACTCTTGTGTCCCCGGCGTTGACGAGCGCCGCGAGGACGACAAGGTCAATGGCCCTCTCCGAAGGTAGCAGCCCGAGGGAGGCGAGTTGGTCTAGCGCGTGACCGATACCGAAGCCCATGCGCAGGTCACCGTCCAGGAAATCGATCTCGAATACTTCGGAGTCGGACTGGACCAAGTTGACCTTTCTCTTGTCGTCGGGACCGAGCCGACCGATCAGACTGAACCTCCTCATCCGTCGTCTCCACGGGCTTCGATTAGATCGTGTGCGGCAGCGTAGAGGTCGTCGACAAATCTATCGATTGAGTTGGCGTCAATGTTGCTCAGATCCGTTCCGTAAGCGTGAAACTCATCGCGCACACAATTCTCAATAAAATCGTACAAGATTGCTTGCGCGCGTTCGACCCCGCCAATGTCTGAAGGTGCCGCGATGGCGTTGGTCCCTACCTCATTGAGAATTTTGCCTTCGATCGAGCGGCTCACAACACCGATGAAGAACTCGCGCAAATCGTCTGCGGAGAGCTCGTCGAAGTTCCCGACACCCGCAGCGGCCAGGTCGGCGACCGTTTCAAGCATTGCGTCCCTTGCGATCGCTTCGTCGATGGTGCCGCCTGCAGGACACAGCATATCTGTCAAAGCGATGAACACGTCCTCGGCGGGAGCCCCCGCCATGCTCTCAAGATTGAACCGCCTCAGCGCCTCTGTCGGACCCTGATTGACGAAGTTCCTTGCGAGACCTGCCACGCCGCCTGCCACGGCGCGGGAGTTTGGCATCCGGCTCGCCGCAGCACGTCCGCCACCGCTCGCACTTACATATCTGCCCGCGCCTCGCCGCAAGGCACGCTCATCGGATGTTCGCGCGCCCCTCGTTATGTTCCCGCGCGCGCCACCGAGGCCTGAACTTGCCGGAACGGCAGGTATGGGCGGGTATGCCTGAGCCGGTGTCGCACCGGCAGACTCCTCTCCGCTTTGCTCCGGTCCGTCGGCCCCGTCGCCGTCTGTGGAATCTGAATCGGCATTGTCCGGCGCGGCCGCAGGCTGCGACGCGGGCTCATCGACCCAGCTCGGAACCAGCCCGTTTTTTGAACCTCCGAATGTTCCGGACGTTCCCATCAGCTACGCTTCCGCTTGCTGGAGAGTTTCATCGACGCGCTCGCTGCCGCCTTTAGCGGCTTGTTATCGTCCTGATCGGCCCATCCCTTGAGCGTCGCCGCAAAGTCCGAAGCTACGTCGGTTTCGCTGAAAACTGATGCCCAGCCGCTGACCGCCCAGGGGCCGAGTTTAGAGACCGGAAGATCCTGCACGAAAGAAAGCAACGGCCTCTGCAGGAAGGGATGCTGGCGCGCCATCTCAGCCAGCCCCTTTACGCCCACGGGCTCCTGGGCCAAGTCCTCAGCGTCTCGCACTTTGGCGCGCAGCGCATCGAAGACCTGTTCCGCCTCAATCGACTGAAGCCGTGCAACCTCCGTCGCAGCCTGCTTCACCTGTAGCGGCGAGCCCTGAAGCTTTGCAACGAGTTCGTCCAGTTGGCCGAGAGACGTGACCGCACCGAACACAGTTCGCCGGTCACGGGTTACGAAAACATATGGTCGAAGATCGTTCTCAGCGAGTGGCGGATCGATGGCGGCCCACTGCTTGGCCCATTCTATATTTGGCCAATCCGGTAGCGATGCCTCCGCAGATGGATCGCTCTCCGTTCCATTTACCGATTTCGCCTTCAGGCCGGGGGATGTGACCGCGACCACGGCTTCGAGCGCCGCGAGCTCCTCCGACGCCCCAGTGTTGGCAGAGCCCCGCGCCATCGCATCGTAGAGCTCAGGGGCGAAGCGCTCCGCGAGCATGACCTTAGCGAGTACCGAAATGTTCAGTTCATCGCGGAAACCGCGCTCCTCGGCGATAGCCAGACGAAGCATCATCGTGTTGATGAAGCGCTTTATCTGTCTCGGGTTACCTCGCGCGCCGTCCGCAAGGATCGGAGCGATCCGCCCGGCCAACTCCATCGCTCGCTCTACCTCGACCGGCACTCCGCCTAAAGCCTGCTCGACGGCCTTTCGGTCGAGCCCGGGGCCTTTCCATGGGCGACGCAACACCTCGCGCGCCAGCGCGGACAATTTCTGGAACTCATCGGAATCCTCGCCAAAGTCGATTAACACCAAGAGCAGCGTTACATAGATCCGCGTCTCGGCATATCCGAGCGAGGGCAGACGGAAAGGGACCTGAATCAGCTTCTCGAGGTAATTGCGTGCATAGGAGGCCGGACCCGTTGCCACCGGAAGGTCCGGGAAGTGTTGCCGCACGGCATATTCGATCATTCCCTCGTCCGCCCCGATGACGAAGGCCGCTCTTGGTACGAACAGAAATAACCTGATCGCTTCCAACGTCTCGATCGCAATCTTCGGGAGACACCGGTCGAGGTCGTCGACAAGGACCACGAGGCGATCGATTTCGGCGTCCTGTAGAAGTTTGGCGAACTCGTCCCGGAAAGCGTGCATCTGTTCAGGCGCACTGTCTTCAGCCACTTCGCGCAAGTACTCGTCGGAACCATTGACAAGCGCGGCCAGATTCTCCGGAGTCAACTCCTCGGCCCCCTTCCCGAGGACACTTCGCGCTGCGTCCCCAAGATCCTTAATTGTCTCTGGATGGGGAATGCCGGTCGCTAACGTCAAGCCGTAAGCTCCCGCCTTGCGCGCAAGCTTCATCCAGTCGACCCGCGTCAAGACCTTTTTTGCCTGCTCAGCAACCTTTTGAGACGTGGGCCGCTTGCGGCGTAGTTCCTCGACTATCGTTTCGATCAGGACCGCCTTTGCGTCCTCGAAGCCTTGGAACAGCCAGCCGTTGAACCGCACACAGAGCACGCGGTCGTTATCAGAAAAGGCCTCCTCGACCATCATGAGGACGCTGGACTTCCCCGCGCCCCAATCGCCATGAACACCCACACTTAGCGGGTCATCCGACCGCTCCCCCACAAGACGGACTACAGTCTTGGCGATCGCCTCATAATAGAGCAGGTCAACTGCTGTTTCATTATCTGCAACAATCATTTATCCGGAACCAGTTGATCAAGCGCCAAAAAATTTGCGAATTCGCTAAACTTTATTTGATGAGCTGCTTCGGGAGCAGATAGAAAGCTCATTATAGTAATCCTCGCTCTTCAACCGTACTACCGTCGAGACTCTTACGAACATAGAATCCATTCGGAATGGCTTCCTGGACCAGAGGAACGTGCGAAATCAGGCCGACGGCACGCGAGTCTTTTACCAGACTGTTTAGGACGTTCAGGACCTGATCGAGGGTGCCTGACCCGTTCTCGGTGTCGAGGCTCCCGAATCCCTCATCGATGAAGATCGTATCGAGGCGGACTTTGCCGCTTGCAGATTCGACAACATCAGCGAGCCCCAGCGCGAGGGCGAGCGCCGCGATGAACGTCTCGCCGCCGGACAGGGTGTCGGTTCCTCTCGACTTGCCCGTGTGCACATCAAAGACCTGGATGCCCAGACCACGGCTGCCACGACCACCCTCGGCGTCACGTTCGAGCTGGTAACGAGAAGATGTCATCGGGCCGAGCCGGAGATTGGCGGCTTCGAGCACGCGGTCGAACATGGCCCCGATCGCATAGGTTTCCAGCTTGAGGTTTAGCGGATTATCACCATTCGCGAGCGCCGCGATCTTGCGAAGGGGGCCGGACACAGCTTCGGCCTCATCCAGTTTTCGCATCGTGTCTTCGAGACTTTGCCTCAGCTTGTCCAGCTGACCGACACGATTGCTGGCAGCGATCCGCTCCTCTGTGGCTTTGGTCAGGGCGGCTACTGCGGTTTCGTGAGCTTCCTTCAACACAGGAAGTTCCGGGGGCGTCAGATCGCCAATCGCTGAGGCCGCAGCGTTTGCGACCCCCTGCGCCTCGTTCAATTCCGTCTCAAACACTTTGACCGATTTACTATCTGACTCGATGGTCGCGATGGCGGGTTTGAGAGACTTGTACATTTCCTCCGTGAGCTCTTGCTCAGACAGACGCGTGCCGAACGTCGCTTCAGCTTTTTCGAGGCGGACTTTGCAGGCTGCAACCGACTCTTCAGCGCCCTTGCCCGTGGCATCGGCGGAGAGGACGGCCTCGCGGGCCGCTTTGAGCACAGCTTCGGCCTTGTCTTTCGCTTCGACCAGCGTGGTCAGTACACGCGACGTCTCGTCCTTTGCGGACTTGATTGCTCTCTCTGTACGGAGCGCTTCGGGGACAGCCTCAAGTTTTCCATCGCGGGCGGCACTGGCTTCGGTCGCAGCGTTGCGGCATTTATCCGCCTCACTGCGGAGGCATTCGGTCTCGGTTTCTTGCGCTTCAATCTGCTTGTTGAGCGCTTCGATAGCCGCCTCGGCTTCCTCGAGATTGACGACAGGGCCCAGTGCTCTGAGGTCAGCCTCAGTCTGTCTGACGTTCTCTAGGATCGCCGCGAGCGTGTCTGTCGGCTGTTCCAGTGATGAGAGGGTTTCTTCACGGGCCTCGAGCGTGGCTTTCAGCCCGGCTAGCTTTTCACTGGCCTCGCGGGCAGCGCGTGCAGCCGTTTCAAACCGGTCGCGGGCTTCGCGGAAGGCCTGATCACGCCCCGCATTCTCGATATCGCCCGTAGCGGGGTTCGGATGGTCGGTCGATCCGCACACAGGACAGGGCGCATCGTTTTCCAGCTTGGTTGCGAGATGCAGCGCTTGCGCGGCGGCCAGGGCTTGCTCCGCTGCTGCATAGGCGGCGCGCGCCTCGGGTTCATGTTCTAGCGCCTTGGCTGAGGCTGCACTTTCTTTTTCAAACGCCGCTTTCGCCGACCGGGCCGCCACTTCTGCTTTCCCGTAGTCCTCGGCAGCTTTCTTCTGGGTCAGAAAATGCGTTTGCGCTTTCATAAGCTCGCCGCGTGCGCTCTCAGCGCTTCGGGCCGATTTGAGTGCAGTGTCGCGCTGTGTGCGAGTTGAGCGCAATTGGGTGAGGCGATCTTTGCTCTTCTCGAAGGCCGCCTCGGCAATTCGCTGCGCCTCGAGCGTCCTTTCCACGGCTTCGGCGCTGGCTGAAGCCGCTTCAAGAACCCCGGCAAACCGCTCAAGATCATCTTTGCGTTTGCGCGCGGCCTCGATTTCTGGCGCTCTTGCTTGCTCCTTGTTCAGAGCTTCGGTCGCGTTTTTGACGTTTTGTTGGGCTTCGTTCGCCGCTTCTTTGGCTACAGCGAGTTTATTGTTGGCTTCCTGAACATCTTGCCGCGCCGCCTTGAGCTGGGCTTCGACATCCACAATCAGCCGGGCGCGCTCCGCTTGTTTTACCCGAGCTGAGATGGCGGCAAATTCTGCCTTGCGACCCATGAGGACGGTGAGCTTCTCTTGCGCCTGTTCCGATGCCGCGAACTTAGCCTCCACCACCTCGGCAGACCGAAGCGCGGTCTCGGCTGTTTGCGCCTCTTTCTTTGCGTCAGCCTCAACGGTTGTTCGCTCCCGAACCGCGGCCTGAGCGGAGTCTATGCCTTCCAGCAGGGTGTCGGTGCTCTCAAACCCTTCGGCTTTGAGCCGTCCGGCGCAGACTGCCCGTTCGTCTCGCACCTGCCGTTCCGCCTCAGCGGCCTGTTCCTTCAGGTCAACCATCAGGGCCTGATAGAACGAGACGTCGAACAGGTCCCGCAGGATCGTCACGCGTTCATTGGTTTTGGCGGACAGGAACTTCTCGAACCGGCCTTGCGGCAGCAGCACGATTTGCCGGAACTGTTCAGCGCCGTAACCAAGAAGCTCCGAAACGGCAGCATCGACATCGCGGACCTTCTTTTCCGCAACGATTTTGCCGCGCTTCTCGCCGGTGATCTCATCGAGGGATAGCCCCGTGGCATCGAACAGATAGGCTTCGTGCGCGCTCTTGGTTTCACCTTCGCCGCGCTGCTTCGGTCGCATCTGATCTGGCTGGCGAACCACCACGAAGCGCCGCTCGCCCACGTCGAAGACGAACTCGACTTCGGTCGCAACGTCAGCGGCTGCATGGTCCGAACGAAGGGAGTTGCGATCCTGTTCCGACTTCGACGCCTCGCCAAACAGCGCGAAGGTCATTCCACTGAAGATTGTCGATTTGCCCGAGCCGGTCTGGCCGTAGATGCCAAACAGGCCCGCTTCAACGGCGTTGCGGAAATCGATGACCTCTCTGTTCGCATAGGGACCGAAGGCCTGGAGTGTGAGTCGGACCGGTCTCATTCCGCATCCTCCCTCTGCCGCAAGCGCGTGAGGGAAGCTTCAACAACGTCCTGTTCGGCATCCGTGATGTTTTCGAGACCGACTTCGCCTAGGAAGTTTCTGACCACCTCCGCTGGCTCAGCAGCGGTGACAGCCGGGCCGTCCGCGGACTTCGTCTCAAGCGGGCGCTCATTGCGAACATAAACCAGCTCGCAGGCGTTCGGAAACACGTCCCTCAGGCGCTTCATGCCGTCGATGACGGGTACATCATCTGTCAGCTCCGCCTTGATGAAATCACTCGACGGATCGGAGAGTAGGAGTTCTGCATGTTTGCCGCGCAGAACCCGGGCACGCCTGATCGGCTTGAACGCCACGACCTCGACCGAAACCTGACCGGCTGCGTCCATCTCGATCAGGCTCATCGATTTTTCCGAGTCGGCTTCGTCGAAGCCGAAGGCGAGAGGCGAGCCGGAATAACGAATATGGTCAGTGCTGATCGATTGGGGGCGATGAAGATGCCCGAGGGCGACATAGTGCGCCCCGTCAAAGGCGGAGGCTCTGACAGTCTCTATTCCGCCAACCCGCGTCAGAGAACGCTCGCTTTCGCTGACCGAACCTCCCGTGACGAAGGCGTGCGCGACGATGATCCACCGCGCACCTTCGGGAACCTCGGCGCGTGCGGCTGCGACTTGCGCCACCAGCACATCTTCGGGCGTATCAATGGTCTCGCTCTCGAAGCACTCCCGCGCCGCATATTCGTAAGCGAACGGCAGCGCCGAGATTGCAACCGTACCATGCGTGTCTGATAGCAGAAGCGGCACTTCCTTTACACTGATCGCGCCGCGGATGAGCCAGCGCGAGCGATCCGCCGCGATGGCTGACAAATCGATACGGTCCCCTGAATCGTGATTGCCCGCGATCATGGCGACGGCGGCGTCCGTCTCGGTTTTGATTCGCTGGAGAAATCCGTTGAACTGCCGCACCGCACTTTGTGGCGGCGACGCCCGGTCGAAGACATCGCCGGCGATAATCAGCGCATCGACCCTATTCGCCTTAACCGCCTCGACGATCTGGTCGAGCACCGCTGCGTGATCCTCCTCCAGGGAGATCCCGTTGAACTGACGACCGAGATGCAGGTCGGAGGTGTGCAGCAGCTTCATGACTTGTTCCGTATATTTTTTATACGTATACTTTTTTGATGCATAGGTTAACAGGAGTCAAGAGAGGAAATTGGATGACGCTCGACGACCTGAAACATGCCCAGCGACAGCGCCTTTTGTTTCTCGACAGGTGCTTCACCTGGCGCGGCGTGGCGCGGCGGCGTGATCTCACTGAGCGGTTTGGAATCTCAACCGCGCAGGCCGCCAATGATTTTCGGGCCTATCTCTCTCTGATCACGCAGAACGCGCCGGAATATGACGCGCACCTGAAAGCCTATGTCGCAGCGAGAGATCATCAGCCGATTGGGCCATCTTCAATGCTGGACGTATTCGGCGTTCTCGACACGACCTCGAATGATGAGTTGCCCGCTGCGCTGCCTCGCGCGAAACGGTGGCTGGACCCGCAAATCGCGACCGCCCTTCACGACGCCATCTCGAACCGTAAAAAAATCAGGATTGCCTATACATCGATGAGTTCAGGAGAAACGGCGCCGCAATGGGTCGCGCCAACCCGGTTTATCTTCGATGGCGAGAGCATTCACTTCCGGGCCTATAGCTACAAACGCGGCGAGTACCGGAACTTTCATCCCGCCAGGATCGAACCGAAGAATGAGTTCCAAGCAGGAGAGCTCG
This sequence comes from uncultured Caulobacteraceae bacterium, assembly GCA_937138625.1. Classification (GTDB taxonomy): domain Bacteria; phylum Pseudomonadota; class Alphaproteobacteria; order Caulobacterales; family Caulobacteraceae; genus CAKZPF01. Next base: position 78,303 of record CAKZPF010000006.1, on the reverse strand, counting down.
AGGCGCTGTTGCCGGTGGATTCCGAATGGCACACGCTGAGCATCATCTGGCTGAGGCCAAGCGCGCAGCTGAGTGCGGCGCAAGCCGCTGTTGTTCGACGGGAGTATGGCTTCAACGACGATCTCCTGAAAGTCGAAGTGCGCAAGGCACTCGAGTTCTATCTGGACCGGCGCTGGGGGTTGAATGAAGCGGGTGCGAGACTTGAACGCGTCCGTACAGAGCATTTGCCGATCGATACCCGGCAGAGTGATTTCTAAACGCTCTTGTCCGGGTGAGCGTGTGGCAGACGCTGTCGACTCGAATGAAACAATCTCCGGCTTCAGGCTCCGAGCCTCTCCAGCAAGGATTTCGCTCTTCCTGTAACGGTGTCGCAAATGCTGTTCATCAGGGTATCCCGGGCGGGCGGCAACGCAAGCGTAGACACAACACGTCCCGATTGCTCGATGATAGTTTCTGCAATCTCTCCCATCCGCCTGCGGACAAATGGCGCGCGGATCTCGATGTCCTTTGCGAACTTGTCGAGATCGGCGGGGTAAATCTCCTCCAGTGTCCGGCGTCCGCCGATCTTCATGGCGAAGCGCTGGCTGAGGTCAGGATAGGCGATGGTGGAGAGAAGATCATAGAGCGGTGCGAGCTGCGTCCGGTCTGGCAGGTACAGCAAACTGAAATTCTTCGCATGAGCATCGGCATTGCCGATGATTGCGTTGAACAGGGCTGCATCCAGAAGCTTCAGGGCTTCGGTGGCAGGCCGGGTCGTCACTCGCCGCACGAGTGCGAAACAGTCCCGGAAGACAGGCCCGCCATCGCTGGCGTATTTGCGCGCAGACGTGAACCCGAGCGCCTGGCAGAAATCCTCCTGATGAAGACGAATGGTCTTGCCGTCCTCTCCTGTCAGTCGGTCATAGCGTTCGATCAGCAGAAACCGCTTGTCCCCGACATCGCGATACTGGACGTCAGCGACGTCGAGACCGATGGCTCGGGCGAGCCGCATGCAGAAGGCCTCGTTCTCGGCGGTGCCCTCGAACCGGGTGATCTCGGGTTTCAGGATATGCGTTGTCGGCTGCCCCGGTGCGGGCAGGGCTATTTCTCCGTCCCTGTAGACGACAGGCAGTTTCGATTGAGCCCCGGCCAGCGAAAGCCGCAAACCGTCTTCGCCGCCCGCCAGCATCGGACGCGTCGGCAATCGATCAATCAGCGCAACCAGTTCGTCATCGCTCAGACTGCGGGATCTGTCGGGTGTGCCGTTTGGTGCGGGCGCGACGCCCTCCGGCCACACCTCTATCGCCCCGGCGACTTCGCCGCCAATCTCTTCCAGGAGGCGGAATTCATTTCGTTCCGAGATACCCAGTGCCTGCGCGATGGCGGTTCGCTGCGACGCCTCCGGCAGGAGGCCCTCGAAGAAGGGAAGGGTCACCCTCCGGTCGAAAGGTTCAGGCTGCAGGGGTAAGGAGGCTGACACCGGTCTCGCGTTCGACGTGGCGAGCCAGTCTTCGGCATAGGCGAATTCGGGCTCGCCATATTCGTTCAGCGCAAGCTGGCCAACGCGCGCGCCATTCCACCAGACGATCAGTCGCCGTGTCATGTGGCGTCCCCATCAGGGATGGATAGCTCCACGTTTATTCCGAGCGCAGCCAGGACGGCCAGCGTCTTGCCAAGCTGGGCCGTTTCCTTGCCGCCTTCGAGCTCGATCAAAAAGCGCACGCCGACATTCGCCGCGGCGGCAAGTTCGTCCTGCCGCAGGCCTTGAGCCTTTCGCGCCGCGCGTATGGTGGTTCCGATGTCTGTTGGCGTCATCATCTCATCTTCCTGATCGGGAAGATATGTGATTGGAGCGATGGCGTCAAGCGGAATATTCCCGAACGGGAAGAGTGACGCGAATGGAGTCTCTTTCGAGCCGATTATTCCCGTTCGGGAATTACATGATTTGGCTCTGTGTTTGATGAAACTCGATCTTGTACACTCAAGGTGTACAAAAGTGCCCGCCTTCAAAAGGCCTCCTACCGATTGCGGCATGCTTCTTCACCGCACCAAGCCGCTTACTGAACCCTTGCAAACTCATGTCGATCACCCGGCGCATTTGCGAGCTTCCGAGGTGGTGGTTCAGAAGATTTGATCTGATCATGTCCATCATGGCGGTTTCGACGGAAGACCTTGAACGTGCGCGCGCCCTCGCGGCGCGGATCGTTACTGAGTTCGGCGACAGGTTTTTGCCGCTGTTTGAAATTCTTGATGCGGACTATGAGCGCCGACGGACCTTGACCGAAAAAATCGATCGCGCACAGAAACTATCTGCTCCAGTCAAGCGACGTGCACCGCGTCGAAATCCGCGAACAAGTCCCTCGGCACAGGGTGCGCAATCTTCATCAACTCATCACGACGATAGCTCAGCGACCCGCCATCACCATATTTAGGGCGGTCGTGTTTGTGCCCCATCAGGAGGCAACGCAGAGCGTAGTCGATGTTCGCTTCCTGCATCCGTTTCTCGAAGGAATGCCGGAACGAGTAAATGACGTGATCCGCCGTCGGAAAAAGTTCGCGTCGCCTGAAGGCTGCGCTCATCGCCGCGGAGAAGGAATTGGACTTGTCGACATATCGTGGAAACCCGTCCGGCGCGCGCCTGGCCGCCTCAAGTGCGACGCCGACAAGCGGAATTTCCCGGATCGAGGTCTCGGTCTTGGTCTCCCGGTCGTCCCGCGCACGAATGGCGATGTGGGGGACTTTTGCCTTCAGAACGATGTCCTCTGGCCGCAGATTGATGATCTCGCTTGGCCGACATCCCGTCTCGATCAACATGAAGGTGACGAGATGGAGTTCTTCGGTCAGGCCATCAAGGGCGCCGCGAACCAGGATTTTCTCGCGCACCCAGGTGTCCGGAAAGGCCGGGATCACTGTCCGCGACTTCCCCTTGAAATTCATATTGCGGAACGGGTTCTGGCGGTCCTCTTCCCCCATATATCGGAAGTATTCCGCGTAGAGCTTACGAATGTCGCTGAAGTGACGCGCCGCGGTCTTCGGCTTCTTGGGCTTCTCGTCCGGATCGTCAGGCGAAAGCTGCTGGTTCCACCAGTCGAAATAGGTCTGGGCATGTTCGCGCGTGATGTCCGCAATGGGCACGTCGCCAATCACTTAGACGAAATACCGAAGAGACCGATCCTTTGTGGCGTGCCAGAGCTTCTTTTGAGCTGGCGACTTACTGCGCAACTCGCCAAGCGCGATCTTGGCCTTGTAAATGTCCATCGCTTCCGAGACCGTTGTCTTCGGTTCGCTGACGCCGCCCAGGACGGCGTCGACGACAGCTTCGTTGAGCCGTCCATCCGATGCGGCCTGCTGTTCAACGGTCAGGATCCGTCGAACGATGTCCTCAATCTGAGTCGGATCAGCGAGCTGGTCTACCGGGCGATAGGTATAACCCGCCGCCATGGCGCGCGCCTTGGCGATTTCGTAACGCTTGCGGGCATGAACGGTGTCCATGGTCTGTCCGGCTTTTTCCAGGTCAAGGGAAAGCTTGAGCTGAGCCCAGAAGGTGTCATCGGCTTCGACCAATTCATCCCGTCGCATGCGGGCGATGTCGCGCGATTGCGTGCCGAGCGCCAGGCGAATTGTCTGACCCTCATAGAAGGGTTGAACCCGGCGCGGAATGTGCCGGTAGTAATAGTACCATCCCGCCCGCTGGCGGAGGTATCGATCACCATCAAGAGGTCGAGCCATAGCATTTTATGGCCCAAATTCTGGCAATATTCTAGCCCAAAAATGAAGCGAAAAAGATTCGAATGCGCAAGAAAAGCAAGTAAATCCTTGCTTTTCAATGGCTTATCAGTTTGGAGAAAAAGAAATCTGGAGCGGGCGATGAGATTCGAACTCACGACATTTACCTTGGCAAGGTAACGCTCTACCCCTGAGCTACGCCCGCGTCTCCGGTGCACCATCGTGCCCCTTTGAGGATCAGCGTTATTGCGCACCTCAGCACAGAATGCAATAGGCTTTTCGCATGATGACGACCAGAAATATATCCCCCAACACAGTCCAAATGGGTCGCGAAGAGCTGGAGGCCTTTTTGCGTCAGCAAAAAATCCCCTTTGAGACCCAAGGCCCCCCGCCGATTTTCACCGTCGAGGAGGGGCGCGCTTTTGAGGCACGCCTGCCTGGTGCTCACAGCAAAAATCTGTTTTTGAAAGACGCCAAAGGCCAACTGTGGCTGATTTCAGCGCAAGTGGACAGCCAAATCAATCTGAAAACCCTGCCCAAAATCATCGGCTCGGCACGTCTGAGCTTTGGCAAGCCGGACCTGATGCAGGCGAGTTTGGGCGTGGTGCCGGGCGCGGTGACGGCGCTGGCGCTCGTGAATGACCCTGAACAGCATGTGCGCTTTGTCTTGGATCGGGTGCTGGCCGAGGCCGAGGCGGTGAATTTTCACCCCTTACGCAATGACGCCACGACCAACCTGAGTGCTGCAGCCTTCCGCGCCTTTTTTCGGGCTCTGGACCGCTCCGTCACGGTTGTGGATTTTCAGGCCGAAACTGCCGAGGAATGGCCGCTTTAGCACGGCATGTCGGCTTGGGCCTTGCATCCCGGCCTGCCGAGGCCCATTTTAGAGGCTTAAGGAGACCCCTATGACCCTAGACACCCAAACCCAGACCGAGACCATCATCGACGGCAGTGACGCCGGTTTTGCTAAAGAGGTGCTCGAGGCCTCGATGCAGCAGCCGGTGATCGTTGATTTTTGGGCCCCTTGGTGTGGGCCTTGCCGACAATTGACCCCGGCGCTTGAAAAAGCTGTGCATCAGGCTGGTGGCAAGGTGAAATTGGTCAAACTGAACATTGATCAAAATCCTGGCGTGGCCGGTCAGTTGGGCATTCGCTCGGTGCCGACCGTGTATGCCTTCTCGAAAGGTCAGCCTTTGGATGGCTTTATGGGCGCCTTGCCGGACAGCCAGATCCAGGCCTTTATTGGGCGCTTGACAGGCGAGGCCCCGTCCGCGGATCTCGACGCCCTTTTGGATCGCGCCGCCGACAGCCTGAAGATGAATGATTTTGGTGGCGCGGCCCAGGATTACGCCACGATTTTGCAATCCGATCCCGAAAACACCAAGGCCATTGTCGGCCTGGCGCGCTGTTATTTGGCTGGCGGGCAAGAGGATAAAATCGATGACCTGCTGAGCATGCTGCCCGAAGACGCCCAAAACGGCCCCGAGGTCGCAGGCCTGAAAGCCTCGCTGAGTTTGAAAGAGGGCTTGGCCCTTGACCCTGCCGGGTGTCGGCAAACCCTGCAGGCGAAGCCGGATAGCGTCGAGGCCCATGTGGACCTGGCCAAAGCCTTGGCGGCGCGGGGCCAATTGTCTGAAGCTATGGACACCTTGCTAGCGGGTGTGAAATGCGCCGAAGATCCCAAGGATAACCCCGCCAAGGATTTCTTGCTCAAGGTTTTCGAGGCCGCTGGCCCCATGTCGGATATTGCCAAAGATGGCCGTCGGCGCTTGTCTTCGATCCTGTTTCAATAGGGGGTACGGATGACCGAGACGTCTCCTGCTAAATTGGATCCCAAGGTTTTGGAAATTCTGGTCTGCCCGGTCAGCCGTGGGCGACTTGACTATGACGCTGAGGCCCAAGAGCTGATCAGCAAACACGCCAAGCTTGCTTATCCCATCCGCGACGGGGTGCCGGTGATGCTGGTGGAAGAAGCTAGGGAAATATAACCCCCCATCATCACAAAACAGGTAGCGTCGCCGAACCTGTAGCGAGGGAGAGAAAGGCGTCGCCATTGCCATTCTTCCTCTCCCGATGGGAGAGGATTGAGGTGAGGGGTTATGATGTTATCAGAAATTATCACCTTACTTCCCCCTGACATCACGAGGCGCCACGAACGTGGCAACGTGGTGCCAGCATACCGCCTAAACTGGATGGCCACGCTCACTTCGTTCTCTCGCCATGACAGGGAAACCATAAGATTATCCACTCCCCGCCCATCAGCCTTACCCTTAGGGTATGGAGGATGATAAGAGCATAATAGATTTACAGGTTGAGCAGAGCTTGGTCTTTGGCCAAATGGCTGACGCGCTTGAGAGCGAAGATGTGGGGAGCTTCGTTAAACTGCGTGACCAGTTCGAGCACCTGAATTGGCGTATTGAGCTGAAAACGTACGACCCTGACAAAATACCCGAGACATACATTTGGCGTACGCGAGGCGATAATAAGGTCAGCCCAGAACATGCCGCCAATGATGGTAAAATTTTCACACGTGATAACCCACCAGTCACGGGTCACCCAGGATATAGACCAAATTGCCGGTGTATCGCAGAACCCATACCCGATGAAGACAAACCTGAATTTGCAAAGCAAACGCTGATTAGCTCAATCAATGATGGGCCGAAGTGGTCAAAGGTGGATGTTACAAAATTATATGTAACTGGTACACGGAAACAGGTTTCTTTATCTGAAATGGGATATTTAGGTGATGTAATCAATCATTATTGGCACCACCATGGCGCCCTTGAACGCGTTAACCAACAAATTATTGATGATGCCCTCATTAAGAGTGAGGGGCGTTTTCAGTACACATTCTACCATACATATAACTGTAAGCCAGTATTTTGGCCGCTAGGCAATTCAATCATTGGTGGTGGTTTTGCAGGAACATCGAAAAGAAATGGAAGTTACATCGAAATTGAAGGTGTGATTGTCTATTTCTTTATCGATCAAATCAAAGACCCTTTAAGTTTTACTGAGATGGTGCAGAAAATATTAGGCTATAGTCGACAAGCAGCAGAAGACTATGTCGGTAATTCAGGAGATTTTCTAGGCCAAGTCTTTGACGTCAAAGATGGTTGGAGAACAAAATTTACGGCCCGGAAAAAATTAGATGCCTCAGCACCCTGAATATGATCGGAACAACCATCCACAATATCAAGCCTGTTATCGGCAGACCGATAGTCATGATAAAAGCACTAACCCACTTATATGCAACGGAAAATGTGCCATATTGGAGCTCCCGCCTGTTTCGAATGCGCCATACAAGCTCCCAAATGGCTAGATATGCTAAGGCCGGCATCCAGCCAAGATACAAGTAGAACAGGCTGCTCAGACCATCAGCAATATTGATTTCCCCGCATTCGGAGTGATGCTGGATAAGACCATCAGGAAACTGACTTTGACAGGACTGGTAAGCAGTCCAAATCATTTGGCGGCTTGTATCCAGGCTGAGATTGATAAAACAATACGTTAACACCCACGCCAGTAGCAGTCGCCCAACAAGCCATCGCCAATCCTGTGTAGGTTTACCCAAAAACACCAATACCGGTGCAGTTATAAACATCAAGGGCAGCCAGATGTTGACTGGCACATGGGTGAGGGGTTCGGCTATGGTATATATGATCTGGCCCAAGCTCATACGGCAAACTTAGCCCAGCTAACACCCTTCGTCTATGAAACAGCGTGACATCCCATAACATCACAACAGCGGGCAAATAGAATTTGAAGCTCGCGCAAAAGCGGACCCTGAGGACAGCCAATATGTCTGGTGATAGTCGTCTAAAATTTAAATACAAAAGCCAGCAGCAAAACGAGACCGTATAGCCAAACACATGCAGAAAGCGCCAATATCCCGTTGCTAATACCTAATCCAGACTATCAAGCATACTCTACAACACCCAGACTCACCTCTTCAGCCCTTTGGGTACATCCCCCACATCGGCGCCGGCGATACGGGAAAACAGGGTGCGTAAGGGCGGCAGGGCGTCTACCGCGGCCAAGCCCAGGCCCCGCGCCAGGCGCACGGGCGCGATGTCATTGGAAAACAGATGTTTGAAGCCATCCATGCCATAGGCCATGGCGGCCTCGTCGAAATGGCGGCTGCGGGCATAACGCGCTAAGGTGGTCTCGGCCCCCAGGCCTTCGCCAATATGCTGGGCTTCGGCCAAGGTCTCGGCCAGTGCGGCCACATCTTTCAGACCCAAATTCAGGCCCTGTCCCGCCAAGGGATGGATAACATGGGCCGCATCCCCCACCAGGGCCAGCCGGGGGGCGGTGGTGTGCAAGGCGCGCTGCAGCCGCAACGGATAGCGCCACACCGGCGTCAACAGCTCGACCTTGCCCAAATGATCGCCAAACCGACGCGCAAAGGCCGCCACAAAAGCCTCGTGCGGCAGGGCCATCAGACCGGCCGCCGTTTTGCGCGGTTCTGTCCAGACAATGTTGGCCCGCCCGCCCGTCAGGGGCAAAATGGCAAAGGGGCCGCCGGGCAAAAACACCTCGTGGGCCACGCCCTTGTGGGGGCGTTCAAAGCCCACCGTCAGCACCAAGGCGTCTTGGTGATAATCCCAGCCGCTGGTCTCGATTTCGGCCGCCTGTCGCACCCAAGAGCGCGCGCCATCGGCCCCCACAATCAACTGAGCGCTGACAGTGCGCCCATCGTCGAGCGTTACGGTCACGCCCTGGGGTTTGGTCTCGAGGTGGGCAGGGTGCACGGGGGCCAGAGTTTCAATGCCACGGTCTACCAGGGCCTGGCTGAGCACCGCCCGAATGTGGCGGGCTTCCAGCATATAGCCCAAAGCCTCTGTATCCGTGCCGTCGCCATGATCAGTGGTCTCAGCGGCCAAAAAGCGCAAATGCCACGGCCCCGGCTTCACGCCGGTGGCGGTCATGCGCCCGTCGGTGACCAAGATGTCTTCGATGGGTTGGGCATGGGCAGCCAGGGCCTCGCCTACCCCCAGCTTGTGCCAATGGCGCATACAAGCATAGGCAATGGCAAAGGCGCGGCCATCAAATTCGGGGGCCAGGCGGGTGTCGAGGGGGGTGCTGTCGATCACCACCGGCGTGATCCCGGCTTGATCGAGCGCAAGCGCGAGCGTGGCCCCGGCCATGCCGCCCCCCACAATCACCACATCGGCGTGCAAAGCAGTCTTCATGGTCTCTTTTTGCGCGCAAATCATCAGAAAGGCAATCGGACGTGGGGTCGCAGCGCCCACAAAATTTACCCTGTCTTAAGGAATGGGCAACCAGTTGGCGGCACGGTAATGAGTTGAGGATGAAACCATGCCACGACCCTATCTGATTGACGATATCCCCGCAGAAGCGGACACCGAACGTCCCACACCCCTGTGGACGCGGCTGACCCAGCATTGGAAATTACGCCTGACGGGCTTTGGCTTGGCGGCCTTTGGCTGTTGGTTGCTCGTGGCCATGGCAGGTTATCACCCCACCGATCCCAGCTGGAATGCCGTGGGTGGGGATCCCCGTAATCTGTTGGGTACCACCGGCGCGGTGATGGCGGATCTGGCGCTGCAGTCCTTGGGCTGGGCGGCCATTGCGCTGTGTGGACTGTTGATCGTTTGGGGCAGTGAACTGCTGACCACCAAAAAGGCTGGCCCCAACACCCGGGTGCGGCATTCGCGCTTTTGGGCCGGTGGGATCTGCGTTTTGATGCTGGCCACGGCCTTTGCCACCTTGCCCTTGCCGCGTTTGTGGCCCTTGGTTGTGGGCCTGGGGGGCGTGTGGGGGGATCTGGCGCTCTCGGCCATCAGTTGGCCCTTTGCCTTGGTGGATTTGCCGGGGCCGAAGTTTTGGGCTTTGGGCATAGCGGTGTTGGTGGCCGTACCCAGCGCGGTGCATGGCTTTGGCTTGGGCCTTGAAGATCTGGGGGCCTTGTGGCGGGCGGCCAAACGCCTTGGTCTTCGCCTGCAGGCCAGCTGGCACAAGCTGCGGCGGTTCGGCAAACCCGACCCCAGTCAGGCCCTGGATGCCACGGTGGTGGATCTGCACCCCAACCCCGCCAAACCCGAGGATAAGCCCAAGGCAGAGACGGCGGGCTCTACAGTGATCGACAAGCTGAAACCGCAAAAAACCACCAAGCCGCAAAAATCGCCCAAGGGACTGCCGCTGTTCCAAAACAGTTCTGCCTTCCGCCTGCCGCCATTGGATCTGCTGGCCAAGCCCAGCGCCCGGGGCACCACGGTGGACGAGGGCATGTTGCGCAAAAACGCTCGTGCCCTAGAGGGCATTTTGGCCGACTTTGGCGTCAAGGGCACCATTACTCACATTCGCCCCGGCCCGGTGGTGACGCTGTATGAGCTGGAGCCCGCCCCCGGTGTGAAGTCGTCTCGGGTGATCGCCTTGGCTGATGACATTGCCAGATCCATGAGTGCCGTGGCCTGTCGTGTGGCGGTGGTCACCGGCAAGAACGCCATCGGCATCGAGTTGCCAAATCCCCGCCGCGAAACCGTATATCTGCGGGGCATTTTACAAAGCGAGGTCTATGAGACCTCACCCGCCACCTTGCCGCTGACCTTGGGCGAGACCATTGGCGGCGAGTCGGTCGTGGTGGATCTGGCGAAGATGCCCCACCTGTTGATCGCGGGCACCACGGGCTCGGGCAAGTCTGTGGGCGTCAACGCCATGATTTTGTCTATTCTGTATCGTCTGCCGCCCGAGCAGTGCCGCTTCATCATGATCGACCCCAAGATGTTGGAACTGTCGGTTTATGACGGCATTCCGCACCTGTTGGCGCCGGTGGTGACCGATCCGAAAAAGGCCGTGGCCGCCTTGAAATGGACGGTGCGGGAAATGGAAGACCGCTATCGCCGTATGTCCAAGGTTGGGGTGCGCAACATCCACAATTACAACGAACGGGCCAACGAGTGCCAACAAAGCGGCGAGAGCATCAGCCGCACGGTGCAAACCGGCTATGACGAGGCCACGGGCGAGCCCCAATACGAGACCGAGGAAATCACGCCCGAGCCCATGCCCTATTTGGTAGTGGTCATCGACGAGATGGCCGACCTGATGCTGGTGGCGGGCAAGGACATTGAAGGCGCGGTGCAGCGTCTGGCACAAATGGCCCGGGCCGCGGGCATTCATTTGATCACCGCCACCCAGCGCCCATCGGTGGATGTGATCACCGGGACGATTAAGGCCAACTTCCCCACGCGCATTTCCTTCCAGGTGACCTCGAAAATTGACAGCCGGACCATCCTGGGCGAACAGGGTGCCGAGCAACTGCTGGGCATGGGGGATATGCTCTATATGGCTGGTGGTGGCCGCATCGAGCGTGTGCACGGTCCCTTTGTGGCCGATAAGGAAGTGGAAAAAATCGCGGCCTTTCTGAAATCCCAGGGCGCGCCCACCTATTACGAAGACATCACGGCAGGGGCAGAGTCTGACGAAGGCGGCGGCGGTCTGTTTAGTGATGGGTCCGAGTCGTCAGGCGACGAGCTTTACGACAAGGCCGTGGCCATTGTGGCGCGGGACCGCAAGGCCTCGACCAGTTACATTCAGCGCCGTTTATCCATTGGTTACAACAAGGCCGCCAATCTGATCGAGCGCATGGAAGACGAAGGCGTCGTCAGCGCCCCCAATAGCGCGGGCAAGCGGGAAATTTTTGTTCACGATACGGGCGAGTAAAACCTATTCCGTTTCCGCCCGGATCGGCCGTGACAGCAGGGCCGCAATGGCGGCTTCAACGGGCATGTCGCCGGCAATGATGGCGGCCATGGTGCGGATGATGGGGGTATCCACCCCCAGCTGATCCACCAGGCGCACCAGCGCCGGCGCGGTGGCCACGCCTTCGGCAACGGTGTGAGTCTCTTGGGCGATGGCTTCGGCGCTTAGGCCTTCGGCCAAGCGCAAACCAAAGCGATAATTCCGTGACAACGTCGAGGTACAGGTCAGCACCAAATCCCCTAGGCCGGACAAGCCCCCCAGGGTGTCAGGGCGCGCGCCAAGGGCCACACCGATCTTGGTCATTTCCGAAAAGCCGCGCGCAATCAGGGCGGAGCGGGCCGAGGCCCCCAGGTGGCGGCCCTCGGTGATGCCACAGGCGACGGCCAACACATTTTTCACGACACCGCCGACTTCGGTGCCCACCAGATCATCACTCCAATAAGGCCGGAAGGTGGGGCCGGCCAAGGCTTCGGCCACGGCGAAGCCCAGTGCCTGGTCTTGGCAAGCCAGGGTGACGGCGGTGGGCAAGCCACGGGCCACATCGGCAGCAAAACTGGGGCCGGACAACACCAAAGGGCGGGCCTGGGGCAAGACCTCAGCCAGCACGCCGGTCATCAGTTTCAGGCTCGATTGCTCAAGACCCTTGGAGCACAGCACCACGGGTGTGTCCGCGTGAATAACAGAGGCAAAGGCCTGCAAGGTGGCGCGGGTGTGCTGAGCCGGGGCCACGGATAAAACCAGACGGCAAGTTGAAAACGCCGAGGGATCCGTGGTGGCGGTGATACCCGGATGAAGGCCTATGTCAGGCAAATATTTCGTGTTTTCGTGGCCGGTGTTGATGGCGTCTGCCACATCGGCCTCATAGGACCACAGATGCACGGCATGACCATTGTGGGCGGCCAATTGTGCCAGGGCGGTGCCCCAAGCCCCGGCCCCGATGACGCCGATGGGATCAAAACTGGGCATGGTCATCTCCAAAACGGGCCGGGGCAGGCCTCAAATCGTTTCCCGGCCCCGATGACGCCGATGGGATCAAAACTGGGCATGGTTATCTCCAAAACGGGCCGGGGCAAACCCTATGTAAAGTCCGGCCCCGATGACGCCAATGGGATCAAAATTCATCATTCCTTGTGTCTAGCCCGTCTTGTGGCGCTTGCCTAGAGCGCAGAACGGATCGTTTTTTGGGCTTGATCTCAGGCTTTGGCCCCTTTGCGGCCGGGGGTGTGGCTGGGGTCGGTTTCTGCCCGCAGTTCGTCGAGCGGCCAGCGGGGCCGGGCGGGGGCGTCCAGCGGATCCGTCAGACCTCGGGCCAAACGTTCCGCACCTGCCAGGGCGATCATGGCGCCGTTGTCGGTGCAGTACTTCAGCGGCGGTGCGTAAAACGAAAACCCGTGCGTTTGACACAGGTCTTCAAGGCGCGCGCGAATGTGCAAATTGGCCGCCACGCCGCCGGCGACCACCAAACGTTTTTCTGGACCCAATAGCGGGGCAGCCTGTTGCAGGCCCCGGTTCAGGCGGCTGAGCAGATGGTCGGCAATGGCGATTTGGATGTCGGCAGCCAGATCGGGAATGTCATCGGGCGTAATCTGTTCTGCCCACTGCGCCACAGCGGTTTTGAGCCCCGAGAAGGAAAAGTCGCACCCGGGCTTGCCTTTCAAGGGCGTAGGCAGGGCAAAGCGACCAGGCGTGCCCCCCTCGGCGGCCGCTTGTAGGGCGGGGCCACCGGGGAAGCCCAGGCCCAAGACCTTGGCGCATTTGTCAAAACACTCGCCGGCCGCATCATCCAAAGTGGTCCCGAGGCGTGTGAAGCGGTCAATGTCTTCGACCAGCAAAATCTGACAATGCCCCCCGGAAATCAGCAACAGCACATAGGGAAGTGCCACGGGCTCAGCGAGACGAGGGGACAGTGCATGACCAGCCAGATGGTTGACGGCCAACAGCGGCAAATGATGGGCCCAGGCGATGGCCTTGGCGGTCATCAGGCCCGCCATCACGCCACCCACCAGGCCTGGCCCAGCAGTGGCCGCCACCCCATCCAGATCCGCCCACGTTAAGCCGGCTTGGGTCATGGCCTTTTTCACCACCAGATCACAGCGTTCGGCATGGGCGCGGGCGGCAATTTCCGGCACCACACCGCCATAAAGGGCGTGCAGGTCATCCTGAGAGATCACTTCCGAGCTCAGCACGGTGATCTGCCCCGTGGGGCTGCGCTTGATCACACCCGCAGCGGTGTCGTCGCAACTGGTCTCGAGGCCCAAAACGGTCAGCTCGGTGCTCATAGGGTGGCCATGGCATGAAAACGCGGGGGGGTAAAGGGCGTGGCCCAAAGACCGCAACCCCCTGAAAAGCGGACCCAGACAAGGCTGATACCGCCTAGGGGTCTTGAGCAGCCCGATGATCTGGCGTACCTCTGAGGGTTGAAACGGAGCGATTACGACATGGCCAAATCCCCTTCCTCATCTTCTGGGTCTTCGTCTGCCACAGACAAACCCACCAGTGGCACTGCCAAAAAGACGACGCGCACCCGCAAATCAGCGACACAGAACGCTCAAGCCGAAGCCGTGACGCCAGATACGGCGTCTGGTGCCGACACCCAAACCGAAGCGGTGGACACAACGGTGCACCACAAACCCAGCCTGCTGAGTGTGGGCTTTGCGGTTTTGATGTTGTTGTCGGCGGTGGCCGTGGCCTTGGCGGTGATTTTTGTCTTTGTCGCGCCCAAGCTGAAGGGCGAAGCCACAGGCACAACGCCCGAGTTCACGGCCGCGTTTCTGGGTGATGATGAGCTGACCAGCCGTGTCACGCAACTCGAAGACCAAGTCCAAGCCATGGAAAAAGCCGGTGGTGCCATTGCACTGGCGCGCATCGATGGCTTGTCGGCGGCCATCGAGGCCACACGCACGGCCCAAGCGGCCCAAACCCCCGAAGGCTTGGAAGCGCGCGTGAAAACTTTGGAAAATGCTTTGGCGGCCATGAACCTGATGACCCCAAAGCTTGAAGAACTCAGCGCTCGGGTTGAGCAGTTGGAAACCATGGCGCAGTCGCCTGCGCGCGGTCCGGCCCTGATTTTGGCAGTGGATGCCTTGCACCAGGTCAGCCAGAAATCTGATCCCTTTGCCCAAGAGCTAAAGGCCTTGAAGCGTTTGGCGCCCGAAGTGGATACCGCAGCCTTGACCGAATTGGCCGAGGTCGGTGCCCCCTCGCGCGTTGAGTTAAGGGCGGAGTTTCCGGCAATTGCCACACGGGCCTTCGAAGTGGCGCGCTCGCCTGGGCAAAATGCCGATCTGTTGCAAAAGCTGGGCTATGGCTTCAGCCGCATTGTGTCCGTGCGGCGCACGGGCCCGGCGGTGGGCAATGGGCCGGATGCGATCTTGGCCCGGGCCGAACATCGTCTGAACGAAGGGGATTTGAAAGCGGCCTTGGCGGAACTGGATAACCTCTCTGGTCGCGCCGCCGAGATCGTCAAACCCTGGAAAGAGGGGGCGGAAATGCGCCTGAAGCTTGACCGCGCCGTGCAAAACATCCGCAGCGAGATCATCGCCGTCACAGCCGGGGAGCAACTCTGATGCGCAGTTTGATCGGTCTTTTTCTGGTCGCGGCGCTGGCGGCTTTTGTGGTGATCTGGTTTGCCGACCGCCCGGGTGCCGTGTTGGTGGATTGGCTGGGCTGGCAGGTGCAGACCAGTGTGGCCGCCGGGGTGCTGGCTTTGGTGTTGGCGACCTTTGTGCTCGTCAGTTTGTGGCGTTTTGCCATGTGGCTGTGGTTGACGCCGGAGCGGACCCTGCGTGCCCGTGAGGCCCAGCGCCGCCGCCGGGGTTTGCGCGCCGCCGCCGAGGGGCTGGTGGCTGCCGCCGCAGGCGATGCCGCAGAAGCCCGCCGTTTGGCGCAAAAGGCAGAACGACATTTAGACGAGCCCCTGTTGTTGCGCCTGCTGAAGGCCCAAACCGCCGAAGCCGCCGGTGACAAAGAGGCCATGCAAAACGCCTATGCCGCCATGTTGGGATTCCCGGAAACCCGGCTGTTGGGCCACCGGGGCCTGATGTTGATGGCGCGGCGCAAGGGCGATAACGAAGCCGCTCTGGCCCATGCCCGTGAAGCTTATAGTTTGGCCAAAACGGCCCGTTGGGCCTGGCAGGCCATGTTTGATGCGCAGATGATGGCCGGCAATTGGGCCGAGGCCCGTGACCTGCTGACCCAGGCCGAGAAACGCAAATTGGTGGATGAAGACAGCGCCGAGCGCCGCCGCGCCGCCCTGTTGACCGCCGAGGCCCATGCCACCCTGCGCGACAACCCCGGCAAGGCCATCAGCATGTCGCAAGATGCCTTGAAGATCGATGCGAAGTTCGTGCCGGCCTCGGCCTTGGCGGTGCGGTTGCTGTCACAAGGGCGCAAACTCAGCAAAGCGCAACAGATTTTGGATCTCGCTTGGAAAAAGGGGCCGCACCCGGCTTTGGCCTTGGTGGCCCGCGACCTGAAGCCCGATGAAACGCCCAAGGCGCGCGCCAAACGCCTGGAGGGGTTGGCCAATCTCAATCCCCTTGATCGCGAAAGCCGAATTTTGCTGGCCGAGGCCGCCAGCCTGAAGGGGGACGCCCAGGCCGCCCGCGCCGCGCTCGCGCCGTTGTTGGAGCCTGAACCCACGGCGCGGATTTGCCATTTGATGTCACGGATCGCTTATGCGGCCCACGAGCCAGAAGAGGCCCGGGCGTGGCTGATCAAAGCCGGACAAGCCGAGCCGGAGGCCGATTGGTCTGACCTTGATCCCCATGGCGATGAGTTCGCCTATACGCGCGATGATTGGGTGCGCCTGATCCGCAGCTATGGCGAGACGGGCACGCTGAAACATCCCCGCGCAGGCAAAAGCTCTGGCGCCCGTGAGCCCCTGGTGGGCGGCCAAATCGCCGAGGATGAAATCAGTCCTCCGCCACGCCCCGATGACCCAGGCCCGGATTATTATGCGGATGGTTTGCAAGATCAGCCCGAGGAGTTGCGGTATTAGCACCGTGTCTGACGGCAGGTCACTGAGGAGCGTGTGGGCAAGGCGCGTGCAAATCGTCTTGCCCTGCCGCGCCGCACGCGGTAAAAGCAGCACAGTGCCGTTGTAGCTCAGCTGGTAGAGCATCGCATTCGTAATGCGAGGGTCGGGGGTTCGAGTCCCTTCAACGGCACCATTTTCTCGCTCACGGCAGTTTCGCGTTGCTCAACGCCTCCGCGGGGGCGGCCTGACTGGCCGACGCCCAGTCGGGCTTGCCGCTGCGCTGCGCTTGCGGGAAAATAGGGGGGATGGGGACGTTGAAAGAGGGTGAAGAGCCCCTTTAAGGGTCCCCACAAGACGAGCTTTTAAGCGAGCGCCGTGGGGCAAAAAACCATCGAGTCCCTTCAACGGCGCCAGGATTTCTTCTAGACGTACTGTCGGTGCATCTCGTATACCCTCCTTTGAGGGTATTTTTGAGGGTGCGGATAGATGTCTGATACATACATTAAGCCACAAAGAATTTGGCTAAAGTCCCATCCTGAATACTCGGAAAAATGGGTGCAGACCCTGATCGCCCAAGATCCTTCCATTCTGGGGTTGGGCGATCTCGTGCTCCGTGATCAAGAGCGTATTCATCCGCGAGCTGGGCGTCTCGATTTACTGCTTCAAGACCCCGAGACAAAGCGTCGATATGAAGTTGAGGTTCAACTGGGGGCGAGCGATGAGGCCCACATTATCCGCACGATCGAATATTGGGATATAGAACGAAAACGATATCCGCAATACGACCACTGCGCCGTAATCGTGGCGGAAGATATCACGGCCCGCTTCTTAAATGTAGTCTCATTGTTTAACGGAACGATCCCATTAATCGCGATTCAAATGCAAGCGCTCCAGGTCGGTGAAAATGTGACACTGGTTTTCACGACTGTGATGGATGAACTGACCCGGGGCTTAGTTGATGAGGATGAAGATGCCGAGGCAGCCCCCACGGATCGTTCATTCTGGGAGTCGAAAGCAACCAAATCCACTGTTGCTCTTGCTGACCAACTGCTCGAAGTTGTCCGCGAGTTCGACCCCTCATTGGAATTGAAGTATAATAAATTTTACATTGGCCTGTCCAAAGACGGGCAACCATTCAATTTCGTTACCTTCCGTCCGAAAAAAAACCAGATCAACCTCGAAGTCAAAATTCCCGAAACCGAAGAGACCGATGCCAAGATTGACGCGGCTGAAATTGAGACACTTGAATATAATAAACGTTGGGGTCTTTATCGCCTGCGGCTTACTAAGGACGATATCAAGAACAACTCAGAAACGCTGCGCGATTTGATTCATGCCGCGTATGAGCGGCGAATGGGGTAAAGGCGATAAAACCCGGCAGGGTTTTGTTCTGGTCTTCTCCCCCCCTCCCTTCCCCCTACTTCTCGCTTGCGCTATAGAGCGCGGATGAGCACCACATCCCCATCTGATCCTGTGGCGGGGGCACCGGCCACGCGGGCGCTGTTTGAAACGCGTGTTTATCGCGCGCCATTAGGTGCATATGGGGCGACGGTCGAGGCGCACGAGCTCGAGGCCGCCTGCCTGTCCATTGCCGAGGATGACACGGCGGGCCAGGCATGGTGTGAGGATCAGGGCTATCCCGGCTATACCAGTTATGCCTCCCTCACTGACTTGCCGTGGCGTTTCCCCAGTTTTCAGGACCTGGCGGCGGTGTTGGACCGGCATGTCGCTGCCTTTGCCCGTGAGGTGCATTTTGATTTGGGCGACAAGCCGGTGCGCTTGGATTCCCTTTGGATCAACATTCTGCCGCCCGGTGGCATTCACACTGCCCATATTCACCCCCACAGCATCATCAGCGGCACCACATATGTGACCGTGCCCGAGGGGGCCGGGGCCTTGAAGTTCGAAGACCCGCGCCTGCCGATGATGATGGCGGCACCTGGGCGCACGCCTGACGCGCCCGAGGCCCTGAAGCCATTTGTGTACCTGCAGCCCCAGGTGGGTGAAGTGGTGTTGTGGGAAAGCTGGTTGCGCCACGAAGTGACCATGAACATGGCCGACGAGGAACGCATCAGCATCAGTTTCAATTACGGCTGGGGCGAGGACTGAGGCCGCCGGATGGTCACTCTGGCAAGGGGATGAACTCGTCTTCGTCACCGGGCACCAGCGGGAAGCGTCCCGCTTTCCAATCAGCGCGCGCCTGTTGAATTTTAGCCTTGCTGCTCGAGACAAAATTCCAATCCAAATGACGATGCCCAAGGGGGGCACCCCCGACCACCGCCAGGTGACACGCCTGTTGGGCGTGCAGCGTGGCCCCGGCCGGCAGCACCATCATTTGCCGCGCGCTGACCGCATGATCCTGGCAACTCAGCTGGCCGGAAACCAGATAGACGGCTTGCTCGGCACAGCCCTGTGGCAAGGTCAGGGTTTGTCCGGCGGGCACATGGGCCCCGAAGAACAAGGTGGGCATGAAGGTCTTCACGGGCGAGATGACACCAAAGGCTTCGCCGATCAGCATGGTGATGCGCACCCCGCCCGGCTGCGAGGTCTCAGGCAGCTCAGCGGCGGGGGTATGATGAAAGGCCGGCGTTGTATCCTCGTCGGCTTCGGGTAAGGCCAACCACAGCTGTAAGCCTTCGAGGGTTTGTCCACTGGCGCGGGCGTCATCGGGTGTGCGTTCGGAGTGCACAATGCCGCGCCCGGCCACCATCAGGTTGACGGCCCCGGGACGAATTTCTTGTGCCGAGCCCAAGGAGTCGCGGTGCATCATGCTGCCGGAAAACAGATAGGTGACGGTCGCCAGCCCGATGTGGGGGTGGGGCCGCACATCGATGCCATCACCAGGCGCAAAGGTGGCTGGGCCCATGTGATCAAAAAATACAAAGGGGCCCACCTTGCGCACATCTTGCGACGGCAAAACCCGGCGGACCGAAAAGCCGCCTAGGTCTTTTTCAATGGGGGTGATCAGGGTGCCCGTGCGATCGGATTGGCACGGGGGCGGGGCGGTGTCGGCTGTCAGGTTGGTCATGGGGGCTCCGGGGTCAAGGATACCAATCGAGACTTGATGGTGCCTGCCCTAGGCTGTGGGGGCAAGCATAAAGGAGGACATCATGCCCTATAAAAACCGTAAAGATTTGCCCGATCGGGTCAAAGACAATCTGCCCACCCATGGCCAAGAGATCTACAAAGAGGCCTTCAACAGCGCTTGGGGCCAATACAAAGACCCAGAGGACAGACGCGGTGAGGCGTCGCGTGAAGAGGTGGCCCACCGCGTGGCCTGGTCGGCGGTGAAAGAGGTCTATGAAAAGCAAGACGGCGATTGGGTGCGTGCGGATTAGGTACGTAGCCTTGTCAACATCAACATATGAAAAGCCCCTTTCCGAGGAAAGGGGCTTGGCTTTTGTCTGGCGGTCTGCCTAGGCCACTTCAGGCGTGCGGGCACGATAGCCATAATGGTCATAAATTGATTGACGGAAGCTGGGGTCCGCCATATTGGGCCAATTGTCTTTGTCAAAGCCTTCGGCGCTTTTCAGACGCTCTTTGTCGACGTCTAAAATGAAGCACTTCTTGGCTTTGTCCAGACTGACCGCTTCAGGGGGCAGGGCAAACAGCTTGTCACCCATACCCAACACACCACCAAAGGACAGCACATAGTAAGCCACCGTGTTGGTTTGGGTGTCGATCATGATCTCTTTGATGGTGCCCAGATCTTCGCCACTGGCGTTTTTCACATCGTCACCTTCTAGTGAAGAGGCGGAAAGGACGGGTTGGTAAGTCATATGTCGATCTCCTATCTATTTATGTTTTGGAATGATATCGCCAACGTGTGCGGCGATGGGTTGGGCTTGGACGTGAGATGGGGTTGCTGTGTGTGGCAACCGGCAGGATGAGCAGGGGGGATGGCACCTCACGTCCAAGCCATGATCAGACCCTCACCCATCCCAGATAAATTCGCGATGCCGCCGGTACGCTGCAATATAAGCGCAAGATAAAGGCTCCAAGATTTCAAGGACCGGGCTGCTGAAATTCTGTGTTTCACTGTTCCCGATGGAGATTTGATGTGCCCCCAGACAGGATAGAGATATCTAAAAAAGAAGGAGGCAAATATGTTAAAACATCAGGAAAAACAAAAGCTATGGGAGCTGATCAAGCCTATCAAAACGGCAATGATGTGCACCCAAGACGGTGCGCAGTTGCGGGCGCGCCCTATGCAGCATCTCAACGATCAGTTTGACGGCACTCTGTTGTTCTTTACGGATCGCACTAGCCACAAGGTGGCGGAAATTTCCCGCACCCACGAGGTCTGCCTCAGCTATGCTGATCCGGATGAGACCACATTTGTCTCGTTGTCAGGTTTAGCCGAGCTCAGCCATGACCAGGACCAAATTGACCAGCATTGGAACTCGTTTGCAGAAGCTTGGTTCCCTGAGGGCAAAGACAGCCAAGACGTGGCCATTTTGAAGGTGCGGATCACCCAAGCCGAATATTGGGACTCGCCGGCCAGCAAAATGGTGCAACTGTTTGAAGTGGCCAAGGCCAACATTACCGATGACACCCCTGATTTGGGAGACAATCGGAAGTATGGCTAAGGTTGATTGTATAAAGCGAAAAGCCGGGTGGTGCCCCGGCTTTTTTTTATAAGGGAAGAGATTAGATATAGGCCCTGAGGGGCCACAGCGTGGTTTCCAGGACCTTTTGCTGTAAGGCGCGCTGTTGCCAGTCTTGATAGCTGACGGCCTGGGACTGTTGAATATCATTGTGCCAATGGCTTTCGAGTGTTTCCAAAACGTCTGGGTCTTGGCTGGTGATCATCAGCTCTTCGTTGCGTTTCACACTGAGACTGTCGAGATTGAAACTGCCAATGGCCGCCCAATCGTCAATCAAGATTTGTTTTAAATGCAGCATATCCGGCTGATAATAGCGCACCTCGACACCCGCCTGGATCAAAGGGCCAATCAAGGCCTTGCCCAAAATGTGTGCTGTGCGCTTTGAATATTTGGAGAGTAAGATTTTGACCTCAACGCCCCGCTGGGCTGCCGCCAATAAGGTCTGTTGTAACTGTGTCGTGGGCACAAAATATGGCGTGGTCATCCAAATGCGGCGCTCGGAAGATTTTAGGAGATTATAAAATACCTCGGTAAAAGCCCGAGCTTCCTGGGCCGGGGAATTCACATACAGGTGAAACGGGCTGTGGGGGTCATTGGCGGATACCAATTGGGTTTCGCGTGCGGGCTTTTGTGTGTCTATGGCTTCGGCGGTGGCATCAAATACACGTTTGATATCTTTGGGGAGTGTTCCCCCCCTCACTTCGGTCATAGTGTCACGCCAGCTGCGAATTTTGTCGTAAAGACATATGCCTCCGACAAAGGCGATCTCGTTGTCCACCATCAAGACCTTGCGGTGATTACGAGGAAAAAAGCGCGTGGGCACAAGCCAAGAGGCTTGTGGGGGATGATAAAAATACACATCAGCCCCGGCCTCCGTGAGGCGCTGGTGCCAAGCCGAGCGATAAAGCTCTCGACAGCCATACCAATCTAAGATCAGGCGTACGGTGATGCCAGATTTGGTTTTCGCCAATAGCACCTCGAGAAAACGCGTGCCGATCTCATCGGGCTTGAGGATATATTCTTCTAGGTCAATAGCCTGAGAGGCCTGCTGGCACGCAACCAGCATGGCCTCCCACGCCCCCACAGTTGTGGGGTGATATCTGACCTCAGTCAGCGGTTTGCCCTTCATGTTTGCCTTCGCAGAATTCCTCAATGGCTTTGCGGCAAAAGGCCTCGAGGTCATCAGGGCTGCGGCTGGTCACCAGACCTTCGTCTACGACCACTTCCTCATCGACCCATTTGGCCCCGGCGTTTTCAAGGTCGGTGCGAATGCTAGGCCAAGACGTTACCGTGCGGCCTTTGAGAACATCAGCCTCAATCAGCATCACCGGGCCATGACAAACGGCGGCAACCGGTTTGTGTTGTTCAAAAAAGTCACGCACAAAGGCAACAGCCGCCTCATGACGACGCAGGGTATCGGGATTGATCACACCGCCTGGCAGGACCAAGCCGTTGAAATCCCGGGCGTTGCTTTCGGATACGGTTTCATTCACATGAAAGGTGTTGGCTTTCTCGTCATGGTGAAAGCCCAAAATTTCACCGTCCTTGGGTGCCACCAGCACCACTTCGGCACCGGCGGCCTTCAGGTCGTTCCAGGGGCGGGTCAGCTCAACCTGTTCAAAACCATCAGCCGCCAAAAAGGCAATGCGTTTGCCGTCAAGTTTCTTCGTTTTCATATCTGTCTCCTTTTGTATTTATGATGGTAAGCCCCCCAATGCCTGGAGGGCGGGAAAGATCCAGTATCAATTGGCCGGGTCTTTGGTCACGACCACAGTTCGGGCCCAGATCTCTTCACCCATGCCCATGATCTCGTTGTCCACGCGACCTTTGACCATCACCATATCCCCTCGGTTTAGGGACACGTCACTGACGGTGTGGACATCCACGGTCTCACCACTGGTGTCGCGCAGAATGAAGACTTGGTCACCTGGGCGCATGGCCACAACCTGACCACGAATGGCAACATCACCAGCATCGGGCAGGTCGGCAATATGCTGATACTCTTTGCCTTTCCATTCCCCAGACATATCCATTTTGGCGTGACCCTTGGCAGCGGCATGGGCGGGGGGTGTGCCCATGGCGTGCATGGTGTCAGCGGCCTGCACTTTGGCGATGGTAATTTCGCGGCCAATGCCCAGGAAGCCATTGTTCATCTGGCCCTTGACCATAACTTTGTCGCCGGTGCTGACCTTCAGATTGCTTTGGCTTTGGACATCAATGGTGTGGCCGTACTTATCACGCAGGGTGAATTGACGATCACCGTCTACATCTTCAACGGTGCCCATCACACTGACCATGCCAGATGTGGGCAGGCTTTTGATTGAGAGAACGGCATCGGTGCTCGCAGACGCCTTGGTCATGTCAGCATCTGCTGGCAGGCTGCCGGCCAAAATCAGGATAGTGGCAAGAGCGGTTGTGTGTTTCATATTCATGGGGGTCTCCTTGGGCTTTTGTTATACGGACCGCACCCCAAAGATGGGGGTGCGATGTCTGCATAACCCTCGGGCATTGCTGCTTAGGTCTCGATAGGGAGTCGCCCGACAGGCCATCAAGCGCCAATAAAAGCGAGCCCTTGCCTGAGACGCGGCAACCCCCTTATAAAACGCCCGGTTTGATGTCCTGCTCTTTTAAAATGATCACTGGAGACCTCTATGCGTACCTTAATCACCGCCACCGTTCTGACCCTAACCCTTGCCGCCAGCCCCGGGCATGCGCTTGATCTGCAATGGTCGGGTGAAGGGGCCTTGGGTGGCGGTTTTACGACAGGCAATACCGAAACCTCGGATTTTGGGGCCAGCTTGACGTTGGAAGGCAAAGGCCGCGTCTGGACCCATACCCTGGATGCCGCCATTGATTTTGCCGAAAGTGCGGGCACCACCACCAAGGATCGACAGTTTCTGGCCTATCAGGCCGACCGAGACCTCAGCGATCGTTTGTTCGCCTATGGCCGGGGGTCATGGGAACGCGACGAGTTTTCGGGCTACAACAGCCGTTTGTTTGCCGGTGTGGGGCTGGGGTATCATGTGATCAAAAGCGCCATGACCGATTGGACCCTTGAAGGGGGGCCGGGTTATAAGCGTGATGAGCCCACCACAGGGGCGACAGAGCAAAACTTGTCGGTGCGTTTGGGCTCGGGCTTTGCCCATAGTTTCAACGAGCACGTCACCGTTGGCAACGATACCGATGTGTTGTGGACAACCGACAGCACCCAGGTGATCAACAGTGCGGCTTTGACCTCTAAGCTGATGGGCAGTTTGTCGGCGCGCCTGAGTTTTGATCTGCGTTATGACACGGACCCTCGGGCAGGGCGCGAGAGCACCGACACCACCACGCGGGCCTCTTTGGTCTATAGCTTCGGCGAATAAACCCCACCCGTTCGAGTTTTCTTAAAGGCCCTGTGGCAGTATACTGGCGCTTTCAACGCTAGAGGCTGGCATGAATCCTGACGTTCGCGACGATGACCCCCAGGTTCGTTTTTATGACCTAGATTATCCCTGGCCCGAAGATCCGGTCTATGCGGCCAGCAAAAATGACCCCGCCACCGGCGGCTTGGTGGGGGATGACATTGTCATGCTGAAACGCATGGCCGAGCTGTTGCCAGGCCCTGTTTTGGATTTGTGTTGTGGTACGGGGCGCTTGTCGATTCCTCTCGCGCGAGAGGGCAAGGCGGTTGTGGGTGTTGACCTGTCCAAGGGCCAGTTGAAACGTTTTGAAGAGCGCCTGTCCCGCGAGCCCAAAGACGTCCAAGACCGTGTCGAGATCGTGCATCACGATGTTTGCCGTCTGGATCATCCGGTGCGCGCCGGGTTGGCCTTTATCGGTTTTAACAGCCTGAACTTGATTGCCCATGCCGGTGCGCAGCAGGCGGCTTTGATCGCGGCGGCGCGGCATTTGGATGACAAGGGCTTTTTGCTGGTAGAGATGCTCAATCCCTTTGCCTGCACCATGTTTGGCAACACCACGCCGCTGCCCATTTACACGCGCCGGGACCCAGAAACCGGTATTGAATTTTCCAAAGTATCCACCTCAACGCCCCTGAACCCTGACCAGGTCCAGACGTTGCATGGTGTTTATGATGTGATCAGCGAAGACAACCTGTTGCGGCGTTATCCCTATGAAATGCAGATGCGCCATGTCTTTCCCGCCGAGGCACGCCTGATGTTCAACATCGCGGGTCTGGAGGTCACCCACATGTGGGGCGGCTTCCACGAAGAGGCCTATACCATTCACAGCCGCAAGCTGATCGTGGTGGGCCGCAAAGCGCGCCGACAGGCAGCGCCAAAACCGCCAAAAGAGCCCTCAAAAGACTAAGGGCTACTGCGTGATGTCCACGTGCCGGGTTTCCGGCAGGGTCAGCATATTGATCACAAAGCCAAGGCCCGCGATGGCCACTGGGTACCACAGACCCGCATAAATGTTGCCGGTGGCGGTCATGATCGCAAAGCTGACAAAAGGCGTGAACCCACCAATAACGCCTGAACCCATGTGGTAGGGGATAGAAAGCGCCGAGTAGCGCACCCGCGCTGGGAACAGCTCCACCAAAAAGGCCGCAATGGGGCCATAGGTCATGGTGGCGAAAATGGTCAGGAACACAATCAGCCCCACCACCTTGACCCAATTGACCTCATCGGGATTGACGGTTTCAGGATAACCCGCGTCTTGCAAGGTTTGGCGCAAAACGTCTTGGTCAAAGCCTTGCAGGCTGGTCTCGCCCACCGTGATCACCAGCGGGGCACCGTCCATGGCTTGGTACTGATAGCTGACACCCGAATTGGCCAGGAACGCTTTGGCTTGGCCACATTCCGTGACCTGTTTTTTGTCCATGATGCGCATAGGGCATTCCGGCCCCACCAGCCGCACAGGGGCGGCCTCGGTGGCCTCGATCAGAGCGGGGTTCGCGGCGCGCGCCAGAGCCTGATAGGTGGGGAAGATCGCGACCGTGCCCATGATCAGCCCGGCGGCGATGATGGTTTTGCGGCCCACCCGGTCAGACAGCCAGCCAAAAATGGCAAACAAAGGTGTGGTGATCACGACCACCGCCACCATTACGATGTTGGCATACACTCCTGGAATTTTCATCTGCGTGGTCAGGAAGTAAAGCGCGTAGATCTGGGAGGTGTACCACAACACCCCTTGGCCCGCATTGGCCCCCAAACAGGCGGTGATCATGCGCCAAACCAAAGCCTTGGAGGTGAACACTTCGCGTAAGGGGGCGCGAGAGGTCGTGCCCTCGGCCTTCATCTTGGCAAAAATCGGACTTTCGTTCAGCTTGAGGCGCACAAAAATCGAAATGGCCAACAGGAACACGGACAACAAAAAGGGGATACGCCAGCCCCATTCCCCAAAGGCTTCCTCGCCCACGACCTGCCGTGTGCCAAGGATCACCAGCAGTGACATTAAGAAGCCAAGGCCCGCCGTGATCTGGATCCAGCCCGTATAGGCCCCACGCTTGTTATAGGGTGCGTGTTCGGCGACATAGATGGCCGCCCCGCCATATTCACCGCCCAGGGCCAGACCTTGGATCAGACGTAAGGTGACCAACAAGATGGGTGCCATCACCCCGATTTGGGCATAGGTGGGCAAGATCCCGATCAAGGCCGTGGCCCCGCCCATCAAGGTGATGGTCACCAAAAAGGTGTGCTTGCGTCCCAAGACATCACCCATTTGCCCAAAGATGATCGCCCCCAACGGCCGCGCCGCAAAGCCCGCGCCCAGAATGGCCAAATTGGCCAGAATGGCGGCGGTGGCGTCCCCAGCAGGGAAGAATTGTTGTCCAAAAAAGGCCGCCAGCGAGGCATAGATAAAAAAGTCGTACCACTCAAAGACCGTGCCCAATGACGAGGCGAAAATCACCAATTTCGGGTCGTTGGCCAGCGCGGTGTGTTCGGGATGTGCCGGGGTGCTGTCGGTCTGGGTCATGGTCTGATCCTTAGGCGGGTTCGTTTTGAGGGTCAGGGATCTGCCAGCCTCGGCGGGCGCAGGCCGCGAGCAAGGTGTTGCGCATCAAGCAGGCAATGGTCATGGGCCCCACGCCCCCGGGCACCGGTGTGATATGGCCGGCAACGGCCTGGGCGCTGTCAAAGTCCACATCCCCCACCAGCCGGGTCTTGCCCGCCCCTTTTTCCGGGGCATCGATACGATTGATCCCGACATCAATAACGGTGGCGCCGGGCTTGATCCAATCGCCCTGCACAAATTGCGGCCGGCCCACGGCGGGCACCAAAATGTCGGCCTGACGACAGACCGCGGGCAGGTCATCGGTTTTCGAGTGGGCAATGGTGACGGTGCAGTTTTCCGCCAAAAACAATTGGGCCGCTGGACGTCCCACCAAAATCGAGCGACCAATGATGACCACATGTTTACCCGTCAGCTCACCCAAGGCTTGTTTGGCCAACATCACACAGCCTGTGGGGGTGCAAGGGTGCAGACCTGGCTTGCCCAACGCCAAGCGTCCGGCGCTGATTTCCGTCAAGCCATCGACATCTTTTTCTGGCGCGATGGCATTGATCACCGCATGGCTGCTGATGTGATCGGGCAGGGGCAGCTGCACCAGAATGCCATCGACATCATCAGATTGGCTCAGGTCACGGACAAGGCCCTTGACCATCTCTTCGCTGGCGCTGGCGGGCAGCCGGTGTTCTAGGCTGTGCAGGCCGCAGGCCTCGGTGGCTTTGATTTTCGAGCGCACATACACTTGGCTGGCAGGGTCTTCGCCCACCAGCACGACGGTCAGGGTTGGGGTTTTGCCATAGGCCTCTTTCAACAAAGCGGTGGCTTTGCCGATCTCATCTTGAACATGCTGGCTCAGGGCCTTGCCGTCGATATGGTGCGCTGTCATCTGCCCCTCCGGAACGTATGGACGGGCGTGGGTGCTCAGGGGCCCGTCATCTGATGAACGAGGGTCCTTCTAAGCGCAACTTGACCTCTGTCGTCAATGCGTCAGAGCACTAGGTGTACATCAAGGCGCGCAGTTGCTCATTAACCAGAATACGCACGAACTGCAAGGCCAGCAACAGCACCAGGGGGCTGAGGTCCACACCGCCGATGGGGGGGATGAATTTCCGGAAGGGCCGCAACAAAGGCTCGGTGATGGCATTCAGCACGCGGCTGACCGCGCCCACGAACTGGTTGCCGGCATTGATCACGTTAAAGGCGAACAGCCAGCTGAGAATGGCGTTGATGATCACCGCCCAAAAAACGATGTCGACGATGGTGTTGAACAACCAAGCAATGGCAGGCAGCATATGTCAGTATCCTTTTTGTTTCCCCACACCATAAAAACTGGGCGTTTAACATAGCCTTAAGGCGTGTCTGCTGGAAGGGAGATGGTGTCCAGCGGTGCCGAGATCACAAAGGCCCCTCGTAAATCCCCTTCGGCAAACCCTGTGGCCAGGTCATCGGGATAATGGCTTTGGATGTTGGCAAGAAGGTCAGCATCAACATTTTGACCATGACAGGTCAAGCAGACCCCTTGTGTCGAGATCGGGCGCATATAAACCCAGCGTTTGTCCGTTACGAAACTATGATGGGGTATACTCGCCCCGACGCCAGTGCGAAGCGCTTGGTCAAATTGCTCGAGGACAACGCGTTGGGTATCCGTGGGTTGGTTGGCGGGGTTGCGGGTTTTCAAGGCCACCCGCTGCACGCGCCAGCCGGTTTCGGCTTCAATCCCCTGTGCAATTTTTGGTGCTTGTGCTTCGCAGACGCTAACGGCGTGTTGCGGCCCGCCGGCTTGCATCGCGCTGACAAGCTCTGTTTTTAGTGCGGTCTGGAACCGCTCCACCACATCCTGGGCCTGGGCCACAAGGGCCTCTGTGTCGTATTGTGTTTGCGAGGGTGCAGAGGGGGCTGCGCGCTCTGGCGTGCAAGCGATCACGAAAGCGCTCAGGGCCATAGGGGCTAAATATCGGGGATGAATGTGCATGTTTTTAGGGTCCATTCCAGATAGGTAATCAGAAGCCCAATAGACGTCCATGTGGCTGAGTGCCACAGGGCATGCGAAAGGCCCGGGGTCAGGTTTTGGTGTTTTGCACTTCGAGGTGGGGGCTGAGGTGACGAACCTCCTCGGGCGATTTGCCCAAGGTCTCCATCAACAGCTCGGCGATGCGCAGACTGGATTCCAGCGTTTCGGCCACCACATGGCTGGCCCCGGCATCATACAAGGCGTGCAAGCCGGCCAAGTCCTCGGCGCGCATAATCACCGGCAGCAGCGGGGATTGGGCTTTGAGGGTGTTGAGGATGTGCGGGGCGACCGTGTGATCATCAATGGCGATGACCACGGCCTCGATGTCGGTGCTCACCAGGCGTCGCCACAGATCGGGCTTGCGGGCATCGGCATAGATGATGGGGAAGCCCTGGCGTTTCAGTGTCCGCACCCGTTCCGCATCCATATCGAGCGCCGTATAGGGCACCCCTTGTTTTTCAAGGGCGCGGCCCACCAGTTGGCCCACCCGCCCAAAACCAGCAATCACAACAGTGGTGT
The DNA here is from genome assembly GCA_937138625.1 of uncultured Caulobacteraceae bacterium. GTDB lineage: Bacteria > Pseudomonadota > Alphaproteobacteria > Caulobacterales > Caulobacteraceae > CAKZPF01. The sequence continues at coordinate 48,806 of CAKZPF010000006.1, read as the reverse complement.
GGGCGGCAGAGGTTTCAGGCGTTTGGATATCGGCGCGGCCTTCGAACAGCTGATGACTGATCCGCCCCACATGGGGGGCCAATTTGAACAAGCCTGGCGTCAGCATCATCGCCACCACCGTCACCAACAAAAAGAACTGCACATGATCGGTGGGCATCAGGCCCGTGGCCATGGCCACCCCCAAAATCATCAGGGCAAATTCACCAGGCTCGGCCAGATAAACGGCGGCCTCGCCCGCTTGGCGGCTGGGCACGCGAAACAGCAGGCACAAGGGAAAAATAATGGCGGCCTTGATCAGATAAATGCCCACCACAGACAAGGGCAACAACACAGGGTTGTCCATAACCTCGAGGAGATTGATCATCATGCCGATGGACAAAAAGAAGATGCCCAACAACAGCCCCTTAAGGGGCTCGATGATGACCTCGACCTCGTGTTTGAACTCGGTTTCGGAAATCAGCAAACCGGCCATAAAGGCCCCCAGCGCGAGGGATAACCCGGTCGCATAGGTCAAGGCGGCAAAGCCAATGGCCACAAACACCACAAAGGCCGCGAGCCATTCGGGGTTGGTCGAATGGCTGACCGAGCGCAACAGGGGCCGCAGCCCTTTTTTGCCCAACCAATACATGGCGACGATGGTTACGGTGCCCAGCACCAATGACGTCGCCAGCGTCACCAGAACCGATTCCTCACCTTGGCCCGAGAACGAACTGGCCAGAACCAAAATCGGCACCACCGCCAAGTCCTGCATCAGCAAAATCGAAAAGCACAAAATGCCGATGGGCGTGTTCGACAGCCGACGTTCCTGGAGCAATTTCATCACAATGGCCGTCGATGACAAGGCAAAGGCCGCGCCCAAAACAATGGCGGCCTGTAGGCTGTTGTCAAACAGGCTGGCGATGCCAAAAATCACGACGGCACAGACCAGAATCTGGGCCGACCCCAGGCCAAAGATATAGCGCTTCAGCTCTTTCAGCCGATCAAGCGAGAGCTCCAGCCCGATCATAAACATCAGACTGATGATGCCCAATTCTCCCAACAGATTGACGGTGTTGGTGTCTTGGATGGTGATGGGCCCAAGCCACGGATAGGCCTCGGCGAACACCGACAACCCATAAGGACCAATCGCAATCCCACACAGCAAATAGCCCAACACCGGCGACAGCCGCAGCCGCTGCAACAACGGCACCACCACGCCCGCAATGCCGAAAAACAGCACAATCGCGGACATCACGTCCATCACCTGATGATGATCAATACTGGGCGCTGACATATTTGAACCCTAGGGTTGTACGTGACCTTTCAGGGACTGGATGTACATGGGTTTGATCTCGGAGGGAATGCCTGCGCACATCCCCGCATCCCTGAGTTATAGGCAAAATCTATGGAAGAGATAAAAATTAATGATTTTACCAATTGAACGCTGCGTAATAACTTCGCCTGTGACGCGAACATCAGCAGAGAGATGGGTAACTCCCATTCTGACGGTGTTGGTGTTCATAGTGAAAATTGATGATGAGCAAATCAGGGGAAACGCAGTATGAAGCGCAAACATCTATTGGCCACCAGTGCGGTGGCAATTGTTTTTGGACTGTCATTGGGGCCGCAGATGGCGACGGCTAAAGGCTCCGGCTCCGAGACGATCAGTAAGCCCAGCGGGGCTATTGGCATGGGCAAGGTGGCCCCTCAACAGGCGAAGTCTAATCGGTTTTGGTGGCCAGACCAGCTCGACTTGTCATCCTTACGCGACCATGACGGTCGGTCAAATCCTTATGGCGCAGATTTTAATTACGCCGAGGCTTTCTTAGAGTTGGACTTAGATGCGGTGAAGGCCGATATCGATGCGCTTCTGACTACATCACAGGATTGGTGGCCTGCGGACTTTGGCAATTACGGTCCGTTTTTTATTCGTATGGCTTGGCACAGTGCGGGGACCTATCGCACCCTGGATGGCCGCGGTGGCGGCGAAGGGGCGCAAATGCGCTTTGATCCTCTGAACAGTTGGCCTGATAATGGTAATCTCGATAAGGCCCGTCGTCTATTGTGGCCCATCAAACAAAAATACGGCAAAGCTTTGTCATGGGGTGACTTGATGGTGCTGACGGGCAATGTGGCCCTTGAGAATATGGGCTTTGAGACCTATGGCTTTGCCGGTGGACGCACCGATGATTGGGAGCCTGACCTGGTCTACTGGGGTCCGGAAGCGGAAATGCTGGCCAGTGATCGTCAAGACCATGGTGGCGAGCTGCAACGGCCCTTAGGGGCCACCCACATGGGGTTGATATATGTCAATCCGGAAGGCCCGATGGGTAAGCCTGACCCCATAGGATCGGCCCATAATATTCGCGTGGCCTTTGGTCGCATGGCTATGAATGACGAAGAAACCGTTGCTTTGATTGCCGGGGGACATACCTTTGGTAAAATGCATGGGGCCCACAAAGCTCAGGACTGTTTAGCAGCCGAGCCTGGGGGGGCGACCCTTGAAGAACAGGGCCTGGGGTGGAAGAACACCTGTGGCAAAGGGCATTCCGAAGACACAGTCACCAGTGGCCTAGAAGGGGCATGGACCCAAGCCCCAACACAGTGGACGACGCTTTATCTTGAAAATCTTCTGAACAACGAGTGGCAGCAAACCCGTAGTCCCGGTGGAGCCATCCAGTGGGTGCCAAAAAACAAAGATTTGCACACAAGTGTGCCTGATGCGCATATTGCGGGGAAATATAACCCTCCTGTGATGACCACGGCGGACTTAGCAATCAAGTTTGACCCCCGATATCGCAAAATCGCCGAACGGTTTTTGGCCAACCCTGGTGAGTACCAGCAGGCGTTTGCCAAGGCGTGGTTCAAGTTGACGCATCGTGATATGGGGCCCAATGCTAGGTATCTGGGCAAATACGTGCCCCAAGACGAGCTGATCTGGCAGGATCCCATACCGGAGGTGGATCATAAGCTGATCGATGCCCATGAGGCGAAGGCATTAAAAACGCAAATTCTACGCTCGGGTTTGACGGTGCCGGAGCTGGTGCGCACGGCCTGGGCCTCAGCTTCAACATTCCGGGCTTCGGACATGCGGGGAGGCGCCAATGGCGCGCGCATCCGGCTGGCTCCTCAAATCGATTGGCAGGCCAATACCCCAAAAGAAATAAAAAAGGTATTGGATACCCTGAAGGCCATCCAGGCAGATTTCAATGACCGCCAATCCGATGGCACGCAGGTCTCGATGGCGGATCTGATCGTGCTGGGTGGGGCGGCTGCCATTGAAAAGGCAGCGCAAAATGCTGGCATGAATGTCAAAGTGCCCTTCACCCCAGGGCGTGCTGATGCCACAGCGGCGCAAACGGATGTAGAATCTTTTGCTGTGTTGGAACCGCGTGCCGATGCTTTCCGCAATTATTTTGATGCTGAGAGTAGCTATCGTTCACCGACGGAAATGATGGTGGATAAAGCCGATCAGTTACACCTGACAGTGCCGGAGATGACGGCCTTGATCGGGGGGATGCGGGCCTTGGGGGCCACAGTAGATGGCAGTCCCCATGGTGTGTTCACAGATCGACCGGGCACGCTCAGCAATGACTTTTTTGTCAATCTGTTGGACATGTCTACTGTGTGGCGCAAAACCAAGACAGAGGGCCTTTATGAAGGGGTGGATCGCGAAACTGGTCACGTCAAATATACAGCCACACCTGTGGACCTGATCTTTGGCTCTAACGCCGAGCTGAGGGTTGTGGCTGAGGCTTATGGGGTCAATGGTGCCGAGACTCAGTTCGTGCAAGATTTTGTCAAAGCCTGGGTCAAGGTCATGCAATTGGATCGCTTTGACCTCAGACACAGTTTGTAAACAAAGACCTCGGGGGAGAGGTATGGGGATGATATGACCCTGTGGCTCTACCCACTATAGCAGTACCACCACAATAACGGGACCATCATGGTCCCGTTATTTATGGCCACCCTTGGGGAGCCTAACGGCAAATGAGTTGAGCTTATCAGGCTGTCTTCTCACAGAGACCATGCTGAAGGATATGGAGAAAATGGTGGAGCCAAGGAGAGTCGAACTCCTGACCTCTACAATGCCATTGTAGCGCTCTACCAACTGAGCTATGGCCCCGACCGCGGGCGACAAGCGCCCTTAGGAAGCGCGGAACTTATCGCCCTGGTTTTGGAAAATCAAGCCATAAAATGCGCCCTCAAACGACAGTAGGCCAAGGGGCGCGGGCCGATCACATCTTTTGGTCGATGGTGCTGCCGGGCGCGGTCTCGGTGGCGTCTTTCAGGGCTTCGCTGGTTTTGTCTTGGCCGCGGGCGGCGACAATCACCATGGCGGGGCGCAGGATGCGGCCCATCAGCTCATAACCCGTTTGCATGACCTGGACGATGCTGCCGGCCTTTTGGCCGGGGGCGGGGGCTTCGGCCATGGCCTGATGCAGGTGGGGGTTCAGGGGCTCGCCGGCCTCAGGCGCCACAGGTTTCAGGCCGTTGCGTTCAAAACAGGCCATCAGTTCTTTTTCCGTCATCTCGACGCCGGTGATAAAGGCGGCTACGGCGCCGTCGGCTTCGGCCTCGGGCTTGCTTTGCAGGGCGCGTTGCAAGTTATCGGCCACCCCCAACAGGTCACGGGCAAACCGATTGATGGCGAAATTGCGCGCCTCGGCCACTTCGCGCTCGGCCCGCTTGCGGGTGTTTTCCACCTCGGCGGCATAGCGCATCAGCTGGTCTTTCATGGCGGCGAACTCTTCGGCACTGGGGGCCTCGGCGGCACGATCTTGATCGTCAGCTGTGAAGCTGGGGTCCACATAGGGCTTGATCTCGGGCGTGGCCTGGGCCTCCGCGGTGGCATCTGACGTGTTGTCTGGGGTTTCGGGCGTTTCAGGTGTGTTTGTCATATTACTCGTGTGATGGGTTGGGGGTTTGCATCCATTGGCTGATCAGCCGAGCCGTGAAATCCACCATGGGGATGACGCGGGCATAATTCAAGCGCGCGGGGCCAATAACCCCAATCGCACCAACAACTTTCCGAGAGGTATCGTGATAAGGCGCGGCAATCACCGCCGATGACGACAAAGAATGCACCTGGCTTTCGGCGCCAATAAAGATGCGCACGCCTTCGGCTTCGCTGGCGGTATCAAGGATTTGGATCAGGTTCTTTTTGTCTTCGAGGTCATCGAACAGCTGCCGCACGCGCTCCAGGTCTTCGGCCGAGCCCGTGTCTTCGAGCAAATTGGCCCGCCCCCGCACAATCAGGGCGGGCTCCGCGCCCTTGCTGCCGACCCAGGCGGCCATGCCGCCTTCCACCAGGGTGGCCGCCACGTCGTCCAGTTCACGCCGCGCCACCTCCAGCTCCTGGGCCAGGGCCTTGCGGGCTTCGGAAAAGGTTTTGCCGCGCAGGCGGGTGTTCAGAAACCGCGCCGCCGAATCCAAAGTCATGGGCGTAAAGCCCGCGGGCAATTGGGTCAGACGGTTTTCCACGCCCCCGTCATCGAACACCAAAACGATCAGCATCTTCCCGTCGCCCAGGGGTACAAAATCAATGTGCTGCACACCCGCTTCGCGTTTGGGGGTGGTGACAATGCCCGCACCTCCCGCAAAACCCGATAGCATCCCCGTAGCGGCCTTCAGGGCATCGCTGAGGCTGTGACGATCTTGGCCGAGGTCGCGTTCGATACGGGCGCGGTCCTCGGCACTCAGCTCGCCCACCTGCATCATCCCATCCACAAACAGGCGCAGGCCCGTATGGGTGGGAATGCGGCCCGCACTGGTGTGTGGGCTGTCCAACAGGCCCATGGCCGCCAGATCCGCCAAGGTGTTGCGAATGGACGCCGGCGAGAGGTTCACCCCCCCTTTCGAGAGTGTGCGCGAGCCCACCGGCGCACCGGTTTCCAGATAGGTCTCGACGAGCGTGCGAAAAATCTCGCGGGCGCGGCTGTCCAAACTGGCAAGCGTGGTGTGGGGCTGCGTGTTCATGGCCCTTATGTGTGTGCTTTTCCACGAAAAGACAAGGTCTGAGAGGGTGACGACTTGACCTCGGCCCCAAGACGCGGGATCACAAGCGCAAACCACAAGGAAGGATACCCATGAGACCGGAAAACCGTGCTGTTGATGCTTTGCGCCCCATCACCTTTGAGCTGGGCTTTGCCCGCCACGCCGAAGGGTCGTGCTTGGTGAAGTTTGGCCATACCCATGTGCTGTGCACGGCGTCTGTGGAAAATTCTGTGCCGCCGTGGTTGCGGGGCGGGGGGCAAGGCTGGGTGACCGCCGAGTATGGCATGCTGCCGCGCTCGACCCACCAGCGCATGCGCCGCGAAGCCAGTGCCGGCAAACTTTCTGGCCGCACGCAAGAAATCCAGCGCTTGATTGGCCGGTCTTTGCGGGCGGTATGTGATCTGAAGGCCTTGGGTGAGCGCCAGGTGGTGCTGGATTGCGATGTCATCCAGGCCGATGGGGGCACGCGCACGGCCGCGATCACAGGCGCCTGGGTGGCCTTGAAGCAGGCCACCGATTGGTTGGTGAGCGAAAAGGTGCTGGCCGCAAGCCCCCTGACGGCCCAGGTGGCGGCCATTTCCTGCGGGGTGGTCGAGGGCGAGCCCCGCCTGGATTTGGAATATGTTGAAGACAGCGCCGCCGAGGTGGATGCCAATTTCGTCCTGTCAAGTTCTGGACAGATCATTGAAATCCAAGCCACCGGCGAGGAGCGCAGCTTTACGGATGAAGAGTTCGCCCAGCTGATGAGCCTGGCCAAGTCGGGCACGCACTTGCTGTTTGACCATCAACGCCAGGCTCTGGGCATAGGGGCTTAGGCACCGCTTGCCTGCGCCAAGACAGCCAGTAGAGTGACGGGGATTGGCAAGACGAGAAGGGTTGAAACAAACAGCGCCAGACGGTCGTAGGCGCGGGGCGAGGGTTGGGAAGAACGGGGGAATGGCATATCGGGTCTCCTTTGGACTTGAGGTGTTTGAGCCAAGTGACCGTTTTTGGCCGCCTGTATAGATAAGATGCGCCCCGGGCCCGGATTGGATGCAGCCCAGATGAAAAAACCCCCTGGCCAGGGCCAGGGGGCGTGCTTCTGTTAATCGAATGTGTTGACTTTAGTCGCTTTTCAGATCTTCGGTCATCATTTCCATGATTTTTTTGAACATGTCTTCGACACCTTTGGTGTCGTCAGTCCCTTGCATCTGTTGGGGGGCTTGTGCGCCACTGGCGCCATTACATCCGCAGCAACTCATATCATTTGTCTCCTAGTGTGTTTCATTATGGTTCATTATCTGACGTGCGTTGACGTCGGGCAGTGCCCTGCAAGTGCGTGGCCAAGCAGGACACCTGTCCCATCACGAAATCGTGAGGCTGTCATAATGTCTAGTTTTATGCCTGTGGCAGGCGCATCATCAGAACCTCGTCCGTCAGGCCCGTAGCGGCGCAGACATCCTGTTCAATCTCGCCGGTATAAACAAAGCCACAGGTCTGCAAAATCCGACCGCTGGCCACATTGTTGCGCGTATGCCCGGCGATGATGTGGCGAGTGGGAAACTGCTGTTGGGCGGTGCGAACAAAACTCAGCGCGGCTTCCGAGCCATACCCTTGTCGCCATACGGCGCGCGCCAACATATAGCCGACTTCTAAGGCCCCATCGCTCGCTGGGTGAAGCCCAATACAGCCGATCAGTTGGGTGTGCCGATAGATGCCACGCCGAATGGCGGGCTCCACAGGATCCTGAGCCTTCTGAATCCAGGCCTGCGCGTCATCAGGGCCATAGGGGTGCGGAACGCCGCGTAGGTGTTTGGAAACCTCAAGGTCACCGGCCACCGCCATCACTTGCGGGTTATCCTGTGACGTGGGGACAGAGATGCGCAGGCGCTTGGATGTTAAAACGGTAGGGAAGACGTGGGGGGATGCCATATGAGGCTCCGAGATTGAGGAGTGCCCAGTCAAAAATGGGCACAAAAAAACCGGCCCAAGGGCCGGTTTTTCATGTTTGCATGTCGGGCGGTTTAGGCAACAGGCTCGACGGAAACATGGACCCGGCTGTCGGATTTGGTCGTAAAGCTGACTTTGCCTTCAACCAAAGCAAAAATGGTGTGGTCACGGCCCAGGCCCACATTGGTGCCGGGCTTAAACTTGGTGCCCCGTTGGCGCAGGATGATGTTGCCGGGAACCACGCGCTCACCGCCAAACTTCTTCACGCCCAGGCGACGCCCAGCCGAGTCGCGTCCGTTACGGGATGAACCACCAGATTTCTTATGTGCCATGACTGTCGTCCTTCGCGGTTATCTTTAAATCTCTGCCTTAGGCGGCTTTCACATCTTCGATGCGCACGACGCTGGTCCACTGGCGGTGGCCCCGGGTGCGGCGATAGCCCTGACGGCGACGCTTTTTGAAGATTTTGATCTTGTCACCTTTTTTGGTTTCCAAGAGTTTGCCGGTGACGGTGGCACCCTTCAGCACGGGCTCGCCCACTTTCACCTTAGCGCCATCGCTGACCATCATGACCTGGTCAAAGGTCACTTTGGCGCCTGCGTCGCCTTCGATTTTTTCCACAAACACCACATCGCCCGTTTTGACGCGATACTGCTTGCCACCGGTTTTGATCACTGCGTACATCTGTTTACCCAACTGACTGTCAGAGCATGAAAAAGAGGCGGGACTATAGCGCTCTTGTGGCCAGTGTCAATGTGTGTTCTGCAGGTTTTTGAGGGGACTCGTGGGAAATCTTGCGCCCCTTACTATAAAATCACATAAAAATTGTCTTGATTTCTACAAATAAGTGCGCTTTGCTGTTGGGGATCAGCAGAAAATGCACGGCATGAACACGAACAGACGGGAGGATGTCATGATTGATCGTATGAACGCAATGGGTATGGACGCAAGCTGCAGCAAGGCCTTGGGCTATGATGTCAACGGCAATGGTACGCCTGATGTGGCGACCGTCTCAAATGGCCGTGTGACCATTTCAGATGGTGGCGTGGACATGGCCGAGGCCATTTTTTCAGGCAGCATCAGTAGTCTGCGTTCGCAGCACCCGAATGTATATGACACGTTGAACGGTGCCGGATATCTCAGCGGGGATTGCGCCAAGAAATCCTCGGGCTCTAGCGGTTGGCGCTCTTATGGTCCCGAGACCTACCAAGATGGTGGTGTTGATGATTATGATGACTCGGACGGGAGCGGTTATGACGACGGTCTGGACGACGGCATTTACTAGGCCCCAGATCTAAACGTTTATGCGGCTGGGTGGCGCTAGGCCCTTGCGCTAGGCTTTTGGGCTTGGGTGGCCAATGCCCAGCCGCAATGCGTTCAGCATCACCACCAGCGATGACCCTGACATGGCGATGGCGGCGATCAAGGGCGTCACCAACCCCAGCATGGCAATGGGCACAGCCACACAATTATAAAGCGCCGCGAACATGAAGTTTTCCATCATATGGCGACGGGTGCGCCGCGAGACCTGAAGGGCGGTCAGCACCGCCCCCAGACTTTTGTGCTGAAAAACCATATCGGCGGCCGTCTGGCTGATGTCGGCAGCACTGGCCGGGGACAAGGACACATGCGCGGCACTGAGGGCCGGGGCGTCGTTCAGCCCATCCCCGACCATCAAAGCGTGATAGCCCTGCGCGGATAAGGTGGCCAGCCGATCACGTTTGCCCTCGGGTGTAATGCTTGCCTGCCAGTACTCAATGCCCAGGGCGGCGGCCACGGCTTTAACGGGCCCTTCGCGATCACCGGACAAGAGCTCAACATGGATATTTTGCGCCTGCAAGGCCCGGATGGTGTCTTGGGCGTCTGGGCGCAAGCGGTCTTGGAAAACAAAGCGCACGGGGGGGCTGTTGTCCACTTGGACCCACAACTCGGTTTGGTCATCAGCGGGGACCGGCTGATCTGGGGCGACAAAATCCAATTTCCCGAGTTTGACCTGGTGTCCGTCTACGGTGGCGGAAAGCCCCGCCCCGGGGGTATCGGTGATGTCCGATGCGACGGGGCCGGGCCCTGCTACCGCCACCAGGGCTCGGGATAACGGGTGCCGCGAGCCGCGGGCCACCTGCGCCGCAAGCGCCAATGTATCCGCCGGGATCTCATGGGCATTGATCAGATCTGGTGCGCCCAGGGTCAGGGTGCCCGTCTTATCAAACACCACGGCGTCCACCTGGGCCATACGTTCCAGGGCGTCACCCTGCTTGACCAAAATGCCAGATGTGAACAATCGGCCGCTGGCCACGATTTGCACGGCCGGGGCCGCCAAGCCCAGGGCGCAGGGGCAGGTGATGATCAACAGGGCCGTGGCCACCATCACGGCGTCTCGCAAGGATACGCCCACACCGAAATACCAGGCCAAAAACGCAATGGCCGCAAGGGTGTGCACCACAGGCACATAAAAGGACGCCGCCTGGTCGGCCAGCCGACGATAACGACTTTTGGCTTGCTCGCCGGTTTCCATCAGACGAGCGACCTCGGCAAGGAACGAGTTTTCCACCGCCGCCGTGGCTTCAATGGTCAGGGGCGCAGTCAGATTCACAACACCGGCTTGCACCATGTGACCGGTATCAACCATCACCGGTGTGGTTTCACCTGTGGCCAGCGCGCAATCGAGCTCCGATTGGCCGGACAGAACGCGGCCGTCCACCGGCACACGTTCACCAGGCGTGATCAGCACGTGGTCGCCTGGGCTGACCATCGAGGCCGGGACACTGCGGCTGTGCCCATTCTTATCGACAATCTGGGCCGAGGTGGCTTGTAGGGCCAAGAGGTCTGTGGCGGCGCTACGCGCCTTGGCGCGCAGGCGGTGATCCAGCGTGCGGCCGATCAGCAAGAAAAATTCGAGCATCAAGGCGCTGTCAAAATAGACATGCTCGGCCCCACGTAGGGTTTCCAAGACCGACATCCCCAACGCCAAACAAATGGCCAGAGAAATGGGCACGTCCATATTGGCCTGACCCGCTCTCAAGGCCTGATAGGCTGATGAGAAAAAGGGCCGTCCCGCATACAGACCGCACGGCAGGGCAATGGCGGCCGAAATCCAATGAAACAGGTGCCGGGTGGTGGGATCCATTTCACCAGAAAATCCCGCCCAGACAGAAATCGACAACAGCATGACATTCATCATGCCAAAGGCCGCCACCCCCAGGGCCACCAACAGCTGCTTGCCGTGGGCATCCTGTTCGGCTTTGAAGCGGTGAATATCAAACGGGCGCGCACCATAACCCAAACCTTCGAGGGTGCGGATGACGGCACTTGGATCAACCGTGCCGGTTTTCCAGATCAAGGTTAGCTTCTGGGTGGTCAGGTTCAGACGCGCGGTTTCCATGCCGGGAAGGGCGGCCATGGCGCCTTCGATTTTGCTGATGCAGCCCCCGCACTTGGCCCCAGTGATCATCAGGCTTAGGCCTTGGTGTTGATCATCAATCGTTTCCACAAAGGCATCAGGGTCCGCGCCGCTGCTGATCTCAACGGCGGCCTCAAGGCCCGAGGGGCAGCCCGAAGGTGCGGTGGGGCGGGCGGGGTCTAGTCGTCTATCCATGTGCGGGATGACACCTCAAACAGGATGTCGTCGGTCGTGGCGTCATGTGTGCGGGCTTGCACATAGACCTGCCAGGCACCTGTGGCGAGATCGGGCACCACAACTTGATAGCTGCCCATTTCCGTGGGTATCAGGTCCAAAGTTCGATCCAGCTTGGTGGTGCTGGGGTGTTTAATCTCGGCTTTTACGCTCAGGCCGCGCACGGGCGCTGACTGTGCATCCTGAATGTCGACCGTCAGCAAGGCATCGGTTTCCCCTTCGCGCACCAAGCTGGTGGCTGCTTTCCAGCCCAAGGCGGCAGCGGCCTCGCGATTGGCCAAGGTGTCGTTATAGGCCAGGCCCTGCAAATAGGATTTGCGGACATCCTCGCCAGAAAAGGTACTGATCGCCAGCCAGATCATCACCGCGTTCACCACCGCGATGATCAGGAAAAAGCCCACCATTCCCAACAGGACATGCTTGCCGGTGATGACGAATTTCGGAGCAGGTTCTGGTGTCGTGGTCATGATTTGGGTCCGGCAAAGGTGGCGGCGGCCGAGCGGCGGCTGCCGTCCTCGGGGTCCACCAGGTTGAAGGTCAGATCATTGGTTTCTTTGGCCACGCCCTTTGGCATGGTGGCAAAGACACGCACGGCGCGCACAGCGTTGGGGGCAATCTCGATATCCACCACGCCATCGTGGGCCGCCACACCCAGCCCCGTCAAGGCCATGCTTTCGGGCCCGTCGATGCTGAGGGTGACGGTGCGGGCCTCGCCGGTTTTGTTGATGGCTTTAATGACATAGCCATTGCGAATGGCCCCATCAGACAATTGAATGAAGTTGGGGCTGCGATCACGAATGACATTCAGATCAAGACTTGAGCGATTGACCAGGGCATACAGCATGACGGCCGAGACCAGTATGAATACGGTGGCATAATAAACCGTACGGCTGCGCACAAAGCGGAACACTGGTTTGTCGCCCATCTGCCGACGGATGCTGTTGGCTTCGGTGTCATAGGCAATCAGGCCCTTTGGCAAATTGACCTTTTCCATGACGCTGTCACAGGCATCAATGCACAACGCGCAATTGATGCACTCCAGCTGTGCCCCATCGCGGATGTCGATGCCCATGGGACAGGCCGCCACACACGCGTTACAATCCACACAATGGCCACGGTTGTCCCAGGGCTCGCCCTTTTTGTGCTTGCCGCGGGGCTCGCCACGATCATGGCGATAGACAACGGACAAACTGTCGTTGTCCAACATGGCCCCCTGAATACGAGGCCAGGGACACATATAGGTGCAGACCTGTTCACGCATGGTGCCGGCCAGCGTATAGGTGGTGAAGGTCAACAGGCCCAGGAACAGATAGGATGTCACCGGTGCGGTGCCCATAAACAGATTGGCGGCAACGGTGGGCGCATCGTGGAAATATAAGATCCAGGCCCCGCCGGTGGCGGCGGCGATGAACAGCCACACAATATGTTTGCTGACTTTTTTGCGGACTTTGTCCCATGTCCAGGGTGCCTTGTCCAAACGCATGCGGGCGTTGCGGTCGCCTTCGATCCAGCGTTCAACGGCGATGAACAGATCCGTCCAAACGGTTTGCGGACAGGCATAGCCACACCACACCCGCCCAAACAGGGCAGTGACAAAAAACAACCCCAGGGCGGCCAAGATCAACAGGCCGGTGATAAAGAACACCTCCTGCGGCCACAGCTGGATCCAGAAAAAGTAAAAGCGACGACCCTCGAAATCCACCAGAACCGCCTGGTCCGGCAAGAAGGGGCCGCGATCCCAGCGCAACCAGGGCACACCATAATAGATACCCAACAGGACGATCATGGCGATCCATTTGATTTTCCGCCATTGGCCGTTCACGCGCTTGGGATAGATTGGCTCGCGTTTTTTATAGAATTTTCTGCCGTCGGCGGCGTTCACCGCCTTGACGTTATGAACCTCGACCGAGGATTGGGACTTGTTGCTCATACTCTGATTATCCTTTCAAGTCCCCCCTGATACACTTGCCCTATTCGCCACCCCCACGAGAGTGGACATAAACCGCCAAAGCATCCAAAGTGGAGCTGTCCAGGCGTCCGGCCCAGGCCGGCATCACGCCAAAGGGGCCACGGGAAATTGAGGTCATGACCTCGGCTTTGCTGCCGCCATAGACCCACTCGGCATCCGCCAGATTGGGGGCGCCCTGGGTGCGGTCGCCCAGCCCGGCGTCTCCGTGACAGCTGACACAGTTGACGGCGTAGATCTCTTGGCCACGCGATAAGGCCTCGGCCCCGGCATCACTGTTGCCCGAAAAGTTTAAGACATAATCCGTCACATCCGAGATCTCTTGCGCGCTCAGGATGCCGTCACGACCAAAGGCTGGCATCTGAGAGTAACGGGTTTCGTCATGATCGGCACGAATGCCCACCTCAAGGGTATGACGGATGTCCGTCAAGGTCCCCCCCCACAGCCAAACATCATCAGCCAAGGAGGGGTAGCCCTTCACGCCCTGACCACCCGCGCCGTGACAGGTGGCGCAATTGTCTTTGAAGGCCGCCTCACCGGCAGCAAAGGCATATTGCATCAGTTCGGGGTCTTGTTCGACGGTGTTCAGATCAGCACCCGACAGTTTGGCCGCCAGCGGTGCCCGTTCGGCCTGCAATTGGGCAATGTCTTTTGAAACGTTGGCACGATCCGAGAAGCCAAGCGTGCCTTTGGTGTATCCGCCAATCCCAGGCAAGCCCGGCCACGCTGGCATCAACACCCAATAGATCACTGAGCCCACGATGCAGGCATAAAAGACATTCAGCCACCACCGTGGAAGAGGATTGTTCAGTTCCTTGATGCCGTCCCACTCATGCCCTGTGGTTTCAACACCAGTGACCTTGTCGACGTCTTGCTTATTTGTTTTGGGCGTCGTCATCGATTTTCTCCTCACCCAGGATGGATTTTGCTGCTTTGTCGAATGTTTTTTTGTTGCTAGGCCGCAAGGTGTAGACCAGCACCAAGCCAAAGGCGATCACCGCCAACACCAGGCCCCAGACCCCAGCAGCTCCGCTGATGGATTTATAGGCTTCTGTGGGTTCCATATCTTGGCCTCTTTGGTTGCGGTTTCCGCGCTAGCGCAGGTGCTCTTCGGCTTCGCCTTCATAGACCTCGAAATTCACCAAGGTGCCCAGCATCTGCATGTAAGCGATAATGGCATCCATTTCGGTGATCTCGCGGGCGTTGCCGTCAAAGACACGGGCGTTCGCGCCAGGATACCGGCTAAGGAAGGCGCTCACATCGCCTTCATCGGGGTTGGCTTGGGCGATGATGTCCGCCTTGTAGTTGTCGCGCATTTCTTGGCTATAGGGCACACCAACGAGCGTATTGGCGGTCATATAGGCTTTGATCGGCTCGAGGCGCAGGGGACGATCCAAGAAGGCATACGGCGGCATCACACTTTCCGGCACCACGGAACGGGGATCGGTCATGTGTTGCACATGCCATTCATCTGAATATTTGCCACCCAAACGAGCGAGATCAGGACCCGTGCGCTTCGAGCCCCACTGGAAGGGGTGGTCGTACATGCTCTCGGCGGCCAGGGAATAGTGGCCATACCGCTCCACCTCGTCGCGCAGAGGACGAACCATTTGGCTGTGACAAACGTAGCAGCCTTCACGGATGTAGATCTCGCGGCCCGCGAGCTCAAGCGGCGTGTAGGGGCGCATGCCTTCCACCTTTTCGATGGTGCTCTTTAAGTAAAACAACGGTGCGATCTCGACGATTCCGCCGATGGCGACCACCACCAAGATGGCGATGCTGAGGAGCCAACTGTGCTTTTCAAAGATTTTATGTTTGTTCCACATGTCGACCTCCTCCTAGGCGTTGGCCGGAGCAGCAAGGGGTTCCGAGCGACGCACGTCTCCGCGGGCCGTCTTCACCAGATTGTAGACCATGATCAGAGCACCAGCGAGGAACAACACCCCACCCAATGTCCGGATCGCGTAGTAAGGTTGCATGGCTTCCACGGTCTCGACGAAGGAGTACTCCAGGAACCCGAACTCGTTATAGGCCCGCCACATCAGACCCTGCATGATGCCCGACACCCACATGGAGGTGATGTAGAGCAAGATGCCCAGGGTGGAGATCCAGAAGTGCCATTCCGCGAGCTTCATGCTGTAAAGGCGAGGACGTTTCCACAGCCAGGGCACCAGGCAATAGATGGCCCCAAAGCTGATCAAAGCCACCCACCCGAGCGCTCCCGAGTGCACGTGACCAATGGTCCAGTCCGTATAGTGGCTGAGCGAGTTAACAGCGCGCACAGACATCAAGGGACCTTCGAAGGTGGACATGCCATAAAAGGCCACGGACGCCACCAACATGCGCACAACCGGATCGGTGCGCAGCTTGTCCCAGGCACCGGACAGGGTCATCAGACCGTTGATCATCCCACCCCAAGACGGCATCCACAAGATCACCGAGAAGGTGGCTCCAAGCGTTTGGGCCCATTGTGGCAACGCGGTGTAGTGCAGGTGGTGCGGCCCCGCCCAGATGTAGATAAAGATCAGGGCCCAAAAGTGCACAATGGACAGGCGATACGAATAGACCGGACGCTCAACACGCTTGGGGATGAAATAGTACATCATGCCCAAGAAGCCTGCGGTCAGGAAAAAGCCCACGGCGTTGTGGCCGTACCACCACTGGGTCATCGCGTTCTGCACGCCTCCAAAAACGGGGAAGGCATTGCTGCTGAGCCAGTGACCCGGCAGGGCCGCATTGTTCACCAGGTGCAACATGGCCACCGTGATGATGAAGGCCAGATAGAACCAGTTGGCGACATAGATGTGAGGCTCTTTACGCTTCCAAATGGTGCCCAGATAAACCAACAGGTAGGCCACCCAAACGATGGTCAGCCAAAGGTCGGCGTACCACTCGGGTTCGGCGTATTCTTGACCACCGGTGACCCCCAGCAGATAGCCGGTACCCGCCACCAGAATGAACAGATTGTAGCCCAGGAACACAAACCACGGCCAAACCCCGCCGGCCAAACGTGTGCGGCAGGTGCGCTGCACGATGTAAAACGAGGTGGCCATCAAGGCGTTACCGCCAAAGGCAAAAATCACCGCTGAGGTATGCAAGGGCCGCAGACGACCAAAGTTCAACCACCCAAAATCGGAGAAATAAAAGATGTTGGGAAAGGCAAGCTGTGCGGCGATGATCACCCCCACCAGCAGCCCGGCAATGGCCCAGAACATGGTGGCAATCACACCGGCCCGAACGACCCCATCCATATATTCGTCTTTGCGTTCATCTTGTCCAGAAAAGACATAGGCAAACAAGATAAAGAACCCGACCATGAAGCCGCCGAGGAAGGTAGCGCCTTGGATGCGGAATTCAGGCTCGATGCCCTTTGCGGTCACAAAGATCGACCACAACAGCCCCAGAGCCATGATCAGCCCGGTGCCAATAACGTCTGTGCGCAAGCCTGCGCCCGAGGTTAGCGAGTGTTTAGCCATGAGTTAGCCCCCATAAAATCAGCTGGCGGCATTGTGCATAGGGCCTTTTATAATCTCAATAAAAATATGGGCACTTCAGGTGCGACACGAGCGCACAGGCCATTTAGGCTTTGTTAACTGCGACAAAGCGCCCCCTATACAGACAACACTTTATGTTTCTATATGCCGCTGTGTGAAGCAAGGAGGGCTGACATGTCTCAACACACTCAGGTGGCGGTTCTGGCCGCTCGGCTGATGGCAAAACACCGTATGACCGTGGCTTATGGCTTGATGGTTTTAGCAGGTATTTTGGCCACTGTGGGCATGATGGGCATGACGGATCCTTTGGTGCGCGCGCAGTTTCCCTTGTGCCTGACGGGGCAGGCTGACCCCAGCGTCGCCCCCGTCTTTTTTGGCCACTGCGCCGCTTGTTGGGGCGCGGTTGCGGCGGCCACTTCGGCTATGGTTTTGGCTTGGGACCGCCGCTGAGCGTGGATTGATCTGCGGAAGAAAAACCCCACAATTTCTGTTGAGCTTCAGAGGTGTTTGACCTAGTGTCGCAGGCTTATAGTGATTGCAGGTAGTGATTGCAGGGGCACTGATGGTCAAAACATTGTTGGCAAACAACGCGCGATGGGCGGCGAACAAGGTTGAGGGCGATCCGGAGTTCTTTACCCGCCTAGTGTCTCAGCAAACGCCTAGGTTCTTGTGGATTGGGTGTTCTGACAGTCGTGTGCCCGCCAACGAACTGTTGGGCTTGGCCCCCGGCGAGCTGTTCGTTCACCGCAATGTGGCCAATCTGGCACCGCCCCAGGACATCAATTGTCTAAGCGTCTTGCAATTTTCCATTGAGGTGCTGAAGGTTGAGCATATCATTGTGTGCGGCCATTATGGCTGTGGCGGTGTGCGCGTTGCCATGGAGGGCAAGCGCAACGGGTTGATTGACCACTGGATCAATCCTATTCGCGATACCTATGACGAGCACGCTAAGGCCTTGTTTGGAATTTCCGATGTGGGCGCACGGGTCAACGCGTTATGTGAACACAATGTCAAAGCCCAAGTGCGCAATTTGTGCGCCAACCCTTTTGTGCAAGACGCTTGGTCAAGGGGGCAAAAGTTGGAGCTGCACGGCTGGATCTATGATTTGCGTGACGGTTTGCTCCAAGATCTCGGCACATCGGTGGCCGATGCTCAGCAAGCGGCTCGGGTCTTTCCGGGTCACTACACGGCGTTGTTGAAAGGATAGCCCTAGCGATTTGAGAGCGCTTGAGGCTCTAAATACACGCGGCGGGCATTGGGAAATTCGGCTTTAATTTTCTGTTCCATCTGCGCAATGCAGGCTTTCAGATGTGCCGTATCCAGATCTGCGCTGAAGGCTAGATCTGCTGCCACCAACACATCCTGGGGCCCTAGGTGCAAGGTGGCGAAGGTTATGATCTTTTCCACCTCGGGCGTGGTCTCCAAAATGTGTCGCACACCCAGTTGCAGCTCAGGCCGGGCGGCTTCGCCCACCAGCAGGCTTTTACACTCGATGGCCAAGAAAATGGCCGCTGCCGCCAGAATGCAGCCAATGACCACCGAGGCCACACCGTCAAACACCAACAGGCCAAATTCCGCACTCAGGATCGTGCCCCCCAGGGCCACCAACAGGCCCAAAATGGCGGCGCTGTCTTCGAACAACACGGTAAACAAGCTGGGGTCCTTGCTGTCGCGTACGGCCGTGATCAAAGATCGTTTTCCCCGCACTTTGTTGAATTCTTTGAAGGCGACCCATGTGGCGGCCCCTTCAAACACCAGGGCCATGCCCAAAACGATATAGTTAATGATCGGGCTCGTCAGCGGGGTTGGGTGTTGGATCTTGTGCACGCCCTCATAAAAGGAAATGCCCGCGCCCACACCAAAAATCAGCACCGCCACCATAAAGGCCCAGAAATAAATCTCGCCCCCATAGCCAAAGGGGTGACGGTCATCGGCCGGGCGTTGCGAGCGCTTCAGGCCATAGAGCAACAGACCCTGGTTACCGGTATCGACCACCGAGTGCACGGCCTCGGAAAACATAGCCGACGAGCCCGTCAGGCTGGCGGCAATGAACTTGCTGACGGCGATCAGACTGTTGCCGGCAAGGGCGGCGAAAATCACTTTTTTTGAAGATGCTGTGGCCATGGCTTGCTCTAGCCGGTTTTTTCCTGCCTGAAAAGCTTGCCCCCATAGGCCGTCACCAGTATGCATAAAGATCACGGCCGAGGATCCCATGCCCCACCATTTTACGGACATTGCCATTGTGATTTTGCTGGCAGCCTTGGCGGCTGTGTTTTCCAGCAAGCTGAAACAACAGCCCTTTATTGGCTATGTGCTGGCGGGCGTGATCATGGGTCCGTCGGTTTTGGGCATTTTGGACAACGAAGAAGACATTCGCTTTTTTGCCGAACTGGGTGTGATTTTGTTGTTGTTCATCTTGGGCATGGAATTGCCGCTGCGCACCTTTCGCAACATTTACCGGCAGGCGTTGACCTCGACTTTGGCTCTGGTTTTGCTCAGTTTCGCTTTGACATTCTTGGTGGGGCACATGGTCGATCTGTCGCTGAAAGAGCGCATCGTCTATGGCTTTATCATGTCGCTCAGCTCGACGGCGGTGGCGGTGAAACTGCTGGATGGGGTGGACATGTTGAACAATGTCACCGGACAGCTGGCCATCAGCATTTTGATCGCCCAGGATCTGATTTTTATTCCGATGATCATGGCCATCAACGCCATGGGTGCGGATGCCGACGGATTCAGCTGGATTTTGGCCAGCAAGATTGTCGCCGCCATGGTGCTGCTGGTGGGGTTGGTGATGTTCCTCTCCAAGCGTCAGCGCGTGCGTTTGATTTTCGAAAAATCTGTCGAGCGTCACAGCGACCTGATCCCAGTGGCGGCTTTGGCGTGGTGTTTTGCGGGGGCAGGGCTGTCGGAATGGGCGGGCATGACGCCCGCTTATGGGGCCTTTCTTGCGGGTCTGGTGATTGGCAACAGTCACTCCAAAGACAAGGTTCTGCCGCGTATCGAGCCCATGCAAAGTGTGCTGTTGATGGTGTTTTTCCTTTCGATCGGGTTGCTGATCGATTTGGATATCATCGCCCAGCATTTCAAATCCATTATGGTGTTGCTGGTGAGTGTGTTGGTGTTCAAGACGTTTGTGTGCATTGTGCTGCTGCGGGTGTTCATGCCCAACGAACATTGGGGCAGCAGTTTCATTGCCGGGCTGACCATCAGCCAGATTGGCGAGTTCTCGTTCATCTTGGCGGCGACGGCGCTGAACAACGGCATCCTGAACAATGAAAGTTATAAGATCATCATCGCCATCATTGCCTTGAATTTGGCGGTCAGTCCCATCTGGATGGCGGTGATGCGCCGATTTGTGCAGGTCTCTTATGTGGACAAAACCGCGCCCACCTTTATGGAGGCTTTGAAACAAACCACGGCCAAGATCCTCGAATAGGCCCTCTATGCTGACGATTTCTGATCTTACATACCGCATTGGCGGTCGCACCTTGTTGTCCGAGGCCTCGGCGCAAATCCCTGCTGGTCACAAGGTGGGTGTGGTGGGGCGCAACGGCACGGGCAAGACCACACTGTTTAAACTGCTGACCGGAGAACTGGAGCCCAATTTGGGCCACATCAGCGTGCCCCAGGGCGCACGCATTGGTTATGTGCGACAAGACTTGCCGGCCGATGATACGCCCTTGATCGATGTGGTGTTGTCGTCAGATACCGAACGGGCAGAGCTGTTGCATCGAGCAGAGGTGGAGGCCGATGCTTTAGAACTTGCTGAAGTCTATGAACGCCTCACCGCCATCGAGGCCTATGAGGCCCCAGCGCGGGCAGCACAAATTCTAGCGGGTCTTGGCTTTGACCACGAGGCCCAGCAGCGCCCGATCAATAGCTTTTCAGGGGGCTGGCGTATGCGGGTGGCGCTGGCCGCCGCCCTGTTTCAGCGGCCGGATCTGTTGCTGTTGGACGAGCCCACCAACCACCTGGATTTTGAAGCCATCATTTGGCTTGAAGGCTTTTTGCAAACCTATCCCCACACCGTGCTGCTGATCAGCCATGACCGGGATATCCTCAACCGTACGGTCGAGCACATTCTGCATCTCGATCAGCAACGCTTGACCTTATATGCCGGAAATTATGATCAGTTCGAGGTCACACGCGCGGCCAAGCGGGCCAATCAACAGGCACTCTATGAAAAACAAATGGCGCTGCGGGCGCATATGGTGGCCTTTGTCGATCGGTTTCGCGCCAAAGCCAGCAAGGCCAAACAGGCCCAGTCTCGTCTGAAAGCGCTAGAGCGTATGGATATGGTCGAGGCCATCATCGCTGAACGCGCGACGGCCTTTGCCTTCCCAAGCCCCGATGCCTTGCCGCCACCCTTGCTGACCCTGGATCAGGTGCAGGTGGGCTATGTGCCCGGGCAACCGGTGTTGCGCGGCGTAGATTTTACCTTGACCGCCGAGGACCGCATCGCTTTGCTGGGCGCCAACGGCAATGGCAAATCCACTTTCATTAAACTGTTGGCTGGTGAACTGACGCCCGAGGCCGGCGATATGATGCGCCATCGCAAATTGCGCGTGGGGTATTTTGCTCAACACCAGGCCGAGGATTTGGATCTGACGGCTACGCCCTATGAAACGCTACAGCGCCTATTGCCCCGCTTTGATGAAACGCGGCTGCGGGCCCGGCTGGCTCAGTTTGGCTTTGATGAGGACAAGGTGGAAACGCCGGCAGGGGATCTTTCGGGCGGTGAGAAAGCCCGCCTGATGTTCGCCATCATGACCTACAATTCGCCCCATATCTTGCTGCTGGATGAACCCACCAACCACCTGGACATCGATACGCGCCAAGCGCTGATCTCGGCCCTGAATGACTTTGAGGGAGCTGTGATTTTGGTCAGCCACGACCCCCATTTGCTGGATGCCGTCAGTGACCAATTGATGGTCGTCTCCCGGGGGGCGGTGCGGCCTTATGATGGCGATCTGGAAAGCTACAAGGCCCAGGTTCTGCGAGAACGCCAAGCCGAACGCAGCCAAGACCGCGCCACCAGCAAACCCAAGATTCAAAAATCAAAAAAGGGTCCGCGGGCACGTCTTGAAAACACCATCAAAAAGCTAGAGCGAGAGATGGAAAGTTTAGATGCGTCTAAACATAAACACGAGCGCACATTGGCCGACCCCGAACTGGCCACGGATGCGGACGCTTTGGCGAAATATGGTGCAGCCTATGAAGAGATCATATCAAAGCTTGAAGCCCTCGAGCATGAATGGCTGGAGGCACAAAGCCAGTGGGAAGCCCTGGACGAAAATCTTTAGAGATCAGGTCTCAGCGGGCGATGTCATCATGCAGATTCACGCCACTGGCCCGCGCCATAGCGTGGCGGTAGCTCTCGACCTCGGCGGGGTAGTCAATGCCTTTGACAATCGATAAAGAGCGCAAGGCTGCAAACAGATGAATATCATCATAAGACAAGGTGCCATTGACGGCCGTAGCGCTTTGGATATGCGGGGCCAGCACCTTCAGCGCCATAGTGATCATCTGAATATAGTCGTCAGATTTGCCCAGCTCGTCAGCAAAGGGGCCGATCATGGCCTCCTTTTTCTTGGTGAAATAGGCTTTGGCGCTGTCGGTGGCAAACTCCTCTAGCGGGGCGTCGACCCACCGGGGCATACACAGGCGGTACATCACACCCGCGGTTTTTGCCAACCACTCATCAAGGCCTGGGTTTTGTGTCCCGACCAAAACCGGCGCATCCAAAGTGCGATCGATGCGCGCGATGATGTCGAGACTCTCGCCCATATATTGACCGGGCTCGAGCTCCAAAATGGGTACCATTTTCTGGCCCACCATTTTGATGGGCGTTTCCTCGTCATCATTCAGCAGGATTTGCAAATTCAATCGAATTTGTTTCAGGCCAAAAATCATGCGCGCCTTGGTGCAATACGGGCAGTGATCATAAATATACAGGGTCATGGGGTCGGTCATGATGGCAGTGTAGCGTTTGGCAAGCCCCATGCCAATGGTTAGGAGGGGCGTGATATGGGGTCAGGACAATACAGGGTTTGCAGCGTGGTGATGATGGTGCGTACGCGCTCGTCGGTCAGCCGATAATACAGATGCCGGTGCTCGCGGCGGGCCGTGACCACGCCATCAGTTTTTAATCGTCGTAGATGCTGCGACAGTGCCGAGGCTTCCATCTCGACAAACTCGGCCAACGCGCCGGCCGAGACTTCTTCCTCCCCCAGACGACACAAGATCATCAAGATCTTGGGATTGGCCAAATATTTCAGAGTCAGAGAGGCCTGTGACAAGGCGTCGCGGTCTATGGTTTTCATGATTCCTCAGTTGACATATATCTCAATTGAGATTATTTTCAAATAAGGTATCACATCTCAGGCGGACCTCACAAGAGGCAGGTCCTGAACACAACCAAGGAGGGGCGGATGTCTAAACCCATATCGTGGCTGCCGGGCGGACTGCTTTTGGGCGCTGCATTTTTATTGGCGGTGGCGTTGGTGAAGCCCATTGGGGTCTCCACACAATTTGTCATTGCTGACGCCATGGTGTGGGATTTGGTCTCGCCCGATGTCATCACCACGGATCCCGACAGCAAATCCGGCTATGCCAGTAGCAATGCGTATTTGAATAAATCTGGCGGCAAATATGCCAAGAACGCCGCCAACCCGCTAAACTATAGCTTTGTGTTTGTCATCGCCATGGCGGCCGGGGCGTTTTTGTCGTCCCGTTTGGGTGGCGACCGGCCCGCTGGCCACGAGGTGCATATGCCTGAGGTTTGGCAAGATCGCTTTGGCGCCGATCCCACTAAACGGGCTGTGGCCTCGGTCTTGGCTGGGTTTATCGTGCTGTATGGGGCGCGTCTGGCGGGGGGCTGTACCAGCGGTCATATGATGAGCGGCATGATGCAGACCTCGGTCAGTGGATATCTGTTCGCCTTGGGACTGTTCGCCACGGCCATCCCTTTGGCCATCATTTTGTATCGCAAGGTTTAGGAGGCCGTTATGTCAATTGTTTTGGCTGTTGTGATCGGATTGGTCTTTGGCTTCGCGCTTAACCGAGTGGGGGCCACCAACCCGAACCTGATTATCAATATGCTGCGCTTGCGAGACCTGCATTTGATGAAAACCATTCTGTTTGCCATTGGCTTTTCATCCCTGGTGCTGTTCCTGGGTATGGCTGTTGGGGTTTTGGATGCGGGGCATCTGTCCATTAAGGCGAGTTCGCTGGGCGTTGTGCTGGGTGGGGCGCTGTTGGGCATTGGCTTTGCCATTGCCGGCTATTGCCCGGGCACAGGGCTGGCGGCCGGGGCCACGGGGCGGCGAGACGCCTGGTGGTTTGTTGGTGGCGGTTTGCTGGGGGCGTTTGCTTTTATGCTCAGCTATCCTGCCATCAAAGCCACAGGGGTGCTGACGGATGTGTTGGGTGGCAAGTCCACCTTGGCGCAAACGGGTACGGAGTATACAGCCCTCGTGACAACAGTTCCTGGTCCCGTGGTGGCTGGCGGTTTGGCCATTCTGTTCATGGGGTTGGCCACAATTTTGCCCCAGCGCTTGCGCTGACCCCCCTGACGCAAGCGGGGCTTCTCGCGGCGCGCTTTCCTTGCCCGGGAAGCGTGCCGTTCTTTTTTGCTGGCACTACGTTACCCTTTGCCCACCACCGCATGTAGACGCACATCGGTTTTGGAAAAGCTGAGGGTGCGATCGGGCGTAAACTGTCGGCAGTGCACAGTCTCGCCTTCTGTCCCCACATAGCGCAACACCACGCCCACGGGCGTTTCAATTTCGTCGTCTTGGTCGCGATTGAGGCAATAGGTCACCAAGCAGTCATCATCACGCCTAGGCATCTGATTTTCAATCACATAGGCTAGGTCCCCCGGTTGAAAGACGGGATACATGTGATCAGAGGGCAAGCGCACGGCAAAGGTTCGGGTGGTCGGGGGCGCCTTGGCTTGGTTGGGGTGCTGGGGTGTGGTCTCGTCACCCTGGCTGTTCAGGAAGACCAACACGGCGTCTGGCGCTGTGGCGCCTGCGGGTGTGGTGTGCAGCGGAATGTGGTGGAACCCCAAGGTTTGTCCCCGTTCGCCCACCTCGTGGCTCTGACCTCTCAGCGAGGTCGCAGGCGGAGGAACATTGGCGGCCTCAGCCAAGCGCAGGATCGAGGAGGTGGCCGTCAAGGTGCGCACCTTGGGATTGGTAGCGCGCACCAAGGTGGAAACGTTCAATTTTGCCGCATCGGCCCATTGCTGATTGGTCCAGCCCCGTTCGCGTTTCACCTTTTCAATCCAAGGTTTAAGCATGCTGATTTGCAGGTCGCGGATGCCCATGTCTCCGTTGTGCGAGGTTTTTAGGCGACAATCCATGGGCAATAATGCAATCTATTGTGGCATTTCAGCGGACGTAAACCGCAGATGGCGTGATCGGGGCAAGCCAACACAAGGTGGGCAGCATGGGCACACGATATCCTTGGCGTATGGAGCATCGCATCGAAATCAAACGCTTGCGGGATGCCGACCACAGTTTCGAGGCCATTGCCCGTATCCTGTCGGCGCAGTTGGGCGTGCGCGTGAATGCGGTGCAGGTGAAGTTTTGCTATTTGCGATATCTCAAAGACCTAGAACGCAAGCGCCGTGCCTCCCCAGATGAAACACCATCGGTTCCACCCCCTGTCGACACAACCGTACGCACCGAGGCTGGGTTTGTGCGGTGCTTACGGGAGATGGGCGGTTTTCCTCGCATGAAGCCCGCGCCCGACGTCAATTGGCGCACCTTGGGCCGGTCGAGCATTGAGCGCTGTCATCTGAATCTGTGGCAAAGACACCTAAAGCTAACGCGCTAATGGCGTAGGGTTTTCAGAACAAAGCGTTCAAATGTGTTCACGGCCGGATTATCGGCTTGATGCTTTAGCAATGATACATGAGTATCGGACAATTGCGGTAAGCTGGGATTCTCAACAGCTGATAGGTGGTCGGGGATCATGGTGGGTGGCATTACGGTCAACCCCATGCCCGCCCGCACGGCGGCCACAGTGCCGGCATGACTGGGGCTAGAAAAAACCAGTCGCCATGGGCGGCCCGCGGCCTCCAGGGCGTGGATGGCCGCTGAGCGATAGACACAGGGCCGTGGAGACAGAACCAGCGGAATGGGTTTGGGGCCGCGCAGCACCGTCGCATCGCCCACCCATTTCAAGAGCTCTGACCACACCTCGTGGCCATTGGGGAAGTCACCGGGTCTGTTCATTTTCACTAAGACCAGATCAAACTCTTGATTCTTAAAGCGTTCGAATAAATTCAAGGTCAAATCACAGCGGATATTCAACAAAATCCTTGGGTGCCGCCGCGAGAACTCGACCAAGACCTGGGACAAATAGGCACTGGCAAAGTCCTCAGGTACACCGAAACTGACCTCACCTTCCAATTCAGGCTCTTTGAAGCGGTCCATGGCCTCGTGATGGAGGGCGAAAATTTGGCGGGCATAACCAAGAAAAACTTCGCCTTCAGGGGTCAGGGACAACGTGCGTCCACGAGTGAGAAGCGGCTTGCCAAGATGATGCTCCAGTTTCGCCATTTGTTGGCTGAGGGCAGATTGCGTGCGCCCAACGCGTTTGGCGGCTTGGGTAAAGCTGCCTGTGTCAGCGATGGCCAGAAAACAGTGAAGAGCGACTGTATCTAGGTTCATAAGAATTCCTTATGGTGCGCATTAATTGTTTTTGTTGTACTTATGTTAGCATCCCTAATATCATATCTCAAGTGTATAAGGTTTAGTATGGAAGGGATGCCAATGGGCGGGCTTTTGACCTCTTGGTTTCATTTTGACTCTCTGGCGGTGCTGATGATCAGCGTTGTTGGGTTTTTGGGGGTTTGTGTTCTGGGGTTTGCCTCCCGTTATATGGCCGGAGATCGCTTGCGCACCAAAAGCTTGCTGACACTTGGCGCCATGCTGCTGTCGGTAATGGCGATGGTCAGCGCGGACAACATATGGATCCTGTTGGCATCCTGGATGTTCGCCAATCTGTTTTTGGTGCGCGTGATGATCCACAACTCCAAATGGCAAGCCGCCAAAGCGGCTGGCCAGCTCGCCGCTGTTACACTGGGGTTCGGGGCATTATGTTTGGCCGTGGCCTTCTTGCTGATGTCTCAGCATACTGGTCTCGTCTCTATTCAGGCGCTTAATGCTTCAGACGCTTCTGGGTCTCAGATGACCATGGCTTTGGGGGTCTTGCTGCTGGGTGCTTTGACCCAATCGGCCATTTTCCCTTTTCACACTTGGCTGCTCAGCTCTTTGAACTCGCCCACGCCCGTCTCAGCGATCATGCACGCCGGCTTGGTCAATGGGGGTGGGATTTTGTTGGCTCGATTTGCGCCATTGTATCTTGAGGTCTCAAGCTTGCTGTTTGTGATCTTTGCCTTGGGCTTTTTAACCGCTGTTCTCGGGACCTTGTGGAAGCTGATGCAACATGACGTTAAACGTATGTTGGCGTGCTCGACCATGGGGCAAATGGGTTTCATGATGGTGCAATGTGGCTTGGGCTTGTTTCCAGCGGCCATTGCGCATCTGATCTGGCACGGGGTCTTTAAGGCCTATTTGTTTCTGGCCAGCGGCGGCACCGCCCAAGAAAAACGATTTGATCTTGAATACCCCCCACGACTGCGCACCGTTGTTCTGGCCGTCGTCTGCGGTGTGGTGGGCAGTTTTGTCTTCGCTGTGGCCTCGGGCAAGGTATGGCTGGCGCCAGATACCACCAGCGTCTTGGTTCTGGTGGCGGGCATTGCGGCGGCGCAAGTGGCGCTGACGGTATTGCGCAAGCGTCCGTTCATGATGCTGCCGGTGGGTCTGGGTGTCACCAGTGCTCTGGCTGCGATGTATGGCCTGAGTGTTCAAGCGGTGGCGATGTGGTTGGCACCGATGAATCTGATGCAACCACAGCCCCTGCACACCCTTCATATTGTGGCGATGGCGATCTTGCTCCTGGCGTGGTTGGCCATGGTGCTGCGGCGTGCGCCTGCAACTGGCGGTCGTTCACAGGTGTGGCGACGCCATGCCTATGTCCGAGCTTTGAACGCTAGTCAGCCGGACCCTAAGACCGTGACCTCCTATCGCCCTCATTACCCTAGATCCTAAGGTGAGCCATGAAACCTGAATTGAACATAGAGCCAGACACCCCCAAGCCTGAGATTAATGTGATGGTAGACGTGACGCTAAGGAAAGCCATCGAGCAAGGGTGGCAACAGATTGCGCCCTTCTGGCCCTTGGAAAACCTGATCGCAGTGAATCCTTTGCAAGGATTTGAGCACAAGCCCATCGAAGACGCATGGGCCGAGGCTGACCATGTGTTCCGCAACCCCCATTTGCCCACAGAGATGCAAGCTGTGAACCGCGAGACCATCAAATGGTGCCAGGCCTTTTTAGACGAGGGCCAGGCTACGGTGCCGATGCCTGACCGGCACTTGGGCTTTTACCACGCCTGGGTCGGTCTTGCGCCTTTTGACCGCCGGTTGAATGTGCGTGCTGCCGGCATGAAATCCTGGCTTGCCAATTTGCCCGAGACGCCTGAGGCCGCCATTCGTAAGGGTCTTGAGTATTTGCGGATTCAATCCAAGGATCGGGCACGCTTTCTGGGGCTCTTACTGACCACTATGCCCGGTTGGGCTGGCTATGTGAAATATCGAACCGATTGGGCAGCAAAGGGCCGTCATGCCTATCCCATTACACAAACCGATTATTTGGCGGTACGCATTGTTATCACGTGCGCCATGTGGCCCGACGCCCACACACTATTGTCTCTATTTCCAAGGGAGATCCCGGCCGATACGCGTCGTGATGCCCAACAGGCCCTGGACAGCATGGCCATCCGCGAGGCCGAATACCGCAGCCAGTTGTTGGGGCAGTTGAGCCGTCAGTCTGTGCCCACACAGCCGTCAAGTCCGAAAGCGCAATTGGTATTTTGTATTGATGTACGCTCCGAGCCTTTTCGCCGAGCCCTCGAATCTACAGGTGCCTATCAAACCCTGGGGTTCGCTGGTTTCTTTGGTGTGCCGGTGCGCGTGCACAACCAAAGCACGGGCGAGGTCTATGACTCTTGTCCCGTTTTGCTATCTCCACAATATGATGTTCAGGACCGCCCCCGCGGTTCGGACGTCACACTTCAGAAAGATCAAGCGGGCTATCGTTGGCAAAGTCAGTTCAAGAGACTTTATCAATCTCTAAAGTATACCTTTTCTGCCCCCTTTGCTTTGGTGGAGGCTATGGGCTGGGTCAATGGCCTGTGGATGGCCGCAAAAACCTGGGTGCCTGCTTGGGCCGGGCGTTTACGGCGACGAGTTTCAGGCGCTTTGCGGCCTGGAGTGCTGATAGAAACATGTACCGACAATATCCATGAGGATGACCAGGCCCAGGTTGCCGAGAACGCACTGCGGATGATGGGCTTGACACGTGATTTTGCCCCATTGGTGGTGCTGTGTGGCCATGGCAGCACCACCCATAACAATGCCTACGCCACGGCGTTGGATTGTGGGGCTTGCGGTGGACGCCATGGGGGCAGCAATGCCCGTGTCCTGGCAAATCTTCTTAACCGTTCAGATGTCCGCGCGCGCTTAAAGGCGAATGGGATAGCAATCCCCAAGACGACTCGCTTTCTTGCAGCAGAGCACAACACCACAACAGATGCGGTCGAGGTGTTCTCTGCTGAAGACGACGAGGCCATTGCGGCCTTAAAGCGCGATTTGGAAACAGCACGAGATATGAACACCGCGGTGCGCCTTCAGCATTTGGATGCGGGCCATGCCCCGACGGTTTCGGCTAAGCGGGCGTGGTTGCGCTCCCAAGATTGGGCCCAGGTGCGGCCTGAATGGGGGCTGGCCCGCAACGCGGCTTTTGTGGTGGGCCCGCGGGCGCTCACGCGAGATCTCGATTTGGGGGGGCGGTGCTTTTTGCATTCATATGAGCCCAGTCAAGATCCGGATGGTCAGTTCCTGACAACAATTTTGACGGCCCCTATGGTCGTGGCTCAATGGATCAACTGCCAATATTTGTTTTCAACATTCGACAATGCGGCCTATGGGGGCGGCAGCAAGATCACCAAAAACATCACGGGAAAAATCGGCATCGTGCAAGGCAATGGCAGTGACCTAATGACGGGGTTGCCGTTGCAATCCGTATATGCCGCTGATGGTCAGCCTTTTCACGAGCCCCAGCGCTTGCTGACGGTGGTGTATGCGCCTCGTGACAGGGTTGACGCCATCATCAAGGCGCAGCCCGTGTTGCAAACCTTGTTCGGGAACGGTTGGGTCACCCTG
Organism: uncultured Caulobacteraceae bacterium; assembly: GCA_937138625.1. Taxonomy (GTDB): domain Bacteria; phylum Pseudomonadota; class Alphaproteobacteria; order Caulobacterales; family Caulobacteraceae; genus CAKZPF01. The sequence continues at coordinate 18,507 of CAKZPF010000006.1, read as the reverse complement.
GCCAATGTGGACCCGGATACACACACATCTTATGTGTTGTCGCGGTCCTTGAGGTGGCAGCCGGCCTCGTAATCTGCAGGGGAGCTGACAAGTGACCTGACAGCGCTTAGCTGGCCGGTTGGGCAACCAATAGGTCAAAGGTGGATTTGCGAATCAACTCTGATGCAAAACTGCCTACATGCCGAGAAGGGGAGTGCCGTGTGTGGGCCCCAATCGCGACAAGGTCATAAGTGTCCGTTCCCAGTTTACGATGAAGAGCCGGATAGATCTCGTCGGTAACAGTGGTCAGGGGAATCGTCTCTAGGTTGAGTGAAAAGCGCTGCGCCCATTCTGTGGCGTGTTGTTCAGCTTCAGCCTTTTTGTCTTTTGCCATCTCACTGCTCGGCCCATCTCCCGTTAGGCCAGGGAAAGGGATATGCACGGCGTGCAGCATCTCAACCTCAGCATTGGGAACGATGTGCTGGCTTGTTTTCAAAGCATTCGCGCAGGCAGGTGAAAAGGCCGTTGGGGCAAGAACCGTATGATAATCGGCATTGGGGAGGGTTTTCACCAGCAGCACAGGGATATCAGAAAATTTCACCAGTCGCTCCATCGTGGTTTCCCGGATGAAATCCAGAAATTTCCGAGGCCGGTGCACACCCAAAACCAGAAGGTCTGCCTGAATATCATGGGCATGTTGGCTAATTTCCGATAGGGGGTCACCCACCTTAACCTGGATCTTGGCATCCCCCTCAAGATCACGAACCTGCGTTTTCAGCGTATCTTCTGATTGGGCCACCAGGGTATTGGTCAGGTCTTCCGGCAGTTGACTATCGACAACAGTGACCACGTGACAGTTTGCACCGATGGTTTGTGCAATTTTCATGGCCCGGCGCAGGGCACGGTCCGAGCGTTCGGAAAGATCACTGGCAATAAGGATCGTTTGAATGGTGCTGGTCATGGGAGCCTTACTAGATAGTGGTGAAGGTATAGTCAGAATGTTCTGGTTTTAAGTAGCAACCCCATCCCCTGAGTTCAAGTGATGGCCTCGCAACTTTTGCCTCATATCCAAAGCGCCATAGTCAAAGTTTTTTCTTCCTCAAACAGTGACCACTCATGCCAATACTGTGCACCATTGGGGAGAGAGGGGCCGGCTTACTGCGTTCGCCTGTCTCCGCGCGTTACACGCGCTCCGGCTCCAACCCACATATTGTGTATCTGAATTGGTAAGGTGCGAACCCCTATCGCCACAAAAAAAGCCCCCAAGCGGGGCGTTTTTTGTGGCCAGAGAGGGATTCGAAACGTTAAAATAATGCTTTGATTTCAAAAATATATTCCCGTTTCGAATTTCGCATATACCCCCAAATGTACCACCAATTTTTTTGTGTCTGGGTGGGATTGACCAAAAACATGCGGGCTGCACGTTTTTGTCCCTCAGGGGGCGTCTCGGCCTTCGGCCTCCGACGTCCAAAACATATATGTTTTGTCAAAACCTCGATAAGGCGTTTTCGAACGCCCAATAATAGCCGATTTCAGCTCGCTTGCAAATTGCCTTGCGGGATAAGGGATTTGATACTTGTGGCCAAAATCAGAACCGCCACACGCCCAATCCGCTATTAAACAAAACTGCCTTTTCGTTTAATAGCGATCGGTCTTATTAAACGATCAGAGAATAAGCTCTATCGGATCGGCTCAGCACCCTCGGAGAGAATGGCGAGATAGGCGGAATAGGCAAACACGCGATCACGACTGCGCCCGGTGGCTTCTTTCAAAATCCCCTTTGCTACCATAGTTTCAATGGCGCTGTTAGCGGCGGGAAATGATAGCTTTGTGTGCTCAGCGAGCATTGAAACCCCTGAATAAGGATGCTTTTGAAAATGCTCATGCACTCGTAATAGGGTTGAAGCGCGACGCCCCTCAGCCTGCAGAATGATCCGATCACACTCAAAAAGATTTAATATACGCTTGGCAGATTCAGACGCACCGGTGGCCACATCGCTCACACCGTCTAGGAAAAAGGCCAGCCAGCTTTCCCAATCGCCATGGCTACGCACGCGATTGAGCAGCTCATAATACTGGTCGCGATGGGTCTTGAAATAGAGGCTCAGGTACAAGATCGGCTCCTGCATCAGCCCCGCATTGCAAAGGATCAGGGTAATGAGCAACCTTCCCAAGCGCCCATTACCATCAAGAAAGGGATGGATGGTTTCAAACTGAACATGTGCTAGGGCCGCGCGCACCAACACGGGCAGCTTGTGACGATCATCATGTAAGAACCGTTCAAGGTCACTTAGACATTCATCCATTTTATCTATCGGGGGGGGCACGAAAATTGCGTTGCCGGGTCTAGTTCCCCCAATCCAATTTTGCGAACGTCGAAAATCCCCCGGCTGTTTAGTGGCCCCCCTGCCACCTCGCATCAATACCGCATGAATTTCACGTATCAGACGTAGGGATAAAGGAAAGCCGCTTTCCAAGCGTTCCAGGCCATAATTCATGGCCGCGACATAATTTGAAACCTCTTCGACATCATCAATCGGTGTGCCCGGAGTTTCTTGACTTTCAAAAAGCAGCAAATCGCTCAGCGATGATTGGGTACCCTCAATTTGCGAGGATAACAACGCTTCCTTGCGCACATAAAAATAGAGAAATAGGGAAGGATCGGGCAACAAAGTGGACACGCCATCCAACCGCCCGATAACCTGATTGGCGCGGTCAATGCGCTCATAAAACTGACCCAGGTCAATGGCGGGCACAGGCGGCAACGGCGGTGGCAAAAACGCTCGTACCGTCTCACCCATAACTGTTGAGGGAATATATTGGCCAAGACGTTGCTTAGAGACGTTCATGCCCCACCTTATACCCTGAACCTTTAATAAGGTCTATCGCTATTAAACCAAAACGGCTTTTCGTTTAATAGCGCCACCCCTTATTAAACGATGCCCAAATATGGATGAATATGGGTGTGTTTATGGCGCGCAAAGCTGATGCTGGCAGCACTGCCAGAACTGGCCGCGCAGATCATTGATGAAGCGCGCCAGCGCGGCCGCATAACCATAGGTGAAATGACCCGATTAACCGGCGCAAGCCGCAACACACTCAAAGAGCATTTCAAACGATTGCTGGAACAAGGCCGGCTTGTCCGCCACGGCACCGGCAAAGCAACCTGGTATACCCTGCCGTAAAAGGGAAAAAACTAGGATGCTCAGTGTAGGGGGCAGGGCTTTGAAGCTTCGATACGGTGTTGCGATCGTTAAAGTCCTGGGCTCAAAGCTCTTTAAGTCGCTCAGATTAAAAATAAGGGTGGGCCGCGGCCCACCCGTATCTTGTGTGAATCCTCACGTGTTAACGGAGAGAACGCACAGCTATCGCTGCTAAGCTTCCCGATTATACAAAATTCAAATTAGAGAGCAAGTACCAATTGCAATTTCTGTCATGTTGTTATTCACTCAGAAAATAATCGGGGAGCAAAACAATGAAAACGCGGCTTGCATTGGACATAGGTGATACATCGATAGGATGGGCCCTCTATGAACTTTCGGATTGTGCCAAACCATCGTCTTTAACTAAACTTCTAGCTGCAGGTGTACGCCTATTTTCAGATGGTCGGAATGAAAAAGATAAGACCCCACTTGCCGTAAAGCGACGGGAGGCGCGGGGTATGCGCCGGGGCAGGGATCGGTATTTGCAACGGCGCAAGTATCTTCTGCATCTACTAAGCGCGCACGGTCTTTTCCCGAATGATAGCGAATCTCAAAAGGCATTAGAGACCATAGATCCGTACACCATTCGTGCGCAGGCTGTATCAGAAAAAGTCCCCATTTATCACCTGGGGCGGGCGTTATTTCATCTCAATCAAAGACGAGGGTTCAAGAGCAATCGTATATCTGATGCAACAGATGACAAAGAAACAGGAAAGATCGCCTTAGCCTCTAAGCGGTTAAAAGAAAGCCTCGCAGAAGGTGGCTTTGCAACATTGGGGCAATTTTACGCTGATAGGCAAAGTGCGCAAAACCCACGGGACCGCCAACCTGTGCGTATCCGAATGACAGGTGAGGGTTCAAAATCCTTATATGATTTTTACCCAACACGAGACCTTATCGAAGCCGAGTTCGATGCTTTGTGGATGGCACAGCAATCTCACTACCCAAAAACCCTAACGCAAGAGGCATACGATAAGATCAAATCGGCCTTGTTATTCCAGCGCAAACTGAAAAAGCCATTGAAAGGTAAGTGCCCTTTCAACACACATGAAGAGCGCCTTTACCAGGCCCACCCCCTGACACAGGCTTTTCGCATTTATCAGGAGCTGAATAATATTCGCATTGAGTTTGAGCTCGGCGCACCTGAGCAGCGGCTTGATCTTGAAACGCGGGATATGTTGGCCGAGCAATTGTTGGCAGGCGTGGATATATCCATGAGCAAACTAAGGAAAGCTCTAAACCTGCCTGCAGAAGCGAAAATCAACCTTGCTGAAGGTCAAAAAGATAAGCTGAAGGGCTGCGAGACAGCAAAAAAATTGGCCAAGGATACCCCAAAAAGGAAAAGCCCTTGGGGCGCGAGCTGGTTTGCGTTATCAGCGGAGAAGCAAGAGGAAATCGTAGAGCAACTTTTATATGTAGATGATAAGGAGGATCTAAAAGGTTGGCTGCGTAAGCATACTGACCTTGGAGCAGAATCTATTGACGAAGTCATTTCTATTAATCTCATCCCTGGTACATCGCGCTTAGGGCTTACAGCCATGAGAGCAATTGTTAATGAGCTAAACGCGGATGTTGTGCCCTATTCAACGGCCGCAGAACGTGCAGGCTACCACCATTCTCAGTTTTCAACAGAGCAGCATGATGAATTGCCGTACTATGGCGAGATTCTCACCAGCAGCGTTATTCCAGACCCTGCTGCGTCAGAGGGTGATCATATAGAACGGGTGAAGGGCAAAATCGCCAATCCAACCGTGCACATTGGCCTTAATCAAATTCGTACGGTTGTTAATGAGCTGATCAAGCAATACGGAAAACCAGATCAAATTGTGATTGAACTGGCCCGTGACCTCAAACAATCGAAAAAAGAGCGTGATAAGGCGCAGAAAGAAAACAAGAAAAATGAAGAGCAAAATGCTAGGTTGAACAAAGAACTCACTGAGTTGGGCGAGCGACAGAATGGTGAGAACAGATTGAGATTACGCTTGTGGGAAGAGCTGGGTGACAGCCCGCTCAATCGTTGCTGTCCCTACACTGGCGAGACCATCAGCAAGGAGCAACTGTTTTCAGCCGAGGTTGAAATCGAGCATATCTTGCCCTTCTCACGCACACTTGATGATAGCCGTGCGAACAAAACCGTCTCCCTGCGCCGTGCCAATCGCCTGAAGCGGAATTATTCACCGGCTGAAGCCGCCGAGCATATTCCGAACATGTTTAATTTGGATGAGATGCTGGCTCGCGCACAGTTCATGCCTGCAAACAAAAGCTGGCGATTTAAACCTGACGCTATGGACCGGTTCAAGGATGACCCCAAGAACGATTTTCTAGCTCGCCAGCTCAATGATACGCGCCACCTGTCACGTGCGGCCAAGACCTATTTGACCAGCATCTGCGATGCCAATCAGGTTTGGGTGGTCACAGGGCGCATGACATCGCTTTTGCGCCATTGCTGGGGGCTGAATAGTATTCTCAGTGATCATAACCGTAAAAACCGTGATGATCACCGCCACCATGCCATTGATGCCTGCACCATTGCCGCCATTGATCGGGGTATGCTGCAGAAGATCAGTCGCGCCGCCGCACACAATGAAAGAACCACACTGGATAAGGTGACATCCGGTATGGATGTCCCTTACGATGGCTTCCGCGAGAATGTGCAAGACATCGTTACAAAAATCATAGTCAGTCACAAGCCAGATCATGGACTGGCCGGTCCCTTACACGAAGAAACGGCATATGGTCCGGTGCGGGATAATGATCGCAATCGAGCAAGAGGTGATCTCGATATTGGCAATGTTGTGGTGCGAAAACCAGTTGCGGGCCTATCCCCCAAGGAAATCAACCAGATTCGAGACATTCCCACACGCGAAGCCCTGCAGCAAATTGCTTATGAGGCAGGCAGTGACAAGAAAGAATTGGCCAAACTATTGGCTGAATGGTCAGCAAAAACGGGTGTGCGGCGTGTGCGCATGTTAAAACCAGTGGGAGATGCGGTCCCCATTCATGACAGGAAAACAGGTGAGCCCTATAAGTATGTCAAGCCAGGTGACAACCATCATATGGATATCATCGAGCTTGAAAATGGTAAATGGATTGGCTGCGCCGCTAGTGTGTTCGAGGTCAACCAGAAAGGCTGGCAGCCCAAATGGCTGACCGAACACCCCACCGCTAAGCACATCATGCGGCTCCACAAGGGGGATGCCGTTCAGCTTGATGATGATGGTGTGAATATCATCAAGGTGGTGAAGCGGCTGTCGCCAAGTAACAACATTCTCTATCTCGTTCACCATAACGAGGGGGGCGCTCACCAGAAGCGCCATGATGATGTGGATGATCCCTTCAGATGGGATCTAGCCAGTATCAGCAAACTCAAAGACCGAAGGGCTCGCCGTGTAATCGTTAGTCCCACGGGGAAGATTGCGGCGGCCCCGAAACTCAGGTCTTATGGTGTAAAGCCCTAGCGCCTTTTGGCATGTTGCTTGCTGAGAATATTCCTTTTGAATGAGGAATATCATGCCTGGACGTATCGTTGAAATCACCCAAGATGGCCGCAGCGTCCATTTGGATCGTGGCTTTCTGGTTGTCCGCGAGGCGGTCAAAGGCGGTCCATCAAATGAGGTTGGCCGTATTCCCATAACCGATATTGATGCGGTCATAGCCAGCACGCACGGCATTATGTGGTCAAATGCTGCACTGGCTGCATTGGCAAACCAAAACACTCCGGTTGTCATTCTGGCACACAATTATGCGCCAGCAGCTGCGATACTGCCGATCAGTGGGCACCATGCCCAAGGCCATCGGTTCGAGGCCCAGGCCAATGCCACCCGCCCCATGGGCAAACGTTTATGGGCTGAATTGGTAAAAGCAAAAATTATGGCCCAAGCAGCTGTCGCAGCAACACTTGGCCTTGATGCAGAACGGCTCAATCGCTTGGCAAAGTCTGTGCGCTCTGGCGATCCAGATAATGCCGAAGCCCAGGCCGCGCAATATTACTGGCCCTTGGTTATGGGTCATGGGTTTAAGCGCGAGCGTGATCTGCCCGGCGTCAATGGCATGTTGAATTATGGGTATGCGATCTTACGCGCAGCCAGCGCGCGGGCCATTGTGGCGGCCGGGTTGCATCCTTCTCTCGGCATACATCACAAAAGTGGCGGGGATGCTCTGCGCCTGGCTGATGATATAATGGAGCCCTTCCGCCCCGCCATTGACTTGTTGGTGATTGATCTGATTCGGCAAGGCTTTGACGAGATCACGCCCGAATGTAAACGTGCTCTTTGCTCCGTTATCCAGTCTGACTTCAAAACCAATTCAGGCATGGCTCCATTATCATGGGTTCTGGTGCGGCTCAGCCAGTCCTTAGTCCAGAATTACACGGGCGAAAGCGTGGGACTTGATTTGCCACTATCTCCTTTACCGCAACCGCATGCCGCCAACGATCAAAGTGGGAATGAAACTGGGGACGTCGCATGAGCCGCTATAGCAAACTTTCAGGATACAGACTGATGTGGGTATGGGCACTTTTTGATCTTCCGGTTGTGACAAAATCCGAGCGTAAACGAGCAACAAAATTCAGAAAATTCCTTTTGGATCTTGGGTTTGAGATGGTACAGTTCTCTGTGTACACGCGCTTTGCGGCCAGTCGCGAATTGGCAGAATCATACGCGAAGCAAATTGGTGATGTTGTGCCGCCGTATGGGAAATTGGATGTTCTGTTTTTTACCGATAAGCAATTTGCGCAAACACAACGCTTTCGAGGCCAAAAGCGAATCGAGACGCCTGGAAAACCGGAACAGCTCAGCTTATTTTAAGGCAATGTTGGTTATTTTTTCATTAGATCACGAAGGAAAAACCCCTAATAATCAGATGATTATTAGGGGTCGAGCTTAGCAGGGATAGCTGTGCGGTCCAACCGCAACAAAAGCGTATAGCTTTTTTCCCGCTATTGCAGCTTAGCAGGGATAGCTGTGCGGTCCAACCGCAACTGCCTCCAAGTGTGCGGACCGCACATCCAAAGCTTAGCAGGGATAGCTGTGCGGTCCAACCGCAACTTGTTGCGCCTGCATAGCCTGCGGATCTTGAGCTTAGCAGGGATAGCTGTGCGGTCCAACCGCAACAACCTTGTCGCCGTATTTTCTGGCGTTACGAGCTTAGCAGGGATAGCTGTGCGGTCCAACCGCAACATCACTCACCGCCTTCCGTGTTGCTTTCACAGCTTAGCAGGGATAGCTGTGCGGTCCAACCGCAACTGACGGATGTTTTTAGGTATTTCAGGTCGCAGCTTAGCAGGGATAGCTGTGCGGTCCAACCGCAACATATAAATTAGCCAAGGACGTTCCCCTTTGAGCTTAGCAGGGATAGCTGTGCGGTCCAACCGCAACACCACCACGTCGATGGCCACGCGCCGCAGCAGCTTAGCAGGGATAGCTGTGCGGTCCAACCGCAACAATTTACTTCAGTGGGGCCAAGGACACAGGAGCTTAGCAGGGATAGCTGTGCGGTCCAACCGCAACCGTGATGGCATTGACCACTTTCACATTGCTAGCTTAGCAGGGATAGCTGTGCGGTCCAACCGCAACAATCGCTTTCCTGACGCTATAAAGTCCAAAAGCTTAGCAGGGATAGCTGTGCGGTCCAACCGCAACAAACTGATGATTGCCGATGTTGCGCACCGGAGCTTAGCAGGGATAGCTGTGCGGTCCAACCGCAACATATCTGGCAATCCATTGTCGGAGACAGTGAGCTTAGCAGGGATAGCTGTGCGGTCCAACCGCAACGCGCATCCCAGTCGCACATCTTTAGACCCGAGCTTAGCAGGGATAGCTGTGCGGTCCAACCGCAACCTCATCAGTTCTATTATAGCCCTTGCAAAGAGCTTAGCAGGGATAGCTGTGCGGTCCAACCGCAACGAAGGGGGTCAAATCATGACGGGGCCATGTAGCTTAGCAGGGATAGCTGTGCGGTCCAACCGCAACTGCGATGGCCGCACGGCGGCATTTTGCTTCAGCTTAGCAGGGATAGCTGTGCGGTCCAACCGCAACGCCATCGATGTCCCCCAAAAGCGCGATTGCAGCTTAGCAGGGATAGCTGTGCGGTCCAACCGCAACACGGCTAGGCTGTCTGTGTCACAATATAAGAGCTTAGCAGGGATAGCTGTGCGGTCCAACCGCAACACCAGTCGCAATAAAGTAATTTGTCCACGCAGCTTAGCAGGGATAGCTGTGCGGTCCAACCGCAACATGTGGCCTAATGTCCAGTTATGACGGTGTAGCTTAGCAGGGATAGCTGTGCGGTCCAACCGCAACGTGGCGGCTGGCCTTGGCGGGCCACCTGGCAGCTTAGCAGGGATAGCTGTGCGGTCCAACCGCAACGTGGGCTTTTTAATTTTACGGGTCTTTTTCAGCTTAGCAGGGATAGCTGTGCGGTCCAACCGCAACTGCCTTGAGTAGAACCCAACGGAGTGTTGAAGCTTAGCAGGGATAGCTGTGCGGTCCAACCGCAACCAATCAGCTGGGCGCGGTGCGGGCGTTGGTAGCTTAGCAGGGATAGCTGTGCGGTCCAACCGCAACCGACTGCGCGAATGACCGCCAAGAACTCTTAGCTTAGCAGGGATAGCTGTGCGGTCCAACCGCAACTGACGCATCTTATAGGCGTCAGTGCCAACAAGCTTAGCAGGGATAGCTGTGCGGTCCAACCGCAACAAGTGAAACATGGCGTTGTGGCGGCTGTTGAGCTTAGCAGGGATAGCTGTGCGGTCCAACCGCAACTCACGTTTACCACCACGTCACCGGCCCCCGGAGCTTAGCAGGGATAGCTGTGCGGTCCAACCGCAACAAAACGTCCTGGGTTTTCCAATAGACGGGGAGCTTAGCAGGGATAGCTGTGCGGTCCAACCGCAACAAGAGATGGTTGCATTCGCCAAGTCTTGGAAGCTTAGCAGGGATAGCTGTGCGGTCCAACCGCAACACCAGTCGCGGCCACTTCAACGGTGCTTCCAGCTTAGCAGGGATAGCTGTGCGGTCCAACCGCAACAAATCCCAGTGACTGCTGTTCAATCCCCGTGAGCTTAGCAGGGATAGCTGTGCGGTCCAACCGCAACCGACGGCGGTTGCTGGTGCGGCGGCGTCTAGAGCTTAGCAGGGATAGCTGTGCGGTCCAACCGCAACCACCCGAAAGCGTACCCGATTATACCGGATTATCGCCCTGCCGCTTGCGGTCGTACAGCTCCAGCACTCGTAAAGCGGTCTGCACCTCGCGATCATCATCATTCGCCGGTTCTGGGGCTTTGCCCACACCCCGCACCAGTTCGGCTTGGCGTTCGGGTGGGATGTGCCCATAACTTGTGAACGTGGTCATCACCTGTTCATGGCCCAGGTTTTGGCTCCAGGCTTTGAACGCTTCCGGGGTCTTACACACCTGATAGGCATAATGCGCCAGGGTATCGCGGAAGCGGTGCGGGCTGAAATAGGGCAATCCCACAGCCTCAAAGGCCTGTTTGAACACGGTACGGATCGGCGCGGCATTGGCCCAGCCCTCGCGCGCTAGGCCATCGGGCTTGAAACATTTATCCGCATCCTGGCGAACCTGGGTTTTAGGAAACAGCGGATCATTTGCCCCAAAGCCATGTTGATCGGTCAGCTCGGTGATCCAATCGATCACGATCTGCTCGAAATCCTCGCCCACGAGAAAAAAGGCCGTGTTGATCGCTTTCGAGAATTTGGTTTTGATCTCTCGCGGGTCCTGAAACACCGCGCGCTTGCCCATATCTATATGCTTCAGCCGCACACCACATATGGCCGCATCGCGCATGCCGGTGACAATCGTAAAGGCCACCAAGGCCCGATCACGCCGCTCCAGAACCGTGGCCGTGGGCATGGCATTGATCGCCAGCCGAATTTCATCCAAAGTCGGATAGCATTTGGGCTTGGTTGTGCGGGCCGCGCGTTCGTCTTTGTCGGTTAGCCGCAAATATTCAACGGCATTGGGTTTGATCCGCCCGCGATAGCTGGGTTGCATCACCAGCCATATGAAAAAATCACGCAAGGCGGCCAAAACCTGGGACACCGCAGAAAGGCTGAGCGGCTTGCCCGTGCGTTCCGCTTTCTGTTCCAAAAGGTGATGTTTGAAGCCGATCGCCTGATCTTTGTTGAAGGTGGCGAAATCCTTGAACCGGGTATAGGCTTCAAACCGCAGCAGGGCCGCACATACGCCATCAACAGTGGCCTGCGACCGCCCCCGGGCTTCGGTTAGAAGGATGAAATAATCGTGCTTGATGCGCTCGTTTTTGGGGTTGTAATCAGTCATGATCTTGACCTCCTCTGTTGTCACTGTTCAGGCGGGGTTCGGCACAGTCCTTTATGTTGCTCTTGGCCAGTGTGTGCGTGACAAAGCGGGCGCGAATCTCGACCAGATTTTTCCGGCTGGCGATGCGGTGCATTGGGATTTCGCAGACCGCACACAAGGCCCCCAAGTTCACAGCCTTAGCCGTGTGTGGCCCAATATCGACCATCTGCCCCATGGGCTGGCGCGGTGCGCGACAGCGCAGGCAGTAAAACTCATCGGGTTTACACGTGGCGCGGCGGGCGGATTGCTTGGCCTTCAAATAGGCAATCAAGTCAGAGCCCCGGATCAGATACGGCTTCTGGTCGTCAATGCGCTTGAGGCCATCTTTCATCCATTGGCTGATGGTGTTCTTATGCGTGCCGAACAATCTGGCGCACTCTGGTATGCTGTAAGCCCGCCCAGATTTTATGCGGCGCGTGTTGTATCGCCTGCGTTTTCTGGGGGCATTATGGGATGCGCCCATAATCAGGCACTCAAATTGTCAATCAAGTCGCGGATGTCTTCAACACGCCAGGCCGTGACACGGGCGGCCAGCTTCACCGGTTTCGGGTATCGGCCATCTTTGATGCCCGCCCACCAGGTGGATTTGCTGACGGGGATCAGGCGCAAAACATCAGGCAGGCGCAGATAGCCGGTTTGGGGAAGGGGGGGATAATCCATCGTGATACGTCCTCGTGTATTGAAGTCTGAGGACATTCAAAACTATGCTTCGGAGCTTGTGGCCGAATTGGCGCGCTATTCGGTTTAGCGAAACCGGATTCGGTTTCAATCACGGTCGGATAAGGCATCTTCGGGTAAAAACTCGGTGGCTTCTCTCAGCCATTTTCGGATTGTGTCGTCATCAAGGGCGATGCCTAGTCCTTCTAAGTCACTTTTAATCTCAGAAACCGTGTTGCTTCGTGAAGCGTTCGGGTCATACGCATATCCTTTTACCGCCATGCCAATGATCAACTTTAGCGCTGTCTTGCGCTCTAGCGTTTTGAAGGCATCAGGCGGTGTATCTGGCTTTGCTTTTGTTTTTACACCGTGAAAAAAATCAGAGTGGACCCCCTTGGTGTTCAGCCACTCGATAAAAGCTTCCTTTTTGACGCTTGTTCTATTAATATCAATAACATAATTGACTTCTCGGGTGTGCTGTACCCGCCGCGCTTCGCCCTTTACGTCTAACTCACGGTTTAATATGGTCTCTTCAATGGCCTTGATAAGCGGTATAGCCCCATTGGGAAGGTAAGTTTCCTGTTCGGGATACCTCATGCCCCTGAAATACATTGGATTTTCACCCAGGGTCAAACAAATCGCTTCTAAGAGTGTATACTCATTATTGAGCTTCCATAGTGTTACATCTTCGCTCATAGCCCATTCCCAGCTATCACCCCATCCAAATAATCTGCCCAATCCTGCATCATCTTTCGCCGGTCGTCTAGGAATTGTGCGCGGTCATAGGCTGCGTCCACCGCATTGCGTGGCGCATGGGCCAGTTGGCGATCCACTACCTCGTGGCGATAGCCCAGCTTTTCTTTGATGGTGCTCATGGCCAATGCCCGCACCCCATGGCCGGTCATGCGGCCGCGATAGCCCATTTTTTCAATGACCTTCAAAATGGTGTTGTTGCTCATATGGCCCTTGGGTTTGATCTGGCTGGGGAAGACATAGAGCCGTCCACCGCTCAATTCTTTCAGCTCGCGCAAAATGGCCAGCGCTTGGTCTGATAACGGCACCAAGTGCGGACGGCGCATCTTCATGCGCTCGGTGGGGATCAGCCAGGTGCGGTCCTCGAGGTCAAATTCATCCCATGTGGCCTGTATCAATTCCGAGGTGCGCACAAAGGTCAGCAACAGCAACTTCATCGCCAGCCGCGTATGGGGGAAAAGTCGCAACTCGTTGCGCTCCAGAATACGCATAAAGGTGGGCAGCTCGGCGCTATCGATGGCCGCAAAGTGTCCCTTTCGGAAAGGCTTCAAGGCTCCGCGCAGATTGCTGGCCGGGTTGTTTTCGGCCAGCCCCGTGATGCAGGCATGGCGAAACACCTGGTCGCACACTTGCCGCGCCCGCCGGGCCATTTCATGGGCACCCCGGTCTTCAATGCTGCGCAGGGCTTCCATCACTTCGGGGGTCTTGATCTCGCCAATGGGCCGGTGGCCAATGACGGGGAAGATGTCTTGTTCCAATCGATATAAGATGGTGCGGGCATGGCCGTCTGACCAGCGCGCCTTGTGCCGATCGTGCCAATCGCGCGCAACACGCTCAAAGGTGCATTCGGCGGCCGCTATGCGTTTGCGCTTTTCGGCTTTGCGGGCTTCACCAGGATCTATGTTATCTGCCAGCAGATTGCGCGCAGCTTCACGCTTTTCGCGGGCTTGGGCCAGGCTGACTTCTGGATAGACGCCCAGGGCTAAAGTTTTCTGTTTTCCCAAAAAGCGATAGCTCATGCGCCAATACCGTGCCCCATTGGGCATGACCTGTAAATACAGGCCGTGAGCATCCGCAAGCTTGTAGGCCTTATCCGCCCCCTTCGCTGTTTTACATTTCAAGTCTGTCAGCGCCATGTGTTGGTATCTCCGCACGGGCCTCCAAAATGTACCAACACAGATACCAACAAATTGGTGGTATCTGTTGGTATCTCGTCGGACGCCCTCGGACAAAGCCTAAGTGCTTAGTTATTATTTTTCAAGTGTTTTTGGATGACTTTGGCCGTCTTTGGACGGGTAAGTGGCGGGCCGAAGCCGACGAAACAGAGAACTACACCTACGCTATACCCCTCCAAAATGAAACCTGAAAATCACATTTAACTACTTGAAGCAATGAGGATTTTTATCCTGCGATTCGTACAAAAACCTCTGTAGATGATCATGCAGCGTCAATGTCAGATTTGAGAGTCCCGAACAGTGCCTGAAGTTCGACGAGGGCTTCGGGATCGTCCATCAGCATTTTTCGCACGGAGTTTTCGTACTGGGTTCTCCCTTGAAAACCGAGCTTGATTGCGATCTCGCGAAGGGCCGGCGTCTCACGCACAGGATATTTCGCGATTATCATGCTGAGATCGCCATCGTCGCATGCTTGTGTTAGGCGCGCGACCTCTTCCGCAACAACTGTTGGTACATCAATCGTAATCTCAATCGGCTGCGCTTCCGCGATATCTGAGCGCTTCGGCAGTTTGCTCATCAACTGCTGCCGAACAGACGCTTCTATCACCCGCTCAGAGAGACGTTGAATGTGTGATCGAACAGCGTTGATCGCCGCAACCTTAGCCTGCTCAAGCAATTGGTTCGTATCTGCCCCTGTCATCTCGTTTTGACGAGCCGCAAGGCGTTCAAGAACCAAGGTGTTATAATAAATGGACTCAACAGCGAAGACAGATACCGCGTAAACACCTTTTGCTTTTAGTTCGGCAATTGTCTCTTCCGGTCGACGGTCGTTATCTACAATTCCAAACGCTCTCAGCCAGTGCAGTTCATGCGCGTCCCTGATGCTGGATACTGCATGCTCAACATCGCGGCAGGTGGACTTGGGGATCACCGACACCTGAGGAAATAGAAGACTATAGAGAGGCAGGTCTAAGCTGGCTTCGGTGCCTTCGATGAAGAGCAGCTTTCGGCGGTTGCCGAGAACGTCCTGCTTCAACTGATCATCAATCTCACCGTCCGCGTCCAGCAGGTCGGCATCCCAATTCACGACATTCGACTCTCGGTACGTGCAGCCACGGATCAGGAGTGTTCTAGCTTCGCGATTATCTAGAGGAAGCATCACATCGTGCGTGGAGATGACAAACGCGCAATCTACCCGTTTTGAGAAAAGTAGTGTTAGCAGCGGTGATATGATTGACCGATGCAGGTGCCGCTCTGGTTCATCAATGAATAGGATTGATCCAGGCTTGCACGTTAGGACGTTTGCTGCGATCAGAAGCGCGTTTCGCTCCCCATCCGAGAGTTCGGATATACTATATTTCGTTCCCCCGTTTCGTGATGCCATGACCTGTTCGGATTCTTGAACGGATATCTCCACAGGGATGTTCGAGAGGCGGAGAAGTTCATTTATGATCTTGATGGGGGCGTCTTTCTTCGACAGCGCCAACGCAAGATCCATATCCTTGTCGTCTACAGCTCCCGCTATTGAACGCGCCCTTACATTTTCAGCGTCAATTAGGTCATATATTGCGACGCTCGCTCTCTGTGCAGAATAGTCATCCTTCCAGCGCGAATGTGGGTTCGCATCATCATTTAAAATATACGTCTCTGTATTCTTCTTTTCATGCGCTGAAAGGGTTAGAGCATTTGATTGAAACCAAGTCTGGCGATGCGCTGAAATTCGTCGGCCATTTTTCCGATGTTGAGAGTAGAATTGTTGGAGTAAACTGGATTTACCTGTGCCATTCGCTCCAAGCACATATAATGCCTGCCCAACGTCGACACTGAAGTTAATTGCTTCCCCAAGCGGCAAAGGCACAGAAAAATCGAACGCCATCTTGCAACACCCCCAGCTTCAAATCGCTACCATCTAGGATAGCTCTCGACAAACTTATCCATCGATTTTCATCTAGTGTCCGAGGATGGTCTGCATCTTGCTTTGCAACGTAGCAGCTAGAGCACCGCGCCCTTCGGCATTGTTAAGGTAACGGACATGGCGAAGGTGCCGCAGATCGAACGGAATGTCGTGCTCGCTCTGCGTGATGAGAATCACCTCACGCCCAAGCGTGTGCGCAATGCCCGCCTCATAGAACACGTTTGGGTTTCTGCCGGTGCAGTCGCATACGACGACGCGCGAACGGTCGATGAGGGAGACCACGTCCTGAATGATTGCCGGGTTCTCCCAAATGTCGTCCGCCCGCCTGCAACGAAGGCCAGCATTGCCAGCGCCAAGTTGGATGGCAGCATAAACATCATTGAAGCCCGCATCGAACGGCATCATCACTGATGCTAAGGCAGGCTCGATGTTTTCATGTTCGGGGATTTGAAACACGGCCGGGCGCTGGCGGCGGGGGCGCACGTTGCGGAGTAAGAATCTATAGAGGTCAACGTCCTTCACCGCCCAGTGATTTCGTGAAAACTCGAATTCGTGGGGCATGTGCAACTCTGCACGGTTCGCGTGAATCATGCTGTTCTGAAGCGGTGGCACCTCCGCGTCGAAGCCGACTTCAAGAGACACATCCCTGCCGACAATGCGCGCACGGTTGATCTGACCGATATAAGCGGTTTCGTCGGTCGTGCCTTCTTCGCAGAACAAGCACGGCAAAGCGGTGAGACGATCTAGAAGAGGGTTGCCGCCTTCGCGAAACTGCTCGGTGATGTGGTCATCCGTGTATTCAAACATCCGCCCCATAGGGACGGTGACTCTGCCCGAGGGCCAATCGACGTTGAACATCAAGAGATTAAACATTGCTCCCCCAAGCAATTTGGAATGGGCCTAGCTTCCGCGCTTCTTGTAGGGGCCTGCCTCATCCAATCAGCTTGCATCGAACTGAGTATAATGCCTAGCGCCACCGTTTCTATCGGTATAGCTGAGCCGGCTAAACTCGCTCGGCCAGTTAGCCATCGCGTGCTTCAATGCAGAAAGCTTATATGGGATGTGAACGACACAGCCCTTGTCGCGAATGATTGCGGGACATCTGTTGCTATCTTGTCGATTTGTTTCATTCAAATTTGCCGCAATGATCGGCAGGCCAAGCTCAAGGGCAAGCTCCAATTCCCATCGCACATACTTGTATAGATTTTTTGTTTTTTCACCTACCAAGACAACAACAGCAGACGAATGCCTCATCCTCTCGCGCAGCTTCGATTTGACGTATTGCTCATCTTGTGCGCGGCCTGTCATTGTGTCCAGATCGTGCGCATTTTGATACGTGAAATCTATATTTCTATTGGCCTTCCAGCCGTTCATGTAGGCATACGCCCATTTATCATTGTCGCCGTCAAATACGACATAAGCAGCGCCAGACATTTATTCCCCCTCAGTCCGATTGCCTTGCAAGCCACAAGGTATGTTCTCTTGAAAATGCTTTTTCCGCATCATTCACAAATTCCGAGAACTGTTCATCAGATCTCATGTCGTCTGTTAGTGCTTTAATCAAGCCGATTTCATGTGCGGTTACTGTGTAAGCGGCAGATAGCTCATTAAACTTTTTAATTTGCATCCAGCCTACGATGGAAGCTGCGACGACAATGAGCGGCTCGATTGGCCAATATTGCCAACTTGGCAAAGCGATACGACTTAAGGCCATCGAACCCGCGATGACGTAACAGGCACCACTTATCCATACCCACATCCGGGAAGCATTGCGATTGGCCTTGGATTTCCGCCTATACCAGCTCCGCTGATCCTCGACACGATTCTTTAGATAATACGCCATTCTGTCTTCGCGGGTTTTAACTCGCACGGCGTCCATGGCCCGGGTGATTTGGTCATTTCCAGACCAATCGTCCGTGATGCGTTTCGCGGTTTCTATGTTTTCGCGAAAAATTGTATTCAGTTGGCCTCGAAACTGCGTCCTTGCTTGTGCATCTTCTCCCTCGAAAGGTGCGGCGTGCATCATATACCGCCAAGTCAATGTTTTGACGCTTTCAGCTAATGCGCGGCATCTATACCACCACTGCTCCGGTTTACTGTGCGCGCGAGCAATGAGGATGACTAATCCAACAACGAAAACTCCCGCGTAAAGCACGTAGTAGATGATATCATTCATGAAGCTCATGGAAAATATCGCTGCAAAAAACAACGCAATGTATTCGCCACGAATTAGCCGCAGAAACGTTCTTTGATACATATTGGAAGCGTTGTCTGCGTCTAGAAATAGCGCAGGGAAATCGTCGTGATTCATCATGCCCCTCCCGTCATCGTCGCAAATATTATTGTTGCGTCCTGCACGGAGAAGCAAGCGCCATCGCGACAGTGCCCTAGAAATGCCAGAATATTCTGGCCCCACATTTCCCAAGTAAGGCGCTGATTTCGCTGTCCTGACCATTATATTTCCTATATAAAACATGGTGTTGAAGGC
>CAKZPF010000005.1 GCA_937138625.1 uncultured Caulobacteraceae bacterium | reverse complement strand
GCTGTGTGCTCAGGCGCTGCAGGCATGGCCTGGGTGACGAGCACGCAAGCGCCTTCGCTGATAAGCAAAGCCATCGCCATATCGACATTGTCGATCGGGCGGCAAATCCATTGGGGTCCTTGATTGAACCGTTCAAAAGCCAAAACGGACAAGTGGATTTTCGCCTATCCCTTGATCCGTTCCAAATTGAAGTGGCTGAAGCCTATATTCGCGAATTGGACGAGGGGTCTGATGGATATGCAAACGGTATCATCACCGCGCGGCCAGAGGGGTGGGAATTGCGCGTCAATGCCTTTACCCCGCGCGTGGGGCTGCGCAAGGCGCTTTCTGCATGGCCCATTGATTTTAAGGCCAAGCCGCGCAAATGGATCGACGATCATATTTCGGCAGGTGCGCTGGTGGATTATGAATTTTCACTGCATCGCCTGCCAAATGAATTGCCTGTGATCCACTATTCCATGGGGTTTGAGGATTTGGTCATGGCCCCCTTTGCCGACGCGCCACCCATTCAGGGGCTGTCGGGGCATTTGTCGAGCCATGATTTCGTTTTGTCATTGGAAACCGATGCAGGATATATTGAAACGCCCACAGGGCGCGTTGATGTTTCGGGCTCGCGCTATACCATCCCGAATGGTCGGATAAAACCATCGCTTGCCGAAGTGTCATTGCAAATTGATGGCGCATACGAAGATGTGCTTTGGGTGCTTAATCATCCACCTGTATCCCTGTCAAAACGGGTGCCTGCCAACCTAGATTTAACAACGGGCCGTGTGATTGGCACGATCGATATGTCGTTCTTGCTGTCCAAAACCGAGGCTGCGAAATCGTTGAAATATTCCGCAGCTGGTCGGATGTATAATGCGCGATCCAAATTCGATGTGTTGTCCACCCAGATCATGTCAGATGCATTGGACATCTCGATAGATGATCTGATGTTCACGCTAAGTGGTCCTGCCGAACTTGGTGGCATTCAGTCCGAGATGTGGTTTGTCTCCTCGCTTGATCCTAAACGTGATATGCGATCACAGTTAAACGCGAATTTGCGCGTGTCAGATCGGGATTTATCCGGGTTGGGCGTTGCTTTGCCGCAGGATTTGTTGCGCGGAACGGCGGCGGCCGAGTTCGTTGTTGATTTTCCAAACGGGGCAGCCCCACAATATCGTATCACCTCTGATATGGTGGGGTTTGGGGCGCGTATTCCCACCCTTGGTTGGCGCAAATCCACAAATGCCAAGGGGGAGTTTCGTTTGGATGGCCGGCTGGGCGATGCCCCGCAAATCGACGGTATTTCATATTCTGGTCAGGGCCTTGAGGCCGAGGCCGATGTGATCGTATCAAATGGGGCCTATGCGGGGGTTAACCTGACCAAACTGCGTGTTGGGGATTGGTTCAACACGGGTCTGCGTGTAGCGAAAAACGGGGCGCTTACGATTACCTCTGGCACAGTCAAACTTGCTGACTTTCTTGAACGACGTCAAAGTGGATCGGGGTCGAACACGAGCACAGAAATCGCATTGGATCGCTTGATTATTGATCCCAAAAATTCCGTTTCGAATTTTCGGGCATCGCTGAACCAAAAGGGTTTGGGCCCCTTTTCGGGGTCGATCAACGGGGCACCTATTGCTGGGCGCTTATACGCCACGCCCCTTGGACCAGGGGTGGAAGTGGTCAGCACAGATGCCGCAGGGGTCTTGATGGCGACCGATGTTGTAAAACGGGCCACGGGCGGGTCGCTAAAAATGCAAATAACGCCCACGTCGCGCAAGGGCGAGTTGGATGGAACAATCGCCATTCGTGACATCCGCGTTCAACATTCATCCGTTTTGTTAGAGATATTGAACGCAATCAGCATCGTTGGATTGTTGGATCAACTTGGAGGTGCGGGCATGTCACTGGATGAGGTTGATGTGACATTCCGCAACACACCAGAACAGGTTGTGATTGAATCGGCAACCGCCTTTGGCCCATCGGTTGGAATTTCGGTGGATGGCTATTTTTTCAAACAGCTGGGGCAGTTGGATTTACAGGGCGTCATTTCCCCGATTTATGCCCTAAATGCGGTGGGTGCGCTGTTTTCGGGCAAGGGTCAGGGGTTGATTGGATTTAACTTTACCATTCGGGGGGAAACCGATAAACCGCGCGTCGTGGTGAACCCGCTGTCGGCGTTTACGCCCTCGCTCTTTCGTGAAATATTCCGCCGTCCGGCCCCCAATTTGGAAAAGTAATGCAGCTTTCTGATTTCGACTTTGATTTGCCCGAGGATTTGATCGCCACGCGGCCAATGACCCCGCGCAGTGCGGCCAAATTGCTGTTTGCAGAGGGCGACGCATTTCATGACAAAACTGTCGGTGATCTGCTTGATCTGTTTCAGGCGGGTGATCGTTTGGTTTTGAACAATACCCGTGTGATCCCCGCGCGCCTGAACGGTGTGCGCAAACGCCATGGTGTTCAAGGTGGAAGCGGTGAAGCCAAGATCGAGGTCACCCTGCTGGACCCAGATGCAGACGGGTGTTGGAGTGCGCTGATCAAACCCCTGCGCAAGGTTGATGTGGGCGAGGTGATTACATTCAGTGACCAGTTTCATGCTGAACTTTGTGAAAAACGCGATGGTCAGGCCATATTGCGTTTTAACCTGACTGGGGATGCATTTGATGCCGCATTGGAAGAGGCGGGTGCCATGCCCTTGCCCCCCTACATCGCATCAAAGCGCGCGGCAGATGAGCAGGATAAAGAGGATTACCAAACCGTTTTTGCAAAACACCGCGGTTCTGTGGCTGCGCCGACAGCGTCGCTTCATTTCGATGAAGGTTTGCTGGACGCGCTGATCGCTAATGGCGTTGATATCACCTATGTCACGCTGCATGTGGGGGCAGGCACATTTTTGCCGGTCAAAGTTGATGATGTCACAACTCATAAAATGCATAAAGAACGAGGCGAAGTTACCCCCGAGGCTGCCGCAGAAATCTTGGCCACGAAAACTGCAGGGGGCCGTGTGATCCCCGTGGGTACAACGGCACTGCGTTTGGTGGAAACGGCGGCGCGTGACACGGGTCAGATTGCCCCGTGGAAGGGCGCGACCGATATTTTCATTTATCCAGGGTTTGAATTTCATGTAGCCGATGCCTTGATGACAAATTTCCATCTGCCCAAATCCACATTGATTATGTTGGTCTCTGCCCTTATCGGAGCGGAGCGGACGAAAAAGCTTTATACGCACGCGGTCAGTCAGCGTTACAGGTTGTTTTCATATGGTG